>NZ_NFKI01000014.1 GCF_002160305.1 Pseudoflavonifractor sp. An184
CGCTGAACGCCTTGTCATACAAGGCATTCAGGGCATTCGATCCCACTCGAGGCGGGCTGCCGCCCCCTCGAGCTCCCCCGCCCTAACTTGAGCGGATTCACCTATACAGAGGTTTTTTGACAAGATGAAAAACTGGACCCGATTTCGGGTCCAGTTTTTTTATCGCTTTTTCGGAGGCGGTGGGGATGGGGGCCAGGCACTCAGGACCAGGACTCCTCCAGCTCCGAGCGCTTGGCCCGGCCCATCAGGTCGATGACCACCAGCTTGGGGTCCCGGCCCTCATAGAGCACCTCATAGGCGGCCTGGGCAATGGGCATCTCCACGCCGGCCTTCTGGGCCAGGGTCCGGGCGTTGGCGGCGGCGTAGTAGCCCTCCACCACCGCGCCGATCTCGTCCAGCGCCTGCTGGACCGGCTTGCCCTGGCCGATGAGAATGCCGCACCGGCGGTTCCGGGAGTGCATGGAGCAGCAGGTGACGATCAGGTCGCCCACCCCGGCCAGGCCGGTGAAGGTCTCCTTCTTCCCGCCCAGGGCCACCCCCAGCCGGGCCATCTCCGCCAGTCCCCGGGTCATGAGGAGGGCCTTGGTGTTGTCCCCGCAGCCCATACCGTCGGTGCACCCGGCGCACAGGGCGATGACATTTTTCAGGGCGGCGCAGATCTCCGTCCCAATGGGATCGTTGCTGGTGTACACCCGAAAGCGGGGGTTCATAAACAGATCCTGGACCAGCTCCGCGTGCTCCAGCCGCTCCGCCGCCGCCACCACGCCGGTGGGGATATGGCGGCCCACCTCCTCCGCGTGGGAGGGGCCGGACAGCACCACCACCGGGCAGCTTCCGCCCAACTCCTGATCAATGACCTGGGACAGGCGCAGGGAGCTTCCCCGCTCAATGCCCTTGGAGGCGGAGACAATCGCCGTCCCCGGCTTCACGATCCCCCGCAGCTTGGCGGCGGTCTCCCGCACCGCGTAGGAGGGGGTGACCATCACCACCACGTCGCTCTCGCCGGCGGCGTTCAGATCGGCGGTGAGATGCAGGGACTCCGGCAGCCGCACTCCCTTGAGCATGGGGTTCTCCCGGGTCCGCTTCAACTCCTCCGCCTTCTCAGGCCGGTGAGACCACAGAGTCACATCGTGCCCGTTTTCCTCCAGCACCAGGGCCAGGGCCGTCCCCCAGCCGCCGCTGCCCACTACCGTAATTCTCATAGATTCTTCCTCCCTCTCTGTTATCTTAGAGAGTGGAGAGTGAAGAGCGGAGAGTGGAGATGCGGTGTCCGGCAGAGCCGGACGGTTTCAAATCATTCGCCTCCGGCGAACTTAATATCTTCACTCTTCACTTTCCACTCCTTACTCTTTCTTGTGGTGCAGCGAAAACTTGTTTTCTGTTCCCGAGAGCAGCCGCTGGATGTTGCCCCGGTGCATGTACAGGATCAGACAGCCCAAACAGGCGCCGAACACAGTCAAAAAGACGTCGTGGTAGACAAACCAGGTGGCGAAGGGGAAGCTGGCCCCGGCCCAGCAGGAGCCCAGGGACACATACCGGGTCAGAACCGCCAGAAGGAGGAAGCCGCCCCACACCACCAGGGCGATGCGCCAGTCGATCATAATGGCGATGGCGCCGCCGGAGAGGATGCCCTTGCCCCCCTTGAAGTGGAACATACAGGGGAACATGTGGCCCAGCAGACAGAACAGGCCCGCCCAATACTCCGCCAAGGCAAAGCCGATGGTCTCGCTGCCCACCACAATGATTGGGGCGGCAATCAGCTTGCTGAAGGAGATAGCGGCCACAGCTTTGAGCACGTCGCACAAAATCACCACAAAGGTGAGGGGACCGCCAAATGTGCGGTAGAAGTTGGTGAGCCCCGCGTTGCCGCTGCCGTGGGTACGCACATCATCGTGGAGAATGTACTTGGAGACGATCACCGCTCCGTTGAAGCAGCCGCAGAAATAAGCCACTACCGCCACAAAAAGCGCCCAGCCCCACAGCTGTACCTCCCAGTCGTAAATTGCAGTCAGGTCTAACATCACTCCTTCTCTCCCTTCTGCCGGATGGTCAGCCGCACCGGGGTGCCCTCCAGGCCAAAGGTGGCGCGGATCTGGTTCTCCAGATACCGCTGGTAGGAGAAGTGGAACAGCCTTGCGTCGTTGCAGAAGCAGACGAAGTGGGGGGGCTTGATGCCCACCTGGGTCATATAGTAGATCTTCAAACGGCGGCCCTTGTCCGTGGGGGGCTGCACCCGGGCGGTGGCGTCGGCCAGCACCGAGTTGAGCATGCCGGTGGTAATGCGCATGGCCGCCTGGTTGTTCACATAGACGATCAGGTCAAAGAGCCGGTCCACCCGCTGCCCCGTCAGGGCGGAGATGAACACGATGGGGGCGTAGGTCATGTAGCTTAAATCCCGCATGACCTCCTGTCGCATCTTGTCCATGGTCTTGCCGTCCTTCTCGATGGCGTCCCACTTGTTCACCACGATGATACAGGCCTTGCCCGCCTCGTGGGCCAGGCCGGCCACCTTGGTGTCCTGCTCGGTGACCCCCTCCTGGGCGTCGATGAGGATGAGGCACACGTCGCTGCGCTCGATGGCCATGGTGGAGCGCAGGACGGAGAACTTCTCAATCCGGTCGTCCACCTTGGACTTTTTCCGCATGCCGGCGGTGTCGATGAAGCAGAACTTGCCCTTCTCATTTTCAAAGTAGCTGTCGATGGCGTCCCGGGTGGTGCCCGCCATGTCGGAGACGATGACCCGCTCCTCCCCCAGGATGCGGTTGACCAGGGAGGACTTGCCCACGTTGGGCTTGCCGATGATGGCCACCTTGATGACGTCGTCCTCCTCTTCCTCCTCGTCCTCCGGGGGGAAGTACTGGAAGCAGGCGTCCAGCAGGTCGCCGGTGCCGTGGCCGTGGACGGCGGAGACGGGGATGGGGTCCCCCAGCCCCAGGTTGTAGAACTCATAGATGTCCGGATTCTCCCGGCCCACCTGGTCGGCCTTGTTCACCGCCAGCACCACAGGCTTGCCCGAGCGCAGGAGCATGTTGGCCACCTCCTGGTCGGAGGCGGTCATCCCCGTCTTTACATCGCACACAAAGACGATGACCGTGGCGTTGGCGATGGCGATCTCCGCCTGCTCCCGCATAAAAGATAAAATCTGGTCGTCGGTGCCCGGCTCGATGCCGCCGGTGTCCACCAGGTCGAAGACCCGGTTGCGCCACTCGCAGGGGGCGTAGATCCGGTCCCGGGTGACGCCGGGGGTGTCCTCCACGATGGACAGCCGCTGGCCGCACAATTTATTGAACAGCATGGACTTGCCCACGTTGGGCCGGCCCACGATGGCGACTAAAGGCTTCATAAAATCACTTCCCTTTTTCGTTTGAGATAGGAGATAGGAGATAGAAGATAGAAGATAGGAGATATTTCCCCGTAACTCAAACTCCTATCTCCTATCTCATCACTCCTATCTATATTGAAAGTATTCCGTCTCCTCCCGCAGCTGCACCTGCTCCATGGGAGGGACCTCCAGGCCGCACATGGCGTCCAACAGCTCGTACCCATCCTGGGCCACGGGAGTGACCGGCACACCCAACTCCCGCTCCACGTCGTCCAGGGACACGTCGTCCAGAAAGACCCGCTCCCCGTGGCGGAGCATGTTCTGGGGGATGAGCAGCCGCTCCCCCAGGGGCTTTCCCCGCAGCTGGGCGATCAGGTCGCCGCCGGTGACCAGGCCGGCCACCGTGATGGTCTCCCCGAAGAAGTCGTTGCGGATGGGGTACACCGTACCCTCTATTTTACCACATTTTTCCCGGGCCAGGCCTATCAATTCTGTTAAGAATGGGGCGGCGGACACGCCGGTGGCGATGGAGAAGGGGGTGGTCCCCTCCATCTCCTCGGGCTCCATCAGATTGAGACCCCGGCAGAACTCCTGCCGCAGCAGCCGGAGCATGCCCACCCCGTTGTCCAGCTGGGTGAACTCCTCGTAGTAGTCCTCCTGGGGCAGGGGGCGCCCGGCCAGCAGGTAGAACTCATCGGAGCACCACACCAGGGAGGTGCCGTGCTGCGCCTTATGGGCGGCGGCAAAGGCCTCCACCTGGTCTATGAGGGCGGCGGCCTCCTGCTGTGTATAGGGGCGCAGGGGGTAGAGGCCCTCCCGGTATTTTGTGACCCCCACCGGCACCACGGAGATGCTGTTCACCGCCGGGGCCATGTCCGCCAGATCAAGCAGGGTGCGGTCCAGGGCGGGGCCGTCGTTGATCCCGGGACAGGAGACGATCTGGCAGTTCATGGTGATGCTGGCCTGGGCGAAGCGGCGCATGATGGCGATGCCCTCCCCGGCCCGGCGGTTTTTCAGCATTTCACAGCGCAGCTCCGGGTCGGTGGTGTGGACGGACACGTTGATGGGGGAGATGCGCAGGGCGATGATCCGCTCCACCTCCCGCTGGGACAGATTTGTTAAGGTCAGGTAGTTGCCCATGAGGAAGGAGAGCCGGGCGTCGTCGTCCTTGAAGTACAGGCTCTTCCGCATCCCGGGGGGCATCTGGTCCACAAAGCAGAAGATGCAGTTGTTGGCGCAGGAGCGGGCCCGGTCCATGAGGTAGGTCTCGAACTCCAGGCCCAGGTCCTCCCCCTCCTCCTTGCGGACCCGCACCGTGCGGCGGTTCCCATTGGGCTCCTGGAGGACCAGAGCGAGCTTGGGGTCGTAGGTGTAGAACTTGTAGTCCAGCACGTCCGCCACCGGATGGCCGTTGACCTCCAGCAGGGTCTCACCGGGGCGCAGGCCCGCACGATGGGCCGGGCTTCTGGGGTCCACCGACCGAATGACTGTCATGCTCACTGTACGCGCCTCCTCTCCAGACTGCCGGGTGCTGTTTTGAGCATATCCGATTTATTCTACAATAGAAGGGAGGGAATTTCAAGATAAATCGAGGGATTTTCCCCACTGACCCAAAGGAGCGGCGCAGTCCCCGGCGCTTCTGCCGGGAGCGGGCTGAGGATAGGATGGGCGGAACCGGCATAAGATAGGGCTGATCCGGTTTGGAAATCATTTGACAGATTTGTGCCGGATTCCAGGATTTTATACTTGACAGAACCCGTTTGCTATGATAACATATTACTCGCCTCTGATTGAAAAGACGAGGAGAGATGTCCGAGTGGTTTAAGGAGCCGGTCTTGAAAACCGGTGACTCGTCAAGAGCCGTGGGTTCGAATCCCACTCTCTCCGCCACTTTTTTCCGGGCAAAAGTAAAGATGTGTTGACGACTTGCAGCCATGCAGAAGTACCCAAGTGGCTATAAGGGGCTCCCCTGCTAAGGGAGTAGTCGGGTTAAACCGAGCGAGGGTTCGAATCCCTCCTTCTGCGCCAAAACAAAAGGGCATCCGAAAGGATGCCCTTTTGTTTTGGGTTTCGCCGCCCGAAGGGCGGCTCCACCCTTTGGTATTTGAATGCTCGGGATGGCAAAGCCATCCCTGCGCCAAGGTTTTCGCCTGCGGCGAAAACGCTGGTACGGCGCACCCGCGCCAACCGCCAGAAGGCCGGTTGGGTGGTTCTTCTGAAGCGGTCCTGTCAATCCCAAATATCGATTTCAACCGGCCCCTCTGAACCCGCAGTCTTTGTATTCCAAGGACTGCGGGTTTTGCGTATCAATGTAATCCGCCCCCACTTTGGAGGGCGGATATTTTATCGTCTTTTTGACGCTGTGCGGAAGCTGGGAGCGTCCTTATATCCTCCCGGACTGCGCGGCGTGGTCCGCCAGAGTCTGAACCACGCTCTCCGCGGAGATGTCGGGGGCGGTGAGGAAGGGAGCGCTGCTCCGGGCGGCCAGGGCCTTGGCGGTCACCGGGCCGATGCACACGCAGGTGAGGGAGGGGGGAGGGGTGACGCCGGTATCCAGCAGGAAATCCACGCCGCTGGCGCTGGAGAAAAGGAGATAGTCCGCCTCCCCCAGCCGGGCCTGGAGGACGGCCGGGTCCGTGTTGTCGGGCCGGAGGGCATAGAGGGGGACGTCCTCCACCGGGAAGCGCTCCGCCAGGCGGCGGTACAGCTCCCGGGAGCCCAGCTGGGAGCGGAACAGCCGCACTGGCTCGCCGGGGGAGAGCCGCTCCAGCAGGGCGCCGGCCAGCCCCTGGGTGGTGTGGACCTCCGGGCACAGGTCGGCGGAGATCCCGTGGCGGCGCAGGGCGGCTCCGGTGGCGGGGCCGATGACGGCAAAGCGGCAGGGGGCCAGGGCGCGCAGATCCACCCCCGCCCGGTCCAGGGCCCGGAAGAAACACTCCACCCCGTTCTGGCTGGTGAGTACCACCCAGTTGGGCTCCTGGGCGAGGAGGCTCCAGTGGAAGCTGATCTCCTGCTCCACCACCTGAGTGGTCATCAGAGAGAAGGGGCGGGCCCCCAGATCAGTCAGGGGGCGGCGCAGGCGGGCCTGGATGGCCGGCGTGCCGGTGAGGGCCACCCGCACCCCCTCCAGGGGGCGGGCCAGGGTGGGGGACAGGTCCAGGGCGGCGGTCTCCCCCACCACGATGACGGCGGGGGGGAGGACCCCCGCCCGCTCCGCCGCCTCGGGCAGCTGTTCCAGCGGGGCACGGACGGCGGCCGGGTGGGGGGCGCAGCCCCCCGAGACCACGGCGGCGGGGGTGTCCGGGGCCCGGCCCGCCGCCATCAGCCGCTGGACGATGGCGGGGAGCTGGGACAGGCCCATGAGGATGACCAGGGTGCCCTCTACTCCGGCCAGCCGGTCCAGCTGGTCAGAGACTCCATCTTTTGTGTGGGCGGTGATCACGTGGAAGCTGCGGCTCAGCCCCCGGTGGGTGACGGGAATGCCCGCCTGGCCGGGGATGGCGATGGCGGAGGAGATCCCGGGCACCACCTCAAAGGGGACGCCCGCCCCCTGGAGGGCCTGGATCTCCTCACCCCCCCGGCCGAATACGAAGGGGTCGCCCCCCTTCAGGCGGACCACCGTGTGCCCCGCCTGGGCCAGGGAGATGAGCGTTTGGGAGATGTCCTCCTGGGGGGCGGAGTGGCGGCCAAGCCGCTTGCCCATATAGAGCCTCTGGGCCTGGAGCGGAACGGCGTCCAGCAGCTCCGGGGCGATGAGGTCGTCGTAGACCACCGCGTCGCAGGTCTGGAGCAGCCGGTATCCCCGGAGGGTGATCCACCCGGCGGGGCCGCACCCGGCCCCCACCAGATAGACGCGGCCTGACGGTTGGGTCATGGCAATACCTCCTCACAAAACTGGCGTAAAAGGGATTCGGTCTCCTTGGAAGTGAGCGGCCGCCCCTTCTCCAGGGCGGCGGAGAGCAGGCGGGAGAACCAGCGCCTCCGCCGGGACGGGGGCAGGGCATCCTTTCCCGCCTCCCGCTGCTCCTCCAGCCAGTCCAGGATGGGCTCCAGAGATTCGGGGAGCTGTTCCTCCAGGGTGCGGCGGACGTGGGCGGCGGCGGCGGGGCTGGCCCCGCCGGTGGAGATCCCCACCGACAGCCGCCCCCGGCGGACCACGGCGGGAAAGAGAAAGGTGCTCTCCTCCCGGCTGTCCGCCACGTTCACCGGAATGGAGCGCTCCCGGCACAGCTGGGCCACGGTGCGGTTCAGGACCCGGTCGTCCGTGGCGGCCACCGCCAGGGAGACCCCCTCCAGCAGCTCCGGGACGAAGGGCTGCCGCAGCAGCTCCGCCCCGGACAGCTGCTCCAGCTCGGGGACAACGCGGGGGGCGCACACCAGCACCCGGGGGCCGTAGTCCAGCAGCACCCGGGCCTTCCGGGCCGCCACCGGGCCGCCGCCCACCACCAGGACCGTTTTGTCGTTCAGGTCAACAAACAGGGGAAAGCAGACCATACCCCGGGCTCCTCTCAATCGTAGTAGTACCGCCAGCCCCCCTCCGTCCGGATGCGGTTGAGGGGGGTGCGGAAGGTCTCGGCCAAAATTCCGGAGGAGAACAGCTCCTCCGGCGTGCCTGTCTGGAGGAGGCGTCCCTCCTCCATCACCGCCCCCCGGTGGGCGAACCGCAGGGCCAGGCACAGGTCGTGGAGGACCAGCACCACCGCCCTGCCCTCCCGGGCCAGGGCCTGGGAGAAGGCCAACAGGTCCAGCTGGTGCTGGATGTCCAGATAGGTGGTGGGCTCGTCCATGAGGATGGTCTGGGTGTCCTGGGCCAGGGCCATGGCCAGATAGACCTTCTGCCGCTGGCCGCCGCTGAGGGTCTGGACGGGCAGCCGGGCCAGCTCCCAGGCGTCCGCCTGCTCCAGGGCCCTGCGGGCGGCGGCGTGGTCCTCCGGGCGGTACCGCCGGGGGTAGGACAGATAGGGAAACCGGCCGTGGAGCACCATGCGGTAGGCGGTGATGTTGGGGACGCTCCGGGACTGGGGCAGATAGGTGACCTTCTGGGCCAGCTGCCGCCGGGTGAGGCGGGCGGCGGGCTGGCCGTCCACCAGCACCTGCCCGCCCGCGGGGGGCTGGAGGCCGGCGATGACCTTCAGCAGGGTGCTCTTGCCGCAGCCGTTGGGCCCCAGGAGGACCAGCACCTCCCCGGCTTTCAGGTCCAGGCTCACATCCTGCACCACCAGGGGGCCGCCGTAGCCCGCAGAGATATGTTCCAGCTGAATCAAGAGATTCTTCCCCCTCTCTGCCGCAGAAGCAGCCAGATGAAGAAGGGCCCGCCCGCCAGGGAGAGGACGATGCCCACCGGGATCTCATAGGGGGCGAACAGCACCCGGGACAGGAGATCGCACAGGGTGAGCAGGCACGCGCCCCCCAGGGCGCAGGCCAGCAGCAGGGGAAGGCTGTCCTCCCCCACGGTGCGGCGCATGATGTGGGGGACGATGAGGCCCACAAAGCCCAGCAGCCCGGCAAAGCTCACCGCCGCACCCGCCAGGGCGGCGGCCAGGGCCAGCAGGACAAGGCGCAGGGGCTTCACCGGCAGCCCCAGGCTCTGGGCGGTCTCCCGGCCCAGGGCGAGAATGTCCATCTCGCCGGAGAGGGAAATCAGCAGAATCAGAGAAACTAGAACCACCCAGAAGGCGGGGACAATCCGGTCCATGGACAGGTTGCTCAGCCCGCCGATACGGAAGTCGGTATAGCTGAGCACCGCATCGGGGAAAAAGGTGACCAACGCGTCAATGCCCGCGCTGAAAATGTTGGACACCGCCACCCCCGCCAGCGCCAGGGTGATACGGCTGGCCCCGGTGCGCTCGGCGATGAGCAGCACCAGCAGCACCCCCAGGAAGGCCCCCAGGAAGGCGGCCAGGGGGGTGAGGGTCACCGACTGGGGAAAGAGAGCGGAGCACAGCACCACCATCAGGCCCGCCCCCGAGTTGACCCCGATGATGTTGGGGGCGGCCAGGGGATTGTTCAGGACGCTCTGGATCACCGCCCCGGACACCGCCAGGGCGGCCCCCGCCAGCAGACAGCCGCAGGTGCGGGGCAGGCGGACGAACTGGATGATCTGCCCCTCCACCGTACCCGACAGCTGGCCCAGCAGGGCCTGGGGTATCAGAGAGGGGGAGACGAAGGTGGAACCCAGGCAGATGCTTAGCAGGGCGGAGAGCAGAGTGAGCAGGAGCAGCCCCGCCAGCACCCGCCCCACCGGGCGGAGCTCAGGGGTAGAGGATGTCCGCAAGCTTTTCATAGGCTTCCCCCCAGCGCGCATTGGGCTTCAGATTGTATAGAGAGTGCTCCAGGGTGTGGAACCGTCCCTCCTGCACCGCCCGCAGACCGCCCCAGGCGGGGTTGGACAGGAGAGTTTTCTCCAGGGTCTCCTGGGCGTCGGTGGCGTCCGAGCCCTGGAGGACCACAAAGATATAGTCCGGGTCGGCGGCCAGGATGGCCTCCAGGCTCAGCTCCTCCAGCAGGGGGGCGTTGCTGTCCGCCACATTGACGCAGCCCAGGTCGGAGAGCATCTCTCCCAGGAGGAAATCCTGGCTCCCCTTCACCTTGCAGCTGGAGCCGGTGGCACGGATGGTGAGCACCGTGGGGGCCGAGCCGTCCTGGCGCGCCTTGGCCGCCTCCACCTGTTCCTGGACCTGAAGGCCGTAGGTCTCATAGTTCTCCGGGCATCCGGTGAGGCCGGTGCAGATCTTCAGCATGTTCAGATAGTCGTCAAAGCTCTGGATGTCGAAGTAGGCCGTCGGGATGCCTGCGCGCTCAAAGGTGCTCTCCAGCTCCAGGTCCGCCGTGGTGTTGCAGCTGGCCAGAATGAAGTCGGGCTGGGCGGCCAGAAGGACCTCCAGGTTGGGCTCCTTCACCGCGCCCAGGTCGGCCACAGTCTCGCTGAGCCCCAGGTCGAAGGAGGTCCAGGCGTCGTTGGCCGCCGCCACAAGGGTGTCCCGGCCTCCGGCCAGGCACCACACGTCGGCAAAGCTGCCGATAAGGGCGGCCACCCGCTCCGGCCGCTCCACCGTGACGGTCCGGCCCAGGTCGTCGGTGAAGGTGTACGCCTGGGCGGCGGAGCTGGAAGCCGAAGAAGGGGCGGCGGAGCTGGAGGAGGCCGCGGGCGAGCCGCAGGCGGAGAGAGAGGCGGCCAGAACGAAGGCCGCAAGGAGAAGAATCGGAATTCGTTTCATAGATGGTTCCTCACAGAGTATTCGATGGATAAGCGGAAGGCGGAGCCAAAGAAAAAGCCCTGCCGGCAGAAGGGACCTTCTGTCGGCAGGACAGAGCGTGTGATGACAGCCGGCGCGCCGCCGGCGGGAGGGTCAGCGGCTCTCGCCCCGCTGAAGCAGAGGAGCGTCCAGAATGGACTGTTTGCGGGCCAGAACCTCGTCGCTGGTGAGCTGGGCAATGAAGTTGTCCGGGCCGATGCGGTCGATGAACGCGCCGAACCGCTCGCCGGTCCAGCCCTGCTCCCGGTACAGGAGGATGGCCTTCTCCACCAGCTGGAACACTTCCTCCTTGGTGTAGATCTCCGGCAGGCGGTTGCCCATCCGCTGGCGCTTGCCCCACAGGCCGCCCACAAAGACCGCATAGCCGGCCTTCTTCTCCGAGACGGTGTGGAACACGCAGTTGTCAATGCACTTGCCGCAGCTGGTGCAGAGCGTCCGGTCGATCTCCATGACGCCGTTCTCCATGTGGGCGGCGTGGACCGGACAGCGCTCCGAGGCCAGACATCTTCCGCAGCCGTGGCAGTCCTTGGAGTCGTACTCAGGCATCCGCTGCCCCATGATGCCGAAGTCGTTGAGGGAGGGCTTGACACAGTTGTTGGGGCAGCCGCCGATCCCGATTTTAAACTTGTGGGGCAGCTTTACGTCGTACCAGCCCTTGTAGAATTTCTCATGGAGCTCCCGGGCCAGGGCCTGGGTGTCGATGAGGCCGTGGACGCACACGGTGCCCTTGCAGGCCACAATGGGCCGGACCCGGGCCCCGGTGCCGCCGGTGTACAGGCCGCGCTCCTTGAGGAACTGGTCGAAGGGTTCAATGGTCTCATAGGTAAGTCCCTGGACTTCCACGGTCATGCGGGAAGTCATGGCAACGGCTCCGCTGCCGAACTTTTTGGCGGCCTCGGCGGCCACCATGAGCTCCTCACTGGTGAGGACCCCGTCCTCGGTGATAATGCGGCCTACAAAATGCTCCCCATCCCGGGTCATAATGTAGCCGCGGCCCTTCAGGGCCTTCTTCTCGGCATCGGTGATCTTCATGTTTTCCCCTGCTTTCCTCAAAATCTGGCGCGCTCACGCCGCGCCTGCACAGGCATCCTTGTGGGTGAAGCACCTCCATTATAATCGCAGGGCGGGAGAAATGCAAGCAAACCTTACAAAAACCGCCGGGAAAACAGAGGGCGCGCTGGACATTTTTCGCGCCATCCTCTACAATGGAGGCGAGAGGACCGGCGGTCCGCCGCCCGGAGGGGAGCGGCCCGCCCCAGCGGGAGGGAGGAGCGAAATATGGAGGAGCATGCCCTGTCCCAGAGCGGGCCCGGCCTGCCGCCGGAGACCTGGAGGGAGCAGTTTGTTCAGGTGCTGACCCTGAGCGTGCCCGCCATTCTGGCGCAGATCAGCTCCATGGCCATGCAGTACATCGACGCGGCCATGGTGGGCAGCCTGGGGGCCAGGGCCTCGGCCTCCATCGGCCTGGTGTCCACCTCCACCTGGCTGCTGGGGGGCATGTGCATCTCCCTGGCCACCGGCTTTTCCGTCCAGGTGGCCCATCTGATCGGAGCGAACCGGGAGGAGGAGGCCAGGGACGTGCTCCGGCAGGCCCTGCTGGCCGCGCTGGTGGTGGGAGCTCTGCTGTGCACGGTTGGAACCTCCATCAGCGGGGCGCTGCCCGCCTGGCTGGGGGGCGAGGCGGAGATTCTGGGGGACGCCTCCAGCTACTTTTTCATCTACTCCTGCGCCCTTCCCGCGGTGCAGATGCGCCAGCTGTGCGGAAGCATGCTCCAGTGCAGCGGGGATATGCGCACCCCCAGCCTGCTCAACGCCCTCATGTGCGGGGAGGACGTGGTGTTCAACAGCCTGCTGATCTTCCCAGGCATCTCCATCCCCGGGACCGGGCTGTCCCTGCCGGGGGCGGGGCTGGGGGTGACAGGGGCCGCCCTGGGGACCGCCATGGCGGAGTGGGTCACCGCCCTTTTGATGCTGCTGACCGTCTGCCTGCGCGCCCCAAAGCTGCGCCTGACCCGGGAGCGGGGGCGCTGGCTGCCCACCGTCCGGTGCCTGCGCACCGCCGCCGGCATCTCCATCCCCATGGCCTTTGAGTATACGGTCATGTGCGGGGCGCAGATCGCCTCCACCCGGATCGTGGCCCCTCTGGGGACGGTGTCCATCGCCGCCAACTCCCTGGCGGTGACGGCGGAGAGCCTGTGCTATCTGCCCGGCTATGGGGTCGCGGCGGCGGCCACCACGCTGGTGGGACAGAGTCTGGGGGCGAAGCGGCGGGACCTGGCCCGGCGGTTTGCCCGGATGTGCGTGCTGCTGGCGGTGGCGCTGATGACCCTCATGGGGGCCCTCATGTTCTGGTTTGCCCCGGCGGTGTTTGCCCTGCTCACCCCCGACCCGGCCGTCCGGACGCTAGGGGTGCAGGTGCTGCGCATCGAGGCCTTTGCAGAGCCCCTGTACGCGGTATCCATCGCCTCGGCCGGGGCCATGCGGGGGGCGGGGGACACCCTGGTGCCCAGCATCCTGAATCTGGTAAGCATGTGGGGGGTGCGGATCACCGCCGCCGCCCTGCTGGCCCCGCGCATCGGCCTGGCCGGGGTGTGGCTGGCCATGTGCGGCGAGCTGTGCTTCCGCGGGGTTCTCTTCCTGATCCGCCTGCTGCGGGAGCGCTGGCTGGACCGGAAGGTGTTTGGCTGAACCAAAAAAGCGCTCTGGGCTTTTGCCCAGAGCGCTTCAGTTTGTCGAAAACCTCTGTTTAGACGAATCCTCCCGAGTAATGGCGGGGGAGCTCGAGGGGGCGGCAGCCCGCCTCGAGTGGGATCAAATGCCCTGAATGCCTTGCTTGGAAAGGCGTTCAGCGAGCGCAGCGAGGACTTTTCCGCCGCGCAGCGGCGGGAAAGTAACGGCATTTTTCAGGCTGTCGGAAAAGTCCTTGGACTTTTTTGACAGCCTGAGGCGCTCTGGGCTTTTTGCCCAGAGCGCTTTTTCACTGTGTGGTGAGATCAGGGGGCGTCCTTCCCAACCGGTTTGGAGAGGAGGGCGCCGATCACCCCGCCCACCGCGGCGGGGATGAGCCAGCCGAAGCCGTAGTCATAGAAGGGGAGGAGCTCCACGAGGGGGAACAGGTCCAGGTAGTCGTGGAAGGTGAGCACCAGAGCGGTCAGGGTGGCCCCCAGGGCCGCCCCCTTGTAGAGGCCGGCGCGGGAGATCCAGTTCTGGAAGGCCAGCAGCACCACCGTGGTCATGAAGGGGGGACAGATCACCGACAGCACCGGGTTGGCGATGTTGATGATGGTGGACAGGCCCAGGTTGCAGATGGCGCAGCCGATGACCGCCAGCAGGAAGATGCCGGCGCGGTAGGAGAGGCGGCCTTTGGTCATCTCCTCAAAGTAGGAGGCGGTGGCGCCGAAGAGGCCGATGGCGGTGGTGAGGCAGGCCAGGGTGACCACAATGGCCAGAATCACCACTCCGGCCTGACCCAGCAGCTCCTTGGTGATGGCCACAATGAGGGCGGCCTGGTCCAGACCGTCCCCAAAGGCGGTGCTGGTGGTGGCGCCCAGGAAGGTGAGCCCCCCGTATACCACGGCCAGAAGCAGGGCGGCCACGCCGGTGGAGCCGGCCACCTGGGGGCGCTGCTCCTTCCAGGTTTTCAGGCCGGACTGGACCATGGAGTCCTGAATGATAATGGCGAAGCCGGCCACCGACAGAATGTCCATGGCCTGATAGCCGGCCAGCAGTCCCTCCTGGGCGATGTTGGGAGAGGCGGCCGGGCCGATGGGGCCGATGGGATTGGCAATGCCCACCACGATCAGGATCAGAATTCCGGTGATGAGCACCGGGGTGAGGCACTTGCCGATGATGTCCACCAGGCGGCTGGGGCGGATGGTCAGGAGGACCACCACCACAAAGAATAAAATGGAGAAGGGGAACAGTCCCAGCCCGTCAAACAGGGGGCGGACGGCCATCTCATAGGTGGTGGCCGCCGTGCGGGGCGGGGCGATGAACACGCCGGTACAGAGGATGGCGGCGGTGTTCAGAATAACCCCCGGCTTGGCGCCGACGGATTTGTTCATGGCCTGAACGCTGCCCCCGCCGTGGATGGCGGCATAGATGCCCACGCAGGAGAGAACCTCTACCAGGAAGAAGCAGAGAAAGCCGATGCCCCAGTCCTCTCCGCCTGATTTTCCCAGAAAAGGCGGGAAAATCAGATTCCCGGCCCCGAAAAACATGGCGAACAAGGCAAAGCCGGAGACAAAGAACTGTCGTGTCCGCATTGAAGAACCTCCTCGCGCCGCGGCAATGCGGCGCGTTTTTTTCTAATATGCGCCAAAAGGCGACTTTGTATATCATACCGGGTTTTGGCAGCTATTGCAAGGAAAACTTTGAAAAAGCGTGAAAAAGCCTAAAAAAGTCCAGGCGCCGCAGCCGCGGCGCCTGGAAATCAGGAGGGAGAGGGGTTATTTCTGATAGCTCACATGGAGCAGCTCGTGGCGCTGCTCATGGGTGAGCTTCTGCAGGATGGAGGTGACGCCGGGGTTGTACTCCGCCCGCTTGAAGGGGGCGGACCGGTCGGTGGCGTACAGGCCGGCGGAGCGGGCCTGCTTTTTGGCCTTGAGGCCGTAGGGCTGTCCCGCGCCGCCCACACAGCCGTTGGGGCAGGTCATAACCTCGATCAGGTCATAGTAGGCGGTGCCCTCGTCGATCTCCTTCAGGAGCTTCTGGGCGTTGTTGAGGCCGTGGACCACCGCCAGCTTGATCTCCCGGTCGCCCACGGGGATGGTGGCCTCCCGGATGGACTCGTTGCCCCGCAGGGGGGAGTACTCCAGGGCCCGGAGGGTGTTCCGGGATTTGTCGGGCATGCAGTGGCGGACCACCGCCTCGGCCACGCCGCCGGTGGTGCCGTAGATGGTGCCCGCGCCGGAGCCCAGGCCGAAGGGCAGGTCGGGGGCCTCCAGGTCCAGCTGGGGCAGCTGGATGCCCGACTCCTTGATCATGTTGATGATCTCCTGGGTGGTGAGGACCAGGTCCACGTCGGGCTTGCCCTCGTGCTGGAACTGGGGCCGGGCGGCCTCCATCTTCTTGGCGGTGCAGGGCATGATGGCGATGTGGAAGGTGGTCTTTCCGTCCTGGGCGTCCTTCTCCTGGTAGTGCTTGCGCACGATGGAGGCGAACATCTCCATGGGGGACTTGCAGGTGGAGATGTGCTTTAAATACTTGGGGTTCTCCATCTCCAGATATTTGACCCAGGCGGGACAGCAGGAGGTGAACATGGGGAAGGGCCCCCCCGCCTCCAGCCGGGCCAGGAACTCCTCCGACTCCTCGATGGTGGTGAAGTCGGCGCCGAAGGTGGTGTCGTAGATCTCGTCGATCCCCATGTACTTCAGGGCGGTGACCAGCTGGTCCAGCACGTTGGTGCCCGCGGGCAGGCCGAAGGCCTCGCCCACCGCCACCCGGACGGCGGGGGCGATCTGAACCACGGTGCGCACCTTGGGGTCGTGGATGGCCCGCCAGGCCTTGCCGATCTGGTTGTAGATGGTGATGGCGCCGGTGGGGCACACGGCGGCGCACTGGCCGCAGCTGATGCAGTGGGTCTGGGACAGGGTGCGGCCGAAGGCGGGGGACACCCGCATGTTATAGCCCCGCTGGGCGAAGTCGATGATGTCCATGCCGATGGTCTCGCCGCACATGCGCACGCAGTCGCCGCACAGGATGCACTTGCTGGGGTCCCGGACCACGGCGGGGCTGCTGTCGTCCAGCTGGGACTCCTCCCGGCTGTCCCCGAAGCGCACCTTCCGCACGCCGAAGCGCATGGCCAGCTCCTGGAGGCGGCAGTCGCCGCTCTTCTCACAGGTGGTGCAGGAGCAGTTGTGGGAGGCCAGCAGCAGCTCCAGGATCATCCGCCGGTGTTTTAACAGCCGGGCGGTGTTGGTGCGGATGGACAGGCCGTCCCGGGGCTTCATGGAGCAGGAGGTCTCGATCTTGCCCCGCTCGTCCTCCACCACGCACATGCGGCAGGCCCCGTAGACGGACAGGTCGGAGTAGTAGCAGAAGGTGGGCATCTCGATGCCGGCCTTGCGGATGACGGAGAGGACGTTGGGCTCCCCGTCGAAGGGGACCCGCTGGCCGTCGATGTACATGATTCCTTTGTTTGCCATACCGCTCACTCCTCCCGAATGGCGCCGAAGGGACAGCAGCCCCAGCACGCGCCGCACTTGATACATTTCTCCGTGTCAATGACATGGGGCATCCGGATCTGGCCGGAGATGGCCTCCATGGGGCACTGGCGCATACACTTGCCGCAGCCCTTGCACAGCTCCGGATCGATCTGGAGCACCTTTTTCCGGCCGTTGCAGTGGGGGCAGTGCTTGTCCACCACGTGGGCCAGGTACTCGTTCCGGAAATACTTCAAGGTGCTCTGCACCGGTTTGCAGGCGCTCTGGCCCAGGCCGCACAGGGCGGTCTCGGTGATGGTGGAGGACAGGTCCTCCAGCAGGTCCAGGTCCTCCAGAGAGCCCTCGTTGTTGACGATGCGGGTGAGGATCTCCAGCATGCGGCGGGTGCCCTCCCGGCAGGGGACGCACTTGCCGCAGGACTCGTTCTGGGTGAAGTTCATGAAGAACCGGGCCACCTCCACCATGCAGGTGTCCTCGTCCATGACCACCAGTCCGCCGGAGCCGATCATGGCCCCCACCTTTTTCAGGGAGTCGAAGTCCATGGGCATGTCCAGGTGCTCCTCGGTGAGGCAGCCGCCGGAGGGGCCGCCGATCTGCACCGCCTTGAACTTCTTCCCGTCCTTGATGCCTCCGCCGATGTCAAAGATGACCTCCCGCAGGGTGGTGCCCATGGGGACCTCGATGAGGCCGGTGTTCACCACGTTGCCGGTGAGGGCGAAGGCTTTCGTTCCGGGGCTGCCCTCGGTGCCGATGGAGCGGTACCAGGCGGAGCCCTTTCGGATGATGAGGGGCACGTTGGAGAAGGTCTCCACGTTGTTCAGGACCGTGGGCCGGGCCCACAGGCCCTTCTCCACCGTCCGGGGGGGGTTTCACGCGGGGCATGCCCCGGTTGCCCTCGATGGAGGCGGTGAGGGCGGAGCCCTCGCCGCACACGAAGGCGCCGGCGCCCCGGTTCACATGCAGGTGGAAGGAGAAGTCGGTGCCCATGATGTGGTCCCCCAGGAACCCCATCTCCTCCGCCTTGGCGATGGCGGTTTTCAGCCGGGAGAAGGCCAAGGGGTACTCGGCACGGACGTAGATGTAGCCCTCATCGCTGCCGGCGGCCACGCCGGCGATGAGCATGCCCTCGATGATGGAGTGGGGGTTGCCCTCCATGATGGACCGGTCCATGAACGCGCCGGGGTCGCCCTCGTCGCCGTTGCACACCACATATTTCTTGCCGGGGGGCTGTTTCCGCACGCTCTCCCACTTGCGGCCGGCGGGGAAGCCGCCGCCCCCCCGGCCCCGCAGGCCGGAGTCGGAGATCTCCTTGCAGATCTCCTCGCCGGTCATCTCGAACAGGGCCTTCTCAAAGGCGGAGTAGCCGTCCCGGGCGATGTACTCGTCGATATCCTCCGCGTCGGTGGAGCCGCAGTTCTCCAGCACCACCCGGTGCTGCTTTTTGTAGAAGGGGATCTCGTCGTGCTTGGCGTAGGTCACCCCGTCCAGCTGGTACAGCAGCCGCTCCACCAGCTCCCCCTTCAAAAGGGTCCTGTCGATGATCTCGTCGCAGTCGGAGACCTGGACGTGGGTGTAGAGGATGCCGTCCGGCTCGATCTGGAGCAGGGGCCCCATCTCGCAGAAGCCGTGGCAGCCGCTCTTTTTCAGGTGGAGCTCCTTCCCCTTGGCGGGGGCCTCCACCTCGCCGTCCTCGTGGAGCAGGCCCACCTGGACCTGGATGCCCCGCTTGGCGCAGGCCTCCTTTAAATAGTCGTAGATGTCCAGAGAGCCGCCGGCGATGCAGCCGGTGCCCGCGCAGATGAGCACCTGCTTCTTCTGGGCGGACAGGGCCCGCTTGTCCTTGATCTGGCGGACTTCAAACTGTTCCCGGGTAATGGTACCGCTTGTCATTGGGCAGCCTCCTCCTTCCGCAGCTCCCCCAGAAGCTCAATGGCCAGCTCCGGGGTCATCTTGGAGTGGACCTGGTCGTTCACCGTCACCACCGGGGCCAGGCCGCAGGCGCCCAGGCAGGCCACCGTCTCCAGGGTGAACAGGGAGTCGGCGGAGGTCTTCTGCTTGTCCTCCAGCTCCAGGTACTCCCGGATGGCGTTGTAGATGGGTTGGGACTTGCGCACATGGCAGGCGGTGCCGTCACAGACCTTGATGATGTACTTCCCCTTGGCCTCCAGGGAGAAGTTCTCATAGAAGGTGGCCACGCTGTACACCTTGGCCACGCCGATATCCAGCTTCTGGGCGATGCGTTCCAAGACCTCCGGGCTGAGGTACTTGTATTCCGCCTGAATATCCTGCATAATGGCGATGAGATGGTGGCGCTGGCAGCCGTAGGAGTCGATGATCTCCTCCACGCGCTCCATTGAGATTCCGTTGGACATAGTTTTCTACACCTCGTCTTTCCTGGTCAACGCCCAAAATGGGCAGTATACCCCACATAATACCATAATAATGGATTCGAGAATGGAAAGCTATTGGGCATTTTGCTGAATTATTGGCATGGATGGGAATCTGAAAAAATATCCTATGAAGGAAATCATGCAAATTCTGCCGGGAAAACCGGGAGGGCGGCGAGAGAAAACCGGGCCAGAATGCGGAAAAAGAGATTTGACAGCCGGGCGGGAAGCTGGGCATGAATTTTTAGACTGTTTGACCAAAAGAACCGGTTTGTGGTAGGATAGAAAAAGCAGTTTACCAAAGGGGACCGGGGGCGGCTTTCTTCTGCCGCGCCCGGAGCCCGGAAAGGACGCAACATGGATTGGAGACAAGTGTTACCACCCCTGTGCCGGAGCCGGATTGAGACCCGGTTCGCCCCGGCCGGGGAGGACCTGCCGGCGGGGAGCAGCAAATTCGGCGGCCGGCCGGACGTGCCCGCCGGCTTTGTGTGGCCGGTGTTTGAGACGAAGACCTTTGACGGCGAGGAGGGGAAGCCCCGGCCTCTGGCCTTCCTGGCCCAGTTCGACTGCGCACGGCTGGCGGAGCTGGACCCGGAGGGGCTGCTGCCCAGGACCGGCCTGCTCTCCTTCTTTTATGAGCTGGGCTCCCAGCGGTGGGGCTATGACCCCAAGGACGCGGGCTGCGCCCGGGTGTTCTGGTTTGACGGGGAGCCCGTGGCCCCGGCGGAGTTTCCCCGGGACCTGGAGGAGGACTTCCGCCTGCCGGAGCTGGCGGCGGAGCTGTCGGGCGGTACGGACGCGCCGGACTTCCAGGACGCCTGCCTGGCCCTGGACTACCCCTTCACCGCCAACGACTACCGCTTCTTTGACCAGGCCCGGCGGGAGCTGGGGTACGCCTATCCGGACAACCGCTCCCAGCTGCTGGGCTGGCCGGACATCATTCAGAACAACATGACCCTGGAGTGCGAGCTGGTCTCCCGGGGCTATTACCTGGGGGGGAGCTGGGAGAGCGTCCCTCAGGAGGAGCGGGACGCGTTACGCGCGCCCAGCGTCCAGGACTGGCGGCTGCTGTTCCAGCTGGATACGGTGGCGTCCGGGGATTTTGAACTCATGTTCGGCGACTGCGGCCGCATCTATTTTTACATCCGGAAAGAGGATCTCCTGGCCCGGCGGTTTGACCGGGCATGGCTGGTCCTCCAGTGCATGTGAGCGCTGTCAGAGAGGAGTCAAAGCATGAAATTGGAAATTACGTTTCAGGGAAAGACCCGCAACCGGGACGCGTTTATCCGCAGCGTCCAGCGGCTGGCCAAGGCCCAGGAGTATCAGCTGGGGGCGTGGAAGGACGGAATGCGGGTGGTCCTGTGTCCTCTGGGCTATCTGGACATGGGCTGGACCCGGGAGAGCGGGCTGTTCGGCGGCTGGAAGATCACCGGGGGCTGCATCACCGTCCCCGGCGGCCCCGGCCTGCACAAGGCGGTGGTGGAGCTGATCGACGCCCTGAGCAAAAAGGACCTGAAGGAGGTTCAGGTGGTGGACAGCACCGGCTTCTGGGAGCACCGGGATTTCCAGCGCCTGTCTCAGGAGACCTACGGCCCCTGGCTGGAGCAGGAGCTGCGGGGAGCGCTGGTCAAGCTGGGGCAGTCCCCGGAGAGCGTCCCCCTGTTCTGGGGGGAGGAGGACTATCTGCCCCAGGAGGTGCCGGATACAGTCTACACCCCCATGGGCCGCTTCTCCAAGGGGTGGCTCCAGGAGCAGCTGGACCAGGGCCGGACGGAGGAGCTGGCCCGGCGGATTTTCCTGTGGCCCAACGCATTCAAGGACGCCTTTTACTATCGGAACGGGGCCATGAAGCGCATGTGGCAGGACTGCTGCTTTGCGCCCTCGGACCGGCACTACTCCGATGAACAGATCAACGGCTTTGTGCTGAGCTTCCTGGAGCGGGCTAACCGGCTGGACCCGGCGCTGCCCCTGCCCATGTCCGCCTACCGGGAGCTGTGCATTATGGACGGCCGGGCGTTCAAGATCCCGGAGGACGCCCCGGAGCTGGAAGAGGAGTTCACGCCCGGCTACCACAAGGGGGAGCTGCTCCAGAGCTATGAGAGGCTGTGGCTCCCGCTGCCCGGCGTGTACCGCTATGAGTGGAGCGACGACGGCCTGGGCAATGCCGGCTGCATCTGGATCGACGAGGACGGCGGCGGCCCCATCTGGCGGGTGAGCGGCTATCGGAACAAGGACGGCGCGGCGGACTGGAACGCCGACATGTCTGAGCTGAAGGATGTGGAGACCCTGGAGCCGGAGGGGGGCAAGGCCCGCTGGGGGTGGAAGGACATCCCCAACAAGGCCGAGCCGGACCTGCCCCTGCGGCAGCTGCTGGGCGAGGTGGCGGCAGGGGACACCCTGTACGTGATCACCGTCACCTTCTCCGACGATGAGGAGCAGGAGGAGATTTATGACCGCCTTCACCGTATGAAAATCATGGACAAGCAGGACACCCCCTTCGGGGGCGGGCAGTAAACGACAGAGCGCGGAGAGGCTATCGCCTCTCCGCGCTCAGACTGTCGAAAAAGTGGCAAAGCCACTTTTTCGAATAGGGCTGCACGAAATTTCAACCTCGATTTCTTGCGAAATTGTCGGTCAAAATTTCGTGAGAGGTGTCATTTCCGAGGCACATGTCCTCGAAAATGACGAGATTTGATCTTATTCCGTCGTCTGCGGACGACGGAACTCCTTGCAGGAGGGCTTTTTTGACAAGCAGAGCGCGGAGAGGCTATTGCCTCTCCGCGCTCTGCTGTGTTGAGGAATCAGACCTTGGCGGCGGGATGCCGGCCCTCGGCCGCCACGTGGGAGTCGGTCTTGATCAGGGCGAAGGCCTTCCGGCGCACATACAGGAAGTAGAGGATGTGTACCGCCCCGGTGACGATCCAGGAGATGGGGTAGGAGATGTACAGGTTCTCCGGGGTGCGGTCCATCTGGAAGATGGTGAAGATCCACACGATCCGCAGGCCGCATGCCCCGATCAGGGAGACCACCATGGGCACAATGGAGTAGCCCAGGCCGCGCAGGCTGCCCACCATGGTGTCCATGATGCCGCACAGGGCGTAGGTCCGGGCGATATAGCCCAGGCGGATGATGCCCTGCTGGATGACCGCCTCGTCGGAGTTGTAGATGCTCACCAGGGGGTGGCCGAAGAAGTAGGCCAGGTTGCCCAGGATCAGCCCGGTGAGGATCACAAAGCCCTGGCAGTAGAACAGGCTCTTGTCCACCCGCTTGCAATCCCCGGCGCCGTAGTTCTGCCCGGTGAAGGTCAGATTGGTCTGGTAGAAGGCGTTCATGGCCTGATAGACAAAGTTTTCGATGTTGTTGGCGGCGGCGGACCCGGCCATCACGGTGGAGCCGAAGGAGTTGATGGAGGACTGGATCAGCACGTTGGACAGGGAGAACACGATGCCCTGAAATCCCGCGGGCAGGCCGATCTGAAGAATGTGGCCCAGAATCACCTTGTCCATCTTCAGCTTTTTCAGATTCAGGCGCAGGGGACCCTCCTCCTTGGACAGGCAGCGCAGGATCAGACCGGCGGAGATGTACTGGGAGATGGTGGTGGCCGAGGCTACGCCGGCCACGTCCATGTGGAGCACCAGCACCGTGAACAGGTTCAGGATCACATTGACGATGCCGGCCACAATGAGGTAGTAGAGGGGGCGCTTGGTGTCCCCTTGGGCCCGGAGAATGGCCGCGCCGAAGTTGTAGGCCAGGGTGGCGGGCATGCCCAGGAAGTAGATGCGCAGATAGATGGTGGACAGATCGATGACGTCCGCCGGGGAGGACATCCACACCAGCAGCTGATGGGCCATGATGAAGCCGAAGACGCCCAGGAACACGCCGCTCACCAGGGCCAGGAAGATGGCGGTATGGACGGCCCGGCTGACGATTTTGGGCCGCTGCCCTCCCAGGTTTCGGGCCACCACCACGTTGGCGCCCACGGACAGGCCCACAAACAGGGCGATGAGCAGGTTGATGAGGGAGGTGGTGGAGCCCACGGCGGCCAGAGACGCCTGACCGGCGAACTGCCCCACCACGATGACGTCGGCGGCGTTGAACAGAAGCTGCAGCATGCTGGAGGCCATCAGGGGAAGGGCGAACAGCAGAATCTTATCGGCCAGAGAGCCGTGACACATGTCCAGCTGGTGGTGCGCCTTGGTGCGGAGCATACGTTGACCATCCTTTCCAAAATCGCCCGCGGGGCGGTCCAGAGCGGCGCGGCCGCGCCGGCTGAAAGGGAGCCGTGGGTATTTGTTTAACAAAAAATTTACATTTTTAAGAGCACTAATTAAGATACATCAAGCCATCCTGTTTCGCAACCCTTTTGAAGCCCTAAAAAACATAGAAAAATGGGCGGTGAAAGGGCGCACTTTGCACAAAAAGCACCCGGGAGCTTCCGTTTTGCGGACAGAAGTTTCCCGGGTGCGGAAAAGCGGGGACGGTCCGGTCAGGCGGAGACCGGAGCGGGGGCGGCGGAGGACTGGGCGATGACCAGGGTGTCCCCCGCCTGGAGGATGGTGGAGCCGCCGGGGATGATGGTCTCGTTTCCGCGCTTGATCATGACGATGAGGGTGTCGCTCCGGGTGGGGATCTGCCGCAGGGAACGGCCCACCCACTTGTGGCCCTTTTCCACCACGATCTCCTGGAGGAACAGGTTTTCCCGGTCCTCAAAGGCCCGGGCGGCCAGCACCAGCAGGTCGCCGGGCAGCAGCACCGTGCTGCCGTTGGGGACGATGGTCTCCTCCCTCCGGGCGATCATAACCACCAGCAGGTCGGAGGGGAGGGGGAGCTCCTTCAGGGTCTTGCCGTTCCAGGGATGATTTTTGTCCAGGTGGATTTTGATGAAGTCGATGTCGCTCTCCTCCTGGTAGTCGTTGAAGGTCTTGCTTACGTCGGCGGTGTGGTCGATCATGTGCAGCTTGGCGGAGACGCGGGGGAGCAGGCTGCCCTGGAGGGAGATGGACAGCAGGACAATGCAGAACACCAGGTTGAACAGGTTGTAGCGGGTCTCCGCCCCCTGGAGGACCGCCATAATGGCGAACACGATGGAGGCCACGCCCCGGAGCCCGGCCCAGGACACCACCCCCACCTGAGCCAGGGAGGGGCGGAAGGGCAGCATCAGGACCGAGACCACCGCGGGCCGGGCCAGGAAGGTGAGAAACACCATGATGGCCAGGGCGGGCAGCAGCACCGAGGGCAGCTCCACCGGGGTCACCAGCAGGCCCAGCAGGAAGAAGATGAGCACCTGGGCCACGTCGGTGACCACGTCGAAGAAGTGGACCAGGTTGCGCTTCTGGGGCAGCTTGGTGCTGCCCATGTAAATGCCGCACAGGTAGGAGCTCAGATAGCCGTTGCCCCCCAGCACGGTGGGCAGGGCGTAGGAGAGGATGACCACCGCAAAGACAAAGATGGTCTGGCTCTGCTCCGAGGGGAACATCCCCCGGCGCAGGCTCCAGATGGCCAGCTTGCCCAGGAGCAGGCCGCCCAGTGCGCCGATGGCGATCTGCTGCACCAGGAGCAGGGGGATAAACACGTCCTGTCCTCCCATGATGCCAACCGCCACGGTGGTAAGCATGTAGGAGATTGGGTCGTTGGAGCCAGACTCGATCTCCAGCAGGGAGTCGGTGTGGTACTTCAAGGCCAGCTTCTTGGAGCGCAGGATGTTGAACACTGAGGCCGCGTCGGTGGAGGAGATCACCGAGCCGATGAGAAAGCTCTCCACCCAGGGCAGCCCCAGGACCAGGTGGGCAAAGGCGGCCACCGCTCCGGCGGTCCCGGCCACTCCCAGGGTGGACAGCACCACCGACTGGACCACCACCGGCCGGGCGGCGTTCAGGTTGGTGCCGAAGCCGCCGTAGAACATAATGAAAATCAGGCTGGCCGAGCAGATCACGTTGGCGGCGTCATAGTCGTCAAAGGGAATTCGGAGCAGGCCGTTTTCTCCAAAGCACATCCCAAGGGCGATAAAGATCAGCAGGGACGGGACGGCCAGACGGTCCAGATACCGCCCCATCAGCGTACACAGCAAGATCACACAGCCCATCAACAGCAGAGCTTCATTCATAGATCAGTCCTCCTTTGCACCGGTCAGCCGCAGCTATTTTATAGCTTAGAGCTTATTATAAATATAACTATATGCTTATTATAGCACAAAAGATGCTGATTTCCTACTGATTTTTCAAAATTACCCTGTAAAATTTTGCGGAGCCTTCGAAAAAATGAAAAAGCCCGCGGGAACAAAAAATTCCGGAGGCGCGCAGCGCCTCCGGAAGGGGAGAGAATCTATGGAATCAGAACTTCTCCAGCCGCTCCAGATCCAGGACGAACACGGTCACGCCGCCGAACTCCATATTCATGGGGATGGAGGGCATGGCCGCGGCGTACTGGCCGGCGGCGGGCATGGACACGCTGGAGTAGACGGTCTGCTTCCGCTTGCCCGCGCACCGCTTCAAAATGTCCATGGCCTGGGGAAGGCGGGACTCCTCCACGCCCAGCATGATGGTGATGTTCTTCTTCTTCCAAAAGCCGCCGGTGGAGCTGAGCATGGTGACGAAAAATCCGTTCTGGTTCAGTTCGCTCACCGTGGCGTCATAGTCATCCTCCTGGACCACGGCCAGGATCAATTTGTTGTGTACATTGGCAGCATCCATATGCGCCGGCCTCCTTTGAACAGAACATCCGATGGGAGCCGCTCCGAAGGAGGGGCGCGGCTCTCTCGGTCTGTCTCTATCATACACGATTTTCCGTCAAAAAGAAAGATGAAAACGCAGAGAAATGCTCCCGCCCCGGGAAAAACGGGGCGGGAGGCGGATCATGTCTTCCCGGCGGGCGGCACGTCGTCTCCGGGATTTTGGCTCTGGGTGCCGAAATAGAAGGCGATGACGATGGAGAAAATGGTGATAAAATCCCGGGCGCTCACCTGGCCGGTGACCGCCAGAAAGACAAACAGGCCGGTGAGGGCCAGAGTGACGATGCTCTTGATGCACAGGAGGTTATAGATCCTCCGCCGGATCAGCGGGTCCATATTCATCCGCTCCTTTCCCTCCATTCTATGCGGGCGGGGGCCGGAGGGGGAAAAATTGATCTTGACTTGGAGCGGGGTCCAGGGTTTAGGATAGAGCCAGAAGCGGCGCGGAGGGACGCGCGGCAGAATGGATGGAGGAGATGTGGTTATGACCATCGCGGAAGTCAGCCAGAAATTTGATATTTCCGCCGACACCCTGCGCTACTACGAGCGCATCGGCCTGATCCCGCCCGTGCCCCGGAGCAAGAGCGGTATCCGGGACTACGACGAGGAGTCCTGCGGCTGGATTGAGATGATGAAGTGCATGCGCAAGGCGGGGGTCCAGATCGAGGCCCTCATCGAGTACGTGACCCTGTTCCGCCAGGGGGACGACACGGCGGACGCCCGGAAGGCCATTTTGGTGGAGCAGCGGGACCAGCTGGTGGACCGCATGGCGGATATGCAGGCGTCCCTGGACCGGCTGAATCAGAAGATCGAGAACTATGAGCACATCCTGGAGGCCGAGCGGCGCCTGCGCAAGCCGGAGGCAGTCTGAGCGGGAAAAGGGCCTGTGTTCCCAAGGGCCGGGAACACAGGCCCTTATGCTCTGGCTTTTCCAAAGAGCTCCATGGCGCCTGCAATAATCAGGAACGCCCCAAAGCACTTGCGCAGGACCTCCACATCCAGGGCGGTGGCCGCCCAGGCGGCCAGAGCGGCCAGCGCCAGCCCCGCCCCGATGGCGGGCAGGAGCACCGGCTTGACCACGTAGCCGTTTTTTAAATGGGCGGGCAGGGCCATCAGGCCGGCGGGGAGGAAGTAGAGCAGGTTGATGCCCTGGGCCAGGTGCTGGTCCAGCCCGGCAAAGACGGTCATATACACCAGCAGCAGGGTGCCGCCCCCCACGCCGAAGCCGGACAGCACCCCGGTGACCGCCCCCGCCAGCAGGGGGAACAGCCACTCGCTCATGGGAGGAAACACCGTACGCCCCCGTAGAGGAGCAGCAGGCCGAACAGCCGCCTCAGCCAGGGCATGTTCATCCCCCGGAACCACTTTCCCCCCAGCCAGCCCCCTGCGGCGCCCCCGATGAGGTAGGGGAGGGCGGCCATGATGTCCAGGCCGCCCCGGAACAGGTAGATGGCCGCCGACAGCACACACAGGGGGAGGATCACCGCCACCGAGGTGGCGAAGGCCTGCCGCTGGCTCAGGCCGCACACCCGGGTGAGCAGGGGCACCAGCACCGAGCCGCCCCCGCCCCCGAAAAATCCGTTGGTCAGCCCCGCCGCCGCCCCGGACAGGGCATAGCGCAGCTTTCCGCCTTGTTCCATACAAAACACCCCTTCCGGCCTAGTTTGCCGGAAGGGGCGCATTTTTATGTATCCAAAGTGCCGGGAAACCCGGGGGCCCTATTGGAGCCGGTCCAGCCGCCCGGCCTGGATGGCGGGCAGATTGCGCCGGATGCGCTCCCGGGGCCAGTCCCACCAGCGCAGCTCCAGCAGAGCGGCGGTGGTCTCCGGATCGAACCGGGGGCGGATGGGTTTGGCGGGCACGCCGCCCACGATGGTGTAGGGGGGCACGTCCCGGGTGACCACCGCCCGGGCGCCGATGACAGCCCCGTCCCCGATGGTGACGCCGGACAGGATCACCGCCTCATAGCCGATCCATACGTCGTTTCCCACCGTGATGTCCCCCCGGTTGTCCCAGGCGTCGGTGACGCGGGACTTCTCCAGCCCCCACTCCTCAAAAAACAGGGGAAAGGGGTAGGTGGACAGGGAGCGCAGGGTGTGGTTGGCGCTGGTAAAGAGAAACTTTGCCCCGCAGGCGATGGAGCAGAACTTCCCGATGGTCAGCCTGTCCCCGTTGACGGGGTAGTGGTAGAGTACGTTGTTGGTCTGAAATTCCGTGGGGTCGTGGACAAAATCGTTGTACATGGTGTAATCTCCCACGGAAATATTGGGATCTGTAATCACCGGCCTCAGGTAAATGGTCTGCCGGTCCCCGGTGCGGGGATAAATTTCCTTCTCTGGAATCGCCATCAAAAAACCTCCTGACTGTTATTTGATCTCCGCCGCGATTCCAGTCAGGGCAATACAGCGCTTCACGCATACCACCTCTTTGGGTTTTATTGTATCACCCGCGCTCCTCCGGCGCAAGGGGGGCGGAGCGGCCCGCCTGCTGGTCCAGCAGCTCCTTCCCACGCTCTGAAAGCTGGCTGATGAGCTCCACCACCTGCTCCCGGGGGAGGTCCCGGCTGCGGATGTAGGCGTGGTAGCCCCCGTAGACCGTGTAGCTGAGAAAGATGTGCATGTCCGGATTCCGGGCATACTCCGGGTGCTGACGGAATACCAGCTGCTTGACGCTCTCCTCCACCTTCTCCACCATCCGCCCCGACCGGCTGCCGGAGAACAGGATCTGAATCCGCTCGTCCTGGGTCCAATAGCCCTGAAACAGCTCCCGGGTGAACTGGGCGGGCCGCTCAAAGACGTACTCCGGGTGGCGCAGGCCGAAGATCACCTGCTCCACCACCTGGGTCTCCAGGGCGTCGGACAGGGCGTACAGGTCCTCGTAGTGGCTGTAAAAGGTGGACTTGTGGATCTCCGCCCTCTGGCACAGCTCCTTCACCGTGATCTTCTCCAGGGGCTTCTGCCGCCGCAGGTCCAGAAAGGCCTGCCGGATGCTTCCTTCCGTTTTTTTCACACGCAGGTCCAAAATTCTGCCTCCTTCTGCCGACTCTTCTGCAAAAGAGTCGGATAACCGACGTTTGTAGGAAATCGCCGCTGGCCAATCCGGCGGCGGGTCTGGTATGGTGAAAGCGATCCATCTCACCCTTTGACATGGGAGGTACGCCATGGAGTTCCATGCCTTTTATACCGGCGCGTCCTTTGACGCATATGAATACCTGGGGGGACACCTGACAAGAGAGGGGGCGGTGTTCCGCACCTTTGCCCCGTCGGCGGAGAAGATCTCCCTCATCGGGGCGTTCAGCGGCTGGGAGGAGCTCCCCATGGAGCGGGTCCACGACGGGAACTTCTGGGAGTGCTCCGTCCCCGGGGCCCGGGCGGGCATGCTGTACAAGTACCGCATCTACACCCGGGGCGGCCGGCGCCTGGACCACTGCGACCCCTACGGCTTCTATATGGAGCTGCGCCCCAACAGCGCCTCCATTCTGTGGGACCAGTCCGCCTACTCCTTCCGGGACCAGGGCTGGCGGAGCCGCCCCAAAAACTGGCGGGAGGGCCCCCTGAACATCTACGAGCTCCACCTGGGCTCCTGGCGGCGGAAGCCGGACGGCGGCTGGTACACCTACCGGGAGCTGGCCGAGCCGCTGATTTCTTATGTCAAGGCACTGGGGTACAACGCCCTGGAGTTCCTCCCCCTGGCCGAGCACCCCAGCGACTCCTCCTGGGGGTATCAGATCACCGGCTTTTTCAGCCCCACCTCCCGGTACGGCACCCCGGACGGCCTGAAATACCTGGTGGACCAGTGTCACCAGGCGGGGCTGGCCGTCCTGCTGGACTTTGTCCCCGCCCACTTCGCCGTGGACGACTACGGCCTGTGGAACTACGACGGCACCGCCCTGTACCAGTACCCCAGCCCCGACGTGGGGAACAGCGCCTGGGGCAGCTGCAGCTTCATGCACTCCCGGGGGGAGGTGCGCAGCTTCCTCAACTCCGCCGCCCGCTTCTGGCTGGAGGAGTACCACTTCGACGGCCTGCGGGTGGACGCGGTGCGCAACCTCATCTACTGGAACGGGGAGCCCGCCCGGGGGGAGAATCAGGGGGGTCTCCAGTTCCTCCGGGCGATGAACCGGGGGCTGAAGGAGTGCTGCCCCCGCGCCCTGCTGGTGGCCGAGGACTCCTCCGCCTACCCCGGGGTCACCCGCCCGGCGGAGGAGGGCGGCCTGGGCTTTGACCTGAAGTGGGATCTGGGGTGGATGCACGACACCCTCTCCTACTTCCAGGCCCCGCCGGAGGAGCGGGCCTCTCAAGGGGGGAAGCTCACCTTCTCCATGGACTACTTTGCCAACGAGCGCTATCTGCTCCCCCTGTCCCACGACGAGGTGGTCCACGGCAAGGCCACCATTTTGCAGAAGATGTACGGGGACTACGAGGGGAAATTTCCCCAGGCCCGGGCCCTATACCTCTATATGTTCGCCCACCCGGGGAAGAAGCTGAACTTCATGGGCAACGAGCTGGGCCACTTCCGGGAGTGGGACGAGGGCCGGGAGCAGGACTGGAATTTGTTGGACTACCCCCTCCATGGAGGGTTCCTGGCCTTCCACAGGGCGCTGAATCACCTGTACCTCAACGCCCCCGCCCTGTGGCGGGACGAGGGGGAGGGATTCTTCACCTGGCTCCGGCGGGGGGAGGACGGCCTGTTCGCCTTCCTGCGGGAGGGGGGCGGCCAGCGGCTGCTGGCGGCGTTCAACTTCCTGGACCGGGAGCAGGACCTCGCCCTTGCCATGAACGAAGCCGCCCGGCTCCGGCCGCTGATGGACAGCGACAGCGCCGCCTTCGGGGGCGGCGCCCAGGGGGAGCCGGAGGCCCTCAGGGCGGAGCGTGGCGGCCTCCGCATCACCCTCCCGCCCTATTCCGGGCGGCTGTACCAGGTGGAGTGAGACTCACAGCCCCAGGCGCTTCCTTCTCCGCCGGTGCTCCAGCCGGGCGGAGACAAAGGCGGACAGGGCCCGGAAAAATCCCCGGAACCCGTGGCCGTTGGCCATGTCCAGCGCCGCCAGGGCAAATTTCGTGTCCGCCAGCCCGTTGGACAGCTTCACCAGCCCCCGGAAGGGCATGTTGCGGATAAACAGGGACACCGGGTCGGGCTCCCCCAGTCTGGCCTTCCGCCGGGCCATGCGGCCCAGCACCCAGTTGGCAAGCCGGGCCGCCCGCCCCCTGGCGTAGGACAGCTGGTAAAAGCTGTCCTCCAGGGTGAGGGGGGCGCTCCGGTCCCATTTGGCCTCCGGGATGGGGCGGTCCAGCAGGGCCTGGAAGGCCCCGTCCGGCACGTCCTCCACCTGGCCGGAGAAGTAGCAGGCCAGGGTTTTCTTGTCGTACACCGCACCCGGGTCGGTCCCCTCCACCTCCAGTGCGGCGGACAGGGGCAGGTCCCCGGCGTTGGGCCCCACGGAGATGCGGTAGGCACCCCCCTCCACCTCCCACTGATTGGTCTTGGGGTTGAACCACCGGAAGGCGTACTCGTCCAGGGGGATGGCCACCCGCCGGCTCTCCCCCGGCTGAAGGGTTACCTTTTGAAATCCTTTCAGCTCCAAAGCGGGGCGGAACACCCCGTCCCTGGGGCCGGTAAGGTACACCTGGGCCACCTCCGCCCCCGGCCGTGCCCCGGTGTTGGTGAGGGTGAAGGAGACCCCGTCCCGGCGGACGCTCAGATCCGAATAGGCGAAGGTGGTGTAGCTCAGGCCGAAGCCGAAGGGGAAGGCCACCGGCTTCCCAACAGTCTGGTAATACCGATAGCCCACAAACAGCCCCTCCCGGTACTCCGCCGTCCGCTCCCGCCCGGGGAAGTACCGGGCGTTGGGGGCGTCGGCCAGGACCAGGGGGAAGGTCTCCGCCAGACGGCCGGAGGGGTCCACCTTCCCGGTGAGCAGGTCGGCGGCGGCCCCCGCCCCCGCCTGGCCCCCCAGATAGCCGTGGAGCAGGGCCTTGCACCGGCCCAGCCAGGGGAGCTCCAGCGCGCCGCCTCCCGCCAGCACCACGGCCACGTTGGGGTTGGCCTGGGCCACCGCCTCCAGGGCGCGGACCTGGTTGTCCGGCAGGGCCAGGTGGTCCCGGTCCAGCCCCTCGCTCTCAAAGCACTCGGGGATGCCCAGGAAGAGGAGGACCGCCTCCGCCCGGCGGGCCAGCTCCGCCGCCTCCCGCTCCAGGCGCTCCGAGGGCTGGCCGTTCCGGCGGTAGGCCTTGGCGTGGCCGATGACGTCGAGGCCGCTCTCCTTCAGGCAGTCCAGGGGCCGGTCCAGCCGGGTGGGGCGGACCAGGGAGGAACCGGCCCCCTGATACCGGGGCTCCAGGGCCAGGTCCCCCAGCACCGCCACCCGGGTCCCGGGGGCCAGGGGGAGAAACCCGCCTTCATTTTTCAGCAGCACCGCGCTCTCCGCCGCCGCCCGGCGGGCCAGGGCGTGGTGGGCCCCCTCGTCAAAGTGCTTGGGGGCGGTTCGGGCGGCCTTGTTGGTGGCCAGCGCCACGTCCAGCAGCTCGTCCACCCGCCGGTCGATCACGTCCAGGGAAATCTCCCCCCGGTCCAGGGCCGTCAGCACCTCCCGGTCGCTGTCCCCCTGGGTGCCGGGCATCTCCAGGTTGCTCCCCGCTTTCAGGCCGTCCACCTGGCGGTTGCAGGCACCCCAGTCGGTGACCACCATGCCTGTGAACCCCCACTCCTCCCGGAGAATTTCGGTGAGCAGGTGGGGATTTTCGTTGGCGTAAGCGCCGTTCACCCGGTTGTAGGAGGACATGACCCCCAGGGGGCGGCCCTCCTTCACGGCGATCTCAAACCCGGTGAGGTACAGCTCCCTGAATGTGCGCTCGTCCACCACGCTGTCGCTGGTCATGCGCAGCAGCTCCTGGCTGTTGGCGGCGAAGTGCTTGACGCAGGCGGCCGCCCCCTGGGACTGGACGCCCCGCACCAGGGCGGCGGAGAGCTTGCCGGACAGATAGGGGTCCTCAGAGAAGTACTCAAAGTTCCGGCCCCCCAGGGGGCTGCGCTTCAGATTCATCCCCGGCCCCAGGAGCATGTGCACCCCCTGGGCGGCGGCCTCCCGGCCCAGGGCGCGGCCCACCTCCTCCAGCAGCGCCGGGTCCCAGCTCCCCGCCAGGCAGGCGGCGGTGGGGAAGCAGGTGGCGGGCTGGCTGGGCCGCTGGCCCAGATGGTCCCCCCGGCCCAGCTGCCGCCGCAGGCCGTGGGGGCCGTCGGACATCACCATGGAGGGCACCCCCGCCTGGGGAAAGGCGTAGGTGCTCCACACGTCCTTCCCCGAGAGGAGGGCGACTTTTTGCTCCAGTGTGAGTTGTTTGAGAATGTCCGGGTGTTTCATAGGGCGCTCCTTCTGTCTTGGGTCAAAAACCATACCGCCGGTTTCGGCGGTTGTAAGAGAAACTGTACGGCTGATTCAACAGACATTATCATAGCAAAAAAACTCCGCCCGGTACACGGTCGGGGGTCATAAGAAAGCAATATCGGTTTTCGCAGGAACGGCATGGCTTCGGTCATGCCGTTTCCTGTTTCATCAGCTCGTCCACGGGGATAAATCCCACAAGGTCATAGGAAATGCGGATATTCTGCCGCCGTTTGCCGCTGCTCTTGTCCGGCGCTTCAATGTAAATTGCCTTCACAAGCTCCCGCAGCGCGTAAGGGGTCAGCTCCTGCAAATCCGCGTACTTGTGTACCCGCTGGATGAACTGCTCCAAGTTTTCAATCTGTCGTTCCTGTACTTCAATATCCTGCTGTAAAGTCTGGATTTCCGCCTTGAGCTGCGTCTGCTCGTCCTCGTAAGACTGGCTCATCATAGAAAAACGCTCGTCCGTGATCTTCCCGGCCACATTGTCCTCATAGATGCGGATGAACAGCCGGTCAAGCTCGCCCATGCGCCGCTGCGCTTGTTCCAGACGCTTGATGCTGGCGCAGATTTTTTCCTCGCTGGCCAGCCGGAGCCGGTGTTCCATCGCGTCCCGGAAATGCTTCTCATACCGGGTCACATAGAAGATGACCGCTTTCATGTGCATCCAGACCAGCTCTTCCAGCACAACCGCCCGGATGAAGTGCGCTGAACAGCTTCCCGTATTGCTGCGGTAGTTGGCGCAGACAAAGTGATCTTGCCGTTTCTCAAAGTAATTGGTGGTGCAGTACCGCATCTTTGCGCCGCAGTCGGCACAGTAGACCATGCCGGAAAACAAGCTGCTTTTGCCGGTTTTCGTCCTGCGGTGCCGCTGCTGGCGGATTTCCTGAACCTTGTCAAAGACTTCCTGCTCGATGATCGCCGGGTGGGTGCCATAGAAAACTGCCTGCTTTTCCAGAGGCGTGTCCCGCTGCTTCTTGTCCCAAATGGAATTGGTGTAGGTCTTGAAGTTGACCGTACAGCCGGTATATTCCCGCCGTTCCAGAATGTGGACAACGGTGTTGGTGTTCCAGTGATAGGGATCAGAAGTCTCCGGGCTGGGGGTCTTGATGCCCGCCCTGCGCTTGTAGGCGGTGGGGTTGAGCACCTTTTCCTCCTGCAAGAGCTTTGCGATCTGCATCGGCCCGCGCCCTTCCATGCAAAGTCGGAAAATACGCTTGACCACCTGTGCTGCCGCTTCGTCCACAATCCACTTTGTCCTGTCATTCGGGTCTTTGAGATATCCAAACGGGACATTGGTGGTCAGCGGTACGCCGCGCTCGCCCTTTGCCTTCTGCACCGCACGGATTTTGCGGCTGGTATCTTTTGCAAAAAACTCGTTGAACCAGTTCTTGATACCTGCCACATCGTTGTCGGTGCTGTTGGGGTCGATGGTGTCAAAGTGGTCGTTGATGGCGATATACCGCACTCCATACTTCGGGAAAGTGAAGTTGATATACAGCCCGGTCAGCGATGAATTTCTACCCAGCCTGGATAGGTCTTTGGTGCAGCAGACGGCCACTTTTCCTGCCTCAATTTCGGCCAGCATGGCCTGAAAGCCGGGGCGGTCGTAGTTGGTGCCGCTGTACCCATCGTCCACAAAGAAAGTCGGGTTGGGGAAGCGATGCTCTTTTGCGTACTGGAGCAGGATCATTTTTTGATTCTGGATGGAGTTCGATACATCCCCCTTGCCGCCGTTCTTGTCATCCTTCATGTCTTCCACGGATAGACGGCAATAGAGAGCCGTGATTTTTTCAGTTGCCCGCTGCATTTCTGCGTCCTCCTTCAAAGGGGCAACTGCCAGTACAGGATTGGCTGCTTCTATTGTACCAAGATTCCGGATATTTGTCATTCGCTATCCTCCATCTTTTCTGTAAACTTTTCGGCCATGATGCGCTCCATCTTCCGGTTCAGCGGCTCGGTGCCGTCATAGCTGCCTGTGACGGTGTAAACCGTGCCGCCGATCTCCTTCTGCAAGGTGAACTCCGGCAACCAGAACGCCGAGAGATTTTTCACATGAATGTGACCATCCTCTCCGATCCAGAAATTGCGCTTCGTCAGGTCACTGGGGTTGGAAAAATGGTATTCTTCCGGGGTGTCCTGGTTGTTTATGATTTCGGGTGGGATTTTCAATTTGCTGTCCATAACTGCCTCCTGAAAATGTGTACGATTTAGTGTTCGATTTCCTGTTTTTTCTGCCGTGTAACGGCGTTTTGGCGCTCCTGCTCATGCTGCACCTGATAGATGCTGTAATGGACGGCCCAGAGCTTTTTTGTGTCGGCGTACAGGGGAGCTATCTTTTGTTGTAACGCCTGATACTCGGTTTCCAGCTTGGATTTCTCCTTCCGCCACGCATGGACGGGGAGTTTCCCGTCCACCCACTGATTTTTCAGCTTGCGCTCGGCCATGTAAAATGTCCGCAGCACATTTTCATGCTCTGCCTTGTACTTCTGCCGGAAAGTATCAAAACGGATGTTTTTCAGCTTGTCGGCAACGGGCTTGCCCTGCTGGTAGTAGTCCGCCATGCGGAGCAGCTCGTCCAATTCTTTGATGCGGGCCTGCTTCCCGGAGGCGGATTTTTTCAGCGCGTCAATCTGTTCCTGCATGGAGTTCAGCAGTGCTTCCAAATCCTCGGTGGTGCGGAGCTGCTTGGATTCCAGATAGCTGACGGTTTCCGAAAACTTTTTCAAATTCCCGATTTTGGCCTTGCCGCTGTATGCGCCCTGATTGCGGGTGTCATAGTAGGCGGATAGCAGTTCCACCAATGTAGGCGGCTGGGGCGCGGAAATCTCGGTTTTGACATCTTTCAGCCAGCCGAGCAGGGACGCGATTTTCTGCTTTGCCTCCCGCAGCATGGCGTTGGTTTTCCTGATCCAGCGGTTGAGGTCACACTTGTCGGTACGGATGCCCTTTTGCTCCATTGCCTTGACGGTGGGCCCCTCATGGACGGTGGGTAACTGCTCCACGCCCTGCCGCTCATAGCTGCGGTAGTCGATGCGGCAATCCAAACCTTTCTCCGCAAATTTGGCGTTGCACAACTCCGCCCATGCCTGCCGCCAATGCTCCAAGGTGTCGGGGCTGCCCCAGTCGGTGGTGGGCACAGCGTTGAACACATAGTTTCCAGCCTCGTCCCGGATACGCTCGCCGTGCTCGTCCAGCACATATTCCCGGCGCTGCTTGCCGCCCCAGCTTCCATCCGGCAAGATGGGCCGGATGGGGCACAGCACATGGAAATGCGGGTTCTGGATGCCGCTGTCCTCCCTGTCCGGCTGGTGTACGGCAAAATCCACCACCATGCCCCGGTTCACAAACTGCTCCAACAAAAACTGCCTTGCAAGGGCGATGTTCTCCTGCATAGAGAATTCGTTCTGCAAGGCAATGTCAAAACTGTATGCAAGCTGGGCTTTCTTCCCACGCTCGGCTTTCTCTACGGCGTTCCAGAGGGTTTCCCGGTCTGCATACTCCGGCGGGGCATGGGGCGGCAGCAGGATTTCGGAACAGACCACGCCGCCCTTGCGGGTGTAGTCGCTGTCCTCACCGTAATACTCGCTGTGCAGCTTTTCGCCGGAACGGTAGGCGGCGGACGCCACAACTGACTGCCCAGCGCTGCGCTTGATCTGCGTCACATGAAAATGATATAGCGCGATAGATTATCCCTTTCCTTTCTGCCCGGCGGCGTTGTGGGCGTTGACGGCGGACATGAGCAGACTTTTGACCTCCGGCAGAGCAAACGCTTTTTCCGCAAAGGCGTAAAATTCGGTTTCACTCAAAACCTTTGCCAGCGGCTCTACGCTTTCGATGGCCGCGCCGCGGGTGATGAGGCGGTGCGCCCGCTTGCGGCGGTCGCCTTTCTCATAGTAGCTGCGGCGGTTTTCCAGCTGCTGCTGTTTGTGCTGGAGCTGGGCAAGTTGACGTTCCTTGGCGGCAATTTCAGCTTCCAGCTCCGGGATGATTTTCTGTTTGGGCATGGTGCACGACCTCCTAAAATATTGGTGTGTAAAAACAAAAAGACCGTCTACCGAAAGACAGTAAACGGTCTGGGATACATATTCAAAACTTTGCGGGCGGTGCTGTTTGCGTCAGCAAATTGCTCTGCCCACAAAGTGCGCAGGGATAGCCGTATAGCGGCGCAAGGGGTGCAGCCCCTTGTTCGGAACGAAGTGACGCAAAACAGCCCGGACATTTGCTGTCCGGGCTGTCTGCCTCGCAGAGCGCACGATACAGGGCTTGTCCCTGTATAGAAGTGCGCCCTTGGAATATTGGAGACTTGATGACAGAGCCGCTAAGCCCGCTAACTCCGTCATCCATTTCTTACCCTACACAATAGCGCCAAAGGAAGGTTACAATCTGGGCGCGAGTACAGTCGGCATCTGGGCTGAAGGTGATGGCACTGGTACCGGAGGTAATGTCTTCGCTGGCCGCCCAAGTCACGGCCTCTGCATAGTAAGCGTCCGCCGTCACATCCATGAAGCTGCTGCCGGAGGCCGTCGGAGGAGACCCGGCGTCGCGCCACAGGAAGGTGACAGTCTGGCTGCGGGTTACCACAGCATCCGGACTGAAGGTAGTAGCGCTGGTGCCGGATGTAATGTTCTGCTCCACGGCCCAGAGCATGGCCTCATAGTAGTAGGCAGTCGCATCCACATCGGCGAAGGGAGTACTGCTCTTTATGGGTTCGGGGGAACCAGCGGCCCGCCAGAGGAAGGTCACCATCTGTGCGCGGGTGCAGGAGGTGTCAGGGCTGAATGTCGTAGCGGAGGTTCCGCCGGTGATTCCATGCTCCACCGCCCACTGCACCGCATCCGCATACCAGGCGTCAGCCGCAACGTCAGTAAACGTGCTGATAACAGGCAATCCTTCTGTATCGGCTTTCTCGAAGGTGATGACAACCCTGTCATTCCTGTTAAGCCCGGTCAGTTTTCCGTCCGATGGGACAGCGATTTCCTTGCCGTTGACCGTGATTGTACTGATCTTATAACCTTCGTCCGGTGTGATGGTCACAGTACCGTTGTTTGCAGCTGCCGCTGTACCGCCTGTACCGGAAACCTCAACGTCAGGCTTGCCGTCTGCCGCACTTCCGCCGCCTCCGCCGCCGGACGGCGTGTCGGGCTCATCCGGAGTATCTGGGTTGTCGGGATCGTCCGGGTCCTCGGGTATATCTGGGATATCCGGATCGTTCGGAGGCTCGACCGTCTGCTCCGTCAGCAGCGAGACCGCGCACTCGTAAGAACCCCCTGTTATTTCCTGAGGCAAGGTTACAGTCAGCTCTTCCGAAAGATCAGAGACAGTCACGGGGAGCGTATATGTTTCGCTTCCGCGCAGTGTTACAGTCCCGGCCAATTCCGCCCCTTCGGCACTCGCTTGGTATCCCTTCAAATAGGCGCTTCCGCTGGACAGGTCGGAGAGGCGCAGCGTCAGTGTACCGCCTGGTGTACAGGTCTGGGTTTTGGCTGCTGCCGTGCCGGTAAACGTGTCACCAATCTGCAGGACGCCATTCTCCGGCACACCGCTGACCACTTCTGCCATACAGCCTGCGCTGGTCAGAGCAAGCCGCACCTGATTCGTCCCTGGCGGCAGAGCAGTGGTGCCGCCGTTTTGTACCGCAACGGGCTGTTCGCCCCAGCCGGAGGATGTCCGGGTATACAGCTCTGCGCCGGTGAAAATTGCAGGCCAATTTACTTCAAGGGCAAAAACAGATTCTGGAGTGGCCCGCCGTGCCAATCCGGCGCTGGAACCGGGCAGCGAAATAACCATCGTTTCGGCGGTGTCGGTTATGTTCAGCTGATCCTGATAGGTATAAAGCGTTCCGTCCGCCTCGGCCTGATAGTCCAGCTCCACATCGTAGACGCCGGGAGCGAGATAGATCGAATCCAGTTCCGATATATTTTCTACCGTCTGCGCCCTGCCGATATCCTGCCGGGTGATCGAAAGCTGGCAGTCCAACGGGGATTCACCGTCTGGCAGCTGGAAAGTCACCTGCTTGCAGGTGTCTCGAGAAAGTTGCTCCTTTGTATTCTTCAGGTCTGCGTACAGATAGACAACCCCTCTACTACCTCTATGGAATATCGCTGCATACGCGTCCGTGTAGGCATCCAGCTGAACCGGCAGATATACGTTTGCGCTGGAGGTAGATGCATGCGCATAGGCGTTTACAATATGTGGCGTTCCGTCTGCATCGATCAGCCGTGCGTATGCATCCCGCATAACGCCTGCACTGCTGAGGGTCGAATAATCGAAGCCCAGTTCCACCTCAGTATAAAAATCAGTCAGGTTCACATCCGGGCTGTCCTTTGAGAGGGTGATCCGGGTATAAAACCAATCATTCCCTCCCGGATCTACCGATGCTTGCATCTGAATGGAATCCGCGCCGGAAAAATAGATCTTGCCGTCGTAAGACTTCACTTCCGGCACACGGCTGGAGGGAACAGAGGACGCAAGCGGCATGCCATTGATGGCGGTCAGCTTCGAAAGGTTGAGCTTATTGACAGCAGCTGTGATAGACGCCGTTACGACTTCTTCACCGCTGGTCGGCAGCGTCCGGCCAGCCAAACCATCCAGCGATGCCACGGCGATCCCGCCCGGCGTACCGCTGGCGCTGTCTTCGTTGTACTGGATGACAACATAGCAGTTTTTCTGCTCATCCGGCGTGCGCAGGCCGTATTCAACAGTGAAGCGGCTGGGATTGGACTGCATCCCCAAACCAATCGTGGCATTGCTTGCAATTTCCAGTTCACCGGCGCTGTTGCGCTGCAAGACGGTAAACCTGTTTGCATCAATACACGCCGAGGGGCAATCCAAATAAAAAATGATTTGCTCATCCTGCTGGAAAATCACCTCAGCGGACTGTGTCAACTTCTTGGTAACGGTCTGCCCGTTTTCTGCGGCGTAGTATTCCACCGTCACTGTGGCTTGATATGTTCCTACGTTTTGTCCGTCCAGAGCGGCAACCGCCCGCAGCATGTTCCCGCCGTAATCGCCGGACAGCTGCTGGAGGCTGGCGGCGTACGTCCGCCCATTGACCTCCACTTTTACCGAAGCGACGTCCAGGGCATCCTCCAGTTCCACCACATATTGCGGGATCTCCTCAAAACGCACGAGTTCGGGCATGCTAACAATTTTGGGCACCATGCGCTCCCGGGCATACAAGACCTCGGACGCCTCATTGTTGGTGAGAAGGGTCTCCTCTGTGCTCAGCTGGAAGCCGTCCTCGCTGGTTTCCGGCCGGTCCAAGGTAACCGTGATGGTATTTTCTTCCTGAGTCGGGGTGCAGGTAAAAAACACCTTTTCAGAGGAGAACGGCGCAACGTATACATTTTCATGCGTGCCGAGCGGCTCCCCGTTGCACGCAGCTGTCACATTGACCCAGCCGCCTGCGCTGCCCAGATTGCTCACACTCACCCCCACTTTGTTCGCCGTATCAAGGATGAAGGCCTTCTCCGGCCCAATATTTTCCGGGAAGACGGCGAAGTCCGGCAGCTGACGCACGTCCTGTAGTTCATCCGGGCTATCCACATAGCCCAGTTCAAAATCAGCCTCCGGCATCACCGTAATGTTCATGTCAGTTTCCACCAAATAGTGTCCCGCATTGGTAGCATAATCGCGCACCAGCGTGTTTTGCGCGCCATCCTTCAGCGCCTCGGCGACGGCTTCCCCTTTCAGTTCCGCAAAAGCCGCCTCTGACAGGCCGTGCTCTACTTGCGTCTTGAGCGTTTGTCCATTGAGCTTGTAATTAGTGACTCCTTCACGATGGTGTTCATATTCGTCGCCGCCGAATTCTTCGTCCGCGTAATAGTCACGATACGGCCTGCCGTCATAAAGACGGCTGGAGACGTATATGCTGGGCACTTCCAGCGCGCCGGAAAGCGCGTCGCTGCCGTCGCTGCTCGTGTACGCCGGCATTTTGAAGGTGCTGCTCAGCAAGCCGCGGTTGGTGCACTGGCTGCCAAAGGACTGGAAACGCATCTGGGCAAACAGCTGCTTGTACAGCTCCAAATCTTCCTCAATCAAATCGCTGATGTACCCGGCGGCCACCGAGCCCAACGCTGCGCCCAGCACCATGCCGACGCCGTCCAGGAACAGACCGCCGACGCCTGCCGAAGTCGTAACAATCGCGGTGTTGAGGACGTTGCCGAACGTGTGCTTCATCGTGATGACCGCTGTGTAACCAACCTTATCTGCGGCGGGGATGTCCGGATCGTTCCACACATCCGCTGTCTCTCCTATATCCACCACCAACTCGCTGACGGATGCTGCCCCCTCCAATACGTTGGCCATGGTGCGGACCGGTGCAGTGGCCTTGCACAGGTTTTTGATCTTATCCAGCGCCTCTTCAGGTACAACACTGGTGAAGTCAACATGCCCGTCATTACTGGCTATGTCGCCAAGAATATCCAGCCCGGCTTTGGAGAATTCCACAGCACAGGTTTCTTTCACGATACCCTCAGCTGCCCGGGCTGTGCGAGCGAGCAGGGCTGTATCTGGCTGGCTGACATACACAGCACTCTTTGCTGCATTGATACCCGCAGCGATTTGATCATTGTAGCCCTGCACATCGGTGCTGTAGGTCACCATTTCGACCCGCAGTGTGTCAGTGCCCTCAAAATAGTAATATGTGAATCCCGGTTCTGTGGACGCAGATGCATTTTCCGAAAAGATAATCTCCGTTTTCGACGACACATTGATGCCCACTTCCTTTTGGGTACCGTCCTCGTCCGTATATTGCAGAACGGTTTGAATCGCAAGATCGTATGTACCGTCTTCGGCGATCAGTTTGTCCAGCACTTCATCGAGTTCATCAGATGTATTGACGCCGCTCGTATCGTCCGAATTGTAATATTTCTGGCTGAGTTCAACAAGATCGGTAGTTGTTTCCCCAACCGTGCTGGTCAGCTTCGTCTTTTCCCATGCGTATTCGCTGTTATAGTAGGGGTTCCCCTCCTGATACAGCGCCAAATCAGAAGCAGAGATGGTTTTGACCTGCTCTAGATCCGCCTTCACGACGAAGGACGATGCGGCACGGGCCACAGTTGGCGCTACGCCGCCCGTGGGCACGATCGTTCCGGTCAACTCCTCTTTGTTGTCCGCTTTCATTTGGGCCAGATCCGGCACAAGCTCAACCGTGATCGACTCGCCCGCCGCCAGCGGATAGTTCTCCACCAGCGGATCCAGACGCAGGTAATTGGCGTCTTCCCCCGCCAGAGTTAAACCCAAGTCTGCGATATCCGAGCCGCCTGTATTGGTAATCTTGTAGGTCTGCACCAGAGTTGAAGGATCCGCCGCGCCCTGCGGCTCAATGGACACTTGGCCGTCACCCGGATCGCAGGTAAAGGGCAGATCGATAGACGCATCCTCAACTTCTTTGCCCGTGGTAACCAGGGTACTCTGCACAGAAACGGTATACACCGTGTCCTCCGCATTCTGGGCAAAAACGCTCAGTTCCACGGTCTGCGTCTCACCTGGCTCAATCACCAGCGGCGATTCTTCCGCCCCGGCCATGACAAAGTTCATGGAGAGATCGGCATGATTGTTATTGCAGCTGAGGTAGTACTTCTGCATGACGGCACTGTGATTGGTCACCTGCACATAGAGCGTCTGGTCATAGTCCCGCGCAATATGCTGCCCTTCCGTCACGCGCAGCGTCAGCTTTGCGCCTTCCGCCGTCTCCGCATCCCCGTCAAGAACGACGATAGGAGACTGGGTCTCCGCTTCCACCTGCAGTTTGGCCTCCACTGTGGCCGCAAAGGCCTGTGCTGGGAACATGCTCAGGCACATCGCCGCCGACAGCAGTGTGCTGATGATTCGTGTACGAATTCGCGTATGCATCACGTCTGTCCAACTCCTTTTGGGGAAAATTCCAGTGTGGGCTGTAAAACTGCCCCTTCTATGATCCTTCTCCCGGATTTCTATGCGGTGGTCCGAATTGCCGTACCATCTGACGCCGGTTCCAGGGCAAAGAATCGTGCGGCTCTACATAGCGCACCCGCGCCGGTCGCGGAGCATCCCACTGCCTCACAGCATGTTACACAAAAAATATAGCATACTGCTGAGCTGTTTTGTTCCCAAAAAATATGGGAATTCGTTAAATCCTGAAAAAGCGTTCGGCACAGGGGAAGATCACACCCCTGTGCCGAACGCAGTGAAATCTTTTCAGGACAAATAGGCGGCAAATATGTGCCGCAGCATATTTCGGTCCGGAAGGCCCAGCTTGTGCAGCACGCTGGTTTGCTGGTTGGCAATTGTCTTGGCCGATGAATACAGCTGCACCTCCTGCCCCAGCATCTGCCGCAACACCGCCCGCTCCGCGACAGTCAGCGCCTGCAGCAGCGCTGCACAGATCAGATGCGACTGCGGCGTCGGTCCAGTCGCGGTCTCGCGGATGGTAGGCAGCAGCATGGAAGCCTGGCTTTTGAGCACATAACCTGAGGCAAAGGCATGGACACTGGCCCGGATGACAGTTTCCGGATTATCATCCGCAGTCAGGATGAGCACCCGCGCGGTCGTCTGCATACGGATACGCCGGGCCGCATCTGCGCCGTCTGTATAACTTCCAATCAATTCCAGATCCATCAGGACAATATCGGGCTGTAGGCGGGCAACCGCAGCGCAGCCCTCCTGCGCGGTGGCACACACCGCAGCAAGTTCCAGATCTGGCTGTCCCAGCAGCATCTGTGTAAGCAGATAGCGGAAATCCAAATCGTCGTCCACTGCTAAAATACGGATGGGATTCATTGCACGCCTCCTTTATGGACGTTCTGGCGGTGCATCGGGAAACAAAGGGATACCGTGCTGCCGCGGCCCGGCGCGCTCTTCACAGAAATGCTGCCGTGATGCGCATTCATTACATTCCAGCAGTAATAGAGCCCCAGTCCCATATTACCGCCGCCTTGCCTGGTGGTAAAATAAGGGTCAAACACTTGCTGAAGCGTCCCGGGCTCCATACCATATCCGGTATCTGTTACTGAAATCACCGCTTTCCACCGTTGACAGCAATAGGATAGTTCGATCCTACCGCCCTCCGGCATCGCGTTCACCGCATTGTCAATCAGGTTTGAAAGCATTTCGCGCAAGTGCGTCTGGTCGCAGAACAGCGGTTGCGCGTCGCACCTTCCAACCGACAGTATGATATCACGGTCCATCGGAAACACGGTTTCCGCCACCGTACTCTGAAAAAGTGGTTTTACTGCACACAGCTCCGGCATCAGCGTGATCTGTTGAGCATAGAGCTTCGTACGGTTGACAAATTGCTTAAGATGAAGCACTGCTCCATTGATGATATCCAATTCATGATCCAGATAGCCGCGGCTCTGCATCAACGCGGTACACCACTCAATCTTCGCCAAGTCATTTTTTAACGCATGCCCCACATAATGCGCATTGCGCTGGATCACTTGGCCACCGCTCGTCCAGTCATATGTCTCGCGCCGGAACCGCAGCCCCCATATCCCGCCGTGAAACGCCCGGCAAAGGAAGAATATCAAAATACACAGCGCGATGATCAGGTTAAACTGCCATAATTTCCTTAGGTTAGGGATACCAAGCGCATGATATGGAAACGCGGAAACAAGCCAAAACCACAGCGGTACGAGCATGGTCATGGCTGCGAGGCGGCGCTGCTGGAAGCGCATGCTCAACCGTTCCTCCCATAGTGCATGCAGCAAAACAACGGTGGAGAGAATGCCCATCCCCCAGTTATAACCCGCAACGCTCAGGCAAAATACCGTGTCCTGCTGGAAGTACAGCGTCTGCGTGAAGGGGAAAATACAGACTAGCGCTGCGGCGGGCAAATAGGCTGCAATACTTAGGAAGAGGAACCACCTGCCCGCCCGCTGCTCTAATCTATGAAAGAAAAAGGCAAACACCAGAACGGACGGCATTGAAAGATAGTAGAATACCGCGCTGAGTACAGAATACAGACCCTCGGAAAAATCATCCGTCCAGATACTGGCCTGGATCAGCTGCGGCCCCAATGTATAGAACAAATATTCCTTGAGTGCCCCAACGCTGAACAGAATACCGCTGATAAAGCACCAGTTGTTAAGTTTATTGTGCAGATCCGCCAGTAGGATCAGGGTAAAGATGCACCAGAGCACCATAGTGAATACCAGCAGCATCTCGCCGGGCAGCCCTTGCTGCGCCGCTTCATGAATTACATTAAACTGATCCACAGCGCCTCCTCCCCTCCCTTTGGATGATTGCATTATAGCAAAAATGTCCGTTAAAAGGAATATGATACATAAAAATATCTCTTTGGCAGCACAGTATGATCATCCAGCGGAAAAAGTTTGGTAAATCCGCTTTTTATTTATCTCTTTTCCTTCCCGCGTTTCTGCCAAACAATGTCGTACCCCAGCACATCGGCCAGCTCCACAGCCTCGCCATAGCGCAGGCTGCCGCGTTTCAGCTTGTCCGACAGGTTGGGGACGCTGCTGCTCCAACCATATTCGTCGGCCAGGATTTCCACGGCCTCACTCATGGTCATGCCAGCCCGGATGATATACGACTTGATCTCGTTTCGGTAAATCTCGTTGTTTCTCATGGTTTATGCCTCCTTTTTCGTTTGCTTGGCGGTGAAGCCGGTGCGTTGGTGAACGTACTGGGTTCATCGCTGGGCGATGGATAATAGTATGCGAATAACCGTTTTCTCTGCCGCCTGCGAAGCCCTGTTCACAAGTGGTAGGGATCGGTTTCACTGTTTCGCGTGGATTTTCGCGGGTTTTGATAATTGCACGCCGGACAGCGTACCCGCTTCGCTGTCCGGCGTATCGTGCTTTGATGGCGTTATCAGCATAAAAACGCCGGATTTTTCGTTGTTTTCACTTCCTTTGAAAATATCGCTGCATTTTGCCGTTCTCCCCGAATGCCGTTCCTGCCCCTGCCTTTTCAGCGGCGTATTCCGGCATTGGCACGCTCTCCCGTGCTTTCAAGCACATGGAGTCATGGCGCTGCTTCCCCTGCCGGGGGTATCCCATTCGGACGGTCATGTAATTTTCAAGGTGCTGTCGTCTCCCGACAAGTACAGTTTAACGAAAAATCGGGTCTGTTCCCGTATATCCAAGAGGTTGGAAAACGGGTGCGAAAAGCGGAAATTTCCACGCTTATAGAAATCTATGCTATAATGGGAAGCAGAACGAAAGGGGGCGCGGATATGAATATCAAATTGACGATCCCAGAGAGGCTCAAAGATTTGCGGATAGAGCGCGGTCTGACACTGGAACAGCTTTCCGAGGCGACGGGGATTTCCCGTGCAGCCCTCGGCAAATATGAGGCGGACGATTTCAAGGACATCAGCCCATTCAGCATCGCGGCGCTGGCAAAGTTCTACGGGGTATCCGCCGATTACTTGATGGGATTGACGGAAACAAAAAATCACCCAAACACAGAGCTGGAAGCCCTGCATTTGGGTGATAATGCGATTGAAGTATTGAGAGACGGGCAGTTCAACCACCGACTGCTGTCGGAGCTGATCTGCCATAAAGATTTTCAGCGGTTGATGCTGGATGCAGAAATTTATGTGGATCGTATCGCGGATATGCGCATCAACGACATGAACGCCGTGCTGGAAGCTGTGCGTCAGATGGTGCTGGCAAAACGAGAAGATAGCACGAACGACCTCTATCTCCGCACACTGGAATTGGCCCAGGTGCCGGAGGAAGAATACTTCGGTCATGTAGTCGCGGATGACCTGACCAAGATACTCCGCGATATTCGGGAAGCCCACAAGACTGACAGCACAACGGCAGACGAACCTTCCGCCGCCGCACAAGCCCAGCAGCAGTTGCAGACCGCCATGAATTTCGAGGGCAGCAGCGACGAAAAGAAGGCGAGGGCCTTTCTGGTGACCTTCGGCATTGACTATGATGCGATCACCAAAGAGCAGTTCGTTAATCTGATCGAGGTTCTGCGGCTGTCAAAGCACATGAAAAGCCCCATAAGCCAGCGGGGCAAAAGCAACATGACACACGGAAAAGGGAAAAGAAAGCGTAAATAGGCAAGAAAATACGCCGTATCCAGCAAAATCTGCTGAATACGGCGTATTTCTTCGTTGCCCAATCCTGCCTGACAGATGCCATAATCGTAATTCTTTCAAATCACTTTCTTATGAGCACCTGTCCCAGGCGGAGTGCATTTTTTTATAAAATTTTCATATTTCCCGCCTGCGCCCCGTCCCCTGGGGGACAGAGACGCAGGCGGGGGAGAGAAACGCTCAGTCCTCGCCGCCCATGAGCAGGTACATGACCGCCTTCTGGGCGTGGAGGCGGTTCTCCGCCTCGTCGAAGATCTCCTCGGCGTGCTCCTCGAACACGTCGGCGGTGATCTCCTCCCCCCGGTGGGCGGGCAGGCAGTGCTGCACCATGCACCCGGGGTTGGTGAGGGCCATCAATTCCTGGTTCACCTGATAGCCCACAAAGGTCTTCTCCCGGACGGCCTTCTCCTCCTCCTGGCCCATGGAGGCCCACACGTCGGTGAACACCACGTCGGCGCCCACGGCGGCCTCTTTGGGGTCCCGGCAGAGGGTGAACTGGAAGCTGGGGTCGCTCTGGGCAAAGGCCAGCACGTCCGGATGGGGGTCGTAGCCCTCGGGGCAGGCCACGGACACCTCCATGCCCACCTTCAGGCCGCCCACGATGAGGGAGTTGGCCATGTTGTTGCCGTCGCCGATGTAGCACATCTTCAGACCCTCCAGCACCGCCTTGTGCTCCCGGACGGTCATCAGGTCGGCCAGCACCTGGCAGGGGTGGCAGAAGTCGGTGAGGCCGTTGATGACGGGGATGTTGGCGTGGGCGGCCAGGGTCTCCACCTCCTCCTGGGCGAAGGTGCGGATCATGATGCCGTCGCAGTAGCGCAGGAGCACCCGGGCGGTGTCCTCCACCGGCTCGCCCCGGCCGATCTGGCTCTCCTTGCTGGAGAGGAACAGGGCGTGGCCCCCCAGCTGATACATGCCGGTCTCGAAGGAGACGCGGGTGCGGGTGGAGTTCTTTTCAAAGATCATGGCCAGGGTCTTGCCCTTGAGCTTGTCGTGGGGGATGCCGTGCTTCTGGCTGAATTTCAGCTGGTCCGCCGTGTCCAGGATCTTGAGAATCTCCTCACCCGTCAGATCCAGCAGCTTGAGCAAATCCTTTTTCATCTTCGGTCACCTCTTCTTAGTGGGTCAGCATGGTGCCGATGCCCTCGTCGGACAGCAGCTCCAGCAGAATGGCGTGGGGGACGCTCCCGTCCAGCAGGGTGGCGGACTTGACGCCGGAGCGCACCGCCTCCACGCTGAAGTTCACCTTGCCGGCCATGTCCGCCGGGATGGTCCCGTTGCGGATGAGGGCGGGCACCTGGGACAGGGGGAGCACCGGGATGGGCGCGTCGGGGGACTCGGGGGCGTGGAGCAGCTGCTCGGCCGCCACCAGGTGGATGAGCTTCTCCGCCTTCAGGGCCACCGCCAGCTTGGCGGCGGTGTGGTTGGCGCTGACGCTGTACACCTGGGTGGGGTCCTCGGCCCCCTGGGCGATGGTGGCCACCACGGGGGTGTAGCCCTTGGACAGGAAGTCCTCCAGAAGGCCGCCGTCCACCTGGACCAGCTCGCCGGTGCAGGGGTGGTCCCCGCCGGCGGATTTGGCGGTGAGGAAGCCCCCGTCAATGCCGCACAGGCCGATGGCCTTGGCGCCCAGCTTGTTCAGGGTGGCCACCAGGGTTTTGTTCACCTTGCCGCACAGGGTCTCCTGCACCAGGTCGATGGCACTCTCGTTTACCTGGGGGAAGCCGTCCACCACGGGCAGCTCCTTCCCGGCGTCCTTCAGGGCCTGGCGCACCTCGGGGCCGATGCCGTGGACCAGCACCACCTTGACGCCCACCAGGCGGAGCAGGGTGATGTCGGTGGCTACGGCGTCCCGCAGCTCCTGGTTCATGGCCACGCCGCCGCAGTTGACCACGACGATCTTGCCGTTGTAGCGCTGGATGTAGGGCAGGGCCTCGGTGAGAATGGTGGCCCGATCCAGATGGGTATTGGACATAGCGTTTACCTCCTAGTCAGATGTGGGAAAGCCGGTCACAGGGGAATCCCCGCGGTCTCGTCAAAGCCCAGCATCAGGTTTAAATTTTGAATGGCGGCGGCCGCCACCCCCTTGCCCAGGTTGTCGAACCGGGCGGTGAGCAGGGTCTGTTCCTCGTGCCCGCACACGGTGATCTCCAGGCGGCTGCTGCCGGCGAAAGCGCCGGAGTTCAGGCGGGGCCCCTGGCTCCCGAAGGGGGCCACGGACACCAGCGTCTGCCCCTCGTAGTAGGATGCGAGCATCTCGCATACGTCCTCTGCGGTGGGGTGCCCCTGAAGCAGCCGGTTCTGCAGGGGGACCGAGGTGGACATGCCGCTGTACATGTCGCTTAAAATGGGGGTGAACACCGGCGGGGCGGTGAGCCCGGCGATGTGCTGCATCTCGTTCAAATGGTTGTGCCGCAGCCCCAGGGAGTAGAGGCTGGGACAGGCCAGGGCCGGGTCCCGGTCCGGGTTCTGGAACTCAGCGATCATCTCCTTGCCGCCGCCGGAGTAGCCGGTGATGGAGAAGCAGGAGACCGGGTAGTCCGGGGGCAGGATGCCCAGTTTCACCAAAGGCGCCACGGTGGACAGGAAGCCCGAGGCGTGGCAGCCCGGGTTGGACACCCGCTTGGAGAAGCGGATGCGCTGCCGCTGGCCCGGGAGCAGCTCGGCGAAGCCGTACACCCAGCCCGGCTCGGTGCGGTGGGCGGGGGAGGTGTCCAGAATCCGGGTGTTGGGGTTCTCCACCAGGGGGATGGTCTCCCGGGCGATGTCCTCCGGCAGACACAGGAGGACCAGGTCGGCGGCGTTCAGAAACTTCTTTCGCTCCTCCACGTCCCGGCGCTTGTCCGGGTCGATGATGAGAAACTCCAGGTCGTCCCGCTGGGACAGCAGCTCGTAGATCTTTGCGCCCACTACGCCGCCTTTGCCGTCGATGAAAATTTTAGGTCTGTTCGTGGGTGTTCACCTCCTCCTACTTTTCTTAAAAGAAAAGTAGGCAAAAGAATTTTGTGCGAAACTGTGTTTCGCCTCTTCTCTCTCAGCCTTCCCCCTGGGGGAAGGTGGCTGGCCGAAGGCCAGACGGATGAGGGGGCAGGATTCGGATTGAACTGGTTGTGCACAGGGAAATTTCGCCGCCTGCGGGCGGCGAGTGACTTTGCCCGCGGCGGCAAAGTCACCAAAACGCCGCCGGGGACAGCTCCGGATGAGCACTTCGTGCTCATAGTCGCCTTTCCCCGGACCCCGTTGCGGGGAACGCGTACCTGCTGGATTTTGCAGCACTTCCGGCGCGCAAAATCTGAGTGGCTTTTATCGTTTCATTCCGGGCCACTGGGCCCTGAGTTTGCAAAAATTGCCGCCGTTGCGGTTCATCTTCTGCGCCTGGCTTTGCCGAGCCAACGCTCCCAGTTTGTTTTCCTCTGTATGGGCGGCCCCATGTGGCCGCCCGCCCTGAAAAGAGATTCCCAGCTTTGAATGTTTCCACCTATGTAGGGCGGGGGCTTGCCCCCGCCGTCTTTCAGGGACCGACTCTTTTTGTAGGGCGCGGCCTCCAGGACGCGCCGCTCCGTCCACGAATGGGCGGCCCAGTGTGCCGCCCCTACGGGAACCCAAAAGTATCTCCGCCGTTTCTCTAAGCCGTATTTGAGCCCCGCCGCAACAAAGGCGCGCTTTCCACCGGGAGAACTGCCACGTGAAGGTTATTGAACGCTCAGCGGCAGCGGTTATAGAAGGGAAACCAGTCAGCTGAGCTGTCCGCGCCTTTGCGATGACTGCCACGCCCGCCTAATTGGCGGCCCCCGTAAAACCGGGGGTCCAGGGGACGGGCGAATATGAGCGCGGAGCGCTCATCTGAGCCTGCCCCCTGGCGTCTTTTGGTTCCTTTTCCACGTGGAAAAGGAACTCGCCGCCGGGGCGGCGAAACTCCCTTTGCCCGAAAAGCCGAAGCGCAGCTTATTTCTTCCGCTGAGCAACAAACTCCTCGATGAGCTGAATCTGTTTGGTAACCGCCTCCTTGGAGGGGCCGCCGTAGACTTTTCTTCCGTTGACGCAGTTTTTCAGAGCCATGGCCTCGTAAACCCCCTCGTCAAACAGCTCGGAGATGGCCCGGAAGTCCCGGAGGGTGAGGGTGTCCAGGGTCTCGTGGTTCTTGATGCACAGGTTGACCAGGCGGCCCACGATCATATAGGCCTCCCGGAAGGGCATGCCCTTCTTCACCAGGTAGTCGGCGCAGTCGGTGGCGTTGATGAAGCCGCCGGCGGCCGCCCGCTCCATATTGTGGCGGCGGACCGACAGGGTGTTCACCATGGCGGCGAACACAGGCAGGCACTCCTCCACCGTGTCGATGGCGTCAAAGAGGGCCTCCTTGTCCTCCTGCATGTCCTTGTTGTAGGCCAGGGGCAGGCCCTTCATCATGGTCAGAAGGGTGATGAGGTCGCCGTACACCCGGCCCGTCTTGCCCCGGACCAGCTCGGCCACGTCGGGGTTCTTCTTCTGGGGCATGATGGAGGAGCCGGTGGAGTAGGCGTCGTCCAGGTCCACGAACTTGAACTCCCAGGAGCACCACAGGATGATCTCCTCGGAGAACCGGGACAGGTGCATCATCAGGATGGACAGGCTGCTCAAAAGCTCGATGGCGTAGTCCCGGTCGGAGACAGAGTCCATGGAGTTGTCGGTGGGCTTTTTGAAACCCAGGGCCTGGGCCGTCTGGAACCGGTCGATGTCATAGGTGGTGGTGGCCAGGGCGCCGGCCCCCAGGGGGCACTCGTCCAGCCGCTCCAGGCAGTCCTCCAGCCGGGTCACGTCCCGCTTGAACATGTTGGCGTAGGCCATCATGTAGTGGCCGAAGGTGGTGGGCTGGGCCCGCTGCAGGTGGGTGTAGCCGGGCATGACGGTGTCGGTGTGCTCCTTGGCCCGCTCCACCAGCACCTGCTCCAGGTTCAGGATCTGGTCGATGATGACGGGAATCTCCTGCTTCACATACAGCCGGGTGTCCACCGCCACCTGGTCGTTCCGGGACCGGGCGGTGTGCAGGCGCTTGCCCGCGTCGCCGATGCGCTGGGTGAGCAGGGTCTCGATGTTCATGTGGATGTCCTCGTTGTCCACCGAGAACTCCACCTTGTCGGCCTCGATGTCGGCCAGAATGGCCTTCAGGCCGTCTACAATGGCCTCCACCTCGTGCTCCTCGATGATGCCCTGCTTGCCCAGCATCTGGGCGTGGGCGATGGAGCCGGCGATGTCCTGCTTGTACAGCCGGGCGTCAAATTGGATGGAGGAGTTAAAATCATTCACTAAGGTGTCGGTCTCCTTCTGAAACCGGCCAGCCCAAAGTTTCATAGTACATTACCTCGCTTTATTTGAAAAGATAGGAGTGATGAGATAGGAGATAGGAGATATTGCGTCGTACAGCACAACTCCTATCTCCTATCTTCTATCTCCTATCTGAAAATTAGTTCAGTTTTCCCTGCTCCCGCAGCGCCTGAACGGTGTCGGGCAGGCCCCACAGGTTGATGAAGCCGGTGGCGTCGCTCCCCATCGGGCAGGCCCGATGGGGACCCCTTGTTTTTGAAATGCTCGGCGGAAATGAATTCCGCCTGCGCCAAGGTTTTGCTGGCGCAAAACGCTTGTGCGGCGCACCTGCGCCGCCCCCGCTTCGCGGGGCAGGACGACGCCGGATTATTTCAGTTTTCCCTGCTCCCGCAGCGCCTGCACGGTATCGGGCAGGCCCCACAGGTTGATAAAGCCGGTGGCGTCGTCCTGGTTGTAGTCGCTCTCCTCGAAGGTGACCAGGTTCTCGGAGTACAGGGTCTCGGGGGAGGTGACGCCGGCAGTGATGATGTTGCCCTTGTAGAGCTTGAGCTTCACGGTGCCGGTGACGTGCTTCTGGGTGTCCACGGCGAAGGCCTGGAGGGCCTCCCGCAGGGGGGTGAACCACTTTCCGTTGTAGATGAGGTCGGCGAAGTCCACCGCCAGCTTGGTCTTCATGTGCTTGGTGTCCTTGTCCAGGGTGATCATCTCCAGCACCTCGTGGGCCTTGTAGAGGATGGTGCCGCCGGGAGTCTCGTACACGCCCCGGTCCTTCATGCCCACCAACCGGTTCTCCACGATGTCCAGCAGGCCGATGCCGTTCTCGCCGCCCAGCTTGTTCAGCTTGCGGATGATGTCGCTGGCCTTCATCTTCTCCCCGTCGATGGCCACGGGCCAGCCCTTTTCAAAGTCCAGGGTCACATAGGTGGGGGCGTCGGGGGCCATGGCGGGGGAGACGCCCATCTCCAGGAAGCCCGGCTTGTCGTACTGAGGCTCGTTGGCGGGGTCCTCCAGGTCCAGACCCTCGTGGGACAGGTGCCACAGGTTCTTGTCCTTGGAGTAGTTGGTCTCCCGGCTGATCTTCAGGGGCACGTTGTGGGCCTCGGCGTAGTCGATCTCCTCGTCACGGCCCTTGATGTCCCACTCCCGCCAGGGGGCGATGATCTTCATCTCGGGGGCGAAGCGCTTGATGGCCAGCTCGAACCGCACCTGGTCGTTGCCCTTGCCGGTGCAGCCGTGGCAGATGGCGTCGGCGTTCTCCTTCTTGGCGATCTCCACCAGCCGCTTGGCAATCACCGGCCGGGCGAAGGCGGTGCCCAGCAGGTAGCCCTCATAGCTGGCCCCCATCATCATGGAGGGCACGATGACCTCGTCCACCATCTCGTCGGTGAGGTCCTCGATGTACAGCTTGGACGCGCCGGTCTTGATGGCCTTCTCCTCCAGACCGTCCAGCTCGTCCCCCTGGCCCACGTCGGCGGAGACGGCGATGATCTCGGGGTTGTTGTAGTTCTCTTTCAGCCAGGGGATGATGATGGACGTATCCAGGCCGCCGGAATAGGCAAGCACAATTTTCTTGATCTCAGACATGTTCGTTTCCCTCCAAATATATGAGTTCGGGCCCTGCGGAAGAAGGCCCGCCTCGGTCATTGGCAACAGTTTACCACTCCGGGCATGGAATTGCAACCCCTCTTTCGCATAATTATTCGAGTAAAGCCAAAAAAATTCCGTAAATATTGAATAAATATGAATACAAGAATGAATATTTTATGAAATCATGCAAAACACGGGAGCGAGAAGGGGTCCGGCAAAATCCATAAAATTATTGACAAACGATAATTTTATGATATACTACAATTAGAATTATTGTAAAACGATAATTTCTTAGGAGGGGTCCCTATGACGTGGAGACGAGGCGCGCTTCTGTTCTTTGCCGCCCTGGCGGGGGCGCTGATCCCGCTGATCCCTACTGTGCAGGTGGCCGGAGCCCTGACCGCGCCCATCGAGCTGGCCGGAGGCCTGCTGCGGGAGCTGTCCCTGTCCGGGCCGGGGGGAAATGTTCTGGCCTGGGCCATCGTTCTTCTGGCGGCTGGGCTGCCCCTTCTGCTGCTGGTGCTGCCTCCGAACCGGGGGCGGCGGCACTGGGAGGACATTTTTCTGCCTGCCAGCTCCCTGCTCCTGATCGGTCTGGCCTTCTGTGCGGTCAACCCCAGCTATTTGGACCGCTTTTTCGGTTCCACACTGCTGATTGCGGCCGCGGTGATATGGGTCTCCCTGCTGGTGTTCTGGGGGGTGCTCCGTCTGCTGCGGGGGATGGAGGAGGCCCCTCTGGAGAAGCTGTCCGGCGTGCTGCGGATTCTGCTGGTGGGCTGCGCGGCCCTGCTGGTGTTTGCAGCCGCATCCCGGGGGAGCGGGGCGGTGGTGGAGATCAAGGATTTTCAACAGGACTGGACCCTCTTTCTGGCGGTGGCGTCGGTCCCGGAGCCGTCGGGCCTGACGGGGGATCAGGCGTTGAATATCGCCCTGGCCCTGCCTCTGGTGGAGCTGATTCCCGACCTGCTGGGGGCCTGGATGCTCCTGCTGGCGGCGGATCTGACCACGGCGCTGGCCCGAGAGCCCTTTGGGGAGGAGAGCGTGGGGCGGTGCGTGACCACGGCCCGCTGGAGCCGCCTGGCTATCCAGGCCACCCTGGTGCTGACGCTGGGGGTCAATCTGGTGAAGCTGGCCCGATACGATTCCTTGATCACGGAGGTGAAGGTCTCTCTGGACCTGCCCCTGATCCCGCTGATCCTCTCCGCCGCCCTGTACCTGCTGTGCCGGTGTGTCCAGCGGGGACGGGAGCTCCAGGAGGACAACGACTCCATCATTTAAAGAGATAGGAGTTAGGAGATAGGAGATAGGAGTTAGGAGATAGGAGATAGGAGATAGAAGATAGGAGATAGGAGTTAGGAGATAGGAGTTAGGAGATAGGAGATAGGAGATAGAAGATAGGAGATAGAAGATAGGAGATAGAAGATAGGAGATAGAAGATAGGAGTTTTGAGTTAGGAATCAGAAGTTGGGAATTGAGCCAGCGCTGCGGCAGTTCTGGCGGGAATTCGGTTGGGGACGGTTCGGAAACAGGGGCAGAAGGCTGCATGACCCCGAAATATCTCCTATCTCCTATCTCATCACTCCTATCTCAACCACAGGGGGGTGGGGCTTTGGCTATTACGGTACATTTAAGTGAAATATTAAAGGAGCGGGGGATGACCGCCAAGGAGCTGTGCGCCCTGGTGGGCATCACGGAGGCAAATCTGTCCATTCTCCGCTCCGGCAAGGCCAGCGGCGTGCGCTTTCACACCATCAACCGCATCTGTTACTATTTAAATTGTGACGTGGGGGACATCCTGCGCTTCGACGGACGATTGGAGGACGACTATGAGGAGAGGTAATTGGATCTCTGGCGGACTGGCGCTTATCTTGATTTTCGCCCTGGCCGGGTGCAGTCTGGCCCAGCCGGAGAGGGAGGGGCCGGAACAGGACGAGTTCATCGGCTATCACCTGGTCTATGAGCCCATTCCCGGGGAGGGAGAGGTGATTCTGATCGAGGACGAAAATTGGGTGGAGTACGGCAGTGAGACTCTGGACCTGGGCGCCTATGGCTCCACTGAAATTCCTCAAAAGATTTTGATCGGGGAGCTCCAGGACAACGGGAGCTATCTCTTCCCCGGCAAGGAGGGGCTGAACTTCTTTTTTCCGGTTTACATGGCGGGATACGGGGAAAATGAACACGAGGTGCGACTCTCCTACTCCCAGCTGGAACTGACGCGGCAGTCCTCCCAGACGGAAGACGCCGGAGATTCTTACCGCTACGCAGGTGAGGCCTGCTACGGTCTGCCCCAGGGGGCGGCCGAGTGGCCGGAGGAGCCGGAGTACGGCTGGACCGCCTATGAGGTCTATCAGCGGGAGGACGGGACGCCCTTCGGGACCATCTATCTCACCGGAGACGGAAACCGGTACGCCGGAGCGGGGGGAGATTTTGGGTTTGGGCAGGAGCGGGTTCTGGCCGAGAAATTCAATGGGGAGACCTATCAGAAGTCCAGCCTGGAGCTCCAGGTGGACTTTCAGGCCATCCCCCGTATGGAGACCGTCACCCTCCAGCAGTACGACGGCGGCCATAGGCTTTTGACGGAGCACACCCTGTCCGCTCAGGAGGCGCTGTCCCTGGAGGATGGGTGGACCGTCCCCATGGCGGAGGGGACCGCCTATACCCTGATCGTCAAGAACAACGCCGATGGCACGGTGGACTATGAGATGTTTCCCGAGCCGCTGGATGAGAGGCTGCCCTGGGAGACCGAGCTGTGGTTTTTAAACGACGTGGGCATGGGCGTCCCGGTGACGGTGGAGCTGGAGTGAGCCGGGCGGCCTTGTTTGGAAAGAAGTGTGTGTTTTTTCTTAAATCCGCATAAAATATCCCAGCGCCCTCTTTACAAGCGCGGCCCGGCAATGATAAGATGGGACGCGAATGAATGAAAAAGGAGTGAGGGCATGGTGTGGCTTTGGGTGCTGCTGGCGTTTGCGCTGACGCCGGTGCTGGGCGGAACCTTTTGGGCGCTGGCGACGGAAGGGCGGCGGAACCACCCCAAGTGGGGCGTGTTCCGCAGTGTGCAGTACGCCCACCGGGGGCTCCATAACCGGGAGCTGGGCGTCCCGGAGAACTCCATGGCGGCCTTCCGCAGGGCCCGAGAGCTGGGGTATGGAGTGGAGCTGGACGTCCACCTGACGAAGGACGGGCAGCTGGCGGTGATCCACGATAAGAGCCTGAAGCGCACCGCCGGGGTGGACGCGGAGGTGTCCGACCTGACCATGGAGGAGCTGAAGCGCTGCCGGCTGGAGGGCACCCAGGAGACCATTCCGGCCCTGGAGGAGGCGGCCCGGCTGTTCCAGGGCGGACCCCCTCTGCTGGTGGAGCTGAAGGCGGACTACTTCGACGTGCGGGAGCTGGTGAAGAAGGCGGTGGCCGTGCTGGACCGCTGCCAGGTGGACTACTGCATCGAGTCCTTCCACCCCGGGGTGATCTTCTGGCTCAAGCGCCACCGCCCGGACATCTGCCGGGGACAGCTGTCCCAGAACTTCTGGCGGCACCGGGGGGAGCTGAAGGGCTGGCAGGCCTTCGCCATGACCAACCTGCTGTCCAATTTCCTCACCCGCCCGGACTTTATCTCCTTCCACTGGGCCCACCGCATGCTTCCGGCGGTGTGGCTGTGCCGGCGGCTCCACCGGCTGCCCGTGTTCTGCTGGACGGTGCAGAGCCGGCAGACCATGGAGCAGGTGGAGCGGGAGGGCTGTCTGGTGATCTTTGAGGGCTTCCTGCCCGCCGGGCGGCCGGTTCCCGCCGTCCCCAAGGCCTCCTGACCCATTAAAATAAAAATACCGGCGCCCGGCACAGAGCCGGGCGCCGGTTTTCCTTATGGGACTGTCAGACTGGATCGGTTTGAATCAGGCGTCCTTGGTGACGGATACCAGCTGGGCGGTGACGTCCTCGCTGTCCGGCTCCAGGGGGCCGGTATAGGTGACAGTGATCGAGTCGCCGGGGGCCAGGTCGGACAGGTCCGCGTCAGATTCGGAGAAATCAAAGCGGAAGTACAGGTCGTCCGAGATGAGAACCAGGTACTTCAAGTCGGTGTCAATCTGGTTCAGGGTTCCCTGAAGGGTGTACTCCTCGCTCTTCTGGCTGCTGGAGGCGTCCGGGTTGGACTGTGAGGACTGCGCGGACTGGTCGTGGCCGCCGGGCAGGTATTGGCGCAGCATGGAGCAGCTGGAGAGGGCTAAAACGGCGGTCAGGCCGACAGCGATCAGCAGACCGGATTTGAAGGGACGGTTCATAGAGATAGGTCCTCCTTTTAGGGATTCGGCGCATGGGATGCGCCTGCATCCGAAGGGTAGCATGGGAGGGAAATGAAAACAAGTAGTTTTCACGAATGCTAAGGAAATGTTAAGAGAACCTTCAGAAATAGGGCCGTTCCCAGGGAAAGCGGGGGATTCCCTCCACAGCCGGAAAACCTGAGGGGCGGTTCAGAGGGTCGGCATGCAGGTTCAAAAAAATTTCGATTTGGGGTTGACAAATTAGTTAGCATATGCTAATCTATGGGTGGTTAGAGACGAGAGAACAAAAAGCCCCCTCCTCACACCTCCCTGCTTTCTTCCCCACACCTCAGGCTTTTGGAAATCTCTCTGGCCACCAGACACCCAAAGGGACAGGCATCACCCTCTTGGGGCCCCGGCCGCGGACACGCGGCCGGGGATTTTTTATGTCCGCGGCCGGGAAGATACGCGGGGGCGGTATGTTGACGGCGGAAGGCGGGCATGGTATAGTGATAACGATTTTGGAAACAAGGCGCGTCCGGGAGAGCGGAACGCCGCCGGACCAGGAGGGAGCCGCAAAATGCCGAAACAATGGATGCGGAGCGTTCTGCTGATCATCACCTATACTGTTCTGCTGGTGCTGGGCCTGATGCGCAGCGACTGGATCTTCGGGCTGCTGGGACAGATCCTGTCCGGCTGCCGCCCGCTGTTCATCGGGTTTGCCATCGCCTTTATTCTGAACCGGCCCTGCGCCTTCTTCTGCCGGCACTATGAGCGCAATCTGGGGAAGCGGTGGAAAAAGCTGGGGAGGCCCCTGGCGGTGCTCACCTCCTATCTGGCCCTCATCGCGGTCATTGTGGCCCTGTTCTCCTTTGTGCTGCCCCAGGTGGTGGAGAGCATCCGGATGCTGGCCGGGAGCCTGGGGGGGTATATTGCCAACCTCCAGACCCTGCTGAACCAGGCGGCGGACTATCTGGACTGGGAGGCGGTGGACCTGGACCTGTCCAGCCTGAACCAGTATCTGCGGGAGTTCCTGAACGGCGTGCTGACCAGCGTGTCCAATGCGGCCACCCAGGTGGTGATGGTGACGGGGAACATCATCTCCATGTTTGTGACCCTGGTGCTGGCGGTGGTATTTTCCATCTATATGCTGGCTGGGAAGGAGAAGCTGCTCAGCCAGGGCCGCCGGCTGCTGCGGGCCTATCTGCCGGAGCGGTGGGCGGACCGGGTGAGCGATGTGATCCAGCTCACCGCCGACATCTTCTCCAGCTTTGTCTCCGGCCAGCTCATCGAGGCCTGCATCCTGGGCGGGCTGTGCGCCCTGGGCACTCTGTTCATTCAGCCGGATTACGCCGCCCTCATCGGGGTCATCATCGGGGTGTCCGCCCTGATCCCGGTGGCGGGGGCCTATATTGGCGCGATCCTGTCCGCCTTCCTGCTGGTGATGGTCAACCCGGTGCGGGCCCTGATCTTCCTGATCTTCCTGGCGGTGCTCCAGCAGATCGAGGGCAATGTGATCTATCCCCGGGTGGTGGGCACCTCCATCGGCCTGCCGGGCATCTGGGTGCTGGCGGCGGTGACCGTGGGCGGCGGGCTGTTCGGCCTGCTGGGCGTGCTCCTGAGCGTGCCGGTGGCCTCGGTGGTGTACGCCCTCATCAAGCGGGACGTGCGCCGCCGGCTGACCGAGCAGGGGGTGGCTCTGGAGGAGCCGGAGCCCTCTGCGCCGGAGCAGCCGGAGGAGAAAATCCAATAACCGCGCCAGCATCTCAAAAACCCTGTGCGGAACAAAATCCGTCTGGATCTGGGCGGGGGAGCTCGAGGGGGCGGCAGCCCGCCTCGAATGGGATCAAATGCCCCGGGCGCCTTGCACAGCAAGGCGCCCGGCAAGCGAAGCGCGGACTTTTGCGCCGCTGTGCGGCGTAAAAGTAACGGCATTTTTGCACATATTGACGTATTGGTGGGTTATTCCTTCAGGCTGCCGCCCAGGATGGGAGCGGCGTCGCTCCCCTGGTGCTCCCGGGCGTATCGGCCGGGGGAGGTGCCGGTGAGGTGGCCGAAGGTGCGGATAAAGTGGGAGTTGTCGGAGAAGCCGGACAGCTCCCCCGCCTGCTGGACGCTGACCCCCTCCTTCAGCAGCTGGCGGGCCTTGAGCACCCGGCTGTATATAATGTACTCCATCACGGAGAAGCCGGTGGCCGATTTGAAGATCCGGCACAGGTAGTGCTTGCTGAGATAGAACTGCCCGGCGATCAGGTCCAGGGTGAGGGGCTCGGACAGGTGGTCGCGGATGTAGTCCAGAATGGGGGCGACCCGCAGGAAGTCCTTGCTGCGGACGGCGTCCCCGGCGGAGGCGGCGTCCAGGATGGGGGCCACCTGGAGAAGCAGGTCCAGCAGGGCGATGGCCTGGTGGACGTCGCTGCCGAAGGAGCCGTCGTTCTTGTTGCGCTCCAGGGCCTGGAAGCGCTCGATGAGGGAGATCATCTGGTCGTTGGTCATGTCCGCCCGGAGAAAGGCGGACTGGGCCATCCGGCTGAAGTCGGTCTGGGGGGTGGACAGGGCGGACAGGGCCTTCCGGCTGATGTGGAGCACATAGCGGGCGTGAAAGCCGGTGGCGATGGTGCGGTGGAGGGTGTTTTCCCCGATGAGATAGAGGGTGCCCCGGCGCAGGGGATAGACCTGATCGTTGACAAAAATGTTGCCGGGACTGGTGAGGGGAAGGAAAAATTCACAGTAGTCGTGAAAATGCAGCCGGCTCATGCTCCAGTTGTCATTGTGGTTCAGCTGCAGGTGAAAGTCGATTTGGGTCATACCCGGTGGCCTCCGATGGGTAAATTGTACAATTCAGGCAAAAAAGCTGGAAAAGACTTGCTCTGATTTGTCGGCTGTGATATTATAGCACAGGAAGCGAAGATATGCAAACTTTTTGCCAAGTTCCCCAAAGACCGCTTGCATATCTTGTGCTACACTAGACCCTGATGAACCGCGCGTATCACTCTGGACCGCGGGGCGGTCCGCAGAAACCAACACCGTACATCAAAAACTATAAGTGTAATGGGGGTTTTATCTATGAACAAAGTATACACCTTGCACGACGCGGTCGCGAAATTCGTCGAGGACGGAGACTGCATCTCCTTCGGCGGCTTCACGACCAACCGGAAGCCCTACGCCGTGGTGGGCGAGATCCTGCGCCAGGGCCAGAAGGACTTCACCGTCTGGGCCGGCCCTGCCGGCGGCGACTGGGACATGCTCATCGGCGAGGGCCGGGTGAAGGCGTACATCAACTGCTACACCGCCAACTCCGGCTACACCAACGTGTCCCGCCGCTTCCGCGCCGCCATCGAGAAGGGCGAGCTGACCTATGAGGACTACTCCCAGGACGTGCTCATGCTTCAGCTGCACGCCGCCTCCCTGGGCCTGCCCTTCCTGCCCGTGCGCCTGATGCAGGGCTCCGGCCTGGTTAAGTACTGGGGCATCAGCGAGGAGCAGCGCAAGGCTCTGGACAAGGTGGACGACCTGAAGTGTGTGGAGATCGAGAACCCCTTTGAGCCCGGCCAGAAGGTCATCGCCGTCCCCGTGCCCAAGCTGGACACCGCCGTCATCCACGTGCAGAAGGCCTCTCCCGACGGCACCTGCATCATCGAGGGCGACGAGTTCCACGACGTGGACATCGCCGTGGCCGCCCGCAAGGTCATCGTCACCTGCGAGGAGCTGGTGAGCGACGAGTACATCCGCCGCGATCCCACCCTGACCAAGGTGTTCGGCGAGTGCGTCAACGCCGTGGTCCACTGCCCCTACGGTGCCTGGCCCTCTCAGTGCTACAACTACTACGACAACGACTCCCACGCCCTGAAGGAGTACGACAAGGCCTCCAAGTATCAGGACGCCGAGGATGCCAAGGTCCAGCTGGAGAAGGCCGCGGTCAAGGCCGAGAAGGCCGCCGCCGCCAAGCCCGAGGACGCCAAGCTGGCCGACGCCGCCGCCAAGGCCCGCAAGGCCGCCGAGGACGCCAAGGCCGGCGCCGCCATCCCCGAGACCTTCAAGGACTATCTGGACAAGTGGGTTTACAGCGTGAAGGACAACGACGAGCTGCTGGATAAGATCGGCGGTTCCCGCCTGATGCGGCTGAAGAACGAGCCCCACCTGGGTTATTCCACCAGACACTAAGAGTTGGGAGGTACATTACAATGTCTGATTACACCAAGTACACCAAACAGGAAATGCAGGCTTACGCCATTGCCAAGAACATCAAGGAGAATCAGATCGTCATCGTGGGCACCGGCCTTCCCCTGATCGGCGCCTCCCTGGCCAAGCGGGCCGTGTGCCCCTCCTGCCACCCCATCGTGGAGAGCGGCCTGATGGACTGCTCCCCCGTGGAGGTGCCCCGCTCCGTGGGCGACAACCGCTTCATGGCCCACTGCGCCGTGCAGTGGCCCAACGTGCGCTTCGTGGGCTTTGAGGCCAACGAGTGGCTGCACAACGAGGACCGCCTGGTGGCCTTCATCGGCGGCGCTCAGATCGACCCCTACGGAAACGTGAACTCCACCTGCATCTACGGCAAGGGCGACTATGTGAAGCCCCAGACCCGGTTCACCGGCTCCGGCGGCGCCAACGGCATCGCCACCTACTGCAACACCATCATCATGATGCAGCACCAGAAGCGCCGCTTCATGGAGAAGATCGACTACATCACCTCCTGCGGCTGGATGGACGGCCCCGGCGGCCGTGAGCGCGCCGGCCTGCCCGGCAACCGCGGCCCCCAGATGGTGGTCACCGACCTGGGCATCATGAAGTTCGACGAGGAGACCAAGCGGATGTACCTGGCTTACTACTATCCGTTCTCCTCCCCCGAGATGGTTCAGGAGAACACCGGCTTCGAGATCGACCTGTCCCGCGCCCAGCTGATGGAGGGCCCCGGTCCCGACATCATCAAGCTCATCCGCGAGGAGATCGACCCCGGCCAGGCCTTCATCAAGGTGCCGAAGGAGTAATTGACAGTCTCTTTTGACTTACTACTTTGAATTAGGAGGAAACGACATTGGGTAACTATTCTATGCCCCGCTACTTCCAGAACATGCCCACCGTGGGCAAGGCCGTCCGTGCCAACCCCGAGAACGTGGCGGAACTCAAGGCCATTGAGGAGGACATCCACGCCCAGATCGTGAAGGGCCTGGAGAACGGCAAGGCCGACGAGGCCATGAACGCCCGCGGCCAGCTCACCGCCATGCAGCGGGTCACCCTGCTGGTGGACCCCGGCACCTGGTGCCCCCTGAACAGCCTGTATAACCCCAACAAGAACAAGACCGGCACCACCTCCATCATCAAGGGCCTGGGCCGCGTCAACGGCAAGTGGTGCGTCATCATCGCTTCCGATAACAAGAAGCACGCCGGCACCTGGGTGCCCGGCCAGGCCGACAACCTGCTCCGGGGCAGCGACACCGCCAAGCGGCTGCGCATCCCCCTGATCTACCTGCTGGAGTGCGCCGGCGTGGAGCTGGATCAGCAGGAGCTGGTGTACCCCAACCGCCGGGGCGGCGGCACCCCCTTCTACCGCAACTCCGAGCTCAACCAGATGGGCATCCCCGTCATCGTGGGCATCCACGGCACCAACCCCGCCGGCGGCGGCTACCACTCCATCAGCCCCACCGTGCTGATCGCCCATGAGAAGGCCAACATGGCCGTGGGCGGCGCCGGCATCGTGGGCGGCATGAACCCCAAGCCCCATGTGGATATGGAGACCGCTCTGGCCCAGATCGAGGCCACCAAGGGTTTACGCGCCGATCCTCCCGGATCTGTGTCCATCCACTACGGCGTCACCGGCTTCTTCCGCGAGGTCTATCAGACCCAGGAGGGCGTCATCGAGGGCATCAAGAAGTACGTGGACATGCTGCCCAGCTATGACCTGGAGTTCTTCCGCGTAGACACCCCCCAGTCTCCCCTCATGTCCGATGTGGAGCTGTACGACCTGGTGCTGAACAACAAGAACCGTCCCTATGACATGTACTCCGTCCTGGGCCGCCTGTTCGACGGCAGCCAGTTCATGGAGTACAAGAAGGGCTACGGCCCCGAGATGATCACCGGCCTGGCCAAGGTGGACGGCCTTCTGGTGGGCGTGGTGGCCAACCAGCAGGGCGTGTTCCCCAACTACCCCGAGTACAAGATGGAGAAGTACGGCCAGGCCATGGGCGCCGGCGGCAAGCTGTACCGCCAGGGCCTGATCAAGATGAACGAGTTCGTCACCCTGTGCGCCCGTGACCGCATCCCCATGGTGTGGATTCAGGATACCACCGGCATCGACGTGGGCGACGACGCCGAGGTCGCCGAGCTGCTGGGCCTGGGCCAGTCCCTGATCTACTCCATCCAGAACAGCAACCTGCCCATGATGGAGATCACCCTGCGCCGCGGCACCGCCGCCGCCCACTACGTGCTGGGCGGCCCCCAGGGCAACGACAACAACGCCTTCTCCCTGGGCACTGCGGCCACCGAGATCAACGTCATGAACGGCAAGACCGCCGCCAACGCCATGTACACCAGCCGTCTGGCCAAGGACCAGAAGGCGGGCAAGGACCTGCAGCCCACCATCGACAAGATGAACGCCCTGATCGACGACTACGACGTGAAGTCCAAGCCGCTGTTCTGCGCTCAGGCCGGTCTGGTGGACGAGGTGGTGGATCTGCCCATGATGCGCAACTACATCGTGGCCTTCACCGACTCCTGCTATCAGAACCCCGAGAGCATCTGCCCCTTCCATCAGATGCTGCTGCCTCGGACCATCAAGGATTTCGACACCTTCAAGAAGTAAGCATTTCAGATGTGACCGGTTCCCGGGGGCGGAAGCGCGCCCCCGGGGGCCGGAGAGAGTCAGGGCGGTCCATGGAGGACGCCCGTGCCTGAGACGGCCGGCGCCCGACCAAATTTCATGTGTGGAGAATCAGAACGAATGAGTATTTATACGTTAGGAATTGACATCGGGTCTACCGCCTCCAAGTGCGTGATCCTGGCCGACGGCAAGGAGATCATCAGCAAGTCCCTGATCGCCGTGGGCGCCGGCACCAGCGGCCCCCAGCGGGCCATCTCCCAGGTGCTGGAGAACGCCGGCATGAAGGAGGAGGATATGGCCTTCACCCTGGCCACCGGCTACGGCCGCAACTCCCTGGAGGGGATCGCGGACTATCAGATGAGCGAGCTCAGCTGCCACGCCAAGGGGGCCAGCTTCCTGTTCCCCGACGTGCACACCGTCATCGACATCGGGGGCCAGGACGTGAAGGTCCTCCAGATTGAGAACGGCGTGATGACCAACTTTGTCATGAACGACAAGTGCGCCGCCGGCACCGGCCGGTTCCTGGACGTGATGGCCCGGGTGCTGGAGGTGAAGGTGGAGGAGCTGGGGGAGCTGGGCGCCCAGTCCACCAAGAATCTGGCCATCAGCTCTACCTGCACCGTCTTCGCCGAGAGCGAGGTCATCAGCCAGCTGGCTCAGGGCTCCGACAAGCGGGACATCATCAACGGCATCCACCACTCCGTGGCCAGCCGCGTGGCCGGCCTGGCCCACCGTGTGGGCGCCAAGGAGCTGGTGGTGATGACCGGCGGCGTGGCCCAGAACACCGGCGTGGTCAAGGCGCTGGAGGAGGAGCTGGGCCGGACCATCCACACCTCGCCTCTGACCCAGTACAACGGGGCCCTGGGGGCGGCCCTGTTTGCCTACGACCGTTATAAGAGAGCGCACAAGGATTAACCCCCGGGTGCGCGTGAGGAATTGATACTGCCTATCAAGTAGGGAGGAGATTTACTATGGCAAAAGAAGTTAGCCCTGGCGTAAAGGCTCTGCGCAAAGTCGTGGAGGACGTCTACGCCGACGCCCGGAAGGCCCATGCGGAAGGAAAGCTGGTGGGCTGGTCCAGCTCCAAGTTCCCCTGTGAGCTGGCCGAGGCCTTCGACCTGAACGTCATGTACCCCGAGAACCAGGCCGCCGGCATCGCCGCCAACCGCGACGGCGAGATCATGTGCAAGGCCGCCGAGGATCTGGGCTTTGATAACGACATCTGCGGCTACGCCCGCATCAGCCTGGCCTATGCCGCCGGCAAGCGCGCGTCCCGGAAGTTCGACCCCGAGACCCTGGAGTACATCATCGACCCCAACAGCGGCAAGCCCCTGAAGGACGAGAACGGCAAGGTGGTCATCGACCCCGAGACCGGCAAGCCCAAGAAGGACCCCAAGACCATGCAGCCCTACACCGTGCTGGATGACATCTATGAGATCGAGGCCCTGCCGGAGACCACCGAGAAGGAGATCGCCTACAAGAACTTCCGCCGTGAGGCCATCAAGCCCTACCGTCAGATGCGCATGCCCCAGCCCGACTTCGTGCTGTGCTGCAACAACATCTGCAACTGCATGACCAAGTGGTATGAGAACATCTGCCGGATGCGCAACATCCCCCTGATCATGATCGACATCCCCTACAACAACACCGTGGACGTCCACGACACCAACGTGGCCTATGTCCGCGCTCAGTTCGACGCGGCCATCCACCAGCTGGAGGAGCTCACCGGCAAGAAGTTCGACGAGAAGAAGTTCGAGCACGCCTGTGAGAACGCCAACCGCACCGCCAAGGCCTGGCTGCGGGTGTGCGACTACCTGCAGTACAAGCCCGCTCCTTACAGCGGCTTCGATCTGTTCAACCACATGGCCGACGTGGTGACCGCCCGCGGCAAGGTGGAGGCCGCCGAGGCCTTCGAGCTGCTGGAGAAGGACCTGGCCGAGGCTGTCAAGGAGGGCAAGAGCACCACGCCCTTCCCCGAGAAGTACCGCGTCATGTTCGAGGGCATCCCCTGCTGGCCCAAGCTGCCCAACCTGTTCAAGCCCCTGAAGGAGCACGGGGTCAACGTCACCGCCGTGGTGTACGCCCCCGCCTTCGGCTTCGTGTACAACAACATGGACGAGATGGCCCGCGCCTACTACAAGGCCCCCAACTCCGTGTGTATCGAGCAGGGCGTGGATTGGCGTGAGGGCATCTGCCGGGACAACAAGGTGGACGGCGTGCTGGTCCACTACAACCGCTCCTGCAAGCCCTGGTCCGGCTATATGGCCGAGATGCAGCGCCGCTTTACCAAGGATCTGGGCGTGCCCTGCGCCGGCTTCGACGGCGACCAGGCCGATCCCCGGAACTTCAACGAGGCCCAGTATGCGACCCGTGTCCAGGGTCTGGTGGAGGCCATGGAGGCCAATCAAGCGAAGAAGGAGGCCGAGGCGAAATGAGCACCGAGGTTTTGCTGAACGAGTTTAAAGAGTATTCCGAGCACCCCCATCGGGTCCTCTCCCAGTATAAGCAGGAGGGGAAGAAGGTCATCGGCGTTCTGCCCTACTACGCCCCTGTGGAGCTGGTGGTAGCCGCCGGCATGGTGCCCATGGGCATCTGGGGCAGCAACAAGAAGACCATCGCCCTGGCCAAGGAGTACTGCGCCACTTTCTACTGCACCATCGGCCAGCTGGCCCTGGAGATGCTGCTGGACGGCACCCTGGATCAGCTGGACGGCATCATCACCCCCACCATCTGCGACACCCTGCGCCCCATGAGCCAGAACTACCGTGTGGCCATGGAGGGCAAGCTGCCCTGCATCTTCCTGGCTCACCCCCAGAACCGTAAGCCCGCCTTCGGCCTGCAGTTCACCGTGGACCAGTACATGCATGTGAAGGGCGAGCTGGAGAAGATCGCCGGCAAGACCATCACCGACGACGACCTGCGCGCCGCCATCAAGGTGATGAACCGCAACCGCGCCGCCCGCCGCGCCTTCGTGAAGCTGGCCAGCGAGCACTGCGACGTGATCTCCGCCGTGAAGCGCTCCGCCGTGCTCCGCGCCGCCTGGTTCATGGAGCCCGATGTGTACGCCGAGAAGCTGGAGGCGCTCAACGAGGAGCTCTCGAAGCTGCCCGCCGCCGACTGGAAGGGCTGCAAGATCGTCACCTCCGGCATCATCTGCGACAACCCCAAGCTGCTGCAGATCTTCGACGACAACAAGATTGCCATTGCCGCCGACGACGTGGCCCAGGAGAGCCGCTCCTTCCGGGTGGACGCCAGCGAGGAGGGCGATCCCATGATGGCCCTGGCCCAGCAGTTTGCCGACCAGGACTACGACGTGCTCCTGTACGATGAGCACTCCAACCAGAACCGCCGCGGCGACTTCGTGGTGCAGATGGTGAAGGACTCCGGCGCTCAGGGCCTGGTGCTGTTCATGCAGCAGTTCTGCGACCCCGAGGAGATGGAGTATCCCTACCTGAAGAAAGCTCTGGACGACGCCGGCATCCCCCACATCAAGCTGGGCGTGGACCAGCAGATGCGGGACTTCGGCCAGGCCAGCACCGCCATCCAGGCGTTTGCCGACGTGCTGTAAGAGTTTGCGGCCTGCGCCGGAATTTCCCGGCTCAGCTTCTTGACAGATATCTTGCATAAATGCTACAATAAACCAAATGCGGTCCTCCGCTTGAAGGATTCAATTCAAGCGGAGGACCCGGGCAAAACGCATCCGGGTCCGGGACGGGGTCTGGATGACTTGCCATATTATTCAGAAAAGGGGAAAAACAACTATGAACTACAATGTCACCGTGAATGGCAAGGTTTACAGCGTCACCGTAGAGAAGACCGGCGCCGCTGCCCCCGTTGCCGCCGCCCCTGTGGCCGCCCCCGTGGCTGCCGCTCCTGTGGCT
>NZ_NFKI01000140.1 GCF_002160305.1 Pseudoflavonifractor sp. An184
AAAATGTCTTTCTTTCGCAATCAGAACTGGACGGGCTGAAAGCAGACCTGCCCGACAAATGGAACTACTACATTGACCGGCTATCCTGCCATATCGCGTCCAGCGGCAAACGATACCGCAGCCATGCCGCCACAATCTACAAATGGGCGCAGGAGGACGCAGCCAAGAAAGCCCCGAAAAAGGGCATACCAGACTACTCATGCAAGGAGGGCGAGAGTTTATGAAGAACGAAATCAACGCTGTTTTGGAGAATATGACGACTGCCACCCCGGAGCCGGAGGACTACACCGGCGAGGACGGTTTACTGTACTGCGGCAAGTGCCGCAAGCCGAAAGAAGCCTATTTTGCGCCGGATAAGGCCGCTGTCTTTGGCCGCGACCGCCACCCGGCAGAGTGCGACTGCCAGAGAGCCGCCCGCGAGGAACGGGAGACCGCCGAGAAGCGGCGCAGGCACCTTGACACCGTGGAGGAACTGAAACGCCGGGGCTTTACCGACCCCACCATGCGGGGCTGGACTTTTGAGAACGACAACGGCAGGAACCCGCAGGCCGGGATTGCCCGCCGGTATGTGGAGCATTGGGAGGATATGAGAGCCGACAATATCGGCTGCCTGTTCTGGGGCGGCGTGGGAACCGGGAAAAGCTACCTTGCGGGCTGTATCGCAAACGCCCTCATGGAGAAAGAAATCCCCGTCCACATGACGAACTTTGCCCTTATCCTCAATGACCTTTCCGCCAACTTCGAGGGCAGGAACGAATACATTTCCCGCCTTTGCCGCTATCCGCTGCTTATCCTTGACGACTTCGGTATGGAGCGCGGGACGGAATACGGGCTGGAACAGGTTTTCAATGTGATTGACAGCCGTTACCGCAGCGGCAAGCCGCTGATCGTCACGACCAACCTCACGCTGGACGACCTGCACAACCCGGAGGACACCGCCCATTCCCGGATTTATGACCGCCTGCTTTCCATGTGCGTCCCGGTACGCTTTACCGGCGACAACTTCCGGCAGGAAACCGCGCAGCGGAAAA
>NZ_NFKI01000141.1 GCF_002160305.1 Pseudoflavonifractor sp. An184
ACAAGAAGTTGCTCAGCAACGGCAGAGTAGAACGGATTGAAAGCAAAAAACAGAGCAAGGGCCTGAGCCCCAAGACGGTGAGGAACCTGCACCAGATCATTGCCTCGGCGATGAAACTGGCCAAGGAGCAGAAGCTCATCGCTGTGGACCCCACAGACGGCTGCGCCCTGCCCAAGGTGGAGCACAAAGAGATGAAAACCCTCCCAGTGGAGCAGCTGGCTTCCTTCCTGCGGGAGGCCAAGGACAGCGGTGTATTCGAGCTGTACTACGTGGAGCTGGCCACTGGACTGCGGCGGGGAGAACTGTTAGGCCTGAAATGGGAGGACCTTGATTTGGAACGGGGCGACCTCCGGGTTAAACGGCAAATAGCAAGAATCAACGGCGAGGTGGTGGAAGCACCCCTGAAAACAAAAAACGCCTACCGCACCCTGCCGTTGGCAAAGGATACGGTAGACGTTCTGAATCAGCAGAAAAAGAAAGTGGGGAGCTGTCCCTGGGTGTTTCCCGGTTCTACTGGCGGCCCCATGTCCCCAGACAGTGTGCTCCACATGCTCCACCGGGTACTGAAGCGGGCAGGACTGCCAAGGGTCAGGTTCCACGATTTGAGGCACACTTTCGCAACCCTGGCCCTGCAAAACGGAGTGGATGTGAAAACCGTCTCCGGCATGCTGGGCCACTACAGCGCCGGGTTTACCCTGGACACCTACGCCCACGTAACTACCTCAGCCCAAAGACAGGCGGCGGAGGCCATGGAACACGTCCTCTCCGGCAGTTTATAGCCCTCTCCAGTCCGGAAAGATTCCCGTATGGGTCAGAATCTGGGTCAGATTTAAAAGCCAAAAATAAACCCCTCAAAAAGGTTGCAGAAAACAAAAATAATCCGCTGGAATCAGGCGATTCCAGCGGATTTCTGGTTGCGGGAGGAGGACTTGAACCTCCGACCTCCGGGTTATGAGCTGCTGTCGGTTTGTCCATCTGCTGCGGTTCAACGCTTTCCGGGCGTTTTTGGGCCTAAAATGG
>NZ_NFKI01000142.1 GCF_002160305.1 Pseudoflavonifractor sp. An184
AAAATTGCAGGAACACCTTGAAATCTTTCAAGGTTCGTGCTACAATTCAGCTAACCATATGTAAGGATTTGGTGTTTTTTCGCTCTCAGACAGCAAAACACTCATTTTGCCTACAACGGGAGGAGATGAGGACGATGGAGGCGCTGCTGGACCCGGCGGTGGAACGCCGGGTGCAATCCCCGCCTCGTGCGGGACCTCCGGGTCTGCGGCTGACCCCGGCGGACCTGGAGGCATATCTGGACAGCCTGTCCCGGCAGGGACGGGGACACGATACCTTGGCGACCTACCGGCGAAATGTCCATGCGCTGTACGACGGGCTGCCGGAGGACAAGATGGTCCGCCCCGGCACCCTGGCGCGGTGGCAGAGGACGCTGCTGGAGGGAGGGTACTCCCCCCGGACCGTCAATGTCCGCATGTCAGTGGCCAACAGCCTGATGGCGTTTTTGGGCCGCAGGGACCTGCAGTCCGTAGGGTCTCTGGAGGTAGACGACGTGCAGCCGGAGCTGACCCGGACGGAGTATCTCCGTCTGCTCACCACAGCCCGGGCGCTGGATAAAGAGCGCCTGTATCTGCTGGTGAAGCTCTTCGGCTGTACCGGCCTGCCCCTGCAGGAGCTGCCGCGGGTGACGGTGGAGGCCCTTACCGAGGGCCGGGTCATCGTCCGCAGCTGCGGGATTGTCCAGCTGCTCCACCTTCCGGACTTTTTGCGGAAGGAATTATTGGCCTACGCCCGGCGGGAGGGGACGGCTTCCGGCCCCATTTTCCATACCAAGAGCGGAAAACCGCTGGGCCGCACCGCCGTCACGGACAGCATCAAGCAGCTGTGCCGGGACGCCCGGGTACCGGAGGAAAAAGCCAATCCCCGCTGTTTGAAGCGGCTGTGGCAGAGTACTCAGGACGGCATTCGCACCCAAATCGACCTGCTGGTGGAGCAGGCCTGCGACCGGCTGATGGAAGCGGAACAGCTTACCGTCGGCTGGGATGTGGGTAAGGGGGTGAGTGACGTGT
>NZ_NFKI01000143.1 GCF_002160305.1 Pseudoflavonifractor sp. An184
CAGCTATACGATCTCGAATCGACCGGTGCTCGGAATGGTGATCTCTATGCTGGAGAAAGCCTTTGAAACGATCCCAGAAGGCACTGGACTTATCCTCCATTCTGATCAAGGCTGGCAGTACCAACACAAGCAGTATCAGAGGATGCTGGAATCAAAAGGCATACGTCAGAGCATGAGCCGAAAAAGTAATTGCTTAGATAATGCTGTGATGGAGAATTTCTTCGGATTACTCAAATCTGAGCTTCGATATCTTCAAAAATTTGACTCCTTGGAACACTTCAAGTCTGAACTCATTGACTACCTTGATTACTACAACAATCGCAGAATCAAGCTAAAACTGAAGGGCCTGACACCTGCTCAACACAGATACCAGACCCTTCAGGTCGCTTAATTCAAATATTTGTCTAACTTTTGGGGTTCACTTCACGGATGGGGCGTTTTTTCAAAGTAAATATTCTGCGCTCATTTCTGGGTTGAGTTTGGAGATCTCCTCCTGATTGGCCGGTAACATAAGAAATATTTTTTCGGTCACTTTTCCTTTGGGTGAGGGGCAAGCAGAGCGTCCGGTTTGCCGTAAGCGGCAACCGACGAGAAGTCCGGACCCGCTTTATCGGCAGAGAAAGAAAATGCTGTGGTGCCTTACACACTAAGAAAAGGAATCCCGCCGTGCTGCCCTTGTGTGGCTTTGTGTGAGACGATTGGGGGCAGGGCGGCTGAGGTTATACCAACAAACCGGCACGAAGCCACTGTGCGGCCCCTGTGGGCGAAAGGTGGGAACAGAAAGTCAGCACCCAGAGAGCTCCGTATTTTCCATTTTTGAAGCGAATTCTGATTCCTAGAAAAATATTTTTTCGCCCCTGGTTCCGGCCGTTTCGCTAGGACCAGGGGCGTTCGATTTTAGTACGAGGATAAAGGGAGGTGGTCGCAAAGCGCCCACCTCCCGGTCACAACGCCCCGCAGAGCGGGGCGTGTCAAGGGATTGCGGGATTTCGCCTCAGCGCCGTG
>NZ_NFKI01000144.1 GCF_002160305.1 Pseudoflavonifractor sp. An184
CTTAGAGCAAGTTTCTACCACGGTGCCAAAATCCGCAATTCTGCGGTTTTGCCCCTCGCGGGAAACTTGTTGGGGAGTGCCTTCCCCAAACCCTGCTTTGCGGCTTGCGCCGCTTATCCCCGCCGCGCTCATGCGGCAAGAAAGGAGGTCACGACCATGCGAAAGAAATACAACACACCCCACCGCAGCCGCGTTGTGAAAACCCGGCTGTCCGAAGATGAATACGCCGACTTCACAGCGCGGCTTGCGCCCTATGGTATCAGCCAGTCGGAATTTCTCCGGCAGGCGATACGGCGGGCGACCATACGCCCCGTTATCCATGTGTCGGCGGTCAATGATGAACTGCTCTCCGCTGTTGGAAAGCTGTCCGCCGAGTACGGCAGAATCGGCGGCAACCTCAACCAGATAGCCCGGTATCTGAACGAGTACGGCGCACCCTACAATGCGCTGTCCGGCGAGGTACGCACCGCCATAGCCGACCTTGCCGCCCTCAAGTATGAAGTCTTACAGAAAGTAGGTGACGCGGTTGGCAACACTCAAGCATATCAACTCTAAAAACGCCGACTATGGAGCCGCCGAGCAATACCTACTTTTTGAGCATGACGAGTTTACCATGAAGCCCGTCCTTGATGAAAACGGCAGGCTTATCCCCCGCGAGGACTACCGGCTGTCAACGCTGAACTGCGGCGGCGAGGATTTTGCCGTTGCCTGTATGCGGGCAAATCTCCGCTATGGGAAGAACCAGCGGCGGGAAGATGTGAAAGGCCACCACTATATCATCAGCTTTGACCCACGGGACGGCCCGGACAATGGCTTGACCGTAGACCGGGCGCAGGAATTGGGCGAGAAGTTTTGCACCGAGCATTTCCCCGGCCACCAAGCCCTTGTATGCACCCACCCGGACGGGCATAACCACAGCGGCAACATTCATGTGCATATCGTCATTAACAGCCTGCGGATTGAGGA
>NZ_NFKI01000145.1 GCF_002160305.1 Pseudoflavonifractor sp. An184
GCCCGGACCTTTTACCGGGTCTGCCGGGATATCGTCAAGCTGGCGGATGTGTTGGGCCATTCCAGCGTTGAAACCACCCGTATCTATCTCATTTCCACCGGCGCGGAGCACGCCGGCATATTAAAAAAGATGAGTTTGATCTTATAGGACAAAATAAGTGTTTTGGGCCCGTTTTTATATTTTTGCAGCCCGGCAGAACTGAAAATAAAAATGGGAGCAAGGCAACGGAGGCGCGCGGCAAGGAAAAAGGGCGCAAAAACCAGACCGCATGATTATTTTGCTTCACGCGGTCTATTTTTCACGCCCGAATTTCAAAGAACGCCTTGCAATAAGGAGGAGTTCGTGCTACAATTCAGCTAGTCAGTTATGTAAGATATTGGTGTTTTGTAAAGAAACAAGGCAAAACACTTATTTTGCCTACATCGAACAAGGAGGAGATGAGGAAGATGGAGGCGCTGCTGGATCCGGCGGCGGAGCGCCGGATCAAGTCCCCGCCTCGGGCGGGGCCTTCGGGCCTCTGGCTGACGCCGGACGACCTGGAGGCATACCTGGACGATCTGTCCCGCAGGGGGCGGGTGTCCGGCACGCTGGAGACCTACCGGCGGAACATCCACGCACTGTATGAGGATCTGCCTGCGGACAAGACGGTCCGCCCCGGCACGCTGAGGCAGTGGCAGCGGGAACTGCTGGAGGGAGGATACTCCCCCCGGACGGTGAACGCCCGCATATCGGCGGCCAACGGCCTGGTATCGTTTCTTGGCCGGCGGGACCTGCAGTTTGTGGGTGCTCTGGAGGTAGAGGATGTGCAGCCGGAGCTGACGCGGACGGAGTACCTCCGCCTGCTCACCACAGCCCGGGCGCTGGACAAGGAGCGCCTGTACCTGCTGGTGAAGCTCTTCGGCTGTACCGGAATCCCCGTGCAGGAGCTGCCGCGGGTGACGGT
>NZ_NFKI01000146.1 GCF_002160305.1 Pseudoflavonifractor sp. An184
CCACAGACGGCTGCGCCCTGCCCAAAGTGGAGCACAGAGAGATGAAAACGCTTCCAGTGGAGCAGCTGGCCTCCTTCCTGCGGGAGGCGAAAGAGAGCGGAGTGTTCGAGCTCTATTACGTGGAGCTGGCCACCGGCCTGCGGCGAGGAGAACTGTTAGGCCTGAAGTGGGAGGACCTTGATTTGGAGCGGGGCGACCTCCGGGTTAAACGGCAAATCGCAAGAATCAACGGCGAGGTGGTGGAAGCTCCCCTGAAAACAAAAAACGCCTACCGCACCCTGCCCCTGGCAAAGGATACGATAGACGTTCTGAATCAGCAGAAAAAGAAAGTGGGGAGCTGTCCCTGGGTGTTCCCCGGTCCCACGGGCGGTCCCATGTCCCCGGACAGTGTGCTCCACATGCTACACCGGGTGCTGAAGCGGGCGGGACTGCCTCGAGTCAGGTTCCATGATCTGAGGCACACGTTCGCAACTCTGGCTCTGCAAAACGGGGTAGACGTGAAAACTGTCTCTGGGATGCTGGGCCACTACAGCGCTGGCTTCACTCTGGACACCTACGCCCATGTGACCACCTCGGCCCAGCGGCAGGCGGCGGAGGCCATGGAACACGTCCTCTCCGGCAGTTTATAGCCCTCTCCAGTCCAGAAAAATTCCCGTATGGGTCAGAATCTGGGTCAGATTTGAAAGAGAAAAATAAACTTCTCCAAAAAGTTGCGGAAAACAAAAATAATCCGCTGGAATCACCTGATTCCAGCGGATTTCTGGTTGCGGGAGGAGGACTTGAACCTCCGACCTCCGGGTTATGAGCTGTCGTCTGTTTGTCCGTCCGCTGCGTTTCGAGGCTTTCCGGGTAT
>NZ_NFKI01000147.1 GCF_002160305.1 Pseudoflavonifractor sp. An184
ATGGTTTGCTGCGACAATACATTCCAAAGGACACCTATAAGGTTCCTTTTTCTCCATCCCTTCTGGCTTCATTTACTGATAAGCTAAATCGTCGCCCCCGCAAATGCCTGGGCTGGAAATCTCCTCTTGAACTCTTTTTTCACAAACCGTTGCACTTCACTTGACAATCCGCCCATGGGCAAAGTAACTCGCCGCCCGGGACTGGGGCCTGTTAGAAAAGGCCCTGCCCCAGGCGGCGAAATCAGATACCCAAAAACAAAAATTACCCCTTGGCGATGGCCTCGGCCACCCGGATACCATCCACCGCGGCACTGACAATCCCACCGGCATACCCGGCCCCTGTCCCCAGCGGTTTGCAAACAAACCGCTGGGAACCCCTTAGGCGATTAAAATGCTCGACACGGCAAAGCCGTGTCTCCGCCAAGGTTTTTGCTCCGCAAAAACGCTTGTACGCGCTGCCGCGCGCCCCACCTGCGGCGGGGCCCCGGCGAAGGGGCCGGTCATCCCTTGGCGATGGCCTCGGCCACCCGGATACCATCCACCGCGGCACTAACAATCCCACCGGCATACCCGGCCCCTGTCCCCAGCGGTTTGCAAACAAACCGCTGGGAGCCCCTTGGGCGATTAAAATGCTCGACACGGCAAAGCCGTGTCTCCGCCAAGGTTTTTGCTCCGCAAAAACGCTTGTACGCGCTGTCGCGCGCCCCACCTGCGGCGGGGCCCCGGCGAAGGGGCCGGTCATCCCTTGGCGATGGCCTCGGCCACCCGGATACCATCCACCGCGGCACTAACAATCCCACCGGCAT
>NZ_NFKI01000148.1 GCF_002160305.1 Pseudoflavonifractor sp. An184
CAACAAAGATGTCATCATGAACATCCGCTTCGTGCTGGCTGACGGCACCTTCGTTGCCGGCGGCGACTACTTCCTGCCCGAGGGCATCCAGAACATGAGCATTCTGGAGCAGTACGTGCCCGAGGGGTACGAGATGATGGAGTCCGGCGACTTCACCGTCACTGCGGGCGGCCAGGAGGACATCACCGTTGAGAAGATCAGCGAAGATGTCATCATGAAGATCCGCTTTGTGACCGTTGACGGCGAGTTCGTCGCTGGCGGCGACTACTTCCTGCCCGAGGGCATCCAGAATTTTGAGATTCTGGAGCAATACTTGCCCGAAGGCTTTAAGCTGATGGAGTTCGGCGATTTTTTCGTAACTGATGGCGGAAAGGAGGATGTTACAGTCGAAGAAATTAAAAGTACTATTCCTGTAAATGTAAGATATTGGGACACTGTCAACAACACTCAGGTGGGCGAGAGCTTCACAATCACCGTGGACGCCGACGCCACCAGCGTAAATACCAGCACCTTCAAGGATATTCCCGCCGGCTATGAGCTGGTCTGGGAGGGCGACCTCCAGATCAACGACGGCTGGGTCTGGGTTGAGGTCCGTCCTGTGGAGGCCGAGACCAAGACCGTTGGCCTGAACTACTGGGACGTTATCAACAACCAGCAGGTGGCTGAGGGGTCCGTCACCGTGGCCGCCGACGCCACCATGGTAAACACCAGCACCTTTAAGGACATCCCCGAGGGCTATGAGCTGGTCTGGGAGGGCGACCTCCAGATCAACGACGGCTGGGTCTGGGTTGAGGTCC
>NZ_NFKI01000149.1 GCF_002160305.1 Pseudoflavonifractor sp. An184
CCCTTGGGACGGGCAGAAAGTTTCCGGCGCGCAAAATCTGAGTGGCCTCCGCGATTCCTTCCGGGCCACTGGGCCCTGAGTTTGCAAAAATTAGGACCCGGTGCGGTTCAACCTCTGCGCCTGGCTCTGCCGAATCAACGCTCCCGGTGCGAATCTTGGCGGGCCGGTCTGGGAGCGGCCCCTACGAAGGCGTGAAACCGTTTTCGTCATTCGCCGTAGGGGCGGGTCCCAGACCCGCCCGCTCAAGCCTTCCCCCTGGGGGGAAGGTGGCCCCGAAGGGGCCGGATGAGGGGGCAGATTTCGGATACCTTGTAGGGCGCGACGACCTCGGCGCGCCGTTTCGGCGGTTTTTCGCGGGGGATTTCGCCGCCTGCGGGCGGCGAGTGACTTTTTGGACGCCCAAAAAGTCACCAAAAAAGCGCTAGGGGGTGGGGCCAATCGGATTCGGCTGCGCCTCATCCTCCATGATCCCCACCCCCTAGAACCCCCATTACGGGGGTTATCCCTTGGGACGGGCAGAAAGTTTCCGGCGCGCAAAATCTGAGTGGCCTCCGCGATTCCTTCCGGGCCACTGGGCCCTGAGTTTGCAAAAATTAGGACCCGGTGCGGTTCCACAACTGCGCCTGGGTTTGCCGAGCCAACGCTTTCGGTGCGAATCCTGGCGGGCCGGTCTGGGACCGGCCCCTACGAAGGCGTGAAACCGTTTTCGTCATTCGCCGTAGGGGCGGGTCCCAGACCCGCCCGCTCAAGCCTTCCCCCTCAAAGGGGGAAGGTGTCTGGCCGGAGGCCAGACGG
>NZ_NFKI01000015.1 GCF_002160305.1 Pseudoflavonifractor sp. An184
AAGGCATTCAGGGCATTCGATCCCACTCGAGGCGGGCTGCCGCCCCCTCGAGCTCCCCCGCCAACACTCGGGCGGACTCGTCTGAACAGAAGTTTTTCGACAAGCTGAACGGGAGTCCGCTCAGCGGACTCCCGTTGCAGTCAGATAAAAAAATCTGCGGCGCAGATCAGTCGGTGACGTAGGGCAGCAGGGCGACCTGGCGGGCGCGCTTGATGGCCTCGGTCAGCTGACGCTGATGCATGGCGCAGGTGCCGGTGGTGCGCCGGGGCAGGATCTTGCCCCGCTCAGAGGTGTAGCGGCGCAGCTTGGCGGCGTCCTTGTAGTCGATGCACTCCACCTTGTCCACGCAGAAGGCGCAGACCTTGCGGCGCTTGCGGCCGCGGGGGGCGCGGTTATCACGTTCCATAGCCATGAGAGAAACCTCCTTTTACGACCAGATACGGTCAAAGTTAAAACGGCAGCTCGCCGTCGTCGTCAGAGAGCTCGGCAAACTGGTCGCCGCCCGCAGGGGCGCCAAAGCCGGAGGGTGCCGCGGGCGCGGCCGGGGCGGAATAACCGCCGGAGGAAGCATATCCTCCGCCCGAGTAGCCGCCGGAGGAATAGCCGGAATTGCCATAGCCTCCGCCGTCGCCGTCCCGCTTGGAGTCGCCAAAGTAGACCTGGTCGGCCACCACCTCGGCGGTGGTGCGCTTGTTGCCGTCTTTGTCGGTCCAGTCGCGGATTTGCAGCCGGCCCTCCACCACGGCCATGCGGCCCTTGGTGAAATAGCGGCTGACAAACTCGGCGGTCTGGCGCCAGGCCACCACGTCGATCCAGTCGGTGGCCCGCTCGCCGGTGTTGCGATCCTTGAAGTCCCGGTCCACAGCCAGACGGAACGAGGCCACAGGGGTCCCGGTCTGGGTCCGGCGGAGCTCCGGGTCACGGGCCAGACGGCCCATCAGGAAAATCTTGTTGAGCATAGCTGTGCCCTCTCCTTACTGGTCCTTGCAGACGATCAGGGAACGCATCACGCCGTCGGTGATCCGGAAGATACGGTCCAGCTCAGCGGGGACGGCCGCGGCGGCGTTGAAGGTCATCAGCACATAGTAGCCCTCCATCAGGTCGTTGATGGGGTAGGCCAGACGGCGCTTGCCCCACTCGTTCACCTCGGAGACAGTGCCGTTGGCTTCCACCACGGACTGGAACCGGGCCACCAGGGCGGCAATCTGCTCCTCGCTCAGAGAGGGGTCCAGGATATACAGCGCCTCGTAGTTTGCATTGATCTTTGCCATTGTCATTGCACCTCCTTATGGTCTTATGGCCCCCGGAATGGCCGGGAGCAAGGGATGTGCCCGTTTGTATCTGGAAACAGGCTTAACTATTATATAAGATTTTAGGGAAATGTCAAGGGGATTTTCTTGTTTTTCCAAAAAATTGCGGCTCCGGAGGCGGATCAGGTCCCATCCCGCCGATGGAACCACACCCGGCCGGCCACCGCTCCCACCAGGAGGATGTTTCCGCAGAAGTAGAGCCACACCAGCAGGATGATCAGGGAGGCCAGGGAGCCGTACACCAGGGAGTACCGGGAGGACATGCCGATGAACCAGGAGAACAGCACCGAGCAGGCCACCAGGGCCCCGGCGGAGAGGAGGGCGGTGAGGCGCAGGACCTTTTTCTCCCGGCGGAGAGGGGGCGGCGTGCCCATGCGGTACACCGCCAGCACCAGCAGCAGCACGCAGAAGAACAGCAGCAGGTAGCGCAGCCAGCCCCACAGCTGTGACAGCAGCCGCAGGGGGATCAGCTCGGCCAGGGGAGAGGGCAGGCGGGCCTCCAGCAGCTGGAAAAACCAATCCCCGGTGAAGATGACCACGATGGACAGGTAGATGGTCAGCAGGAAGAGGATGGAGAGCGCCACGCTGACAACAACCCGGCGCAGGCTGCTGACATGGCGGACCTGATAGAGCTCGTCCATGGTTTTCAGCAGGGTGCGCAGCCCCGCCGAGGCGGAGAGCAGGATGGTGAACAGACTGGCCAGGAGCAGGGGGGTGGACTGGCTCTGGGGGACGCCCGAGACATAGGTCAGGTAGTCCAGAATGATGGACAGACTCTCCCGGGGCAGAAGGGAGTCCAGGGCGGAGAACACCGCCTCCGGGTCCAGCTCCAGCAGGCCGATGAAGAAGTTGACGCACACAAGCAGGGGAAAGAGGGTCAAAATCAAAAAATAGGCCAGGGAGGCGGCGGCCCGGGACACCCCCAGACGGCCGTAGGTCTGGACCATATCCCGGACAAAGAGCACCGGGGGCAGCTGGAAAAACGCTCCGCGCATGGCGGGGACCTCCTCTCCGGATGGTGGGACCAGGATCAAGGATAGCAGGGAAGGGGAGAAAATTCGGGCGGTTTTGGGAGAAAAGCAAAAAGCCGCCTGCAACGCAGACGGCTTGTACCTTGCCTACAAACAGAAACTCAGGCCAGCTTGCTCAGCTTGATGGTCATGCTGCTCTTCTTGTGGGCGGCATTGTTCTTGTGCAGCAGGCCCTTCGCGGCAGCCTTGTCCACCGCCTTGACCGCCACCTTGTAAGCGACATCGGCCTCGCTGCGGTTGCCTTCCGCCACCGCGGCCTCAAACTTCTTGATCTCGGTCTTCAGCGCGGACTTCGCGGCCTTGTTCTGCATGGCCTTGGTCTGGGATACCAGGACACGCTTCTTGGCAGACTTGATATTCGGCAAACCAAACACCTCCTCCGATTTTAAAATAAAGTATGATTTGAGCATCGAAACTCTGTGCGGATATGTATTATAACATTGAGGCCTGGAAAAAGCAACTGTTTTTTTCAGAAAATTCGAAAAAGGTTTTTCCTGTTCTCCTGTGCAAAAATCCGCCGGGCGGCGGACAGACTAAGGGGAGCAGACGCCCGCCTCACGGGGAGCGGCCGGGGATTCGGACGGGGCCCGGCGGAGGAGGGGCGCACAAATTATATAAGGAGGGGACCCATATGCGCCAGCGGAGGACTGATCTGGCCCTGGAGGCCAAGGAGCTGTGGGAGGAGAGCGCCCGGCAGACCGCCAGGCTGGAGGGGGTGGCGGCCTTCACGGAGACCCGGGAGGGGTTTTTGACGGAGACAGTGGAGATTTTGGACGAGCGGGGGGAGAAGGCCCTGGGCAAGCCGGCGGGGCGGTATGTGACCCTCACCATGGACGGCCTGGCCCGGCGGGAGGAGGGCGCCTTTCCCCGGGCGGCACGGGCGGTGGGGGGAGAGCTGGCCCGGCTCATGGACGGGGTGCCCGACCGGGGGCTGGCGCTGGTGGTGGGGCTGGGCAACCGGGCCATCACCCCCGACGCCATCGGGCCCAAGGTCCACGAGCACACCCTGGTGACCCGCCACCTGGTGGAGCAGATCCCAGAGCACTTCGGGGCCTTCCGGCCGGTGGCCTCCCTGTCCGCCGGGGTGCTGGGCGCCACGGGGATGGAGAGCGGGGAGCTGGCCCAGGCGGTGTGCCGGAGGCTGAAGCCCGCCTGCGTGGTGGCGGTGGACGCCCTGGCCTCCCGGTCCTTGAAGCGGCTGTGCCGGACGGTGCAGCTGTCCGACACGGGGATCGCCCCCGGCTCCGGGGTGGGCAACCACCGGTGGGCCCTGGACCGGGCCTCCCTGGGGGTGCCGGTACTGGCGGTGGGAGTGCCCACGGTGGTGGACGCGTCCACCCTGGCCGCCGACCTGCTGGGGCAGGAGGAGCTGCCCCCTCTGGGGGAGGGGCGGGACCTGCTGGTCACCCCCAAGGACATCGACAGCCAGGTGGACGATCTGGCCAAAGTCATCGGCTATGGCATCAGCTTAGCTCTCCAGCCGGGGCTGGATGTAGCGGACCTGGACCTGCTTCTGAGCTGAACCGGGCCGATGACTTTGCGGGGGCGCAGCCCCCACGCGCGAAGCGCGTCAAGCGTTTGCCGCAGGCAAACCTTGGCGGAGGCGGAATTTACTTCCGCCGAGCATTTCAATCCCAACGGGTCCCCAACGCCCTCCCGGAGGGCGTTGGGCGCATCGGCTATGGCATCAGCTTAGCTCTCCAGCCGGGGCTGGATGTTGCGGACCTGGACCTGCTTCTGAGCTGAACCGAGCCGATGACTTTGCGGGGGCGCAGCCCCCGCGCGCGAAGCGCGTCAAGCGTTTGCCGCAGGCAAACCTTGGCGGAGGCGGAATTTACTTCCGCCGAGCATTTCAATCCCAACGGGTCCCCAACGCCCAGCTTGTCGAAAAAGACTTTTTCGACAAGCTGACCGCACTTTTCAGAACGTTAAAACGTTCTGAAAAGTGGTTTGATTGCACGTGAAAGACAACCCTGACGGTTTTCTTTCACACTATCTTTCCCTCCGAACCTGTTGGCCAACCGTTTTTTGACAGGCTGCCCAGCGCACTTTGTTAGGGCGTTGGGCGCATCGGCTACGGCATCAGTTTGGCCCTCCAGCCGGGGCTGGATGTAGCGGACCTGGACCTGCTTCTGAGCTGAACCGGGCGGTCTGCCCTATTTTTGTCCCGGAGGGGCAGGAACCTCTTGACAAAGGGCGAAAAATGGGTTATGATACTTTAACGATTTAAAGGTTGAAACCATTGAAGTATCAGTAACGGGGGGCCCGCCCCCCTTGGGAAAGGACCGACATAAGATGCCTATCACCGATTTGCTGGAGCGCAACAGCAAGCTCTACGGGGACGAGATCGCCCTGGTGGAGATCAACCCCGAGGTTCAGGAGACCCAGCGGGTCACCTGGAAGGAGTACGCCCTCATTCAGCCCACCTCCACCGCCCCCTACCGCCGGGAGATCACCTGGTCCGTCTTTGACGAGAAGGCCAACCGGGTGGCCAACCTGCTGCTGGGCCGGGGGATTCAGAAGGGCCAGAAGGTGGCCATTCTGCTGATGAACTGCCTGGAGTGGCTGCCCATCTACTTTGGAATTTTGAAGGCGGGGGCGGTGGCCGTCCCCCTGAACTTCCGATATACCGCCCAGGAGATCGACTACTGCCTGAAAAAGGCGGACGTGGACGTGCTGTTTTTCGGTTCCGAGTTCATCGGCCGGGTGGAGGACATCGTCCCCAAGATCTCCAGCCAGATGCTGCTGTTCTTCGTGGGGGACACCTGCCCCTCCTTCGCCGAGGACTACCACCGGGCCACCGCCAACTGCTCCTCCGCCGCCCCCAAGGTGCTGGTGGACGACGAGGACGACGCGGCCATCTACTATTCCTCCGGCACCACCGGCTTCCCCAAGGCCATTCTGCTGCGGCACCAGTGCCTGCTCCAGTCCGCCCGGATGGAGGCCATCCACCACGAGACCAAGCACGAGGACGTGTTCCTGTGCATCCCGCCCCTGTACCACACGGGGGCCAAGATGCACTGGTTCGGCTCTCTGTTCACCGGAAGCCGGGCGGTGCTGCTGAAGGGCAACTCCCCCCAGGCCATCTTTGACGCGGTGTCCGGGGAGAAGTGCACCATTGTATGGCTGCTGGTGCCCTGGTGCCAGGACATCCTGGCCGCCCTGGACCGTGGGGACCTGAAGATCGAGAACTACCAGCTGTCCCAGTGGCGGCTGATGCACATCGGCGCCCAGCCGGTGCCCCCCTCCCTCATCCGCCACTGGATGAAGTATTTCCCCCACCACAAGTACGACACCAACTACGGGCTCTCCGAGTCCACCGGCCCGGGGTGCGTCCATCTGGGGATGGACCACATCCACAAGGTGGGGGCCATCGGCGTGCCCGGCTACGGCTGGAAGGTGAAGATCGTGGACGAGAACGACGTCCCCGTGGAGTTCGGGGAGGTGGGCGAGCTGTGCGTCCAGGGCCCCGGCGTCATGACCTGCTACTACCACGACCCGGAGGCCACCGCTGAGGTGCTCAAGGACGGCTGGCTCCACACCGGGGACATGGCCAAGCAGGACGAGGACGGCTTCTACTTCCTGGTGGACCGGAAGAAGGACGTGATCATCTCCGGCGGCGAGAACCTGTACCCCGTCCAGATCGAGGACTTCCTCTCCGCCTACCCCAAGGTCCACGACGTGGCCGTCATCGGCCTGCCCGACCCGCGGCTGGGGGAGATCGCCGCCGCCATCATCCAGGTGAAGGAGGGCATGACCTGCACCGAGAGCGAGATCAACCAGTTCTGCACCGATCTGCCCCGGTACAAGCGGCCCCGCCGGATCATCTTCGCCCCCGTCCCCCGGAACCCCACCGGAAAAATCGAGAAGCCCAAGCTGCGGGAGAAGTACTGCGGCGTGCGTCTGGTGGAGGCCCAGAACCGGGGCTGAGGCGGACACAATTTCTTCATACTTTCTTAACACCCGGCCGGAAAACCAACAAAAATTTGGTTTTCCGGCCGCCTTTTTCACCGCGGCGTCCGGCAGGTTTCCACAAAAACGCTGAAATTTCCTTTGGATATTCCCGTAACTTCCTGTAACTTTTTGAAGGAATCTGTAATCTTAACGATTTCTTAACGGTTTTGGAGAAAATCTTAACACGCAAGCCCTTCCACTTCTGTGAAATTTGTGGTAAAGTCGACGTAAGCTCGAGCCAATTCCTATGCAATTTTGTGTATCGGATCTAACAATTTAGCAAGGATATGGGAAGAAGGTAGATATCACTATGATGGAAATTAGCCTTAATATGTACCATGCCGTAGCGCTTGGTGCTGTTCTGTTCTGGATCGGCGGCGTCATCACCGATAAGGTGAGCGTCCTGAACCGCTATTGTATCCCCGCTCCCCTGGTGGGCGGCCTGCTGTTCTCGATCATCAACTGCATCCTGACCGTCAGCGGCGTGGCCAGCATCACCTTTGACGGCACTCTGCAGACGGTGTTCCAGAACCTGTTCTTCACCACCGTCGGCTTCACCGTCAGCATCCCCGCTCTGCTCCGCGGCGGCAAGTCCGTGGTTCTGGTCCTGATTCTGTCCATTATTATGATCCCCATCCAGAATGCTCTGGGCGGCGGCATCATGCTGGCCTTCGGCCAGGATCCCCTCATCGGCATCGGCATCGGCTCCACCGCTCTGATCGGCGGCCCCGCCACTGCCGCGGCCTATGGTCCTGAGCTGGTAAAGGCCGGCGCCCCTGCCGGCGCCGACGTGGCCGCTCTGGCGGCCGCCACCTTCGGCCTGGTCTCCGGCTCCCTGATGGGCGGCCCGGTGGCCCGCAGCCTGATCGTCAAGCACAACCTGCGCTCCACTGAGGGCCATGCGGCTGCGGCCAAGAGTGCTGAGACTCTGGCTGCCGACGTGGCCGGCGAGGATGAGTCCTTCACCTCCGCCAGCCCCCGCTTCGTCAAGGGCTTCATGCTCCTGCTGGCCGCTCTGGGCATCGGCGCTCAGATCAGCGTGTGGCTGACCGACCTGACCGGTCTGACCTTCCCCTCCTACATCGGCGCCATGCTCACCGCCGTGGTCATCCGCAACGTGATGATCGCCGTGAAGGTGGAGTATCCCGACCAGGAGATCGACACCATGGGCACCATGTTCCTGTCCATCTTCCTGGCCCTGGCTCTGTCCAGCCTGAAGCTGTGGGAGCTGGTCGACCTGGCTCTGCCCATGATTATCTGCCTGCTGCTGCAGTGCGTGGTCATGGTCATCTTCTCCTACTTCGTGGTGTTCAACGTCATGGGCCGCGACTACGAGGCCGCCGTCATGTCCGCCGGCTTCATCGGCTTCGCCATGGGCGCGACTTCCAACGCCATGGCCAACATGCAGGTGGTCACCAAGAAGTATGGCCCCGCTCCGGTCGCCTACTTCGCCATCCCCATGGTTGGCGGTATGTTCATCGACTTCTTCAATGCGGTGCTCATCACCTTCAACATCAATCTGTTTGTGGATATGTTCCACTAATTCAGATCCCCTGTTTACAAAATCCCGTCCCGCGCAAGCGGGGCGGGATTTTTTTATGCCGGAAACTTTGGCCTGCCTGGCGGGCGGCGCATGACGGCGCGCGCACCTCCCCTCTCGAAGAGCGGCGCGGACAAGCGGCGAACGTCAGACAGCGCCGGCCCAAGGGGGCCGGGAAGTGCGGGCCTCTCCGCAAAGGGGCGGGCGCGCGAAACGGCCTCTGGAATCGGCGATTCCAGAGGCCGTTTCACATTTGCGGGCGGCGGTTCCCGCCGGGGACGCGGGGGGATGGGGGACTAGATCTTTTCAAACTGGGTCACGTCGGATACGAACAGGGTGGCCCCGCCCACCGTGACCTCAGTGGGGTAGGGGGCGGACGGCGTGGCCAGCTGCACATTGGAGGAGATCTTCTCCGTCCGGCGGGAGCAGTGCTCCCGGATGATGGAGATGGCCTGGGGCACCCGCTCCTCCGGGGTGCCGATGAGCAGGGTGGTGTTTCCGCCGGTGAGGAAGCCGCCCGTGGAGGACATGCGGGTGAAGTAGTAGCCCGCCTCGGTGAGGGCGGCGCACACCTCGCCGCTGTCCCGCTTGTTGATAATTGCCGTGATCATTTTCATAACAACTGCTCCTTTGCGCCGGGCGGTCTGCGCGGCCTGCTCCAGCCGTCCCCAGATGTGGACGCGCCGGGCGTAGAAAATCAAGCCGAGGGTGCCGGTTATGACCTCCGCAATGGGGAAGGCAAACCAGGCATAGGACAGGTCGATGCGGGAGAAGAACCAGAATACGGGGATCAGGCAGAAGATCTGCCGGGTCAGAGAGAGGAGGATGCTGGGCAGCGCCGCCCCGATGGCCTGGAAGAACACCGGGAAGATCAGGGAGAGCACCGCGGGCAGAAAGCTCAGGCCGATGATGTGGAAGGCGTGGGTCCCGATGGCAAAGACCTCCGGCTCTGAGGTGAACAGCCCCAGAAGCTGTGCCGGGATCAGTTCAAAGCAGGCGATCCCCACCAGCATAAACACCATGGCCAGTACAATGGAGTCCTTTACCACCCGCTGGCAGCGGGAGTAGGTCCCCTTGGCGTAGGTGTAGCTCAGCAGGGGGACGATGCAGGTCTGAAGGCCGTTGAGGGGGATGAAGAAGAAGGACTGGACCTTGTAGTACAGACCCAGGACGGTGACGGCCGCGTCGGAGAAGCCCGCCAGGATCAGATTCAGAGCCATGATGTACACGGTAAAGAGCATCTGCATGAAGATGGAGGGGTAGCCCAGCTGATAGATCCGGGCCGCGTAGGCCAGAAACAGCCTGGGGGCCGGGGGCCTGCGGAATCCGGAGGAGACGATCACCGCCGCCAGCACCTGACCGGCCACGGTGGCGTAGGCCGCCCCGGCCACCCCCAGCTCCGGGATGGGCCCCAGCCCGAAGATCAGAAGGGGGTCCAGCACAATGTTGGTGAGGGCGCCGGCGATCTGGGCCGCCATGGGCAGGCGCATGTTGCCCCGGGCCTGGTGCACCTTGCTCCAGTTGCTCTCCAGAAATACGCCGAGGCTGCCCACGCAGACGATCATGCCGTAGGTGACGGTGTACTCCGCCACAGCGGGGGTATCGGTGGAGGAGAGGGCGAAGGGCCGCATCAGAAGGGCGCTGAGCAGGGCGAACACCGCCCAGCTGAACAGGGCCAGCACGGTGCCCATTCCGGCGGTGCGGTCCGCCGTATGGTGCTTTCCCCGCCCGTCCAGATGGGACATCAGGGTGTTGACGCCCACGCCGGTCCCCACCGCGATGGCGGTGACGATGAGCTGCACCGGGTAGATGATGGACAGGGCGGTCAGGCCGTCGTTGGAGTACTGGCCCACAAAGTAGCTGTCCACAATGTTGTACATGGCCTGGATCAGCTGGGCCAGCATGACAGGGGGCGCGATCCGCAGCAGGATGGCCCAAATGCTCTCTGTATCAAAAAGACTGTCGGCAGAACGGGTTTTCATGGCAAGGCGGTACTCCTGGGGCAGTAGTTTTGGGAGAAAAATGGGCGGCGGCCGCCGCATCCGATTCTTCAAACAGGATTTGCGGGCAAGATTATAGTGGGCCGCCGCCCATTTGTCAAGCTCATTTTCGCCCCGATTCCGCCCCGGTCTCTCGGAAAGATTTGTCCATTTTCACATGGGCGGCTGAGTCTGCTCCGGGGAGGGAAACAGACCCTCGGCCAGAGCGGCGGCCCAGGTCTGGTCCCAGGCGTGCCCCTCCAGGCTCCCGGCCTCCACGCCGAAGCACTGGAAGCCGTAGGCGGCCCGGCCCCGGTCGCTGGTGGGGTCGAAGTAGAGCCACTGTCCGTCGATTTGGGCCAGGTCCCACATGTGGTTTTCCGCCCCCAGCTTCCCGCTGACGGTGACACAGGGGATGCCCGCCTGTTCCAGCAGCAGCTGGAACGCCTGGGCATAGCCCCCGCAGATGGCCAGACCGTCGTGGAGGGCCCCGTAGGCGGTGGTGGAGTCGTAGGGCATCTCGCCGGGCGCGCCGTAGTAGCGGAAGTCATAGCGCACCTGCTCGGTCAGGTAGGTATACAGTGCCTGCGCCTGCTCCCGCTGGCTCATCTCAGGGGTGACTGTCTCCCCATAAATCTGCTCCGCCAGGGCGTCCAGCTCCGCCAGCCGCGCCAGGGCCTGCTGGCGGGTCAGCCCGCCCTGGGGCGTCACCGTGACGGCCGTCCCGTCCCGGCTGAGCTGGCAGAGGAGGTAGCTCCCACCCACCTGCTGGAGCGCCTTGTTCATGTGGTCTACTAGCAACTCAGGATCGGTGATGCGGATGGGAATGCTCTCCTGCGCCAATCCATCCCGCGCCGCCTGCACCAGGCCGGCCAGGGAGCCCACCTCCGTCCCCTGGAAGCCCTTCGGATAGTCCCCGGTGCGGTAGGGCATATAGGAGATGGTGCAGCGGAGCAGGCCGTCCGCCCCCAACTCCGCGTTTAAATCGTAGGCGTAGCTGTAAGTCCGGTTGCCGGACAAAATGCCGTAGTAGAGATTTTTTACCGCCAGTGGAAGCTCCTCCTGTCCGCCCAGCACGGACACGTCAAAGGCAGGGGGCTGCTCCGCCGCCGCGATGGCCCGGGTCAGTTCCTCCCGGAGCTCCTCCAGGCTGGCCACCGCAGGAGCCCCGGTCTCCGGCTGCTCCGGAGCCGGGCCGGCGGAGGGGGCCTCCTCCGGCCAGTCCAGCCCCAAATCCTGCCGGATGGCGGAGCGCAGGGCCGTCATATTCGGGTCGGCCCAGAAGAAGCGCAGCTTCTCCTCGGCCACCGTGTCCCCCTGGGGAACATCGCCCAGCACAAAGACGGCGAAGGTGTCGGCGATGTCCTCGTGGAAGTAGTTGGCCCCGTACCGGCTCACATAGCGGGTGGGGTTGGCCTCGTAGTCCCCCACGCCGGTGTCCCCCAGCCCGCTCCAGAAGGCATCATAAAAGTTCTTCCGGAAGGAGCCCTCCACAAAGGCGGCCGGGTCGTGGGTGCCGGCGCCCCTGCTCAGGTCAATCTGGGTCTCGTCCTCCAGCAGGACGTGGCCGTACTCGTGGAGAATGGTGTAGGTCAGCTTGCTCCAGTCCCGCTTTTCCCCGTTCTCGTCGTACACGTCGTAGTAGTCGATGCTGATGGAGAAGCGGGTGTTGTCGGTGACGTCCCCCTCCTTGACCGGGGAGGTGTAGGCCAGGATATTGCTGGCGCCGTCGGTGAACAGGTTGAACTCCGCGATCTTCTGCCGGGCCTCCAGGGGGAGGATGGAGCACAGGAAGTCCCACACCGCCCGGTCCTCCGGGTCGGAGATGCCGGCCTGGCCGCCGCTCACCGGGTAGGAGGCGAGCACGTTGGTGATGCCCAGGCTGTAATTGCCCACGGAGACCAGACATCCCTCCTCGTCAGAGGAGAGGGTGATGTACTTGCTGTATGCCGGGTCGGCCCAGCTGGCCTGGCCCCCCTCCTCCCGCTCCGGCGCGCCGTACATGGCCTCAATCAGCCCCCGCACCTCCTCCGGGGGATAGCCGGTCTCCTCCGGGCGGATGGCAATGCGCTCCAAAAAGCCGTTGCGGTACTGGTAGTAGGTGTTCATGGGGGTCTCCCCGTCAAACCAGCGCATGGAGTAGCGGTAGGTCTCATAGGCGTCGGTCCAGCCGTCTCCGGAGACCTCCCAGCTGTCCGCCGGCTCCCCGGCCGCGCCGATGTAGGCCTCGGTGTCCGCGCGGGAGCTGCTGAAATAGATGACGTTCTGCCGGGTCTGGCGGTAGGTGTACCCCTCCCCCTGCGCCCGGGCCAGTTCCCGGTAGGAGGCGGTATCCGGGGAGCAGACCTCCTCCGCCGCCTCCACCGCCGTCTCCGCCGCGGAGGCGATGGCGTACAGGTCCAGCTGGTCCGCCGTGTCCGCCGCCGAGTGGTACAGATAGCCCTCCCCGTTCTGCATCAGCAGGACGGAGGGGACTCCGGCCAGCTGGAAAGAGGCGTGGTCGCTGGCCGTCTCCGCCCCCCGCGCCAGGGACGGGTCCTTCTCCTGGAGCAGGCCGCTGACCCAGTTGGCCTCCCCGTCCATGGTACACACCAGGGTGCCGTCCGAGCCCAGGCCGCCCAGCATGTCAAACTGGATGTCGCCGATCATCCGGTCCTTCTCCTCCTCCGACAGGGAGGCGGTGTAGGCCCGGGAGCCGTTTTTGCCGTTCTCCTCGTCGGTGAAGCTGACAAAGCGCACCTGGGTGTCGGTGGGCACATCCTTCAGGGCCTGGGCCGCATACAGCAGGGCGGCCACACCGGAGGCGTTGTCGTTGGCCCCGTAGGCGGTGGGCACGCTGTCGTGGTGGGCGGACAGGATCAGAATATCCGCGTCGGGGGAGGCGGCCTCCTTCACGGCGACCACATTGTGCCCGGAGCGGCCCTGGCTGTCGGTATAGGGCTGGAGGGTGACTTGATAGCCCATCTCCTCGAACCGCCCCTTCAGATATTGCACAGCGTCCGCCTCCCCCTGGGAGCCCACAGGCCGGTGGGCCGCCGTGAGGGCCTCCAGATCGGTTCGAAGCTGGCTCACATCGGGCAGGGAGCGGGCCTGCTCCAGCATCACCAGGGCCTCCGCCGTGGTGATGGTCCCTGCGGGGGCCAGCTGGTCCGCCACGCGCCCCGACATCACCCCCGCCTGGAGGCACCAGAGCACCGGCTCCCGGGCCCACTCGGCCACGCTCCCCGCGTCCCGGAACCGGGAGAGCCCCTGGGCCGCTGTCTCCGGCGAGCCGGCCTGCCGCCAGAGGATAGCGGCGAACTCCTGCCGGGTCACCGGCCGGTCCGGCGCAAAGGTCCCGTCCCCCACGCCGGAGAGACAGCCCTCCGCCGCCGCCCAGGTCACCGCGCTGGAATACTCTCCGGACACGTCGGAGAAGGGGCAGGTCCCGGAGACGGCGGGACGCCCCGCCGCCTCGTAGAGCAGCTGGGCCGCCATCCCCCGGGTGACAGTTTTCCCAGGGACGGCCAGGAGGTCCCGGCTGATGGAGGCCTCCCGGCCCCAGGACAGCGCCTCCTCCGCCCACTGGGGCCAGTCCGCCGCGGGAGCCGCCAGCCCCGGCGGGACCATCAGGGCGCCGCACAGCAGCAGGGCAAACAGCCGCTTCATAACATCACCTCATCTGTAAATATGGTACCATAAGAATAGACGGTTTTCAGGGAAAAAAGTTTGGCGGATGGGGGCCGCCGCCGGAAAAAACTGGGGCGGAGGGCCCTGCCGCCGGTCCGGAGGACGGAGCCGGCGGGAGAGAAGCGGCAAAAAAGCGGCGAACCCGCAGTCCGGGGTTCGCCGCTTTGGCAGCAGAGTTTGGATTACTTGGCGTTGTGGGACTTGGAGTGGCTGGGGGCCACATACTGGCCGTTCTCCTTCTTGACCAGCTTGCCCTCCTTGACCAGCTCGTTGGGGGTGTAGATGTCGTTGATGTTCCAGCAGCCGGGGGTGGGCACCACGATGTTCTCCATGGGGGCCTCCACCAGGAAGGGGCGGCCGGCCCGGTTGGCCTCCATGGCCTTCTCCATGGCGGGCTTGAACTCCTCGGCGGAGGAGCAGCGGAAGGAGGGCGCCTATCTGGCCAACGAGGAGGAGGCCGAGAAGCTGAAGAACGTCATGTGGGACGAGACCGGCCACCGTCTGCCCAACACCGTGGCCATCAGCCCCCAGAAGCTGGCCGAGGCCGCCGGCTTCACCATCCCCGATGACCGCAAGTTCATCGCCGTCACCGGCGGCGGCATGGAGGGCGTGGGCAAGGAGCACTTCTTCTCCAGCGAGAAGCTGACCACCCTGCTGACCCTGTTCAAGTACGAGGGCGAGTTCCAGAACGCCCTGGACATGATGCAGGCCATCTTCAACGTGGGCGGCAAGGGCCACTCCTGCGGCATCTACTCCTGGGACGACGACCACATCAACCGCCTGGGTATGTGCGCCCCCGTCTCCCGGATCATGGTCCGCCAGCCCAACAACCGGGGCAACTCCGGTTCCTCCACCAACGGCATGCCCCCCACGTCCTCCATGGGCTGCGGCACCTGGGGCGGCAACATCGTCTCTGAGAACATCACCCTGAAGCGCTACATGAACACCACTTGGGTGGCCCGTCCTCTGCCTGAGGATATGCCCTCCAACGAGGAGCTGTTCGGCGAGTTCAACAAGCCGGATATGGACGTGGAGTAATCGCTCTCAACATATGCCTCCCACGGCGCGCGGGCGGCAGTTCGGGACAGGTCACCTGGCAGCAGGGCTCTGATCCGGGGCTGCCGCCCCGCCGCGCGGGGGGATAAAGCGATACCGCTGTTTGAACGGCGTGTCAAACAGCGGTATCGCTTTTGTATTCAGGCGGAAAAGGTCAGTCCCGGGCGAACCCGGCGCCGAAGGCCCGGCACTGGGCCAGCCCCTCCTCGTCGGGGGTCTCGTTGAGGATCAGGCCCTCGTCCTGATAGACCACGGCGTTGGCTCCGTCGGCGCGGGCCTTCCAGTCCCGCATCCACTGGCCGTCGCCCCAGCCGTAGGAGCCGAACAGAGCCACCCGCTTGCCCCCCAGGCGGCCCTCCAGGGCGGTGAAGAAGGGCTCGAACTCGGCCTCCTCCAGCACCTCGGCCCCCATGGCGGGGCAGCCCAGGGCCAGCTTGTCGTACTCCAGGGCCTGGTCCACGGTGACCTGGTCCACGGAGAACAGGTCCGCCTGGGCCCCGGCCTCCCGGGCGCCGTCGGCGATGGCCTCGGCCATGGCCTGGGTGTTGCCAGTCATGCTCCAATAGATCACTGCCATCTTGCTCATCTTGCATAACCTCCATATGACATCGGATTAAAAAGTTGATATCTGTAAGCGCCGCAGCGGCGGCGGTCACATATGAATTTACGCCACCCGGAACACCTGGGCCAGGGCCTTCCCCTCCCGCAGGCGGCGGCACAGGGCGGCCCGGCACAGCCCGTACCGGCGGAAGCACTGGCGGGCCCGCTCCACGTCGGAGTACACCTTCCAGCAGCCGGCCAGCTTGTAGTCCCGCCCCCGGTGGAGGCGGAAGCCCTCCACGTCCTCGGGGGGATAGCCCAGAAAGAGGCCCACCTCGTGGGGGAAGTCCCCCTGATTCAGACGGCGGCCGAGGGTCTCCAGCATGGCCTCCAGGCCGCCCTGGGCCGGGTAGCCCTCCCGCAGGAGCAGTGCCCGCACCGCCGGGTCGTTCAGCTGCCGCTCCAGCCGGTCCGGCCGGTAGACCAGCAGCAGGCACCGGGGACAGCCGGTCCAGATTACCCGCAGCTGGATGCCCCGCCGGGCCAGCTGACGCTGATACTGACGGAAGAGGGGAGTGGAGCAGGCCTCCGGGCTGCCCCAGGCGATCAGGTCGGCGGACTTGATGCCCGCCATGGCCGGAGCCCCGTGGTAGGCCAGGGTGCGCTCCAGGTCCAGCTCAGTGTGGTTCATGGGAGACCTCCTTCTTAGTTAGCTGAGGCTAACGGACGTGAAAAGAAAAAGCGGGTTGCGCCCTCGATATAGTTAGCATAAGCTAACTAACGAGAGAATACCACACCTCCGGCCGTCTGTCAATCCTAAATTTATAGAAACTGCGTTCGCCCGACGGACCATTTTCGTTGCCCTGGCTCCGGTTTTATGCTATACTGTTCTTGTCGCTTTTGTGCAAAAAGCGGCGGCGCCAGCCGTGTGCGGCTGGAGGATTCTTACGAATGGGAGGGGCCGCCATGAACCTGGAGTTATCGCTGAAACAGACGCTGAAGCTCAGTCCCCAGATGCTCCAGTCCATGGAGATTTTGCAGATGAGCACCCTGGAGCTCAATGAATACATCCAGGAGCTGGTCCAGGAGAACCCGGCCGCCGAGCTGGCCGAGCCGCCCGACCCGGGGGATGAGAGCGAGGAGCTGTGGCGGCGTATGCAGTCCCTGGCGGATCTGGACCACCAGAACCGGCAGTACGTCACCGCCGACCGGGATGAGCTGGACCCCCTGGCCCGGGTGGGAACGGACGGGGGGCTGGCCGACACCCTGCTGCTCCATCTGACGAGGCAGCTGGAGCGGAGCCACGCCTCCACCATCGTCCTCCGGGGGGCCCAGTTCCTGGCCGCCAGCCTGGATGAGGACGGCTATCTCCGGGACGACGTGGCCGACCTGGCCCAGGCGGCGGGGCTGCCCGCCTCCATTCTGGAGGAGGGGCTCTCCCTGCTTCAGACCCTGGACCCGCCGGGGGTGGGGGCCAGGGATCTGTCCCAGTGCCTGGCCCTTCAGCTTCAGCGGCTGGGGGAGACGGGCCCCGCCCTGGCCATTGTCCAGCGGCACCTGGAGCATCTGGCCCGGAAGCAGTACCACGCCATCGCCCAGGACCTGGGGATCTCCCGGGCGGAGGTGCGGGAGGCGGAGCGGCAGATCCAGGCCCTGGACCCGCGCCCCGGCTCCGCCTTTGCCGGGCGGGAGGAGCCCAGCTACCTGATCCCCGATCTGGCGGTGGTGGAGGCGGAGGAGGGGCTGACGGTGGTCTATCAGAACGCCTACGCCCCCACCCTGCAGCTGAGCGGCTACTACTGCGACCTGCAGCAGCGCAGTACCGACCCGGAGGTGAAGCAGTACCTCACCGACAAGATCAAGCAGGCCCAGTTCGTCATCCAGGCGGTGGAGCAGCGGCGCTCCACCCTGCTGGACTGCGCCCGGGCCATCGTCCGGCGGCAGGAGGCCTTTTTCCGCTCCGCCGGCGGCCACCTGGTCCCCCTGCGTCTGAGCGACGTAGCCCAGGAACTGGCCATCCACGAGTCCACCGTCAGCAGGGCCATCCGGGAAAAGTATCTCCAGTGCGCCCGGGGAGTCTACCCCCTCAGTTTCTTCTTCTCCCGGGAGGTGGGGGCCGCCGGGGAGGGGACCTCCGTCCACCAGATCAAGAGCCGGCTCAGGGAGCTGGTGGAGGGGGAGGACAAGGCCCGCCCCCTGTCCGACCAGAAGCTGTGCCAGCTGCTGGAGGGGGAGGGGGTCACCATCTCCCGCCGCACGGTGGCCAAATACCGGGACGAGCTGGGCATCTCCAGCGCCAGCGGCCGGCGGGCCCGTCCCAAGGAATAAGGAGACCATATGAAAGCATACCGCGCCATCTGTTTTGATTTTGACTACACCCTGGGAGACTCCACCGACTCCATTGTGGCGGGCTTCCAGTACGGCTTTGCCCGGCTGGGGCAGCCCGTCCCGGACCGGGAGACGGTGCGGGGCACCATCGGCTACCTGCTGGAGGACGCCTATGAGCTCCTCACCGGGGATGGGGACCCGGACCACAAGGCCCAGTTCCGGGCCTATTTCCTGGAGGTGGCCAAGCCCCGCCAGCGGGAGGAGACCACCCTGTTTCCCGGGGCGGCGGAGCTGCTCCGGGGACTCCACAGCCGGGGCGTCCGCCTGGGCATCGTCAGCACCAAGACGGGGGAGACCATCGAGTACATCATGGACCGCTATGGGCTGAAGGATACTTTGGAGTTTGTCATCGGCAGCTACGACGTGACCCGCCACAAGCCCCACCCGGAGGGGATTCTCAAGGCCCTGGACCGGATGGGGGTCTCCAAGGAGGAGTTCCTCTACTGCGGGGACACGGTGCTGGACGCGGAAGCCGCCCAGCGGGCGGGGGTGGACTTCGCCGCCGTCTTGAATGGCACCACCCCGGGAGAGGATTTTGCGCCGTGGCCCTGCGTGCAGATCGCCAGGGACCTGCCCGAGCTGGCCCGGGCTCTGACCCCGAACCAATAAAAAAATCCCGGATGCACCGCATCCGGGATTTTTTATACGCAATGTGGTTAGATCAGGCTCAGTACCAGAGTGAGCACCACAAACAGAAGGGCAACCCACTTGGTCAGCTTGGCCAGCTTGGAGTCCCAGGTCTTGGCCTTGTTCTTGGACAGGAAGGTGTCCACGCCGCCGGCGATGGCGCCGGACAGGCCGGCGCTCTTGCCGGACTGGAGCATGACCACCGCAATCAGAATCAGGCCGCACAGCACCTGTACAATGGTAAGGGCGAGCTTTGGAGTCATGGTTATCGTTCCTTTCAAGCCCACAGCCGGGCGAAAAATCAGATTTGCGGCGGCGGTTCACCGGACGCGGAAAACATTATACTACAAAAATATCCGGAATGCAAGGGGGAAATGGGCCGTTTTTCCGGTTTTACAGCTGGGCGATGGCCTCGATCTCCACCTTGGCGTCCTTGGGCAGGCGGGCCGCCTGGACGGCGGAGCGGGCGGGGAAGGGCTCCTGGAAGAACTGGGCGTACACCTCGTTCATGGCGGCAAAGTCGTTCATGTCCGCCAGGAACACAGTGGTCTTGACCACCGCGCCCATGTTGGTGCCGGCGGCGTTGAGGATGGCCTTCAGGTTGTTCAGGGACTGCTGGGCCTGGGCCTTGACGTCTCCCTCCACGATGGCGCCGGTGCTGGGGTCGATGGGCACCTGGCCGGAGACAAAGAGGAGGTCGCCGATCTGGATGGCCTGGGAGTAGGGGCCGATGGCGGCGGGGGCGCTGTCAGTGTGGATGACCTGCTTCATAGGATATGAGCTCCTTTCTCAATTTGCGGATGGACGGCGGAGCCGAGCGGTGCGGCCTGCGGCCGCGCAAAGGTCCGCCAGCCTTATTGTAGCATGCTTTTTCTCTGGCCGTCAATGTGGGAACGCCTTGCTGGGGCGGCGGTTTCATGCTATTATGGAAACAGGTCCCGGGGCTGGAGGACCGGTATTCCGGGACAAAATTTGGAAAGGGAGCGGATAGGGATGATTCGGAGGGCACGGCAAACTGATTTTTCCCGCGTCTGTGAGATCTATGCCATCGCCAGGGCCTTTATGGCCAAAACCGGCAACGCCACCCAGTGGGGGGACTCCTTCCCGCCGGAGGAGCTGCTCCGGGAGGACATCCGGCTGGGCCGCCTCTATGTGGTGGAGGAGGCGGGGAACGTCCACGGGGCCTTTGCCTTCCTGCTGGGGGAGGACCCCACCTATCAGGTGATCGAGGGCGGAACCTGGAAGTCGGGCGCGCCCTACGGAACCCTCCACCGGGTGGCCGGCAGCGGGGAGGTCCGGGGGCTGTTTGGACAGATGGTGGACTACGCCTGGGGGGTGATCCCCCACCTGCGCATCGACACCCACGAGAACAACGCCGTGATGCGCCACCTGGTGGCAAAGCACGGCTTTCAGCGGTGCGGCGTCATCCATCTGGAGGACGGGGCTCCCCGCATCGCCTTTGAGCGAATTTGAGAGGGGGGCGCGGCCCGGAATTGGTCTGGACAAACGCGCCCCGCTGTGATAGGATACCTCCTGACGAGTCTCCACACCTCGTCCAAGCACGAAGGTCCTGCCGGACCTTCGTGTTCGTTCGGGGAGCTTCTTCAGGCTCCGCCGTTCTCTAAATAACAAAATGGAGGTTTTCCCAATGCGCAAGTTTTCCACCCGCGATCTCACTCTCTCCGCCATGGTGGCGGCCCTGTACGCCGTAATGGGGTACTTCGGAAGCATCTTCGGCCTGACCTTCGGCGTGGTTCAGTTTCGGTTCGCCGAGGCCCTCACGGTTCTGCCCTTCCTGTTTCCGGCCACTGCGCCGGGCCTGATTGTAGGTTGTCTAATCACCAACCTGCTCTCCCCCTACGGCCCCATCGACATCGTCATGGGCACTCTGGCCACCGCTATCGCCGCGTTTCTGACTGCCAAGATGCCCAAGTGGTATCTGGCCGCCCTGCCGCCTATTTTGGTAAACATGGTCATTCTGGCCCCCATGTGGTCCTGGGCGGAGACCGGCGCGATCAACGGCGCTTTTTGGGCGCTGTGCGGCTTCAATGCCGGCACCTTCGTGATTGGCGAGGCTGCGGTGTGCTACGTCCTGGGCACCATCCTGCTCCAGGTGCTGCCCCGGGTGTCCTTCTTCCGCCCTATGGTGCCGGAGAACCGGCTGCCTCGGGCTGCTGTGTAAACAGTACAGTATATACAGTACATGAAATACCCCGGACGGGTGGACGTCCGGGGTATTTTGTTTTCTGGGGATGTTCACAAATTATCAACGAAATATTCACATACTACCATAGATTTTTCCCCGTAAACCCGTACAATACAATTAACCTGTTAACGGCATCCGCAAATTCCCATCTCTCAAAATAAAGGATTGATATGTATGCAAGAGTTGAAGCAGCCCTCCAAAAAACCGCTGATCTTCTATTATGTGGTCATCGTTCTGGTCATCATGCTGCTGAATGCCACGCTGTTTCCCATGATGTGGGAGACTCCGGTGCAGGAGGTGGACTACACCACCTTCATGTCCATGACCTATGACGACAACATCGGATTGGTTCAGATTGATACGGACGAGATCATCTTCACCGACAAGGCCCAGGAGAATTTCTACAAGACGGTGCCCATCCCCAGCGACATGGACCTGGTGAACCGGGTGTACGAGCACGGCGGCCAGCTGAGCAGCATCGACACCGGCGGCCAGACCAATTCTCTGCTCTATATCCTGCTGAGCTGGATTCTGCCCTTCCTGCCCTTCCTGGTCATCGGCTATTTCCTGAACAAGCGGATGAAGAACGCCATGGGGGGCGGCGACGGCATGATGTTCGGCATGGGCGGCAATTCCGGGGCCAAAGTGTACGTGCCCTCCTCCACCGGCATCCGCTTTGCCGATGTGGCCGGGGAGGACGAGGCCAAGGAGCTGCTGGGGGAGATCGTGGACTTTCTCCACGACCCGGAGAAGTACCGCTCCATCGGCGCCAAGCTGCCCAAGGGCGCCCTGCTGGTGGGCCCTCCGGGCACCGGCAAGACCCTGCTGGCCAAGGCGGTGGCTGGCGAGGCCAACGTGCCCTTCTTCTCCATCGCCGGCTCCGAGTTCGTGGAGATGTTCGTGGGCCGGGGCGCGGCCAAGGTGCGGGACCTGTTCAAGCAGGCCAACGAGAAGGCCCCCTGCATTGTGTTCATTGACGAGATCGACACCATCGGCAAGAAGCGGGACGGCCAGTTCTCCGGCAACGACGAGCGGGAGCAGACCCTGAACCAGCTCTTGACCGAGATGGACGGCTTTGACGGCTCCAAGGGCGTGGTGGTGCTGGCCGCCACCAACCGCCCCGACTCCCTGGACCCCGCCCTGCTGCGTCCGGGCCGCTTTGACCGGCGCATCCCCGTGGAGCTCCCCGACCTCCAGGGCCGTATCGACATTCTGAAGGTCCACGCCAAGAAGATCCGCCTGGCGGAGGACGTGGACTTCGAGCCCATCGCCAAGACGGCGGCCGGGGCCTCCGGCGCGGAGCTGGCCAACATCGTCAACGAGGCCGCCCTCCGGGCGGTGCGGGCGGGGCGGCAGTATGCCACCCAAGAGGATCTGCAGGAGAGCGTGGAGGTGGTCATCGCCGGCTATCAGAAAAAGAGCCGGGTCCTCTCCGATGAGGAGAAGAAGATCGTGGCCTACCACGAGACGGGCCACGCCCTGGTGGCCGCCATGCAGACCCACTCCGCCCCGGTGCAGAAGATCACCATCATCCCCCGCACCTCCGGCGCTCTGGGCTACACCCTCCAGGTGGACGACGGGGACCACTTCCTCATGAGCAAGGACGAGCTTTTGAACAAGATCGCCACCTACACCGGCGGCCGGGCCGCCGAGGAGCTGGTGTTCCACTCCGTCACCACGGGGGCCTCCAACGACATCGAGCAGGCCACCAAGCTGGCCCGGTCCATGATCTCCCGCTTCGGCATGAGCGACGAGTTCGGCTTTGTGGCCTTTGAGACGGTGAGCAACCAGTATCTGGGCGGGGACGCCTCCCTGGCCTGCTCCCCGGAGACCCAGGCCCTCATGGACAAGAAGGTCACCCAGCTGGTGGAGGAGCAGCACCAGAAGGCCCTGAACATTTTAAAGGAGAACGAGGGCAAGCTCCACGAGCTGGCCGGCTACCTGTACCAGCACGAGACCATCACCGGCCAGGAGTTTATGGACATCCTGGAGCGGAAGGCCCTGCCGGAGCAGAAATAAGTGAAACCAAAAAACGCACGCCTCCGAGTCCCCTCAGAGGCGTGCGTTTGTCTTATAACCAGGTTTATTCGGCGGCGGCCACGAGCTGGACCTCCACCGGGGCGTTGCCGGGGAGGGTGGCCAGGCCGATGGCGGCCCGGGCGCCGACGCCCGCGTCCCCCAGCTGCTCATACAGCCAGCCCGAGACGATATCCCCCACCTTGGCGTGGGTGGTGTAGTCCTCGGTGGCGTTGAGGTAGACGGTGAGGGACAGGATCTGTACGATCTTCTCCCCCTCGCCCAGGGTGTTCTGGGCGGCGGTGAGGGCGTTGGAGGCGGCCTGGATCACCGCGTCCCGGTAGTCGTCCAGGGGGCGGTCCGGGCTGATCTTGCCGGACATGAGGAGCACCCCGTCCTTCCGGGGGGTCATGCCGGCGGTGAAGATGAGATTGCCGTAGCGGACGGCGGGCTTGTACTTGCCCTGGGGGATGGGATTCTTGCTCATACGCGGTACCTCTCAATCATGGTGATGATCCGGTCCACGGCCGCCTCGGCGGCCTTCCGGTCCTGGGAGAAATTGATGCGGAAGCTGTCGGTGAACTGGGGGCCGAACTCAGTGCCCGGGGTGACGGTGACGTCGGCGTGGGCCCGGAGGATTTTCACAAAGTCCTCGCCGGAGACGGCCAGGGGGGGCAGCTTGGGGAACAGGTAGCTCCCCGCCTCGGTGGTGCGGGCGGTGACTCCGGGGCAGGCGAGAAATTTGGAGAGCAGGGAGTCCCGGATGGCCTGGTGGCCGGCCACCCGCTGCTCCATCCAGCCCTGGGGCTCGGCAAACCAGGAGGCGAACACCGCCTGGCAGTAGCCGGGGGCCCGGAGGGAGACGATGGCCTGGAGCTTCTCCATGCGCTCGATGATGGCGGCGGAGCCGAAGGCCACGCCCAGGCGGTAGCCGCTCAGAGACTCGGTCTTGGAGGGGCCGATGATGGTCACCAGGTTGTCGGGCCGCTCGGGCTGGGCGCACAGGTGGGTGTAGGCCCGGCCGTCAAACACCTGGCGGGAGTAGAGCTCGTCCACGATGAGGGTGGCCCCGTACTCCTTGGCCAGAGAGGCGATCTTGACGATCTCCTCCCGGGAGTAGATCACGCCGGTGGGGTTGTTGGGGTTGGAGAACAGGAACAGCTTGACCCCGCTCTGAAAGGCCTGCTCCAGCCCGGTCAGGTCCAGACCGGCCCGGCCCTGGTCCTGGGCGCCGTAGTAGTCCATCTGGATGGGGCACAGCTCGCCGCCGAAGAACTCCACCAGCTTCCGGTTGGCGAAGTAGTCGGGCTCCACGATGGCCACCTTGTCCCCGGGGACCATGTTGGCCCCAATGGCCAGGAACAGGGCGCCCTGGGTGCCGGGGGTGAGGATGATGTTCTCCTCCGGGTCGATGGCCGCCCCGGTGAAGGCGGAGATCTTACGGGCCAGATCTTCCCGGGTGCTCTTGCCGCCCCGGTACTCGGTGTAGGCCTGGTGGCCCCCGATCTTCTCCACACCGGCCACGAAATCAGCCAGAGTGCCCGGAATGGGGGGGTGGGCGTCCACGTCCCCGTGGGAGAAGTCCACCGGGGTGCCCGACAGCTTCTCACCCCGCAGCTCCAGCGCCGCCGCCTTCTGGCGGCTCTCCTGGCCCGGGGCGTTGTCACAGCCCAGCTTCGCGAATTTTTCCAGCAGCGTATCCATGCCGTTCCGCTCCTTTCCTGTGTCTGATCCGGCCGTTCAAAACGTCCGGTTCTGGTTCTTTTCTACTATACCACAGAGAGGCGGTCCCGTCCAATTCCCATTTCTTTATCTCGTGTTATCAAAATATTGATACCCCCGAAGCTCCGCCCCGTGACTTTTTTCAGAATCTGCGGTAAAATGAAGAAAACCAGGAGAGGAGTACCCCCATGCTGATGCTCAAAGAGATGGAATATGTCTACGCGGTGTATGAGGAGCAGAGCTTCTCCAAGGCCGCCCGGAAGCTCTATCTGTCCCAGCCCGCCCTGAGCGCGGCGGTGCGCCGGGCGGAGGCGGAGATCCACACCCCCATCTTCGACCGCAGCACCAACCCCATCCGCCTGACGGCGGCGGGGGCCTACTACATCGACGCGGTCAAGCGCATCCTGGACATCCGGCAGGAGATGGAGTCCTACTTCGATGCCCTGGCCGGGGAGTGCCGGGGGAGCGTCCGGGTGGGGGCGGCCTCCTTCTTCTGCGCCCATGTGCTGCCCGATATCGCGGAGGAGTTTCAGCGTCAGTACCCCGCCTGGCGGGCCAGCATGCTGGAGGTGAACGCCCCCGACCTGTACCCCTGCCTCCAGTCCGGCACCATCGACCTGAGTCTGAGCGTGGAGGCGGCCGACCCCCGCCTGTTCCACTCCACCGTCTGGCATGAGGAGCAGATTCTCCTGGCCGTCCCCGCCGCCTTTTCGGTGAACCGGGGGCTGGAGGCCTTCCAGCTCACCGCCGCCCAGGTGCGGGAGGGGGTCCATCTCCAGGAAAATTTCCCGGCGGTGGACCTGTCCCGCTTCGCCCAGGAGCCCTTCCTGCTGCTCAAGCAGGGAAACGACCTGAACCAGCGGGCGTACAAGCTGTGCCGGAACGCGGGCTTCCGCCCCAAGACCGTCCTGGAGCTGGACCAGCTGCTCACCGCCTGCTGCATCGCCCGGGACGGCAAGGGGTGCACCTTCCTGCGGGACGGCATGGCCCGGTTCCTGGAGGACGGCGGGCGGCTGGTCTACTACAAGCTGGGGGACCCCGCCGCCCACCGGCCGGTGATGCTGGCCTGGCGGAAGTCGGCGGAGCTGTCCCGCCCCGCCAAGGCCCTGCTGGAGTTTCTCACCGGAACACAGCCGCAGGCGTAGAAGGCCAGGCTCTGATGGAGAAAGTGAGGTACAGATGAAATTCGGCACAAAAATTCTTGCCCTCCTTGCGGCAGTCATACTGGCAGTAGGCGGCTTTTCCGCCGGGAGATACGCAGAGAATCAGGAAAATATGCAGACCCGGCAGCAGCGGTGCCGCATGCTGATTGGATTTGCTGTGGATAAGGCGGAATCTGAGGACCTCAGCGATCCGGACACCATGGAGGCGCTGATCAGCAACGTCTATGCGGCATATTACTACTGTGACGAACCCGCCGCCGCCGAACAGCTGCACGACCTCTGGAACACATTGATCTTTGAGCCGGAAACTTACACCGGCGGGGAGGAGGTCCTGGCTGAGGCGCTGCAAGGCGTCGCCCACTCGGTGGGAACGGCCCCATGACCTGCCCGGGCTGCGGGCAGGGACCGGCGCTTTCCCCTATGAATGAAAACGAGGGATGTCCCGCCATTCCGGCGGCGGACATCCCTCGTTTTTCACGATGCGCCCGGGCTCTGCTATACCAGCTGATACAGCAGCCCCTGCTTCTGGGAGTACCACAGGAGCATCCCGTGGTTTCTCCCCGGAATGCGGGTCTGGAGGTCCCACTCCGGGTACTGCTTCACCACCTGGAGCCGGTCCCCGGTGGCGAAGGCCACAAAGGAGACGTAGTCCTCCTTGCGCATGGGGTGGTCTCCGGTGACGTACCAGTCGTTCTCCACCCCCTCCACGGTGAGCTTCTCCTCCTCACGGGCCTTCCGGGGCTCCAGGGGAGCGAGCTTCCGGCCGCAGCAGGATACCTCCGCCGCACCGGTGCAGAATGTGAGCCCGCCGCACACCGGGCAGGCGTAATAGGTCATCTTTTTCATATTGCCTCCTACCATCTCATTGGGGGCCAGGTCCCCCTGGAGCAGCTTTTCCAGGTCCACTCCAAAGAGCCGGGACAGCTGGGGCAGAAAGGACACGTCTGGGCACCCCAGGCCGCGCTCCCATTTGCTCACCGCCTTGTCGGTGACCCCCAGGGCCTCCGCCAGCTCCCGCTGCGTCATGCCGGCCTCCCGGCGCAGCGCCCGGATCAGGCTCCCCAGCTTTGTGTTGTCCATCTCAAAATCCCCCCCCTTGTTCCCTGACAGCATACCAGAAAACCGCCCCCGCCGCAAGAAACGCTCCGTAGAGTTTTCTCTCCTCCTCAGCCCAGCAGGGCGGCCAGCTCCTCCAGCCCCCGGGCCATCTGCTCCGGGTCCAGGGCCGGGTAGTTGACGATCAGCGTGTGGGGCGGCGCGCTGCCCTCCCGGTGCTGGTAGTCGGTTAAAAAGGACAGGCGGACTCCCCGCTCCGCCGCCAGCCCGGCCAGCTCCCGGTCGGGCCGGTGGGTCTCCAGCTCCAGCAGGAAGTGGAGCCCGGCCTCTTGGTGGAGAATCCGGCACCGCCCCGCCAGGGGGCTGGCCTGGATGGCCGCCGCCACCCGGTCCCGCCGGTCCCGGTAAAAGACCCGCATCCGGTTCAGGTGGGCGTCGAAGTACCCCTCGCTCAAGAAGAGGGCCAGGGTGTACTGCTCGATGGCCGGGACGGTGCAGGAGTAGAAGCCCAGCCGGTCCCGGTAGCGATCCAGCAGGGCGGGAGGGAGCACCAGATAGCCGATGCGCAGGGAGGGGGCCAGGGAGCGGGAGAAGGTGTTCATGTAGAGGACCCGACCGCTCTGGTCGATGCTCTGCATGGGGGGGATGGGGCGGCCGGAGAAGCGGAACTCGCTGTCGTAGTCGTCCTCGATCAGGTACCGGTCCCCCGCCTGGGCCCACCGAAGCATGGCCTGCCGCCGGGAGATGGGGGTGACCGCCCCGGTGGGAAACTGGTGGTTGGGGGAGAGGTGGAGCACCTGGACGCCGCTCCCCTCCAGCGCCTCCGGCGGCACCCCCGCCCCGTCCACCGGGAGGAAGCGGCACTCCGCCTCATTGAGGGCGTAGACCCGCCCCGCCTTGGAGTAGCCCGGGTCCTCCAGGCCGTAGACCCGCTCCCGCCCCAGCAGCTGGACCAGCAGGTTGTACAGGTACTCCGCCCCCGCCCCCACCACGATCTGCTCGGGGGAGACCTGGATGCCCCGCAGCTCGTAGAGGTGCCGGGCCAGGGCCCGGCGCAGCTCGGACACCCCGCTGTGGGGAACGGCCCGCAGCAGGGCGGGGCCCCGCTCGGTGAGCACCCGGCGGGTCAGCTTGGCCCACACGGAGAAGGGGAAGCCCTCGATGCCGCTCCCCACCCCCCGCAGGTCCAGGAGCCAGCGCCGCTCCGGCGCCGTCTGGACCGGGGCCGGAGGGGGAGGGGGGCTCTGCCGGGTCTCCACCTGGGCCACATAGCAGCCCGACCGCTCCCTTGAGGTCAGGTAGCCCTCCGCCAGCAGCTGGGCGTAGGCGTTCTCCACCGTCACCACCGCCGTCCCCAAATGGGCGGCCAGGGCCCGCTTGGAGGGCAGCTTCTCCCCCGCCGCCAGGCGGCCGGACAGGATGTCCCCCTTGATGCAGCGGTACAGATAGTCATAGCGGGGCAGGTCCCCCCGCCGCTCCAAATCGTAGGTCAGCATGGCCGTTCCTTTCTGGCCCTATCAAAAAATATTATTTTGATACTTTTTTTAAGGTCAGATATCATTAAAATACAGGACAGAACAAATGTCAACCCCCGGCCGGGACGGCATGAAAGGAGAATCCCTATGACCGATCAAAAGCTGAGAAAACTGGTCCTGGCGGCCCTGTTTGCCGCCCTGACCACAGTGATGACCATGGTGATCCGCATCCCGTCCCCCATGTCCGGCTATGTGAATCTGGGGGACTGCGCGGTCCTCCTGTCCGCCTGGATTCTGGGTCCCGGACTGGGCTGCGCGGCGGCCGGGATCGGCTCCATGCTGGCCGATCTGCTGGGCTACCCCCTGTACGCGCCGGGGACCCTGGTGGTGAAGGGGCTGATGGCCCTGGCGGCCGGACTGCTGTTCCGCCGGCTCCGCCGGGGGGAGAGCTCTCACGCCCTCCCCGCTCTGCTGGCCAGCGGCGCGGCAGGGGAGGCGGTGATGGTGGCGGGCTACTTCCTCTATGAGGCCGCCCCCATCCCGGTGGGCCTGGGGCTGGGGGCCCTGGCCAACGTCTCCTTCAACCTGGTGCAGGGGGTGTTTGGACTGGCGTCCGCCGGAGCGGTCTATCTGGCCCTGTTCCGCACCCGGGCGCTGGCCCGCCTGTAAGCGGCTCGGTTTACGCCGTCCGCCTGTCTGGTTTCAGACGGGCGGGCGGCGTTTTTTGATTTGAAGGGGGAGGTTTCGCCGCGCAGAGGGGCGGACGGGAAAAAACTCCGGCCAAACCCGGGCGCGGCGCGCTTTTTCGTTGCTTTTTATGGCGGTTTGGTGTAAACTAAGGCGAACCAATTTTTTCATGCCAGTCCAGAAAGGAGCGCGTGACCATGGACGACAAGGTGAGGGAACTGCTGGACCGGGTGCGGGACACCGCGGTGGGCGCCGCGGACGCGGCCAATCAGACCGCCCGGGCGGCCGGAAAGAAGGCCGGCCAGATGGTGGACGTAGCCAAGCTGAACGTACAGCTCTTTGACCTGAACGGAGAATTCAACGACGTGCTGCGCCAGCTGGGCCAGGTGATGTACGACACCCACCGGGGCCAGGCGGAGGACGGGGAGCAGATCACCGCCCTGCTGGACCGGGCCGACGAACTCAGCGAGAAGACCGCCGAGCTGAAGGAGCGCATCGCCGCCCTGCGCCAGGCCAGGATCTGCCCCGCCTGCGGCGCGGCGTGCGGCCGGGACGACCAGTTCTGCCGCCGGTGCGGCGGAAGCCTGTAAAGGAGCGCCCGATGGAATTTACCATGGAGCAATACCGGGAGAGCGCCGGCTTCCTGCGGGAGCGGCTGGGGGACTTCGCGCCGAAGATCGCCATGGTGCTGGGCTCCGGCCTGGGCTATCTGGGGGATCAGGTGGAGCGCCCCATTTTTGTGGACTACCGGGATATCCCCCACTTCAAGGCCTCCACCGCCCCCGGACACAAGGGGCGGCTGGTGTTCGGCTTCCTGGAGGGACAGCCGGTGGCCGTGATGCAGGGGCGGATGCACCACTACGAGGGGTACTCCTATGAGGAGGTCACCTACGCGGTGCGGGTGCTCCGCCTGCTGGGGTGCGAGACTCTGGTGGTCACCAACGCCGCCGGCTGTGTCAACACCAGCTGGCAGGCGGGGGACCTGATGCTCATTACCGACCACATCAAGCTGTTCTCCGTCTCCCCCCTGCGGGGAGAGAACCTGCCCGAGTTCGGAACCCGCTTCCCGGACGCCTCCCGCCTGTACACCCCCCGGCTCCAGGAGCTGGCCCGGGAGACGGCGGCGGAGCTGGGCATCCCTCTGCGGGAGGGGGTCTACTTCTACTGCTACGGCCCCCAGTACGAGACCCCCGCCGAGGTCCGGGCCGCCCGCATTCTGGGGGGTGACGCGGTGGGCATGTCCACCGCCCCCGAGGTGGTGGCGGCCGGACACTGCGGCATGGAGGTGCTGGGGCTCACCCTGCTCTCCAACATGGCCGCGGGTATTCTGGACCAGCCCCTCTCCGAGCAGGAGGTGCTGGACGCCGCCGAGGCGGCCAGAGAGAAGTTCTCCGGGCTCATTCGGGCGTGTCTGAGGAAAATGTGAGGTTTTAGCAGGGGATTTCGCCGCCTGCGGGCGGCGAGTTCCTTTGCCCATGGCGGCTCGTCGTCGCAAAGTCCACTCCACTCCGTTTCCGCCTGGCGGCGAAAACTGCGTTCGTTCCCTTGCTCCTCCTCTTCCCGGCGAACCCGCTTCGCTGGGCTTCGCCGGGAGTAACGAGGGATTGGGCAAAACGCACCGGGGACGGCTCAAGGTGGGCACTCCGTGCCCACATTCGCCTTTCCCCGGACCCCTATTACGGGGGTTACCCCTTGGGCCAGACAGAAACCTTCCGGCGCGCAAAATCTGAGTGGCAATCTAAATTCCTGCCGGGCCACTGGGTCCTGGGTTTGCAAAAATTGCAATTGGTGCGGTTCCAATTTTGCGCCTGACTTTGCCGAACCAACACTCCCGGTGCTGGATACGCCGTAGGGGCGACCCTTGCGGTCGCCCGAGATGGATGCGGAATCGGGTTTCGGTTCCCTTTGTAGGGGCGGCTATCAGCCGCCCGCAAGCCTTCCCCCTCCAAGGGGGAAGGACGATTCCCCCTATCAGGGGGAAATGTCCCGGAGGGACAAAAGGGGTAGGGGGGCCCGAAGGGCCGGATGAGGGTGACTTCTTGATATGCACCGCCCCGGCGGGAGCCCCAAGGGGTTCCCCTACGCAAAATTGAAACCGTTCCGGCCCTGTCGCAGGGGAGGGGCTGAAGGTGAATTGCCCCGAAAGGCCAAGAGAAGGGGCCTGGGCCATTGGCTTCTTTCTGGGCATCCAGAAAGAAGCCCGCCGTCCGCAGACAGCGAAACGCCCCCGCCGGTCTGAAACTCAGGAGGGATTTTCGTGCTCACCATCTTCAACCGCGCGGAGCTTCTCATCACCTACGACCTCGCCCGCTTCTGCCAGGTGCGGGACGCCCTGGAGGCGGCGGGGATCGACTTTACTTGCAAAGTCAGAAACCGTACCAGTCCCACCATGACGGCGTCCGGCAGCCGGGAGCGGTTTAGAAACGCAAATATCCGGCACGACGCCCATATGGAGTACCGCCTGTTTGTCCACCGGGACCAACTGGACTGGGCGCAAACTTTTTTGAAGCAATAGGAGCAATTCATGTCTGTTTTATTTGAGCATGTCACCGCCGTCACCATGGATGAGGAGCGGCGGATTTTAAAGGACGCCTATGTGGCGGTGGAGGGGAGCAGGATCGCCTCCGTGGGGACCCAGCGCCCCCAGGGGGCGTTTGACCGGGTGATCGACGGCGCCGGCAAGGTGCTGATGCCCGGCTTTGTGAACGCCCACACCCACCTGCCCATGACCCTCATGCGGGGGTACGGCGGGGGCCAGGACCTTCAGCACTGGCTGAACGACTTCATTTTCCCCGCCGAGGCCAAGCTGGACCAGCGGGCGGTGGCCGCCGGGACCGGCCTGGGCCTGGCGGAGATGATCGCCTCGGGGGTCACCTGTGTGGCAGACATGTATATGAAGACGGGGACCATCGCCCGGCAGATCGTGGAGGCGGGCATCTCCGCCAACCTGTCCTGCGGGGGGGTGTATTTCGGCGCCCCGGAGGACTTCTCCCCTGAAACCTGCGGCGACTGCCGGAACCAGATCGCGCTGACTGAGGAGTGGCACGGCGCCAATGACGGACAGATCCTGGTGGACGCCTCCGTCCACGCCGAGTACACCTCCAACCCGCCGCTGTGGAGGTGGATGGCGGACTACGCCATGGAGCACCGCCTCAATATGCATGTCCACGTGTCTGAGACGGCCTCAGAGCACCAGGCGTGTCTGGAGCGGTGGGGCAGGACGCCGACCCAGGTTCTGGACCAGTACGGGGTGTGGGACAGCGGGAGGGCTCTGGCCGCCCACTGTGTGTACACCACGCCGGAGGACTGGGCCATCATGTCGAAAAAGCACGTCTCCTGCGTCCACAACCCCTGGTCCAATCTGAAGCTGGGCTCCGGGGTGGCCCCCGTCCCGGATATGCTTCGGGCGGGGGTGAACGTGGCCCTGGGCACCGACGGCATGTCCTCCCACAACAGCGCCGACCTGTTTTCCGATGTGAAGCTGGCCGCCTGCCTCCAGGCCGGGGTGCGCCGGGACCCCATGGCCCTGTCCGCCTGTCAGGCCCTGGAGATGGCCACGGTGAACGGGGCGGAGGCCCTGGGCCGGGACACAGGGGTCATCGCCCCGGGCAAGACGGCCGACCTGATCCTGGTGGACTTCTCCGCCCCCAACCTGACCCCCTGCCACGACGTGGCGGAAAATCTGGTCTATGCCGCCCACGGCTCCAACGTGGACATGAATATGGCCCGGGGGAAGGTCATATATGAGAAGGGGGAGTTTTTCACCCTGGACCTGGAGCGCATCCGGTACGAGGTGGAGCGCTATGCCCTCCCTCTGCTCTTTGGCTCCAACGCCTGATTTTGATTCCCTCTCTCTTAACTCCTATCTCAACCTAAGGAGGTCTCCGAATGGCGCAGCACGATCAGCCCCCGCGCCGGGTGGCCCGTACGTCCAAGCCCAACACCTTTTTCGGCGGAGCCGCGATCCTGGCCGTAGGCATTCTGGTGGTCAAGCTCATCGGCATGTTCTACAAGATCCCGCTCCTGAACATCATCGGGGAGCAGGGCTCCGCCGACTTCAACAACGCCTATAACATCTACTCCGTCCTGCTCACCATCTCCACCGCGGGCCTGCCCGTGGCGGTGTCCAAGCTGGTGAGCGAGGCCGACGCCCTGGGCCGCCGGAACCAGGTGCGCCGCACCTTCCGGCTGGCCCTGGCCCTGTTCCTGATTCTGGGGGTCCTGTCCTTCCTGGTGATGTTCTTCGGCTCGGAACAGCTGGCCGGCCTGATGAACGACAGCATGGCCGCCCCCGGCATCCGGGCCCTGGCTCCGGCGGTGATCTGCGTGGGCTGCCTGTCCGCCTTCCGGGGCTATGCCCAGGGGCACGGGAACATGACCCCCACCGCCGTCTCCCAGATCATCGAGGCCCTGTGCAAGCTCACCGTGGGCTTGGGGCTGGCCTACTGGCTGGTGGGCCACGGGGCGGACGCCAGCCACGCCGCCGCCGGCGCCATCACAGGCGTGACGGTGGGCACCATCGTGGCCCTGGCCTATATGCTGATGAACTTTTTGATCACCCGCAGCCAGGAGCCCCAGCTGGCCGACGACCAGCCCGACGAGCCGTCCACCATCCTCAAGCACCTGCTGATGATCGCCGTCCCCATCACCATCAGTTCCTCCATGGTGGGCATCGTCACCGTCATCGACACCTCCCTGGTCCAGGGACAGCTCCAGCGGGCCCTGCTGGAGAACCAGGACACCTGGACCCTGTATCAGGACTTTGTGGACTTCGCCTCCCTGAAGGAGGCCCTGTCCGCCTGGCAGGCCGCCCTGCCCGATGGCAGCGCCGTCTCCATGTCCCTGCTGGACCAGTACGCGGCCCAGGCCGAGGCCCTGCGGGATCAGCAGTCCGCCCTCACCGACCTGCAGTCCGCCTCCCTGGAGCTCCACGCCGCCCTGGAGAACATCAGCCGCACGCTGTATGGCAACTACTCCGGCGCTCTGAACATCTATAACCTGCCCACCTCCCTGATGGCCGCCGTCACGGCCGCCGTCATTCCCGCCGTCTCCGGGGCGCTGGCCCGCCGGGACCGCCGGGGGGCGGGGCGGATCACCGGCTCCGCCCTGCGGATCTCCGCTCTGGCCGCCTGTCCCATGGCGGTGGGGCTGTTTGTCCTGGGCGAGCCCATCATGGCCCTCATCTTCCCCAACCTGAATCCCCAGCTGGCCGGTCCTCTGCTGTCCACTCTGGGCCTGGCCACCCTGTTCGTGTGCATGATGCTGGTGTGCAACTCCGTTCTCCAGGCACACGGCTTTGTGAGCCTGCCGGTGATCATCATGGTGGCGGGAGGCGTGGTAAAGATCATTACCAACTACAACGTGGTGATCCAGCCCACCATCGGCATCTACGGGGCCCCCATGGGGAACATCCTGTGCTTCGCCCTGTGCATGACGCTGGATCTGGTGGTGATGTCCCGGGTTCTTCCCCGCCGGCCCAGGTATATCCAGGTCTTTGCCAAGCCGCTGGCCGCATCCGCCCTCATGGGGCTGGGGGCCTGGGCGGTATACGGCCTGATGTCCAAGTTGTTTGAGGCCACCGGGATATTTATGTCCGCGGACCCGGTTACCCATGAGGTATTGGGGCTGAGCCGCACCGGCAACGCCGCGGCCACCCTCCTGGCCATTCTGGTGGCGGTGGTCATCTACGGCGTTTTGGTGATCGCCCTCCGCGCGATTACAAAAGACGATCTGATGCTGATGCCCAAGGGCGAAAAGATTGCCCGGATGCTCCATCTCTGATGGCGCAAAAAGGCCCTGAACGTCTGTTTTCAGGGCGGCGCCGGGGCCTTCCATGTATTTCCGGCCCCTGTGGGGGCGGAAATACGCAAAAGAATTGGGCTAAAAGCAAAAAATACCTTGCGAAGGAAGCGAGAATGTGGTAGATTTTCAGTATATGGAGCGCTATGACATCCAGGATCTGCGCCGCATCATGGCCCTGCTCCGGGCTCCGGGGGGCTGCCCCTGGGACCGGGAGCAGACCCACGAGAGCATCCGGCGGAACATGCTGGAGGAGGCCTATGAGGTGGTGGAGGCCATCGACGAGAAGGACCCCGAGCACCTGAAGGAGGAGCTGGGGGACGTCCTGCTCCAGGTGGTGTTCCACGCCCAGATGGCCCGGGAGGAGGGGCTCTTCACCTTTGACGACGTGGTGGACGGCGTAGCCCAGAAGATGGTGTTCCGCCACCCCCACGTCTTTGGACAGGCCCACGCCGACGACTGCGCCCAGGCGCTGGACACCTGGGACGCCCAGAAGCGGGAGGAGAAGGACCAGCGCACCGCCTCGGACACCCTGAAGGGGGTGGCCCGCTCCCTTCCCGCCCTGATCCGGGCGGAGAAGATCCAGAGCAAGGCCGCCAAGGCGGGCTTTGACTGGCCGGACCCGGCCCCCGCCCTGGACAAGCTGGCCGAGGAGGCGGACGAGCTCCGCCGGGCCGCCCAGGGGGACGGGGACCCGGAGGAGGAACTGGGCGACCTGCTGTTCGCCGCGGTGAAGGCGGGGCGCTTCCTGGGCCTGGACAGCGAGCAGGCTCTGACCCGGGCCTGCGACAAGTTCATCCGCCGCTTCCAGACGGTGGAGGAGCGCGCCGGAGGCCGCCCTCTGGGGGAACTGCCCCTGGAGGAGCTGGAGGCCCTTTGGGCCCAGGCCAAGGCGGAGGAAGCTCCAACGCAGAAGCCGTGATGGGGACAAGCGCCCCAGATCAGCGCACCAACCAAAGACAGGCCGCCGTTTGGGGCCGTCAACTTTCTTAGGAGGAATACGACCATGAATAAGACCGAACTGATCGCCGCAGTGGCCGAGAAGGCCGACCTGTCCAAGAAGGACGCCGAGGCCGCCATTACCGCCACCGTGGACGCCATTGCCGAGGCCCTGACCCAGGGGGAGAAGGTTCAGCTGGTGGGCTTTGGCTCCTTCGAGGTAAAGACCCGGGCCGCCCGGGTGGGCCGCAACCCCCGCACCGGCGAGGAGATCCCCATCTCCGAGGCCAAGCTGCCCGTGTTCAAGGCCGGCAAGGCCCTGAAGGACGCGGTGGCCCAGTAAAGCCATGCCATCCCGGGAGCGCCGCTTGGCGGCGCTCCTTTTTTTGAACAGAGGAGTTTTCTGATTATGCGACTGGACAAATGGCTGAAGGTGTCCCGGCTCATCAAGCGTCGGACGGTGGCCAACGAGGCCTGTGACAACGGCCGGGTCACCGCCAACGGCCGGCCGGTAAAGGCCAGCTACGACGTGAAGGCCGGGGACCTTCTGGAATTGAAATTCGGCGAGCGCACCGTGAAGGTGGAAGTGCTGGCCGTGGCGGACAGCGTGGGCAAGGCGGACGCCTCCGCCCTGTACCGGGAAGTCCTTTGAGGCGGCCGGATATGGAGCGCGGAGGGGGGAGAACCCGGGCCGGATTCCTGGCGGCGGGGCTGGCCGCCGCGGTACTGCTGGGCGGCTGCGCCCAGAGGACGGCGGAGCCGGCGTCCGGCCAGATCTTCGCCATGGACACCATCATGTCCATGGACGTGTATGGAGAGGGCGGGGAGGAGGCCCTGGCCCGGGCGGAGGAGACCATCTACCGCCTGGAGGACCTGTGGGCGGTCACCGACGAGAACAGCGAGATCTGGGCCCTGAACCACAGCGGCGGGGCGTGGGTGGACCTGTCCCAGGAGACGGCAGACCTGCTCTCCCGGGCCCTGGAGCTGTGCGCCCTCACGGACGGGGCCCTGGACCTGACCGCCTACTCGGCGGTGCAGGCCTGGGGGTTCACCACCGGGGAGTACCGGGTGCCCTCCCAGGGGGAGCTGGACGCCCTGATCCCGCGCATTGACTACACCCGGCTGGAGCTGGACGGGGACGGCCTGCGGGCCCGCCTGCCTGAGAACATGGAGCTGGACCTGGGGGCGGTGGCCAAGGGGTACGCCGGGACATATCTGGCCGAGCAGCTGCGCCAGGCGGGGGTGACCTCCGCCATCCTCCGCCTGGGGGGCAACATCCAGGCGGTGGGGACCCGGCCCGACGGAAACCCCTGGCGGGTGGCCATTCAGGACCCGGACAGCCAGCAGGAGGCCACCCTGGGGGTGGTGGAGATCGCCGACCAGGCGGTCATCACCTCGGGGGGCTATCAGCGGTACTTTGAGGAGGGCGGAGAGACCTACTGGCACATCATGGACCCGGACACCGCCGCCCCCGCCCGCAGCGGCCTGACCTCGGTGACGGTCATCGGGGCGGACGGCACCGTGTGCGACGCCCTGTCCACCGCCCTGTTTGTCATGGGGCCGGAGGAGGCCGTCGGCTTCTGGCGGGCACACCCCGAGCTGGGGGTGGAGCTGATTTTGGTGCTGGAGGACGGCACGGTCCAAATCACCCAGGGGCTGGAGGAGACTTTCACCCTGTCCCAGGACCGGACAATGGAGGTGATCGCCCCGTGAACCGGAGAACGGCCATTCTGGCGGGGGCGCTGGCCCTGGTGGTGCTGGCCTGCGCCGGGTTCCTTCTGTGGCAGAGGGCCAACGCCCAGGCGGGGGTGTCGGTCAGAATCTATCAGTACGGGGAATTGGTGGAGGAGGTCCGCCTGGACCAGGTGACCGAGCCCTACACCATCCCCCTCAGCGGGGAGGACGGGGCGGAGAATCTGGTGGAGGTGGCCCCCGGCCGGGTCCGGATGCAGAGCGCCAACTGCCCCGACCAGGTGTGCGTGAATCAGGGGTGGATCTCCGACGCCTCGGTGCCGGTGGTCTGCCTGCCCCACCAGGTCGTCCTTGAGATCACAGGGGGGGAGAGCCATGCGGACGCCGCCGCAGGATAAGGGGACCCGCCGCCTCACCCGGCTGGCCCTGCTCACCGCCATCGCCCTGACCATTTTTATGGTGGAGGCCCAGATCCCCGTGCCCATCCCTATCCCCGGGGTGAAGCTGGGGCTGGCCAACATTGTCACGGTGTACGCCGTCTTTGTGCTGGGGCCCTGGGACGCCCTGTCCATTCTGGTGGTCCGGGTGTTTCTGGGGGCGGTGTTCTCCGGGCAGATGATGACCCTCTTTTACAGCCTGGGGGGAGGGCTGCTGTGCTGGGCGGTGCTGGTCCTCCTGCGCCGGCTGTTCACCAAGAACCAGATCTGGCTGTGCAGCCCGGTGTCCGCCATCTTCCACAACCTGGGGCAGCTGCTGGTGGCCGCCGCCCTCATGGGCACCTGGGTGGTGATGGCCTATCTGCCCTATCTGGTGATTGCCGGGGCGGTCAGCGGCCTGTTCACCGGCCTGTGCGCCCAGTTTCTCATCGGACGGCTGGACAAGATCTCCCACTCCCCATAATGGAAAACAAAATCCCGCGGCATATGCCGCGGGATTCAGCTTGGTGAAAAAGCCCTCCTGCAAGGAGTTCCGTCGTCCGCAGACGACGGAATAAGATGAAATCCTGTCATTTCCGAGGACATGCGCCTCGGAAATGACACCTCTCACGAAATTTTTTCCGACAATTTCGCAAGAAATCGAGGTGAAAATTTCGTGCAACCTAACTCGAAAAAGTGGCTCTGCCACTTTTTCGACAGCCTAAAATCCCGCGGCATTTGCCGCGGGATTTTGTTGTATGTATTATTCCAAATTCTCGTCGTCCAGCCGGTGGAAGTCCTTGTTGTGGCCGAACACATGGGTGAGGGGGTAGACCTTGATGAAGCAGTCGAAGCCCTGGTCCCGCATGAACTCCCGCAGCTGGACGTACTCCCGGGAGTTGCACACGCAGTCCAGCTGGGTCTTGGGCTCCTTGGAGTAGCCGCCGATGACCTGGTCGATGGTGGCGCTCTTGTGGATCTCGTCGATGATGAACCGCTCGATCTCGGCGGGGTGGTCGCAGATGATCTCCACCTCGTAGAGCTTGGGCCCCAGGTTGAAGACCATGTAGTTCATGCAGTTGATGTAGATGATCTGCCCCACAAAGGCGTAGGCCACCACGTCCAGGCTGAAGGCGGACAGCATGACCACCATGATGGTCCCCTCCAGCGTCAGCATGATGTTTTTCAGCTCCACCGCCCGGAAGACCTTTTTCTTCAAAATCTTGGCCAGGGTGTCCGTCCCCCCGTAGGAGTACCCCAGGCGGTAGGTGATTCCAGCCCCTACCCCGTAGATCACGCCGAAGAGCATGACGGCGATGAGCTTCTCCTGCAAAATGATCTCCACCTGCACGTGGTTGAGCACCCACAGCACCAGGGGGTAGAGCACCGACAGGAAAATGATGTTGGAGACCTCCTTGTACCCCAGGGTCAGGAAGGTGCACAGCAGCATCAGCAGGGTCAGGCCGTAGAAGATCAGGGCGTAGTTGATCCCCACAAAGCTGGCTGCCGTCATGGACAGTCCGGTGAGCCCCGTCACCACGAAGCCGTTGGGCAGGGCCACCCAGTTTACCGCAATACTGCACAATACGCAGCTGAGCACCATATAGAACAGCGTCAAGAAACGATTGCGCTTCTTCATTCGGAATCCCCCTCCGTCGTCCGAGGTTGCGCTGTCAGTCCACATCGGAGAGGATACCTTAATTCGACCCAAAAAGCAAGATGTCCCGAAAAGATTTTACGTTTTGCCTGGTGCCCAACACATTGTCTCACTGGGGCAGGGTCAGGTCCCCCTCTTTGATCCAGCCGATCTTCCGGAAGAACAGCCCAAAGATCCAGGTGAGGACGGCGGGGAGGACAAAGGAGATCAGGATGAGCCCCGCCCAGTCAAAGGCGCTGGGGGCGATGGCGGCCGCCCCGTTGGCCAGGGCGGTCTCGCTGGGATTCACCCAGCCCGTCCAGACGCCCAGCTGGCCGCACAGGCCGCAGGTGCCCATGCCCGAGTTGATGGGGTCCCCGTTCATCTCCAGCCGGAACACACAGGTGGCCAGGGGGCCGGTGACGGCGGAGGTGAGGATGGCGGGGAGCCAGATCCGGGGATTTTTCACGATGTTGGGCATCTGGAGCATGGAGGTGCCGATGCCCTGGCTCACCAGGCCGCCCCACCGGTTCTCCCGGAAGGACAGCACCGCGAAGCCCACCATGTTGGCGCAGCACCCGGCCACCGCCGCCCCCCCGGCCAGGCCGGTGAGACCCAGAGCGGCGCAGATGGCCGCCGAGGAGATGGGCAGGGTGAGGGCGATGCCCACCAGGACGGACACCAGCACCCCCATGAAGAAGGGCTGGAGCTCGGTGGTGCGCATGATGAGCTGACCGAAGGCGCTGGCCGCCCCGCCGATGGGGGGCGCGATGATCCAGGAGGCCCCCAGTCCCGCCAGAATGGTGACGATGGGGGTGACCAGAATGTCCACCCGGGTCTCCTTGGACACGGCCTTGCCCACCTCGGCGGCGATGATGGCCACGAACAGCACCGCCAGCGGTCCGCCCGCGCCCCCCAGGGCGTTGCAGGCGTAGCCCACCGTCACCAGGGAGAACAGCACCAGAGGCGGGGCCTGGAGGGCATAGCCGATGGCCACCGCCATGGCCGGGCCGCTCATAAAGGAGGCCAGCCCCCCAGCAGTATACCCCACGCCGTTGATGGTGATGAGCTGAGCGGTGAGAAAGCCGATGCCGAACTGGCTGCCCAGGGTGTTCAAAATCGTCCCGATGAGCAGCGAGCAGAAAAGGCCCTGGGCCATGGCCCCCAGGGCGTCGATGCCGTAGCGCTTGGCGGAGATCACAATGTTCTTCCGCCGCAGAAATCCTTGAACTGTTTCCACGTCTACCACCTGTTTCAGTGCAAAATAAAATAGTACACAGGTGTCAAGACACCTGTGTACAACATCATACACGGCCCGGCGGGCCCTGTCAACCTATTTTTTCAAAATGCTTTTATCCCTTCCACAGCAGTCCCGCCTCGTCCAGGGCGGCCCGTACCCTCTGAAAGGCCTCCTCGCTGGGGCAGCGCAGGGTGTGCAGGTGGATGCCTCCGGTGAGGTCGGAGAGGAGATTGGCCTGATTTTTCGAGACTGAGCGGATAAATTCCTGTACATCATACCGGGAGGAGAGGTGGAGCTGTCCGGCCAGCTGGCCGTAGATGGGGTGCTCCACCACCACGTCCACCACCTGGCAGCCCTGGTCCACCATGATCTCCAGCTCCCGGGCCATCCCCTCCCGGTCGTGGACGCAGGCCACGGTGCGCAGCAGGGCGGCGCTGTCCCGGGGGAGCACATAGCCCCGGGGGGTGGCGGCGATGTCCGCTCCGCCCGCCCGCAGCAGGGCCACGTCCCCCACGATGATCTGGCGGCTGACGGCAAACTCCCGGGCCAGGGCGGCGGCGCTGACCGGATGGTCGTTCTGTTCCAATCTGGATAAAATGGCGGCCCGGCGGGCGGCAGCATCCATGAAAATCCCTCCTTGTCAGGTGTCAAGATAGCGCTATTGTACCACAAAGCCGGGGAGAGGGCAACGCCGTCTCCGCTGGGGGGCGTAAAAAACGCCCGCCCCAGGGCGTGGGGCGGGCGGAAATGCGTCAGCGCTGATATTCAAACTCCAGGTCGTACAGGGAGACGGTGTCCCCGTCCTGGATGCCCATGGCCTCCAGCTTGTCAAAGAGTCCGGAGGCGCGCAGCTGCCGGTCGAACCAGCTGCGGCTCTCGTAGTCGGAGAAGTTCACGTTGGCCATGAGGCGCTGGAGCCAGGGGGCCTCCACCACCCAGGTGTCGTCGAACTGCTCGATGGACACCTCGCCGGAGGTGTCCACCTCCGGGGGGCGCTCCACATAGGTGGGCTCGAACACCGCCACGGGGGGCAGGTCCTGGAGCTCCTGGGCGCAGCGCTTCACCAGCTCCCGGGTGCCCTGGTGGGCGGCGGCGGAGATCTCAAAGAACTCCAGCCCCTGGGCCTGGACGTGCTCCCGCAGGCGCTGGAGCAGCTCCGGGTCCTGCATGATGTCCACCTTGTTGGCGGCGACGATCATCTTCCGGGAGGCCAGCTCAGGGGAGTACTGCCGCAGCTCCTGGTTGATGGCCTCGAAGTCCTCAACCGGGTCCCGGCCCTCCGAGCCGGACACGTCCACCACATGGATGAGCAGCCGGCACCGGTCGATGTGCCGCAGGAAGTCGTGGCCCAGGCCGGCACCATCCGCGGCCCCCTCGATGATGCCGGGGATGTCGGCCATGACGAAGGAGACCCCCTCCTCCACATAGACCACCCCCAGGTTGGGGAACAGGGTGGTAAAGTGGTAGTTGGCGATCTTGGGCTGGGCCCGGCTCACCACGCTGAGGAGGGTGGACTTGCCCACGTTGGGAAAGCCCACCAGCCCCACGTCGGCCAGCAGCTTCAGCTCCAGAATGACCTCCCGGGTCTCGCCGGGGTAGCCCGCCTTGGCGAAGCGGGGCACCTGACGGGTGGGGGTGGCGAAGTGCTGGTTGCCCCAGCCCCCCCGGCCGCCCTTACAGAGGATGAAGGGCTCGTCCCCGGAGATGTCCTGGATGATCTCCTGGGTCTCCGCGTCCCGGATGACGGTGCCCCGGGGGACCTTCAGGACCAGATCGGTCCCGTTCTTGCCGGTGCAGCGCTTGCCGGAGCCGTCCATGCCGTTTTCCGCCACATATTTGCGCTTATAGCGGAAGTCCATGAGGGTGGACATGTGGTCGTCGGCCACCACCACCACGTTGCCGCCCCGGCCGCCGTCGCCCCCGTCGGGGCCGCCGGCCGCCACGTACTTCTCCCGGTGGAAGGAGACCACCCCGTTGCCCCCGTTGCCGGAGCGCACGGTGATCTTGGCGGTATCTACAAAGGGTGCTGCCATCTTCGGGCACCTCCTTTTTCTGAAAAATCACATATTAAAATTCAAACAGGTTCAGACCCACGGTATCGCTGAACCTCCGGTCCACGTCCCCGTCCCACACCTGGAGAAACAGCTCCAGGGTGGCGCTGATGACGGCGGAGGTCAGGTGCCCGGCGTGGACCTCGCCGGTGACCGGGTTGCCGATGGTGATGTGCAGATGGAGGTAGGGTTCCCCCTCCTTCCGGGACACATTCCCCACCAGGGCGGAGATCTCATAGTCCCCCTGGTACCGGCGGGAGTGGTACTGCTTCTCCCGGGTATTGAAAATACCGATGGTCACATCCCCCGCCGCGCCCAGGGCGGACACGCTGCCCAGACGCACGTTCTCCCGATTCACCAGGGCGGTGAGCTGCTCCACGATCTCCTCCCCCGGGTCCAGGCGCATCACATAGCCCTGGGGGAACTTCCGATATTCCATGACTCAAAACCTCCTTTTGAAACGCGCCTTTGCTTCCTGCCGGCGCCCCCCAGCGGGGGCGGGAACACAGAAAAAAGCCGCAAACGGTCCATACGTTTGCGGCTTCCTGTACAGCAAATTACTGGGCGATCTCCATCTCAACAATGGAAACCTGCTTGCGGTCCTTGCCCAGACGCTCAAACTTCACCTTGCCGGACTTGAGGGCGAACAGGGTGTCGTCGCTGCCCTTGCCCACGTTCACGCCGGGGTGGATATGGGTGCCGCGCTGCCGGACCAGGACGTTGCCGGCCAGAACGAACTGACCGTCGCCCCGCTTCACGCCCAGACGCTTGGACTCGGAGTCGCGGCCGTTGCGGGTGGAGCCAACGCCCTTTTTATGGGCGAAAAACTGCAGACCGATATTCAGCATGTGTTACACCTCCAAAACGGTAATATGATCGGGATATTCCTCCGCCAGCTGGACAAAGTGGACCATGAGGGCGGCCAGAAGGGTCTGGCAGGTGCTCTCGTGGGTCTGTCCCAGATTGGCGGGGAGTTTCAATGTGATGGACGCGTCCTTCTGCCGCACCTTGACGGAGGCCTCCAGCCCCAGCACGTCGTTGACGGCGCACTCCACCAGGCGCACTGCGCTGGTGACGGCGGCACAGACGATGTCCTCCCCCTCCGGGGCGTAGCCGCTGTGCCCCCGGACGGTGAATCCGGTGATGCGGCGGCCCTCGGTGTGGAATTCTGCGGTGGTCATTGGATTAGGCCTTGATGGCGCTGATCTGGACCTTGGTATAGGGCTGGCGGTGGCCCTGACGCTTCCGGTAGCCCTTCTTGGGGGTGTACTTGAAGACGCGCACCTTCTTGCTCTTGCCGTTCTTCACCACAGTGGCGGTCACGGAAGCGCCCTCCACAGCGGGAGCGCCGAAGGTGGCGTTGTCCCCGTCCAGCACAGCCAGAACCTGATCGAACACGATCTCCTGGCCGGCCTCGGCCTCCAGCTTCTCGATGAACAGAGTGTCGCCCTCCGCCACCTTGTACTGCTTGCCGCCGGTAACGATGATTGCCTGCATGTCATTCAACTCCTTTATTACGGGCTCGCTCTCGCAGGAGGAGAGAGATCTCACTTTGCAAATTACCCTGCTCAAAGCGGCTCTAAAATTATATCAGTGTCCCAACTTACTGTCAAGGAAATTTTGAAAAAATCAGCGGGCGGAGCGGGGCGGACGGAGAATTTTTCTCCCCGTCTTGCTTTTTCTCCATAGACCTTCTATAATACCGACTGTATCATGCGGAAGTGCCGCCTGCGGGAGAAAAACGCCTGTGGGCCGCGCAAGAACGCTCTGTGAAGGAGGTGTCCCGCCATGAAGCGCGCCGCAGTGCCGCTGATCCTGTTTCTCTTCGGTTTTCTGCTGGGCCTGCTGTGCCTGTTCCCCATGTCCAGCCGGCCGCCGGACACCGCTCCGGTCCTCTCCGTTCAGGGGAGCGAGGGGGAGGACGGGGGAGAGGTTCCCACCTTCACTTCCAAGGACACCGCCGCCCTGCTGCGCTCCGCCGCCGGCGTGGCGGAGGCCTTGAAGTATAAGGACTACGAGGCGCTGGCCGGCTATGTCCATCCGGAGCGGGGGGTCACCTTTACCGCCTATTCCACGGTGAATCTGGAGACCGACCAGAACTTTTCCGCCGATCAGATCCGGGAGCTGGCCCAGGACGACACCCGCTACCTGTGGGGGTATGAGGACGGCCGGGGAGAGCCGATCCAGCGGACCATCGCGCAGTTTTTAGAGGAGTTTATCTTCTCCGTGGACTACACCCAGGCCACCTCCGTGGGGGTGGACGAGATCGTCATGAGCGGGAATTCCCTAGAGAATTTAAAGGAGGCCTATCCGGACTGCCGGTTTGTGGACCTGTGCTACCCCAGTCTGGACCCGGCCTATGAGGGGCTGGACTGGTGCTCGCTGAAGATCGTGTTCGCACCCACCCAGTCCGGCTGGTATCTGGTGGGGCTGATCCACAGCCAGTGGACCATCTGAGGGGGGAAGGCGGCCCCTTCGGAGGAAGACCGCATCCGCCAAACCGCATCCGGCCGCAAGAATCACATTAACATGCAGAGGGAGGGCCGCCCCTGGGGGGCGGGCAATGCCATGAAGGAAAAAGAGAAGGAGAAGCAGTCCCTGAAGGTCGTCATCGTGGGCAACGGAAAGGTGGGCTTCTCTCTGGCTGAACAGCTGGTGAAGGAGAAGTACGACGTCACCATCGTGGATATGCGGGAGGACAGCCTGCGCCGGGCCTCGGACGCCCTGGACATTATGAGCATCCGGGGCAACGGCGTGTCCGCCGCCACCCTGGCCGACGCGGGGGCCGCCGAGGCCGACCTGCTGGTGGCCGCCACCAACTCCGACGAGGTGAACATGGTGTGCTGCCTCACCGCCAAGCACATGGGGGCCAAGTTTACCATCGCCCGCATCCGCAACCCGGAGTACAGCATGGGGCTCAACGACCTGAAAAAGGACCTGGGCATCGACATGATCATCAATCCGGAGAACGCCACCGCCATTGAGATCTCCCGGCTGCTCCGGTTCCCCTCCGCCGCCAACATCGAGACCTTCTGCCGGGGGCGGGTGGAGCTCATGGGCTTCCGCATCCAGGAGGGGGATTTTATGGCGGGGAAGCCCCTGTACGACCTGTCCGACCAGGTCAAGCGGCTCTCCCTGCTGTTCTGCGCCGTGGACCGGGAGGGCGAGGTCACCATCCCCAACGGCTCCTTTGTGCCCCAGGTGGGGGATAAGCTCTATCTGGTGGGCCGCCCCGCCAGCCTGGACCAGTTTTTCCGCCTGTTGGGCCGCTACACCCCCAAGGTGAAGGACGTGTTCATCGCCGGCGGGGGCAAGGTGTCCCTCTATCTGGCCGCCATCCTGGAGAAGATGCGCATGCGGGTGAAGATCGTGGAGATCAGCGAGGAGCGCTGCCGCCACATCAGCGAGACCTTCCCCCACACCACCGTCATCTGCGGCGACGGCACCGACCAGGAGCTGCTGGAGTCGGAGCGGATGTCCGCCGCCGACGCCTTTGTGGCCCTCACCGACCGGGATGAGGACAACCTGATCATCTCCCTGTACGCCATGCAGCAGGGGGTGCAGAAGGTGGTGGCCAAGTCCAACCGCCAGAACTACGCGGGCATCGCCCGGGCGGTGGGGCTGGACAGCGTCATCTCCCCCAAGCTGATCACCGCCGCCCAGATCCTCCAGGTGGTCCGGGGGATGCAGAACTCCCAGGGCAGCGTGATGAACACCTTCTACCGCATTGCCGACGGCTCCGCCGAGGCCATGGAGTTCACCGTCCGGGACACCACCCGCCACCTGAGGACCCCTCTGAAGGACCTCCACCTGAAAAACGGGATCCTGCTGGCGGTCATCATGCGCGGCCGGGAGATCATCATTCCCGAGGGCTCCTCCTACATCCAGGAGGGGGATTCGGTGATCCTCATCTCCCGGGGCTGGCGCATTCTGGATCTGAACGATATTTATGAGGAGGAGATCCCCATGCCCTCTGCGGCCTCCCTCAACGGACGGGGATGAACCTGCGTTTTGTCTTCAAGCTGGTGGGGCGCGTGGAGCTGATGGTCGCCGCCTCGCTTCTCCTCCCGCTGGCGGTGGCCCTGTTTTACGGCGAGAGCCCCTGGCCCTTTGTCCTCACCATGGGGCTGATCCTGTGCATCTGCGCCCCCCTGGCCCGGATGCCTGCCCGGCCGGTGTTTTTCCAGAGAGAGGGATTTGTGATCGTGGGCCTCATCTGGGTGGTCACCTGCCTGTTCGGAAGCCTGCCCTTCTGGTTCTCCGGGTGCTTTGCCTCCTTTGTGGACTGCCTCTTTGAGGCCAGCTCCGGCTTTACCACCACCGGGGCCACCATTCTGCCCGATATTGAGATCCTGCCCCGGGGCATTCAGTTCTGGCGGTGCTTCACCCACTGGCTGGGGGGCATGGGAGTGCTGGTGCTGGCCACGGCGGTGTTCCCATCCCTGGGGGCCCGCTCCCAGTACCTGACACGGGCGGAGACGCCGGGGCCCATGGTGGTCAAGCTGGTGCCCAAGCAGGCCAAGACCTCCAAGATCCTCTACGGCATCTACTGCGCGATGACCCTGGCGGTCATCGCCCTGCTGTGGGGGGCGGGCATGCCCCTGTACGACGCGGCGGTCCACGCCTTCTCCATCGCCGGCACCGGCGGCTTCTCCAGCAGGAACGCCAGCTTTGCCGCCTACCCCCTGCCGGGGGTGGACCTGATCGTGGCCACGGCCACCCTGCTGTTTTCCCTGAACTTCGGGCTATTTTTCCTGGCCCTGCGCCGCCGGTTCCGAGAGATCTGGAGGAGCGAGGAGCTGCGCTTCTTTCTGGCGGTGGTGGCACTGGCCACCGTGCTCATCGCCTGGGATCTGGACCCGGTCTACCACCAGGGGGCGCTGGAGTCCCTGCGGTACGCCTTCTTCCATGTGACCTCCGTCATCTCCACCAGCGGCTTTTTCACCGAGGACTACGCCCTGTGGCCCCACTTCTCCCAGATGGTGCTGGTGCTGCTCATGTTCTGCGGCTCCTGCTCCAGTTCCACCGGCGGCGGCATCAAGTGCGCCCGGGTGCTCATCCTCCTGCGGATTCTCCGCCGGGAGGTGCGGCGCATCGCCCATCCCCGGTGCGTGGAGGTCATCAAAATGGACGGCCGGGTGGTGGAGAGCTCCACCATCCGGGGGACGCTGGTCTTCCTGGGGTGCTATATGCTGATTCTGCTGGCCGCCGGGCTGATCATCTCTCTGGACGGATACTCCTTTTCCATCTCCTTCTCCTCCGCCCTGGCCAGCCTGAGCAATGTGGGGCCGGGGCTGGAGCTGGTGGGGCCCACCGGAAACTTTTCCCTCCTCTCGCCCCTGTCCAAAGTCACCATGTCCCTGTGTATGGTGACCGGGCGTCTGGAGATTTTCCCCATTCTGGTCCTGTTCAGCCGCGCTGTGTGGCGGCATACTTAAAGCATATCGTGGTGTTTTTGCTATGAATATCAAGCTGGTTCTGAAGGTTTTGGGACGGGTGGAGCTGGTGGTGGCCGCCTCGATGGCGCTGCCGCTGGCCTGCGCCCTGCTCTACGGAGAGGACATCGCCCCATTCCTCTGGAGTATTGCAATCATTCTGTGCGTCAGCCTGCCCCTGTCCTTTCTGCCCACACACAGCTCCTTTTTCCTGCGGGAGGGCTTTGCCACTGTGGGCCTCATCTGGCTGTTTACCGGCGTGGCCGGGGGGCTCCCCTTCTTCTTCAACGGAGGCGGGGGCTTCAACACCATTTGGGACTGTATCTTTGAGGCCAGCTCGGGCTTCACCACCACCGGGGCCACCATCCTCACCGACATCGAGTCCCTGCCCAAGGGCATCCTCCTGTGGCGGGCCTTCACCCACTGGCTGGGGGGCATGGGCATTCTGGTGCTGGCCACGGCGCTGCTCCCCTCCATGGGGGTGCGCTCCCACTACCTGGCCCAGGCGGAGAGCCCGGGACCGGTGTTCTCCAAGCTGGTGCCCAAGCAGTCCCAGACCTCCAAGATCCTGTACAGCATCTACTGCGTCATGACGGCGGTGGAGGTGGCGCTGCTGAAGCTGGCGGGGATGCCCTTCTACGACGCCCTGGTCCACGCCTTCTCCACCGCCGGCACCGGCGGCTTCTCCAACCGGGCGGCCAGCGTGGGGGCCTATGACAGCGCGGTGATCGACCTGATCATCGGGGTGTTCTGTCTGCTGTTCTCCATCAACTTCGCCCTGTACTTCCTGGTGCTTCAGCGCCGGATCTGGGAGGCCCTGAAGAGCGACGAGCTGCGCTTCTTCCTGGTGGTGGTGGCCCTGGCCACCGTAGCCATCGCGGTGGACATCCTGCCCCAGTACGGCAGCATTCTGCAGAGCCTGCGCTACTCCTTCTTCCAGGTGGCCTCCATCATCTCCACCACCGGCTTTGCCACAGCGGACTATGTGCTCTGGCCCCAGACATCCCAGTATATCCTGATCCTGCTCATGTTCTGCGGGGCCTGTGCCGGCTCCACCGGCGGCGGCGTCAAGTGCTCCCGCATGCTCATCCTGCTGCGCACCATCCGCCGGGAGATCCACCAGATCGCCCACCCCCGCTCGGTGGAGGTGGTCCGGCTGGAGGGCAAGGTGGTGGATGAGAACACCCTGCGGTCGGTTCTGACCTTTATCGGCTGTTATGTGTTGATCCTGCTGGGGGCGGGGCTCATCGTCTCTCTGGACGACGTGTCCTTCTCCGTCTCCTTCTCCGCCGCCCTCACCTGCCTGAGCAACGTGGGCCCCGGCCTTCAGGAGATCGGCCCGGTGGGCAGCTTCGCGGAGTTCTCCCCCCTGTCCAAGGTGGTGCTGTCGGTGACCATGATCGCCGGCCGTCTGGAGCTCTTCCCCATTCTGGTGCTGTTCAGCCGCCGGACCTGGAGCCGCAGCTGACCCCGCGCATCTTCGCGCCCCGCCGCAGATTCAGCGGCGGGGCGCCTTTTGATTTGTTCAATGCGACAAAATGACAGGCGATATACTTCCTCTTTTTGTTCAGATATGGTAAAATGGAACCAGCCGCCGCGCAGGCGGGACGGACAGCGCTCCGCCCGCCGGAGGCGCGGAATCCGAGGGGAGTGTATCACATGGAACAGCTGTATTTGGTTGGATTTCTGGGGGCTGCGGCTGCGATCCTGTTTGCCTGGGTCCAGAGCCGCCGGGTGCTGTCCTACTCCGAGGGCAGCGAGGCCATGCGGAAGATAGCCGCCGCCATCCGCTCCGGCGCGGACGCCTACCTGAAGCACCAGTATGCCACGGTGGCCAAGGTGTTTCTGGTGGTCTTTGTCCTACTGCTGCTCATGGCCTTCGGCACGGGCGGGGAGATGCTCTCCCAATTCACCCCCTTTGCCTTCCTCACCGGGGGGGTGTGGTCCATGCTCTCCGGCCTGGTGGGCATGAAGATCGCCACCAGCGCCAACGCCCGCACCGCCCAGGCGGCCAGCGAGAGCCTGAACCACGGCCTGCGGGTGGCCTTCTCCTCCGGCTCGGTGATGGGCTTCACGGTGGTGGGGCTGGGGATGCTGGACATCTCCCTGTGGTTCTTCTTCCTGCGGGCCGCCGCGGGGATTGACGACCCCATGACCCTGGGCAATATTATGGTGATGAACGGCATGGGGGCCTCCTTTATGGCCCTGTTCGCCCGGGTGGGCGGAGGCATCTATACCAAAGCCGCCGACGTGGGGGCCGACCTGGTGGGCAAGGTGGAGGCCGGCATCCCCGAGGACGACCCCCGGAACCCCGCCACCATCGCCGACAACGTGGGGGACAACGTGGGAGACGTGGCCGGCATGGGGGCCGACCTGTATGAGTCCTATGTGGGCTCCATCCTGGCCACCTTCTCCCTGGGAGCCTGCGCCGGATACGGCTGGGAAGGGATGATCCTCCCCATTCTCCTGGCGGTGTGCGGAATCCTGTGCTCCATTGTGGGCACCTTCTTTGTAAAGACCGAGGAGAACGCCAGCCAGAAGTCCCTGCTGCGCTCCCTGCGCACCGGCACCTATTTGGCCGCCGTCCTCTCCGCCCTGGCCGCCGCCCCCCTCACCTACTTTATGGTGGGGAACTGGGGTGTCTACGCCGCCATCCTGTGCGGCCTCATCGGGGGATGCGCCATCGGCTACTTTACGGAATACTACACCTCGGACACCTATAAGCCCACCCAGAAGCTGGCCGCCGCCGCGGAGACGGGCTCGGCCACCGTCATCATCGGGGGGCTGTCCCTGGGCATGCTGTCCACCATCGCCTCCATTCTCATCGTAGCCATTGCCATCCTCATCAGCTTCTACGCCGCCGGAGGCGGGGCCTCCTTTGACCGGGGGCTCTACGGCATCGGCATCTCCGCCGTGGGCATGCTGTCCACCCTGGGCAACACCACCGCCGCCACGGGGAAGGGCTTCGCCATCGGCTCGGCCTCCCTCACCGCCCTGGCCCTGCTGGTCTCCTATGTGAACATCGCCGCGGAGAAGTCCGGGGAGGCCCTGGACCTGTCCCTCACCAACCCCCTGATCCTGGTGGGGCTGTTTCTGGGGGCCATGCTCACCTTCGTGTTCTCCGCCCTGACCATGCGCGCGGTGCAGACCGCCGCCCAGTCCATTGTGGTGGAGGTGCGCCGCCAGTTCCGGGAGATCGCCGGCATCATGGAGTACAAGGCCGACCCGGACTACGCCTCCTGCGTGGCCCTGTGCACCCGGGGGGCCCTCCGTGAGATGGTGGTCCCCGCCCTGCTGGCCATCATCGTCCCCATCCTCACCGGCCTGCTTCTGGGGCCCGAGGGCGTGGTGGGGCTGCTGGGGGGCGTGTCGGTCACCGGCTTTGCCATGGCGGTGTTCATGTCCAATGCCGGCGGCGCCTGGGACAACGCGAAAAAGTACATCGAGGCGGGCCGCCACGGGGGCAAGGGCTCCGACTGCCACAAGGCCGCCGTGGTGGGGGACACGGTGGGGGACCCCTTCAAGGACACCTCCGGCCCCTCGCTGAACATCCTCATCAAGCTGGTGTCCACCGTGTCCATTGTATTTTCCGGACTGATCGTGGCGTTCCACATCCTGTGACCCCGGCTGGGCACATTTCCCAAAACTTCCCGGAAGACCCGTTGCCGGATTGGAAAAGTTGTGCTATGATTTTCTTGAACTCCCGACCCGCACAGATGCGCGTTTATTTTGAAAGTAAGGGGGCGTGATGCCGCTATGCTGGACATCACCACCATTGGAGAAGTACTCATTGACCTGACCCAGACGGGGTGCAGCGAACAGGGGGTCCCCCTGTTTGCCGCCTACCCCGGCGGGGCGCCTGCCAACGTGGCAGTGGCCGCCGCCAAGCTGGGGGCCTCCACCGCCTTTGTGGGCAAGACCGGCCAGGACGAGTTCGGCAGTTATCTGCGGCGGGTGCTGGCGGAGCACGGGGTGGACGTCACCGGCCTGCACACCGACCGCTCCCCCACCTCTTTGGCGGTGGTCTCCGTCTCCCCAGGCGGGGAGCGGTCTTTCCGCTTCATGCGGGGGGCGGACACCAACCTGTCCCCGGACGAGATCGACGAGGGCTGGGTGGACCGGAGTAAAGTGCTCCACTTCGGCTCTGTGAGCCTCACCGCGGGCATGTCCCGCTCGGCCACCATCTTTGCCGCCCGGCGGGCCCACAAGACGGGCAAGCTGGTGAGCTACGATCCCAACTACCGGCCCAGCCTGTGGCGGGGGAGGGAGGAGGCCATGCAGTGGCTCCAGATCCCCCTGCCCCTGGCCGGCCTGGTAAAGATGTCCCAGGAGGAGCTCCCCCTGCTCACCGGGTCGGAGGACCTGGAGCGGGGCAGCCAGATTCTGGAGGACATGGGCATCCGCCTGGTGGTGGTCACCCTGGGGGACCGGGGGGCCTTCTACCGCTGGAGGGGCCGCACCGGCCTGGTGCCCGGCGTGGATGTGGAGGCGGTGGACACCAACGGGGCGGGGGACACCTTCCTGGGCGCCCTGCTCTACCGGCTGACCCGCCGGGGGGACTCCCCCCTGGAGGGGCTCACCGTCTCCGAGCTGGAGGAGGCGCTGGACTTCTCAAACCGGGCCGCCGCCCTCACCTGCACCCGGCCGGGGGCCATTCCAGCCATGCCCACCCTGGAGGAGCTGTCCGGAGCCGGGGAGTGAACCCGTCTCTTCCGCCCGCTGGGGCGGAGTTGCAATACCGAGCAGAGGAGCGTTTGTTATGCAGCAGTTTACCTATACGATTACCGACCCCATCGGTCTCCATGCCCGGCCCGCCGGCCTGCTGGTCCGGGCGGCCAGAGCCCTGGACAGCACCGTCACCATCCGAAGAGGGGACAGATCCGTCTCCGCCGTCGAGCTGATGAACCTGATGAGCATGGGGGTCCGGCAGGGGGAGCAGGTCACCGTCACCATTGAGGGGGGCGATGAGGAGGCCAGCCGGAGGGCAATGGAGCAGTTTTTTCAGGAGAACCTGTAACGCAAGGAGGACGCTGGAATGAAAGTCGCCACGGGAACTTCCATTCTGAGGGGAATCGCCATTGGCAGACTGAAGCTCCACCGCAAGGAGGCGGTGGAGACAAGCCGCACCTCCTCACTCGCTCCGGAGGAGGAGTACGCCCGCTTCCAGGCCGCCCAGAAGGCCGCTCAGGAGCAGCTGGGGCAGCTGTATGAGAAGGCCCTGGACGAGGTGGGGGAGGACAACGCCGCCATCTTTGAGATCCACCAGATGATGCTGGAGGACGAGGACTATGTGGACGCCGTCAAGGGCATCCTGGACAGCCAGGGGGCCACGGCGGAGTATGCGGTGACCGCCACAGGGGAAAATTTTGCCGCCGCCTTTGCCGCCATGGAGGACCCCTATATGCAGGCCCGGTCCGCCGACGTGAAGGACATCTCCCGCCGGGTGGTGAATATCCTGACCGGGACCGGCGCCGGAGCCGTTCAGGGGGACGAGCCCGCCATCCTGATGGCCGACGACCTGACCCCCAGCGAGACGGTGCAGATGGACAAGAGCAAGCTGCTGGGCTTTATCACCCGGGGGGGCTCCGCCAACAGCCACACCGCCATCCTGGCCCGGACCATGGGCATCCCCGCCCTCGTCGGGGTGGACTTTGACGAGAGCTGGGACGGGCAGCTGGCCATCCTGGACGGCTGCAACCACTGTGTGTATGTGGACCCGGCGCCGGAGCTGCTCGCCGCCATGGAGGCCAAGCGCCGCGCCGACCTGGAGCAGGAGGCCCTCCTCCAGGGGCTGAAAAAGAAGCCCAACGTCACCCTGGACGGCACCGAGATCCAGGTGTACGCCAATATCGGCGGCGTGGGGGACGTGGGGCTGGTGCTCCAGAACGACGCCCAGGGCATCGGATTGTTCCGCAGCGAGTTCCTCTACCTGGACGGGGACGACTACCCCGCCGAGGAGGAGCAGTTCGCCGCCTATAAGCGGGTGGTGGAGACCATGGCCGGCAAGAAGGTCATCATCCGCACCCTGGACGTCGGGGCGGACAAGCAGGCGGACTACTTTGGGCTGGACTACGAGGAGAACCCCGCCCTGGGCTACCGGGCCATCCGCATCTGCCTCACCCGCCGGGACGTGTTCAAGACCCAGCTCCGGGCCATCCTCCGGGCCAGCGCCTTCGGCACAGTGTCCATCATGTTCCCCATGATTATCTCCGTGCGGGAGGTGCGGGACGCCAAAGAGATCCTGGAGGAGTGCCGCGCCGAGCTGAAGGCCCAGGGCGTCCCTATGGGGGAGGTGGAGATCGGCGTGATGATCGAGACCCCCGCCTCTGTGATGATCGCCGACGAGCTGGCCCAGGAGGTGCAGTTCTTCTCCCTGGGTACCAACGACCTGACCCAGTACACGTTGGCCATCGACCGGCAGAATCCCAAGCTGGACGCCTTCTACAACCCCCACCACCCGGCCATCCTGCGGATGATCCGGCATACCATTGAGGCGGGCCACCGCCACGGCTGCTGGGTGGGCATCTGCGGGGAGCTGGGGGCCGACCCGGCGCTCACCGAGACCTTTTTACACATGGGCATTGACGAGTTGTCCGTCTCACCGGCGGCGATTCTCCCCTTGCGCAAGCGCATCCGGGAGCTGGACCTGAGCAGGCCCGCCGCCTCGGAGCCTCTGGACGGGGCGTGATCCCCCGCTCCGGAGTTTTCTGCCTGTGTTTCCCCGCGCCGCGCGGCCCGTTTCGGCTGTGCGGCGCGGATTTTGTCCGCTTCGCCCCATTTTTTCCCGATTCCGGCACTTTTTTTCCCAAACCCCCGGTCCCCTCCTTTACAATTCTTCCCGGTTCGGATATAATATTTAGGCTATAATGGAATCTTATAGGGTTTAATCTGTCTTCAGAGAATGAGAGTGAGGAACGTATGCTTCAATTTGACGAATATAAAGTCCGGCTGAACAACCTGGCCCCCGTTCTGGAGGAGCTGGGCCAGGCCCTGGACCTGGAGAGCGCCGAGCGGGAGCTGGACATGCTCCAGGCGGAGTCCGCCTCCGACGGCTTTTGGAACAATTTGGAGAAGGCCCAGAAGGTGCAGCAGCGTATCAAGACCCTCCAGCACAAGGTGGACAGCCAGCACAAGCGCAAGCAGCACTGGGACGACCTGATGGCCCTGTGCGAGATGGGCAACGAGTTTGAGGACGAGTCCCTGCTCCCTGAACTGGAGGAGGGCTTCGCCCAGCTGGAGGCCGAGATGGAGGAGGCCCGGCTCCAGACTCTGCTCACCGGGGAGTACGACAGCTCCAATGTGATCCTCACCATCCACCCCGGCGCCGGCGGCACCGAGGCCCAGGACTGGGCCCAGATGCTCTACCGCATGTACACCCGCTGGACCGAGCGCCACGGCTTCACCTATCAGATCATGGACTATCAGGACGGGGACGAGGCGGGCATCAAGTCGGCCACCATTATGATCGAGGGGGAGAACGCATACGGCTACTTGCGGGGAGAGCACGGGGTGCACCGCCTGGTGCGGGTGTCCCCCTTTGACGCCAACGCCCGGCGGCAGACCTCCTTCGCCTCGGTGGAGGTCATGCCCGACCTGCCCGAGGACGTGGAGATCGAGATCCGCCCCGAGGACATCGAGATGCAGGTCTACCGGGCCAGCGGCGCCGGCGGCCAGCACGTGAATAAGACCTCCTCCGCCGTCCGGCTCATCCACAAGCCTACCGGCATCGTCGTCGCCTCTCAGCAGGAGCGCTCCCAGTTCCAGAACAAGGACAACTGTATGAAGATGCTCCGGGCCAAGCTGGTGGAGCTTCAGATGCAGGAGAAGGCGGAGAAGATCTCCGACCTGAAGGGGGTCCAGCTGAAGATCGAGTGGGGCAGCCAGATCCGCTCCTATGTCTTCATGCCCTATCAGCTGGTGAAGGACAACCGCACCGGCTATGAGACCAGCGCCATCAACTCCGTCATGGACGGGGACCTGGACGGGTTCATCAACGCCTATCTCACCGCCGAGGCCACCGGAAACTGGGCCACAAAGTGAGAGCAGAGAGCAATTAAGAATCGTTTGGCGGCGGGAGCCGCAGTCAATCCAACACGTCCCGATTGCGGCCCCGTGAGGGCACGGGGCCCTACCAATGAGAGTTTGTAGGGCCCGATGCCCCCATCGGGCCGCATCGTATTTTTATGAAGGAATTGTCTATGAGACAGAAAAAACAGATTCCCTGGAAAACCATCGGACTGACTCTTCTGGCCGCCTTGGTGGGCGGTGCGGTGGGCTACTGGGGCATGTGTCAGGTGGACGCCCTGGGCCTTCCGGGGCTTTTGGTCCTGCTGCTCCTGTTGGTGCTGGCATACGTCCTCCAGGTCGTGGTCCACGAGGGGGGACACCTGGTGTGCGGCCTGCTCACCGGCTACCGGGCGCTGTCCTTCCGCATCGGGAGGGTGCTGCTGGTGAAGCTGGACGGCCGCTGGAAGCTGCGCGCCTACCACATTCCCGGCACCGGGGGGCAGTGCCTCATGGCCCCGCCCGCCCAGGAAAATCCCCCCTACCGCCTGTACCACCTGGGGGGCGGGCTGGCCAATCTGCTGCTGGCCGCCCTGGCTCTGCCGGTTTTTCTGCTCACCGGCGCCCCGCTGCTGCGGGTGTTTGCGGGGGCCCTGGTTCTGATTGGGGGGTGGATCGCCGGGACCAACCTGCTCCCCATGAAAATGGGCGGCGTGGCCAACGACGGGTACAACGCCAGAAATCTGGGAAAAGATCCCCTGGCCCTCCAGTGCAGCTGTGTCCAGCTCTGGATCGTAGAGGCCCTGCAGGAGGGGTACTCCCTGGCCGGCATGCCGGAGGAGTGGTTTGACCTGCCCCCCAAGGCCGACCTGCAAAACGTGCTGATTATGGGGACGGCCATCCAGCGGGCCTCCCGCCTGATGGCCCGGGGTGAGCTGGAGGAGGCCGACCAGGCCATCCGGGCGCTGCTGCGCGGCGGCCATGAGCTGCTGGGCCTGCACCGCCTGGAGCTCACCTGCGAGGAGATCTACTGCGCTCTGGTGCTGGGCCGGGTGCGGGAGGCGGAGCGCCTCTTTACGCCGGAGGTGCGCCGCTACTGCAGGCAGACCAGGAAATACTGTCCCGGCCGGGTGCGCCAGGCCTACGCCTGGGCCCTGCTGGCGGAGCGGGATGTGGAGAAGGCCCGCGATCTGCGGGCCGAGTTTGAGCGGGCGGCCGCCCGGTACCCCTATTCCGGAGAGCTGACCGGGGAGCGAAACCTGCTGGACCGGGCGGACCAGGCATTCCGGGCTTCCAGCATCCAGGACAGCCGGGCGGAGGCTCCGGCGGAAAAAGTGGAAAAAATTTAAGGTTGTCCCGAATGATTTGCAGAAAATTCATAGTTTCTCTGGGAAAAAGTCTTGACGTAGCCCGTATTTCCGTGTATAGTTGCATTTGTAACCAAATTGTAATCTTTTCTTTTCCGGTCTGTTACTTTTCAGACGGGATGTTTGGAAACGATGGCGAGGTACGGCATGGAGAATATCATGAACGATCACAAGTTTACCGGCCGGCCCTCCTCTGAGCGGATGACCTTGGGGGAGCGCTGGGCCCGTTTCAAGCGCAGAGCCCCCCTCTACCGCCGCGCGCTGCGGGAGTGGGGCCGCATCCACGGCCGCCGGATCACCCACCAATTCCACAATGTGGTGGCGGGCAACCGGGCCGCCGGGCCGGTCACCTTCCTGGCCTGCTCCGGCGCTCTGGCGGTGGCATTGACCATGACCACGCTGTACACCCCCGCATACTCGGTCACCCTGGACGGGGAGAGCGTGGGGGTGGTGGCGGACGCGGAGGTGGTCCAGCAGGCCATGGAGACGGTGGAGGCCACCGGCACCTCCCTGCTGGGACACGACTATCAGATTGAGGGGAACCTGGAGTATGAGTTCGCCCTCACCCTCCGCTCCGACCTGACCTCGGAGGAGGACATCCAGAACTACTTCTACGGAAAGCTGGACAGCGTCAGCGGCGAGCTGCGCCAGTACCAGGTGGTGGTGGACGGCCAGGCCGTGGGCGCGGTGAAGGACGAGGACGGCCTGAACCGTCTGCTGGAGGAGCTGAAGGCCAAGTATACCAGTGAAAACACCGTCTCGGTGGAATTCATGGACACGGTGACCATTGAGCCGGTGTATGAGGCGGAGAATCTGATGACCCTGAGCGAGATGAGAACGGCCCTCCAGGCCAACCAGGGGGGCTCTACCACCTACACGGTGGTGGCGGGGGACACCTTCTATGGAATCGCCTACGCCAACGACATGTCCATGAGCGACCTGGAGGCCCTGAACCCGGGCATCGACATCAACCGGCTGATGGTGGGAGACGTGCTCAACGTGAAGGAGCTCACCCCGGTGCTGTCGGTCCAGACGGTGGAGGAGGTCACCTATACCCAGTCCATCCCCTGCCCGGTGGAGGAGGTGGAGGACTCCTCCATGTATGTGGGCGAGACCCGGACCATCACCCAGGGCGTGGAGGGCCAGGAGGAGGTCAACGCCACAATCACCTATGTGAACGGCCAGGAGACGGAGCGGACTGTGAACTCTACCACCACCCTTCAGGAGCCCACCACCACCGTCAAGGCCGTGGGTACCAAGGAGAAGCCACGCACCGCCTCCTCGGGCAGCTATCAGTGGCCCATCTACGGGCGGATCACCTCCTACTTCGGCGGCCGGTATATCTTCGGCAGTTACAGCTACCACTCCGGCATCGACATCTCCGCCTCCTACGGGGCGGCGGTGTGTGCCGCCGACGGCGGAACGGTGACCTACGCCGGTTACCGGGGCAGCTATGGCAACCTGGTGGTCATCACCCACGACAACGGGACCCAGACCTACTACGGCCATAACTCCTCCCTGACCGTGTCCGTGGGCGACAAGGTGTACAAGGGACAGCAGATCGCCCGGGCGGGCAGCACGGGCCGCTCCACCGGCGTCCACTGCCACTTCGAGATCCGGGTGAACGGCACCTCGGTCAATCCCCTGTCCTATCTGCCGTAACATTCCAAAGGGAAAAACCGGCCGTCTCCGTGGAGACGGCCGGTTTTCTACCTCTAGGCCTCAAAACAAAAGCGGGAGCAATGTACAGACGGGGCGCGGCCAACGGCCGCGCCCCGCAGTATGTTAAAAAACCTGTGCGAAACAAAGTCCGCCCGAGTCTGGGCGGGGGAGCTCGAGGGGGCAGCCGCCCGCCTCGAATGGGATCAAATGCCCCGGAAGTCTTGCTTTGCAAGGCTTCCGGCACGCGGAGCGTGGACTTTTGCGCCGCTGTGCGGCGCAAAAGTAACGGCATTTTAATAGGCTACGCCCCAGTAGATCATGTGCTTGGCGGGCTTGCCGCAGCACACACAGACGTCGCCCACGCTCTCCTGCTCCAGGGGCATGCACCGGGAGGTGACCCCGGCCTCCTCCTTCATCTTCAGCTCGCAGGCCAGGTCGCCGCACCACATGGTCTTGGCGAAGCCGCCCTCGGTCTCCATGAAGGTCTTGACCTCCTCCAGGGTGTGGCACACCTTGGTGTGGTCCTCCAGGTTCTGCTTGGCCCGCTGATAGAGGCCGTCGTGGACCGCGTCCAGCAGCTCCCGGACCTTGCTCTCCAGCTCGTCCAGAGAGACAAAGACCTTCTCCCCGGAGTCCCGGCGGCAGATGCAGCACTGGTTCTTCTCCATGTCCTTGGGCCCGATCTCCACCCGCAGGGGCACGCCTTTCATCTCATACTGGGCGGCCTTCCAGCCCATGGACTGGTCGGAGTCGTCCATGCCCGCCCGGATGCCGGCGGCCTTCAGACGGGCCAGAAGGGCGGAGGCGGCCTCCAGCACGCCCTCCTTGTGCTGGGCCACGGGGATGACCATGGCCTGGATGGGGGCGATGCGGGGGGGCAGCACCAGGCCGTTGTTGTCCCCGTGGGTCATGATGATGCCGCCGATCATCCGGGTGGACACGCCCCAGGAGGTCTGGTGGGGGTGGTGGAGCTGGTTGTCCTTGCCGGTGAAGGTGATGTCGAAGGCCCGGGCGAAGCCGTCGCCGAAGTAGTGGCTGGTGCCCGCCTGGAGGGCCTTCCGGTCGTGCATCATGCACTCCACGGTGTAGGTCTCCTCGGCGCCGTTGAACTTCTCCTTGTCGGTCTTGCGGCCCTTGACCACGGGCATGGCCAGCACGTTCTCCATGAAGTCCGCGTAGATGTTCAGCATCCGCATGGTCTCCTGGCGGGCCTCCTCCTCGGTGGCGTGCATGGTGTGGCCCTCCTGCCACAGGAACTCCCGGTGGCGCAGGAAGGGACGGCTGGTCTTTTCCCAGCGCAGGACGGAGCACCACTGGTTGTACAGCTTGGGCAGGTCCCGGTGGGAGTGGATGATGTTCTTATAGTGCTCGCAGAACAGGGTCTCGGAGGTGGGGCGGATGCAGTAGCGCTCCTCCAGCTTCTCGCTGCCGCCGTAGGTCACCCAGGCGCACTCGGGGGCGAAGCCCTCCACGTGGTCCTTCTCCTTCTGGAGCAGGCTCTCGGGGATGAGCATGGGCAGGTACACGTTCTCGTGGCCGGTCTCTTTAAAGCGCTTGTCCAGCTCGCGCTGGATGTTCTCCCAGAGGGCGTAGCCGTAGGGGCGGTAGATGAACATGCCCTTGATGGAGGAGTAGTCGATGAGCTCCGCCTTCCGGCACACGTCGGTGTACCACTGAGCAAAGTCCACCTCCATGTCGGTGATCTGCTCCACCTGCTTCTTGTTGGGGTTTTGAGCCATGTCGTTTCAGTCCTTTATTATAAAGTCAAAGAGAATGGAAAACTCGTACCAACTATTGTATAAATTCAGGGGAGAAAAGTCAAGTTTTCCCGCTTAATAAAATATCCCCGCCGCAGCTGCGGCGGGGAACCTGGAGCAAATTGTCATGCATAGGAGCCATAGTAGTCGATCATAACCTCGTCCAGCTTCTGCATGCCCGAGTCCACCAGGGAGTAGTAGCCGTCGGATTCCTTCATCTGGAGCATGATGACCTGATCCTGACCGTAGGTGAGCTGGGGGATCAGGGCCTCCAGCTGGTCCAGCAGGGCATTGGCGTACTGCTCGTCCAGAACCTGGTACTCCTGGTCCGACATGGCGGCGATGGCCTCGTCGCTGGCGCCGGAGGCCTGCTTCACAGACGTCCAGGCCGCCGCCATCTGATCCTCCGTCAGGAGGGGGATGATCTCGATGGGGGAGACGGTGACCTCCACGGCGATGTCGCCGCTGCTCAGCTGCTCCGCGTCGGCCACAGTGTACTGGGCGTGGGAGTAGATCTCATCCACGATCTCCTGGGCACGCTGGGTCACTGCGTCGGTGGGGAGCTCCACCGCCAAGAAGGACAGCAGATAGCCGGCCTCAATCTCCAGGTTGTTCTCGTGATCGGCCTGGGCCTGCTCCTGAGTCATGTCCTCCACCACGTCAATGTAGTCCTGGCTGATCTCCCCCTTGTAGTTGGCGTCCAGCAGCCCCTGGACATAGACGGTTGCGTCGTCGGTGATGCTGCTCCCGCAGGCGGTCAGTCCCAGCAGCAGCGCCCCGGCGGCCAGCAGCGCTCCGGCCCGTTTCCAAACTCTCATCTCAGTTCCCCCTTATGCAGTCTCTCGAAAACTTGTGTGCGAAATCAACAAATTCCATGAAAATATTTTAAGGTGTATAGGCGCAGAAGTCAATTATATCCTCCGATCTTTCACAGGAACTTTACAGAAATCCCAGTGGAGCCGGTCATTCCATGCGGATCAAAACAGTGTAGCTGCTGTTTCCCTCAAAGTCGGGCATGCGGTCCCAGCTGGCCCGGATCTCATAGATCCAGCCGCCGGGGTTCAGAGTGAGGGCATCTCCCTCCACGGCCGCCTCCTCCCCCTGGGCGGACACATCTCCCCAAGAACTCTCCGGCCAGCACTGGGCGGTGAGAGCGTCCGACTCCAGAGGAAAGGAGAGGAGCGCCTGGGATTCGGCGGCGGTCAGCTGGGGCGTCATCTCCTGGCAGTCCAGGGGGTGGGCGCTGTCGGAGATGGTGCTGGAATACTGGTCCTCCCCCTCCCGGATGGTCCAGGACCAGCCGCCCCGCAGGGCGGTGCAGGACTGGTTCCCAACCGTGACGGTCAGCTCCGGCGGGGCGGTGAGCGCGGTCTCAGGAGCGGGGGCCTCAGGCTGAGGGGAGCAGGCGGACAGCAGGCCGAGAACGGCGGCAAGCGTAAAAAAGAAGGTATTCCTGTGGGACATAAAAATCCTCCTCTCAAATAGAACTCTGACAATATAGACGGAGAAAGGAGGCTCACGTTGCGGGAAAAGGGAAAAAAGACCCCGGGCGGTAATATGGAACCGCCCGGGGGACAGGATTCAGAGGGGGTATGCCGTGAACGCGGCCATTTAGCAGCGGTCAGAACGGCAGGGCGATGATGGCCGGGATGAGCACCGGTACGGACAGGGACAGAATGACCCCCGAGGCGAAGGAGTAGATGGCCATGCGGTCGCAGGTGGCGCTGACCACCACGGGCAGGACGGTGTCCATGGCGGTGGCGCCGGGGAGGGCCACCGCCTCGATGTAGCCCAGCTTCTTGGCCGCCACGGGGACGGCCACAATGGAGAAGAGCTCGTGCATGATGTTGGAGAGGAACGCGGTGGCCGACACGGTGAGGGAGTAGGGGGCCAGCAGGGTGGGGGCCAGGGAGTACCACCCGAAGCCGGCGGAGGCGGCCACGCAGTCCTTGGGGCCCAGGGGGAGGAAGATGCCCGCCAGGGCGGTCATGGCGAAGGTGCCCACCATTACGGCCAGGGGGACCAGGAGGACCCGGAACCCGGCTGCCTTCACGTCCTGGAGCATGGTGCCCTGCCGCCCCATGTCCACCCCCACCAGAAGCAGAAGCAGGTAGAGGCCGAAGTTGATGACCGTCCCGCAGTGGGCGGTGACCGAGTCGGGGAGGACAAAGTATCCGCCCAGCATGCCCAGGACCACGGCGGCCACGATCAAGACAGTGAGGCTGTGGTCCACGTGGGCCTTCTCGTGGCTGGCCTGGGCCTCCTCCGCCTGGGCCTCCTGGGCGGTGCGGCCAAAGGCGTCCATTTTCAGGATGTACTTCCGAAGGGCGTGGACCGCCAGCATGCTGCCGATCATGGAGGTGATGGTGATGGCGAAGGCGTTCAGGCCGATGGAGCCCAGAGAGGACACGATCTCCTCGTTGGCCCCCAGCTCCGCCCCCAGGGTGAAGATCAGCAGCAGCAGGGCCGCCGTCTGAAACCGCCCCAGCCAGGGCATGGGCCGGGAGCGCACCCCGGGGCGGGAGCCGATAAAGGCCCCCAGCACCACCAGGGCCAGGTAGATCACCAGATTGGTCAGTGTGCCGGACATCTGCTGCAAGGGAAATTCCTCCTTTGGTTTGAGACGCAGAAAGGGCCGGGCAGCGATCTCCGCCGTCCGGCCGCGAGTATTGCACATTGTACCACAACTTTGTGGAAAAGTCCACGAAAATCCGCGCTATTTCCGCATCCCGGCCGCCTGGTAGAGCAGGGCGTTGCAGATGGCGGCCGCCACGGTGGAGCCCCCCTTCCGGCCCATGGCCGCGATGGCGGGGACGCCCATGCGGCGGCACAGGGCCCAGATGCGCTCCTTGCTCTCCACCACGTTGACAAAGCCCACGGGGACCCCGATGACCAGGGCGGGGCGGAGGGCCCCCGCCTCCATGAGCTCCGCCATGCGCAGCAGGGCGGTGGGGGCGTTGCCCACCGCGCAGACGGCCCCGGGGTGCTCCGAGGCCCACCGGTCCACCGCCGCCGCCGCCCGGGTGGTGCTCTGTTCTCTGGCCTGACGGGCTACCTCCGGGTCGGCCATATAGCACAGGCGCTCCACTCCCAGGGCCTCACAGGCCGTCCGGTTGATCCCGGAGCGGGCCATATTGGTGTCGGTGACAATGGGGGTCCCGGCCTTCAGGGCGGCCACACCCGCCTCCACCGCCCCGGGGGTAAACCAGAGGTTTTGGGCGTAGTCAAAGTCCGCCGTGGTGTGGATGGCCCGGAGCACCGCCGCCGCCCGCTCCGGGGGGAGGGTGACGCCCATAGCGGCCAGTTCCTCCCGGATAATGCGCATGCTCTCCCCCTCAATGTCCATGGGGGTCCCGTGTTCCAACTTCATACCAGCGCCTCCCTGTGTCCCGTGATGATCCACACCGGGTTCTGTCCCAGCATCAGGTTGAGCCCTCCGGCGGGTCTGCTGCGGGCCACGGTGAGCTGGGTGATCCTGGGCTCCATGCCCAGCTGAGTGAGGGCGGCCGCAGCGGCCCCCAGGGTCTCCACCGCGATGGCGGTGAGACACACCCGCACGGCGGGATTCTTTTCCACAGCCGCCTGCAAAATGGGGAACAATTCCCCGTCGCTGCCCCCGATAAAGACGCCGTCCGGGGCGGGGAGGTCCTCCAGGGCCTGGGGGGCCCGCCCCTCTGCCAGCTCCAGGTTATAGGCCCCGAACCGCTCCCGGTTGGCCCGGATGAGGGCGCAGGCCTCCCCCTTGCACTCCACCGCATACACACGGCTGCGGGGGGCCAGGAGGGAGAGCTCCACCGACACCGAGCCGGTGCCCGCCCCCACGTCCCAGTAGGTCTCCCCGTCCCGGACCTCCAGCTTGGCCAGGACGGCGGCGCGCACCTCCTGCTTGGTCATGGGCACGTCCCCCCGGAGGAATACGCCGTCGTCCAGCCCCTGGGAGCGCGGGGCGTTGGCGGGGGGGGCGTACCCCTCCACCAGCAGAACGGACAGGGGGGCGGTCTCCTGCCCCGCCAGCTCATACGCCGGGCCGGAGCGGATGCGCTCGCCGGGGTAGGACAGGTCCTCCCCCACCGTGGCGGTGAGGTGGCCCAGACCGGCCTGGGCCAGCCGCTGACACAGCGCGCCCGCCCCTCCGGCCCCGCCGGTGAGAAAGAACACCGGCCGGCCCCGGGCGGCGAGCACCTCCCCCACCGGGTCGCAGGTCAGGCCGTGGGCGGAGACGACGGACCACTCCTGCCAGGGGCGGCCCAGCTGGGCGGCAAAATATTGCAGACTGGAGACGCCGGGCAGCACCCGGACGGAGACGCCCCGCTCCCGCAGCAGGGGGAGAAGCGTCCGGGCCCCGGAGTGAAAGCCGGTGTCCCCGCTGTACAGCACGCAGGGGAAGGAAAAGTCCCGGCCCTCCAGGATCTCCAGCATATCCGCCGACTTGGTGGCGGGGAAACGGGGGGCCTGGGGAGCGAGGGCGCACTCCTCCAACAGGCGTCGGGAGCCGATGAGGCAGTCAGTGCGGCCCAGGGCCTCCGCTGCGGCGGCGGGGAGATACTCGGCCCCGCCGGGGCCCATGCCGATCAAGGTCACTTCCATGGGGGTTCCTTCTTTCTTTCATCGTTAGGAAATTTGAGGCAGGGGGATTTTGCCGCTGCGGCGGCGAGCGTTGTTTCCTCTTTTTCGTAGGGCGCGACGACTCGGCGCGCCGCTTCGCAAGGTTCCGCCCTGCGGGGCGGGTTACTTTCTGCCCGTGCCGATTTACAATGCAAGTGCAACAGTAAATAAAAAGAGTGACTCAAAGAGGAAAAGCCAGTAAAATGGTAGTTGCGAGCCAACCATAAGGAGGCGTTCCTCAAT
>NZ_NFKI01000150.1 GCF_002160305.1 Pseudoflavonifractor sp. An184
CGCTAACCAAATCGAAGCCCAGCGCAAGCGGGTTCGATTTGGAGAGGAGGAGCAAGGGAGCGGGCGCAGTTTTCGCCGCCAGGCGGAAACGGAGCTGAGCGGACTTTGCGACGACGACGCGGGGGCGTACCGGTTTCGACGGGGACACGGAAGTGGGAATAGCGGGCGGTGGCGCCTGGCCACCTTAAAACGGGCACTTCTTTATAAATTAAAGAACAACGAAAATTACGCTTACGCTGCTTAATTAACAGCAGCCGTCCAACCCGGAAGGACCACGAGCCGGGATTGGGCGTCGTTTAGTGGTGCACGTGCGCCGGCAAAGCTTTGCGCCGGCCATGAATCATGAAGCTCACCAGACCCCTGGGCGTGACGGCTTGCCCAGGGTGACGGGAACCGGGAGAGCAAGACTCCCGCAATAACCGTCTGCGCCCGGAGAAGTTCCCATGGAAGGGTTTTCGGACGGGAGTTCGACTCTCCCCGCCTCCACCAAAAAGAAAGACACGCTTATAGCGTGTCTTTCTTTTTGGGCTTCGCGGGCCGAGGGCCCGCTCCGCCCTTCGGTGATTCAAATGCTCGGGATGGCAGAGCCATCCCTCCGCCGAGGTTTTGCCTCCGGCAAAACGCTCGTACGCCGCAAAAGCGGCGCGGCCCAGAAGGGCCGTTGGGCAAAATCTCAAGATGGCGAATCGAAAA
>NZ_NFKI01000151.1 GCF_002160305.1 Pseudoflavonifractor sp. An184
CCCGGATGTAAAGCCCTCCCATTGGGCGTACTACTCCATCATGGAGACGGCCAACAGCCACGACTACACCAAGAACAACGGAAATGAGAACTGGCGCTGAGCGCCCAAGCTCTGTCCTGACGGACTTGAGGTAAACAGGACCGCCCGCCCCAATGGGATGGGCGGTCCTCTTGCGTTTTATGGTTCAAAACCTGTACGAGGAAGCAATTTTACCCACCCTTAGGTGGGGCAAGCAGAGCGTCTGGCTTGCCGCAAGCGGCAGCCGACGCAGTTTCCGGGCGGAAGCCCGGACCCACTTTATCGATAGAGAACAAAAAACTGCGGTGCCCTGTAGGACACGGAGCGAAATCCCGCCGTGCTGCCCCTGTGCGGCTTTGTGTGAGACGATTGGGCGCAGGACAACCGTGTACCAACAAGCGCCGGCATGAAGCCGCTGTGCAGCTCTTGTGGGCGAAAGGCGGGAACAGAAAGTTAGCGCCCAGAGGACTCCGTATTTTCCATTTTTGAAGCGAATTCTGATTCCTAGAAAAATATTTTTTTGCCCCTGGTTCCGGCTGTTTCGCTGGGATCAGGGGCGTTCGAATTTAGTACGAGGATAAAGGGAGGTGGTCGCAAAGCGCCCACCTCCCGGTCACAACGCCCCGCAGAGCGGGGCGTGTCAAGGGATTGCGGGATTTCGCCTCAGCGCCGTG
>NZ_NFKI01000152.1 GCF_002160305.1 Pseudoflavonifractor sp. An184
GGGGCGACCTCCGGGTTAAACGGCAAATAGCAAGAATCAACGGCGAGGTGGTGGAAGCTCCCCTGAAAACGAAAAACGCCTACCGCACCCTGCCCCTGGCAAAGGATACAATAGACGTTCTGAATCAACAGAAGAAGAAAGTGGGGAGCTGTCCCTGGGTATTCCCCGGTCCCACCGGCGGTCCCATGTCCCCGGACAGTGTGCTCCACATGCTCCACCGAGTACTGAAACGGGCGGGACTGCCTCGAGTCAGGTTCCACGATTTGAGGCACACTTTCGCAACCCTGGCCCTGCAAAACGGAGCGGACGTGAAAACCGTATCCGGCATGCTAGGGCATTACAGCGCCGGGTTCACCCTGGATACCTCCACCTCGGCCCAGCGGCAGGCGGCGGAGGCCATGGAACACGTCCTCTCCGGCAGTTTATAGCCCTCTCCAGTCCGGAAAACTTCCCGTATGGGTCAGAATCTGGGTCAGATTCAGAAACTCAAAATAAACCTCGCGAAAAAGTTGCGGAAAACAAAAACAATCCGCTGGAATCAGGCGATTCCAGCGGATTTCTGGTTGTGGGAGGGGGACTTGAACCTCCGACCTCCGGGTTATGAGCTGCTGTCGGTTTGTCCATCTGCTGCGGTTCAACGCTTTCCGGGCGTTTTTGGGCCTAAAATGGGCCCAAACCCGGAG
>NZ_NFKI01000153.1 GCF_002160305.1 Pseudoflavonifractor sp. An184
TCTCTGTGCTCCACTTTGGGCAGGGCGCAGCCGTCTGTGGGGTCTGTGGCGATGAGCTTCTGCTCCTTGGCCAGCTTCATGGCCGAGGCAATGATCTGGTGCAGGTTCCTCACCGTCTTGGGGCTCAGGCCCTTGCTCTGTTTCTTGCTCTCGATCCGCTCCACTCGACCGCTGCTGAGTAGCTTTTTGTAGAGCTTCTGTAGATCCAGAGAGGATAGCTTTCCAAGGGGAATCTCCCCGATGTTGGGCTTGATGTGGTTGTCGATGTACCCACGGTAGGTCTGGTGGGAGGAGGGCCGAACCTTTACCTTGGCGTAGTTCTCGAACCAGATGTCCATCCACTCCCCCACGGTGTATTTCTTGGCTTTTGTCTGATCTACGATCTTTGCTTCCTCAATAGCCTGCTTCAGTTTGGCTCTGGCCTCCGTCTGGGTCCGTCCCAGGACGTTCCGGTAGATGGCCTTCCCCGTCTCCGGGTCGTGGCCGGCGGTGTACCGGCCCTCCCAGCGGCCGTCCTTCCGTTTTCGGAGGTTCCCCTCCCCGTTGGCTCTGCGTTTTGCCATCTCTGTCACCGCCCTTCTGGGAGGGCGGACAGACTGCCGTCGTCCTCGTCCAGGGATTCAATGGCCAGGCGCATCCCCAACCGGAACCCCAGGATGAAGTTCTCCAGGGC
>NZ_NFKI01000154.1 GCF_002160305.1 Pseudoflavonifractor sp. An184
GGCCATCCAGGTGCTGGGCTGGAAGCCCAAGTACAACGACCTGAACACCATCGTGGCCTCCGCCTGGGCCTGGCACAAGAGCCACCCCCACGGCTTTGAGGAGGGATGACCATGGAACGGGATCAGGCCATTGCCAAGCTGATCTCCTACGCCCTGGACAAGGAGCTGATCCAGCCGGAGGAGAAGATCTGGGCGGTGAACGCCCTGCTGGAGGCCCTGGAGCTGGACGGCTGCACCCTGCCGGAGGGAGTCTCCTGCGGCGAGGAGGAGCTGCCCCAGGTGCTGGACGCCCTGCTGGACGACGCCTATGCCCGGGGGGTGCTCAAGGAGAATTCCATCGTCTACCGGGACCTGTTTGACACCAAGCTGATGGGGGCGCTCACTCCCCGGCCCGCCCAGGTCATCGGGAAGTTCCAGGCCCTGCGGGAGCAGGACCCGAAGAAGGCAACCGACTGGTACTACCGGTTCAGCCAGGACACCAACTATATCCGCCGGGACCGCATCGCCAAGGACGTGCAGTGGAAGACGGACACCCAGTACGGGGAGCTGGACATCACCATCAACCTGTCCAAGCCGGAGAAGGACCCCAAGGCCATCGCCGCCGCCCGGAACCTGCCCGCCTCCAACTACCCCCGGTGCCAGCT
>NZ_NFKI01000155.1 GCF_002160305.1 Pseudoflavonifractor sp. An184
TAGGTCGGAGGTGTAAGCACAGCAATGTGTTGAGCTGACCGATACTAATCCGCCGAGGGCTTGACCTGAGTGGTTCAGGCAAGAAAGAAATGCAGGCGCTTGCGAGCGAGGATTTGCGGAATTCACTGTTCGGTTTTGAAGGTGCAGACAAAGCGCCCACCCTCTGGAGAGAGAGAAAGCGGGAAGCGAATATTAAGGTGAGACTTGGTAGGAAGCTTTCTTTGCATACTTTCTTTCTCGAAAGAAAGTATGCGCCTTTAGCTCAGTTGGTAGAGCAACTGACTCTTAATCAGTGGGTCCCGGGTTCGAATCCCTGAAGGCGCACCACAAGGCCCGTTGGTCAAGCGGTTAAGACGGCGGCCTCTCACGCCGCAAACATGGGTTCGATTCCCGTACGGGTCACCATTTCATTTTCCTCGAAGAGGAAAATGAAATGAGCAAGAACGAAAAGTTCTTGACAGTGAGAAGAAAATTTGATAGAATACTTGCTGTTGAAAAAGACGGTAAGGAGAGAAAAAGGTACGGATCTCTTCTTGAAGAAGGAAGTATGAAGTTTTCTTTGCTTACTTTCTTTTTCAAAAGAAAGTAAGTTGGTGCTGATTAGGGCGAGGGTCCACCCGTTCCCATTCCGAACACGGAAGTTA
>NZ_NFKI01000156.1 GCF_002160305.1 Pseudoflavonifractor sp. An184
CGCCTGGAGCTGTCCGGCCTGTGCCTGACATCCGGACCATGGCCCGGATCGGCCTGCTGGCGGGCCTCCTGGCCGTCTCCCTGCCCCCTCGGAGCTGGGGGAGCAGACCCTAAATCCGTCTGCGCGGGCGGATTTTGCTCACTCTCCCTGCCCCCTCGGAGCTGGGGGAGCAGACCAGCACCGGAGCCGCCCAGGGCCGCACACGGGGGCGCAGCGCGCCGCCCGGAGCTGCCCGGCCTGTGCCTGACATCCGGGCCGTGGCCCTGGATCGGCCCGCTGGTGGACCTCCTGGCCGCTGCTCTGCCCCTCGGAGCTGGGGCAGTAGACCAGCGCCGGAGCTGCCGGGGCCACACACGGGGACGCAGCGCGCCGTCTGGAGTCGCCCGGCCTCTGCCTGACATCCGGGCCGTGGCCCGGATCGGTCCGTTGGTGGCCTCCTGGCCGCTGCCCTGCCCCTTGGAGCTGGGGGCAGTAGATCAGCACCGGAGCCGCCGGGGCCACACACGGGGCGCAGCGCGCCGCCTGGAGCCGCCCGGCCTCTGCCTAACATCCGGGCCGTGGCCCTGGATCGGTCCGTTGGTGGCCTTCTGGCCGTCTCCCTGCCCCCTCGGAGC
>NZ_NFKI01000157.1 GCF_002160305.1 Pseudoflavonifractor sp. An184
CAGGGGGATTTCGCCGCCTGCGGGCGGCGAGTTTCTTTCTGGATGCCCAGAAAGAAACCAAAGAGGCACCAGGGCGCGGCTCAGGATGAGCGCTTTGCGCTCATATTCGCCGCCCCTGGACCCCATTTTACGGGGGCCCAATTAGGCAGCCTTGCAGTCATCGCAAAGGCGCGGGTGGCTCAGCTGACTGGTTGCCCTTCTATTGCCGCTGCCGCTGAGTTAGCGGTAACCTTTGGGGGTTGCTCCTACCGGTGGAAAGCGCGCCTTTTGTGTGGGTGGGGCTCAAGTGCGGCTCAGGGGATTGGCGGGCGGGTGAGGACACCCGCCCCTACGGAGTTATCCGGAGACGCGTCTGTCTTTGCGTAGGGGCCGGTCCCAGACCGGCCCTGGCGTGCCTGCGGGCGGCCCAGTGTGCCGCCCCTACGGCGAAAAACGGACCGTGAGCGTTGGTTCGGCAAACTCAGGCGCAGATGTGGAATCGCACCGGCCTCAATTTTCCGCACAGCCAGGCCCCAGTGGGCCGGCAGGAATTGAAACCAGCCACCCAGATTTTGCGCGCCGGAAATGTTCTGCCCACTTCGAGGGGTAACCCCCGCATTTGGGGGCC
>NZ_NFKI01000158.1 GCF_002160305.1 Pseudoflavonifractor sp. An184
GTAAGCTGTGCGTTTGCACCCAGAGTTCCCTTGCTGGTCTCCCAGTAGACCAGTTCATAACCCTCGGGAGGGATCACGGCAGGAATACTCTGAGGCTGATCAGAATCCTTATAGAGCGGCACAAGCTTGCTGTTCATGGTGCTGCTGTCGCTCCACTTCGCTTCGGTGCCGGTCAGATCAAACTCTACATAGATCGTCCGATCCTCAGTATAAGAATACCCGGAGCTCTGAGTTCCCTCTGCAAGGTCAAAATCACCAGGGGAATGCTCAGGTTGCCACATTACACCGCTTAAATCGGCAGTATCCGTGACCGGAGCATTGCTGACCGTCAGCTTCGCCTCGTTTGGCGCGGCGAACGCCGAAACAGGCAGCAGTGTCAGCACCATGCACAGCACCATGAGCGCTGACAATACTCGCTTTTTCATTTTACCAATTTCCTCCTTACTGTTTGAAGTAGCTGCCCCCTAATCGCGGGGGCGGGGCAGAGTACATTACACGTCACTCACCCCCTTACCCACATCCCAGCCGACGGTAAGCTGTTCCGCTTCCATCAGCCGGTCGCAGGCCTGCTCCACCAGCAGGTCGATTTGGGTGCGAATGCC
>NZ_NFKI01000159.1 GCF_002160305.1 Pseudoflavonifractor sp. An184
TGTAAAACCCTACCTGCAAGTAGTTTCGCCCTAACCGGCTCATGTCCTTGACTATGACCGTACCCACTTTCCCGGCTTCAATGTCTGCAAGCATGGCTTGAAAACCGGGTCTTTGAAAGTTTGCGCCGGAGAAGCCGTCGTCGGTGTACCAGCGCAGATTGGTAAAGCCGTTCTGCTTGGCGTAGGTTTCCAAAATCCTTTTCTGGTTCGATATGGAATTGCTCTCGCCTTGCAATTCGTCCTCATGGGACAATCTCGGATAAAGGGCGGTAATGAGGTTTTGGGTGGCTTGTCTTAACATAAAATCCTCCGTTTCCGACAGCCAGCCCCACTATTCCGTGGTTTCATTGTACCACGGAATAGGGCGGGCTGTATAGCGGCAAAAGTGTAAAATCAGCTTCTTTATGATTTGTCAAATTGCCGATTTTTGTGTAGCAGCGGCTTCCGCTTCCAGTACCCGCGCCATTTTGTCGGCGGCGGTGGTCGTGGTGTCTTTCTTGAAATAGCCGGACACGACAAGGACGGAATTGCCCATGCGGATTTCCGTCACGCAGTCGGGGCGGCGGGTGGTGCGGGTGTCGTGCTGCTGTCTATCTG
>NZ_NFKI01000016.1 GCF_002160305.1 Pseudoflavonifractor sp. An184
TGCCTTGCAGAGCAAGGCGTTCAGCGAGCGCAGCGAGGACTTTTCCGCCGCGCAGCGGCGGGAAAGTAACGGCATTTTTTCAGGCTGTCGGAAAAGTCCTTGGACTTTTCCGACAGCCTGAACAGCCGCCCGCAGGCGGCTGTTTTCGGATCTGCTTCAACTGGCTCAGAAGCGGCAGTACAGGGCCGTCCTCACTGGTCGGCCACCGCCTTGCGCATCCACCGGCCGCTCCTCACCCGGGACAGGGAGACCGCCGCGCCGATGGCCCAGCCGGCGGGGATGGACCACCAGATGGCGTTGGCCCCCAGGGGGGTGAGGTAGGCCAGGGCGTAGGCGATGGCCACCCGGGAGAACAGGTTGGCCATGGAGCTGAAGGTGAAGGCCGCCATGTCGCCCGCCCCCCGGAGCATCCCGTTGGGGACGAACAGCAGGCCCATGAGGATGTAGAACACCGACACCGTGTGCATATAGGCCAGACCGTAGCCCAGCGCCCCCGAGGTGTCCCCCGGGTCCAGGAACAGCCCCAGCAGCTGGTTGCCGAACAGGAAGATCAGCACGGTGATGGTCAGGGAGAACACCACCACCATAAAGAGGGAGGCCTTCAGCCCCTCCTTCACCCGCTCGTACTTGCCGGCCCCGATGTTCTGGGCGGTGTAGCTGGACATGGCGTTGGAGAAGTTCATGTTGGGCAGCATGGCCAGCGTGTCGATTTTGGTGGCGGCGGTGTACCCGGCCACCAGCACCTTGCCGTAGGAGTTCACCAGCCCCTGCATCATCATCATGGACAGGGAGACCAGGGACTGCTGGAGCATGGAGGGCAGGCCGATCCGGGCGATGCGCTTCACCGCCAGCATGTGGAACAGTGGGATCTTCTCCCTCTGCCGCCCCGGCTCGCAGGGCATGCGCTTCAGCCGCCGGATGAGCACCAGCAGGGAGCACACCGCGCACATTCCCTGGGCGATGAGGGTGGCCCAGGCCACCCCGGCCACCCCCATGTGGAACTGGATCACAAAGACCAGGTCCAGCACGATGTTGGTCAGGCTGGAGATCATCAGAAAGAGCAGAGGGGTGCGGCTGTCCCCCTGGGCGTTGTAAATGCCGTTGAGGGTGTTGTAGAGAAACAGGAACACCGCCCCGCCGAAGTAGATCTGCAAGTACAGACGGGAGTCGTCCATGATGTCCGGGTCGGTGCCCAGCAGCTGCAGCAGGGGACCGGCCAGCACGGTGCCCAGGGCCATGATGATGAGTCCCAGCACGCTCAGGGAGATGATGGCGGTGGAGATGGTGGACTTCATCTCATGGATGCGCCCCGCCCCGAAGAGCTGGGAGACCACCACGTTGCTGCCCATGGACAGCCCCGAGGCCACCGCCACCGACAAAAACACAATGGGGAAAGAGGAGCCCACGGCCGCCACCGCGTCCTCCCCCACGAACTTCCCCACCACCATGGTGTCCACCATGTTGTACAGCTGCTGGAACAAGTTGCCCGCCACCATGGGCAGGGCAAAGAAAAACAGCAGCTTCAGGGGCCGCCCCTCCGTCAGATTTTGAACCATATCCTCTCTCCTTTTCTCAGGTTCTCCGCCTCCGGCGGACCGGAGCCGTTTTTAGGGTAAGAGGTATTGTATACCGGAAGCGGGAAAAAGTCCATTCGGGGATCCGGAAAAAGGAGAAAATTTTTGCCCCAGGCCTCCGGTGCGGTTTCCTGTTTACTCCCGGCGGATTTTGCGGTAAAATGGGGGAGCATGCAGACACGGAGAGGAGGAGAAAGCCATGGCACAGCTGCTGATCCCGGGGAGCATTCTCGCTATGACCGACCAGGCGGCCGACCGCCTGATCAAGCTGGACAGCGGGGACGCGGCCCTGCTGTACCTGCACCTGCTACGCCGGGGGAGCCCGGAGGGGCTGCGCTGGCCGGAGGAGCGGAAGCGCGCCGCCCTGAAGCAGCTCCAGGACCAGGGGCTGGCCTCCCTCTCCCTCACCGCCGCTCCGGCGGAGCCGGAGGAGCCCCCGGAGGCTCCGCCCCCGGAGTACGCCCTGGAGGACATCAACGCCGCCCTGGGGGACCGGAGCTCCGCCTTCCCCGCCCTGGCCGACGAGGTGGAGCGGCGGCTGGGCAAGAAGCTCACCGCCAACGACCTGAAGGTGCTCTATACCTTATATGACCACCTGGCCCTGCCGGCCGAGGTCATCTGCCTGCTGGTGAACTGGTGCATCGAGGAGATGGAGCGCAAGTACGGGCCGGGAAGAAAGCCCTTCCTCTCCCAGATCCGCCGGGAGGGGTTTGTCTGGGCCCGGAAGGGCATCGACACGGTGGACGCGGCGGAGCAGTACCTCCAGAAGCTGGTCCGCCTGCGGGGCCGGGGGGCCCAGGTGCTCCGGCTGCTGGACATCCCGCCCCGGCCCCTGGTGGAGCGGGAGAAGAAGTACATCGCCGCCTGGGATGAGATGGGCTTTGACGACGAGGCCCTGCGGGCGGCCTATGAGCGGACCATTATGAAGAAGCAGTCCCTGGACTGGAGCTATATGAACGGCATTCTCCGCCGGTGGCACGAGAAGGGGCTCCACACTCTAGCGGCCATCCAGGCGGGGGACCGGGACCCCAGGCCGGTCCAGGCCGCCCCCGTCACCTCCCAGAGCCAGGCGGCCGCCAGCCGGGAGGACCAGCGGGCCCGGGAGGACATGGAGCGCATCCGCCGCCTGATGGAACAGATGAAGCAGGAGGAGTGAGCAGATGGCATACGATCCCAACATCCTGCGCCGGGCCGCCGCCCGGCTGGAGGAGCAGAAACGCCAGCGGGAGGACCGGCGGGAGGAGCTCCGGCGGAAGGCCTACGCCAGGGAGCCCCGGCTGGCCCAGCTGGACCGGCAGCTCCAGCGGACCATGGCCGAGCTGGCCTCCGCCTCCCTGCGCCAGGGGGGGGACATGCGCCAGACCCTCCAGGCCGTCCGGGACAAGAATCTGGAGATCCAGCAGGAGCGGGCGGTGCTGCTGGGGGCCCTGGGCCTGCCCGAGGACGCCCTGGACGACAAGCCCGCCTGCCCCAAGTGCGGGGACACCGGCTGGCGGGGGGCCCAGATGTGCGAGTGTCTGAAAAAGCTGTGCGCCCAGGAGCAGATCCAGGAGCTGTCCAAGCTGCTGGATTTGGGGGAGCAGTCCTTCGACGCCTTCCGCCTGGACTATTACAGCGACCAGCTGTGGCCCGGCCGGGCCTCCTCCCCCAGGACCAACATGGACCTGGTGTACGAGGTGTGCCTGAACTACGCCCAGAAGTTCGGCCGCTTCCACTTTAAAAACCTGTTTCTCACCGGGGCTCCCGGCCTGGGCAAGACGTTCCTGTCCGCCTGCATTGCCCGCAGCGTGTCGGAGCAGGGGTTCTCTGTGGTGTACGACACGGCGGGGAACATCTTCGCCCAGTTTGAGAACCGGAAGTTCCAGCGGGACGCGGAGGGGGTGCAGACCGCCCGGGACGAGACCCGGCGGTACCTCAACTGCGACCTGCTGATCCTGGACGACCTGGGCAGCGAGCTCACCACCCAGTTCACCCAGTCCGCCCTGTACGAGCTCATCAACACCCGGCTGGTGAGCGACCGGCGGACGGTGATCTCCTCCAACCTGACCCCTGAGGACGTGGTGCGCCGGTATACGCCCCAGATCTCCTCCCGCCTGCTGGGGGAGTTCTACATCCTCCACTTTTTCGGGGACGACATCCGGCTGCTCAAGCGGAAATAGGCAGGTTGCTTTTCCCACTGGGTTGGGGTATGATACAAGTTGTGAAAGCGAGACCGCAAGGGAGGTTTTTCAAGATGCGGGACGGATTTGTAAAGGTAGCGGCCGGCACCCCCAAGATCCGGGTGGCCGACTGCCGCTATAACGCGGAACAGATATTTACCCTCATGCGGGAGGCGGACAAGCAGGGGGTGCGGGTGCTGTGCCTGCCCGAGCTGTGCCTCACCGGCTACACCTGCGGGGACCTGTTTCTCCAGGACACCCTGCTCCGGGGGGCCGAGGAGGGCCTGAAGACCATTCTGGAGGCCACCCGGAACCTGGATATGGTGGCCGCCTTGGGCCTGCCGGTGCGGGCCAACAACAAGCTCTACAACTGCGCCGCCGTCATCCACAAGGGACAGATTCTGGGCCTGGTGCCCAAGACCCACATCCCCAACTACGGGGAGTTCTATGAGAGACGGTGGTTCGCCTCCGCCGCGGACAGCAGCTTCCTCGACTGCACCATGGAATTCGCGGGCCAGGAGGTCGTGGGGCTTTCCCCCTACCAGATCTTCAGCTGCAACATGCCCAATCTGGTCCTTGGGGTGGAGATCTGTGAGGATCTTTGGGTCGCCGATCCCCCTTCCACACGCCTATGCGCCCAGGGGGCCACGCTGATTCTGAATTTGTCCGCCAGCGACGAGGTGGTGGGCAAGGCCGACTACCGGCGGCAGCTGGTGACGGGCCAGTCCGCCCGGCTGGCGTGCGGCTATGTGTACGCCGACGCGGGGGAGGGGGAGTCCTCCACCGACCTGGTGTTCGGCGGCCACAACCTGATTGCCGAAAACGGCTCCCTGCTGGCGGAGCGGCGGTTTGCCACCGGCCTCACCGTCAGCGAGATCGATGTGGACCGGCTGGCTTATGAGCGCCGGCGCATGACCACCTTCCCCGCCGGGGGAGAGTATGCCTACTCCAACTATTTCGAGCTGGAGCTGGGCAAGACCAAGCTCACCCGGTATGTTTCCCCCAACCCCTTCGTGCCTGAGGACGCGGGGGACCGGGCGGAGCGGTGCAACGAGATTCTGAAAATCGCCGCCCTGGGCCTGACCAAGCGCCTGGAGCACACCCGGGCCAAGACCGCCGTGGTGGGCCTGTCCGGCGGCCTGGACTCCACCCTGGCCATTCTCATCACCGCCGTGGCCATGAAGCTGCTGGACCGGCCGGCCAGCGACATCATCGCAGTGACCATGCCCTGCTTCGGCACCACCGACCGCACCCGGGACAACGCCATGGAGCTGGCCGAGCGCCTGGGGGCCACCCTGAAGCGCATCGACATCGGCGAGGCGGTGAAGGTCCACTTCAAGGACATCGGCCAGTCCATGGAGGACCACTCCGTCACCTTTGAGAACGGCCAGGCCCGGGAGCGCACCCAGGTGCTCATGGACATCGCCAACCAGACGGGCGGCATGGTCATCGGCACCGGCGACCTGTCCGAGCTGGCCCTGGGCTGGGCCACCTACAACGGCGACCACATGTCCATGTATGCGGTGAACGCCGGCATCCCCAAGACCCTGGTGCGCCACCTGGTGTCCTTCGTCTCCGACGACAAGGGCAGCGAGGACCCCAGGCTGTCCGCCGTGCTGGACGACATTCTGGATACCCCCGTCTCCCCCGAGCTGCTGCCCGCCGTGGGGGGCAAGATCAGCCAGAGGACCGAGGACCTGGTGGGGCCCTATGAGCTCCACGACTTCTTCCTGTACTACGCCATCCGGTGGGGCTTTTCGCCCAAGAAGGTGTTCCGCCTGGCGGAGTACGCCCTGGGGGACCGGTACGACCGGGACACCATGCTCAAGTGGCTGAACAACTTCTACCGCCGGTTCTTTACCCAGCAGTTCAAGCGCTCCTGCCTGCCCGACGGCCCCAAGGTGGGCTCCGTCACCCTGTCCCCCCGGGGCGACTGGCGGATGCCGTCCGACGCGGTGGCGGCACTGTGGATGGCAGAGCTGGAAGAATTGCAGTAGCCTTTCCCCAGTCGCCCCGGCCCGCGAAGCGGGCCCGCGCCGAAGGCGCGTCCAAGCGTTTTCGCCATGGGCGAAAACCTTGCCGCAGGGCGGATTCACTCCGCCCGAGGATTTCAAATATCCGGGTCCCCACGGAACGCGGAGCGTTTCGTGGGGCGACTGGCGGATGCCGTCCGACGCGGTGACGGCACTGTGGATGGAGGAACTGGAAAGTTTGCATTAACGGAGAGCGTTTCGCCGCTCCGGCGGCGAGTTTCTTTCTGGATACCCAGAAAGAAACCAAAGAGGCACCAGGGGGCAGGCTCAGATGAGCGCTCCGCGCTCATATTCGCCCGTCCCTATCCCCTCTGGCCTTCGGCCATCTCCCCTTGATAAGGGGAGTCGGCCCCTGGACCCCCGTTTTACGGGGGCCGCCAATTAGGCAAACTAACCCGTCGTCGCAAAGGCGCGGGCGGACAGGGGATTGGTTTCCGGTCTATTACCGCTGCCGCTGAGTTCTCGGTAACCTTTGGGTTGTGGTTCTATCGGTTGGGAGCGCGCCTTTGGGGCCGGTGGGGCTCAAGTGCCGCGGCGGGGGACGGCGAAGACGGAGGCATGTTCGGATTCCGGTAGGGGCGAATTCCCGTTGTGGCGGGCGGCCACATGGGGCCGCCCCTACGGCAGAAATCATACCGGGAACGTTGGTTCGGCAAAGCCAGGCGCACTCCTTTAACCGCACCAGTTCTAATTTTTGCAAACCCAGGGCCCAGTGGCCCGGCGGGAATTTAGAGCGTTACTCAGATTTTTGCGCGCCGGAAATGCCGCACAACCTATCAGGAGGGCGTCCTCCGTAACGGGGTCCGGGGCCGACTCCCCCTGTCAGGGGGAGATGTCGAGCGTAGCGAGACAGAGGGGGTAGGGTGGCGGCCTATGGACCTAGGCGGAACAGAGTGGAGCCGTAGTCCATCGGACGCGTCCCCGGGGGCGTTTTGGTTCCTTTGCCGCCATGGGCAAAGGAACTCGCCGCCCGCAGGCGGCGAAATCCTCCTATCTGAAAACAGCAAATACGAAACCTGGGTATTCTTACCCCATGAAAAAGGATGTCATACCATTGAATCTCTATTTCGATCTGTTTCTGACCTTTGCCAAGGTGGGCGTGTGCACCTTCGGCGGAGGATATGCCATGCTCCCCATCCTCCAGCGGGAGGTGGTGGAGAAGAAGGGCTGGGCCACCGAGGAGGAGCTCACCGACTACTTTGCCATCGGCCAGTGCACCCCCGGCGTCATCGCCGTCAACACCGCCACCTTCATCGGGCAGAAACACCGGGGCAACCTGGGGGGGACTATTGCCACCCTGGGGGTGGTGTTCCCCAGCCTGGTAATTATCACCATCATCGCCGCCTTTCTCACCAACTTTGCGGAGATCCCGGTGGTCCAGCACGCCCTGGCCGGCATCAACGCCGCCGTGGTGGCCATGATCGCGGTGAGCGTCCTCAAGCTGGGCAAGAGCACCGTGAAGGACGCCCCGTCCGTGTGCATTTTCCTGGCGGTGCTGGTTCTGTCCGAGCTGGGCGGGCTGCTGGGAGTGGATGCCGCTACCCCCCTGGGTCAGGCGCTGGACCTCCTGTCCTCCCCGGCTGTGCTGGTGGTGCTGGCCGGCATCACAGGGCTGCTGCTGGCCCGCCTCTCCGGAAAACAGAAGAGAGGGGGTGAGGAGAAGTGATCTTCCTGCGCCTGTTTTTTGAGTTTTTCAAAACCGGACTGTTCTCCATCGGCGGAGGCCTGGCCACCATCCCCTTCCTCCAGGACATGGGAGAGGCCACCGGCTGGTTTACCAACCAGGAGCTGACCACCATGATCGCCGTGTCCGAGTCCACCCCCGGCCCCATGGGGGTGAATATGGCCACCTATGTGGGCTACCACATGGGCTGCAACACGGTGCTGGGACCCGCCGGAGGGATCCTCGGGGCGGTGATTGCCACCCTGGGCCTGGTGGCCCCCTCCATCATCGTCATTCTCATCATCGCCCGCTTCCTCCAGAAGTTCCGCCACAGCAGGACGGTGGAGGCCGCCTTCCAGGGGCTGCGTCCCGCCTCCACCGCGCTGATCGTGGTGGCCGGACTGAGCGTGGCCTTCTCCGTCTTCTTCGGGCTGCCCAGCGTGTCCTTCACCGGCATCACTGGCGTGGAGTGGAAGGCCGTAGTTCTGGCCGCGGCGGTGTTCGCGGCCATGAAGTGGTCGCCCCTGAAGAAGCTCCACCCCATCTGTTTCATCCTGTCCGCCGCCGTCATCGGCGTGGTCTTCCAGTTTTAAGGGGAGCGGGAGAAAACCCGATCCCTTCCCATGAAACTCCAGCCCGGGCGGGCCGCGAAAGAGGCGGTCCGCCCGGATTCTTTTCATAGATTTTTCTTGAATTGCCCGCCGGGGCTGTGCTATACTAACACCGTGAAAGTCCGCGCTTCTTCCCGCCCCGGCGGGAGGGAGAAATATGGCGCAGAAAGGATGTGGAGCCTCCATGGAAGGCCGAAGTCGCCATCGGGAGCAAAAAGATTGCTGTCACGAACGGAACGCGGCGGAGCCGAGTCCAGAGGCTCCTGCTCCCGCCGCCTGACGACCCACCAGGGGAGCGGCCTGGCCGGAGCGGTCCGGCCCCGGTCCCGTGGTGCGCTTTTCCCGTTTGTAACAGCCACAGGCGCGAGGCGCCCTGTGGTTTTTTTGTGTCCCGCTTTCACCCAACCGTTCAGATCAATTTGAAAAGGGGAGAGCCTGATGCAAGAGAAATATGAGCTGGAACAGCTGATGGAGCTGGTCCAGACCAAACAGTTCCGCAAGCTGCGCTCCATTCTCATGGAGATGAATGAGGTGGACGTGGCCGAGTTCCTGGATGAGCTGGGACCGGAGGAGACCATCCTGGTGTTCCGCCTGCTGCCCAAGGAGCAGGCCGCCGAGGTGTTCGCCGAGCTGGAGGACTCCGACGACCAGGAGCGGCTCATCAACGCCCTGAACGACAAGGAGCTGCGGGAGGTGCTGGACGAGCTGTACCTGGACGACACGGTGGACGTGATCGAGGACATGCCCGCCAACGTGGTCTCCCGTATCCTGCGCAACAGCGACCCTGCGTCCCGCAGCCAGATCAACCAGCTGCTCAACTACCCCAAGGACTCCGCCGGCTCCATTATGACCACGGAGTACGTGTTCCTCCACCCGGACGCCACGGTGGAGGAGTCCTTCGCCCGCATCCGCAAGGAGGGCATGGACAAGGAGACCATTTACACCTGCTATGTCACCCAGAACCGGGTGCTGCTGGGCGTGGTCACGGTGAGACGGCTGCTCCTGTCCGCCTATGAGACCAAGATCCGGGACATTATGGAGACCAACGTCCTGTCCGTCAACACCCACGACGACAAGGAAGACGTGGCCCAGATGCTCAACAAGTACGACCTGTCCGCCATCCCCGTGGTGGACGGGGACAACCGTCTGGTGGGTATCGTCACCTTCGACGACGCCATGGACGTTATCGAGGAGGAGACCACCGAGGACTTCGAGAAGATGGCCGCCATCCTCCCCTCGGACAAGCCCTATCTGAAGACCGGCGTCTTTGAGACCTGGCGCTCCCGCATCCCCTGGCTGATGCTGCTGATGCTGTCGGCCACCTTCACCGGCATTATCATCACGAAATTTGAGAGCGCCCTGGCCGCCTGCGTGGTGCTCACCTCCTTTATCCCCATGCTCTCGGGCACCGGCGGCAACTCGGGCTCCCAGTCCTCGGTGGCGGTCATCCGCGCCCTGTCTCTGGACGAGATCGACTTCTCGGATCTCATCGCCGTGGTGTGGAAGGAGAGCCGGGTGGCGGTGCTGTGCGGGGTGTGCCTGGCCTGCGCCAACTTCGTAAAAATGATGGTTGTGGACCGGTGGCTGATGAACAACCCGGCGGTCACCCCCATGGTGGCCCTGGTGGTGTGCCTCACCCTGGTGTTTACCGTGCTGTGTGCCAAGGTGGTGGGCTGCACCCTCCCCATGGCGGCGGAGAAAATCGGCATTGACCCGGCGGTGATGGCCTCCCCCTTCATCACCACCATCGTGGACGCCCTGTCCCTGCTCATCTACTTCTTCTTCGCCACCCAGCTGCTGGGGGTCTGACGGCGGGCGGGTCTGGGACCCGCCCCTACGAGAGTCCAAGGGCAGTTCCAGGTTTGCCGTAGGGGCGGCCCTTGGGCGGCTTCCCCCTTGTAGGGGGAAGCTGTTAGCCGGAAGGCTGACTGATGAGGGTGGGCATCTAGGTTCCATCTCCCTCTGACAACCGCCCCCTCATCCGTCACGACCTGCGGTCGTGACACCTTCCCCCCCTGAGGGGGGAAGGCTATTTTGCACCAGGAGCGTTGGCTCGGCAAACCCAGGCGCAGTTGGTGAACCGCAGCAATTCTAAATTTTGCAAACCCAGGCCCCCAGTGGGGCCGGGTTAAATTGCAGGCAAGCACTCCTGATTTTGCGCGCCGGAAATTCTGTTTCGACCAAACAGGAGGGCATCCCCCGTAACGGGGGCCCGGGGTGTGGACGAATATGGGCACGCAGTGCCCATCCTGAGTCCACCCCCGGCGGCGTTTTGCCTACTTTGCCGCCGCGGGCAAAGTAGGTCGCCGCCCGAAGGCGGCGAAATTCCTATGCATAAAAATCTCCCCCATGAGGTGATTTTCCCATGAACCGCTATGAGACGCAGCTCCGGGCCCTCCGGGCCGCGTTTCCCTATACCATCCCCATTTTTGCCGGCTTCTGGTTTCTGGGTCTGACCTACGGCATCTACATGAACGTGTCCGGCTTCTCCTTCGTCTACCCCATGCTTATGAGCCTCACCATCTTCGCCGGGTCGGTGGAATTCATCACGGTGAACCTGCTGCTGGGGGCCTTCAACCCCCTCCAGGCCCTGTTTCTCACCCTGATGGTCAACGCCCGGCACCTGTTTTACGGGCTGTCCATGCTGGACAAGTTCCGGGGGCTGGGCTGGAAGAAGGTCTACTTAATCTTCGGCATGTGCGACGAGAGCTTCTCCATCAACTACACCGCCCAGATCCCTCCCGATGTGGACCGGGGGTGGTTCATGTTCTTCGTCACTCTGCTCAATCACTTCTACTGGTTTTCCGGCTCCACCCTGGGGGGCGTCTTCGGGGGGCTCATCCAGTTCAACACCGAGGGGCTGGACTTTGTGATGACCGCCATGTTCGTGGTCATTTTCCTGGAGCAGTGGCTCAAAGACAGGGACCACACCAGCGCCCTGGTGGGGCTGGCCGCCTCGGCGGCCTGTCTGGTGTTCTTTGGACCGGACGACTTCATCATCCCGGCCATGCTGGCCATTCTGGGGGTCCTCACTCTGCTGCGGGGGACCCTGGAGCGGAAGGGGGCGCTGGCATGACCCTGACACAGCAGATCATCACCATCGCCATGGTGGTGCTGGGAACCATGATCACCCGCTTTCTTCCCTTTCTGATTTTTCCCGCGGGGAAGGAGACCCCCAAGTACATCCAATATGTGGGCAAGGTGCTGCCGGCAGCGGTGTTCGGCCTGCTGGTGGTCTACTGTCTGCGGTCGGTGGACCTGTTCTCCGGCAGCCGCGGCCTGCCCGAGGCCATCTCCATTCTCCTGGTTGTGGCCCTCCACCTGTGGAAGCGGCAGATGCTGCTGTCCATCGCCGGGGGCACCGTGTGCTATATGCTGCTGGTGCAGCTGGTCTTTTGACGGCTCCCAGCCCTGAGACGAGAGAAAAGGAGGCCCTTATATGGCGGACAATACCGGAATCCACCCCCTGCGCTCGCTGAAAAGCGGTGTATCTCTGATCCTGGCCGGCGTGGCGCTGGCGGCGGTGTGCTTCGGCGCGGGCTTCTTCACCGGCGGCCGCTCCCAGGAGGCGCCCCAGCTGTCCTCCGTCACCGTGGAGCAGCAGCTCCAGCAGATCAGCCAGCTGGCCACCACCCGGTACGCCTACACCAACATGGGGCAGTTTGAACGGGGCAGCGACTTCTATGGAATCCGTATCCCCTTCACCACCAGCCGGTTCATTGTGTCATACAGCGGGGTCATCACCGCCGGTGTGGACCTGAGCCAGGCCCGGGTGGAGGTGACCGGCGAACAGGTGACCGTCACCCTTCCAGCCGCCCAGATCCTCTCCCACGAAATCGATCCGGACAGCCTGGAGGTCTTTGACGAGACCCGCAGTATCTTCAACCCCATCACCATTCAGGACTACAACGGCTTTCAGGCCGATCAGCAGGGCGTGATGGAGGAGAAGGCCCTTCAGTCCGGCCTCCTCACCCAGGCCCAGGACCAGGCGGAGGCGGCGGTGACCGGGCTGCTCACCCCCCTCCTGAACGAGGGGCAGGCCCTAGAGGTCCGGACGGCAGAGGCGGAGACATAACAAAACAGCTTGGCAGACCGCCGGTCCGTCAAGCTGTTTTTTGTTTCTACATGGCCTGGATGCGGCCCTGAATGAGCTTGCCCACCGCGTCGGCGAACCAGCCGATGGAGGGGATGCGCAAGAGCTCCTTGCCGTAGATCTGCCGGGCGTTGGGCAGCTCCCGGTCGCTGCCGGTGAAGATGCACACGGGGGAGAGGCCGTGTTTGCGCAGCTTTCCCGCCTCATCGGCAGCGTCCTGGACCCCCAGCTTGCCCCCGTAGTCCCGGCCCCCGGGGAGCATGCCCGGGTTGGGAATCTTCTGGTCGTCGTTGGGGTTGGCGTCGGACAGGAGAATCAGAAGCCGGTGGTCGCTCTGCTCCCGCTCCATGAGCCAGTCCATGGCCCGCAGCGCCAGGCCGTCCCGGTTCCAACCAGCGGACACATAGTCGAAGATGGCGTCGTTTTTCCCCGCCTCCTGGTAGTCCCGGAAAATGCGGATCACGGTGCAGCCGCTCACCGAGCAGAAGGAGGACACCCGCACCGGGATCTGACACCGGGTGAGGGCGGCGGCGATGAGGTAGGCCTGAGTCGATAACTTCTCCTGCTGCTGGTTCTGGGAAGCGGAGGCGTCCAGCAGGATGTCCACCGACAGGTCCCCCAGCTCGCTCTGCTGCCGCTGGACGAACACCCGGCCGTCCTGAAGGGCGCCCGCCCGCCAGGCCAGGCGGGGCTGGAGATTTCCCGCCCTGGTGCGGCTGTCGGTGACGTCCGACTGGAGCAGGATGGTGTTTTGCAGCTGCTGGGCCAGCTGGGAGAGGATGTGCTGGTTCTGCACCAGGCGAGCCTGGTAGTACGCCCGGTTTTTCTCCCGCTGGCGCTGGAACATGTCCCGCTCCCAGGCGGTCTCCTTGCTCACGTGACCGGTGGGCAGCACGCCCTTGGTAAAGTGGAGGCGGCAGTTCTTGTGGTTGCCGGTGCACAGGGCCTTCTCCGCCGCCGCCGTCTCCGACGGGGGGAACATGGACACCCCGAAGCAGTTCTCCACATACTCCCGCAAAACCTGCTCCCGGGTCTGGCCCTGGCCCAGACGGAGAAGGAAGTTTTTCTGCCAGAAGCGCTTCCGGCCCTCCTCCTCCACCGGCCCGCCGCCGGGCTCCCCCAGGCGGCGCAGGGCATTGCCGCTCACCAGGCCGCTTCGCTTTTTGCCCTTGTGGAGGATGTCCCGGCCGGCGAAGGCGGCCCACTGCCGGTCGGTGACGCTCCGCCGGGCTCGCTTGAACCACTTGTGGAGGAGGGTCTCCATCCGGCCGGTGAGCTCCTCCTCGGTGCAGCCCACGGGGAAGGTCAGGTCGTCCAGCACCCCCTTCTCCCAGGAATCCTCCTGGGCGGGGTCCCCCAGGGCCCGCCGGAACCACAGCCAGCGCAGGTTGTGGATGCCCTCCCGCTCGGCGGACTTCCGGGGCTGGGCCGTCACCTGGAGGGCGTACTGCCGCCGCAGGTCCTCCAGCACCGGCCGCTCCCCCACTGTCCGCCGGAAGGCCACCCCCTCCAGGCCCAGCCAGAACAGGTCGGTGTAGAAGGCCCCGCTGGTCTGGCTCTGGAAGGTGTTGAACAGGGGCCTGAGCCGTTCGTAGTCATAGAGGCGGTACACCAGGCCGATGATGGTGTTGAAGTACAGGTCCGCCTCGCCGTCCGGACGGTACATCTGAAAGTCGGCCCGAAGCTGGTAGTTCTCCGCCCCGTTCCAGAACTGGTTTTCCGCCCGGCGGCTCTCAATGTCTTCCCGGTCCATATCAGCCCTCGAACAGCTTGGAGCGGTCCGCGTCCCGGGGGATGCGGGCCCACACCGCGTCGGCCACCAGCTGCCGCTCGAAGGGGTCAAAGGCCTTGTTGATGATGCCCAGCTCCAGGGCCTGGCCGGAGGGGATGCCCTTCTCCATCAGGTGCAGGGCGGACAGCAGCCCCCGCAGGTCCAGGGCTTTGGTGGAGATCTCCGAGCTGTCGCACTTCTGCCGCAAATCCCCAAACAGGGCGGAGAACTGCTCCACCCAGGTGTGCTTCATCTGGGGGAAGCCCCGCAGCAGCAGCTTTTCCAGGTTCTCCGGGGAGATCACCGGCATGTCCATAACCACGAACCGGGACACCAGGGCCTCGTTCAGCTCCCGGGTGCCGGCGTAGCCGTAGTTCATGGTGCCGATGAAGCGGGCGGCGTCGTCCAGCACGATCCGGTCATACCCGGGCACGTCGATGACCCGCCGGAAGTCCAGGGTGGCGTGGAGGACGGCCAGGGCCTCGTTCTTGGCCATGTTCACCTCGTCCAGCACCCCGAAGCCCCCCAGCCGGGCGCACTTGGAGATGGGGCCCTCCCGGAACACCACCTCCCCGTCCTTCAGGGTGTCCGCCCCCACCAGGGAGGCCGCGTCCACATTTACGTACATGGACACGTCCCAGCTGGGCCGGCCAAAGGCGGCGGCCAGGTTCTCGGCCAGCACGTTCTTGCCCGTGGCCTTGGGGCCGGCCAGCAGCAGGTGCTGCCCGCATAGGAGGGCGGCGGCCGCCCCCTCCCAGATCTCTTTTCCGTAGTATAGGAAGCGGGGAGCGGGGACCCGCCCCCGGGCCTCCTCCGGCGCCGGGTGGGCAGCCCGGAAGGCCTGCATCTCCTCCAGCAGGCCCTTGTCCACGCCCTCGTCCGCTAATTCCTTCCAAATATCCATGGTACAAACTCCTCATGTATGCCTCGGCCCGCGTCCGCCGCCTGGCGGCAGCCTCCAGAGCTCCGCGGGCCCGTTCCGTATTGTACGCCCCAGCCGGGAAATACGCAAGGGGGAACGTCAGAATTTTCCACAAGCCGGTAGGACAAAGGAGCTCCTCTGCCCCGACAGGGCGGAGGAGCTCCTTTTAAAACCGGCGGTTACTCCGCCTTCTGGCTCTCCAGATATTCGTCGTAGGTCATCATCCGGTCGATGAGCTTCCCGTCCGGGGTGAAGTCAAAGACCCGGTTACACACGGTCTGGATCAGCTGGTGGTCGTGGGAGGCCACCAGCACGTTGCACTTCACCGCCTCCAGGCCCTTGTTCAGGGCGGCGATGGACTCCAGGTCCAGGTGGTTGGTGGGCTGGTCCAGCATGAGCACGTTGGCCCCGGAGAGCATCATCCGGGAGAGCATGCACCGGACCTTCTCGCCGCCGGAGAGGACCTTTACGGGCTTATACACCTCGTCCCCGGAGAAGAGCATCCGGCCCAGGAAGCCCCGGAGATACTGCTCCTGGGGGTCGCTGGAGTACTGGCGCAGCCACTGCACCAGGTTGTCGTCGTTGTCCTGGAAGTAGGGGGTGTTGTCCTTGGGGAAGTAGGAGAAGGTGGCCGTCTGGCCCCACTTCACGGTGCCCTCGTCGGGCTCCATCTCCCCGGCCAGGATCTTGAACAGGGCGGTGTGGGCGTTCTCGTTGTCGCCTACAAAGGCGATCTTGTCCCCGTGGTTCACAATGAAGGACACCTTGTCCAGCACCTTCACCCCGTCGATGGTCTTGCTCACGTCGGTGACAAAGAGGATGTCCTTGCCCACCTCCCGGTCGGGGGAGAAGGCCACCCAGGGGTAGCGGCGGGAGGAGGCGGGCATCTCCTCCACGGTGAGCTTGTCCAGCAGTTTTCTCCGGGCGGTGGCCTGCTTGGACTTGGACTTGTTGGCGGAGAAGCGGGAGATGAAGTCCTGCAGCTCCTTGATCTTCTCCTCGTTGCGCTTGTTCTGGTTCTTGATGAGCTGCTGCACCAGCTGGGAGGACTCGTACCAGAAGTCGTAGTTGCCCACATACATCTTGATCTTGTTGTAGTCGATGTCCACGATGTGGGTGCACACGGTGTTCAGGAAGTGCCGGTCGTGGGAGACCACGATGACGGTGCCCTCGAAGTCCAGCAGGAAGTCCTCCAGCCAGTTCACCGCGTCGATGTCCAGGTTGTTGGTGGGCTCGTCCATCATCAGCAGGTCGGGATTGCCGAACAGGGCCTGGGCCAGCAGGACCTTCACCTTCAGCCGGGCGTCCAGGGTGGCCATGTCGTTGTAGTGGAGCTCGGTGCCGATGCCCAGACCCTGGAGGATGCGGCTGGCGTCGCTCTCGGCCTCCCAGCCCCCCAGCTCGGCGTACTCCTCCTCCAGCTCGCAGGCCCGCATGCCGTCCTCGTCGGTCATCTCCTCCTTGGCGTAGATGGCCTCCTTCTCCTTGCCGATGTCATACAGGCGCTGGTTGCCCATGATGACCGTGTCCATGACGTTGTAGGCGTCGTAGGCGTTCTGGTTCTGCTTCAGCACCGACATGCGCACGTTGGGCAGGATGGACACCTCGCCGGTGCTGGGCTCCAGCTCCCCGGAGAGGATCTTCAGAAAGGTGGACTTGCCGGCGCCGTTGGCGCCGATGATGCCGTAGCAGTTGCCCCGCAAAAACTGCAGGTCCACGTGGGAAAACAGCGGGGTGCCGCTGTAATTCAAGCTCAGATCGGTAACGGTGATCATGGTAATCTCCTTTTCCAATTCAATCCAAATTCAAAACATGGTCAAAACGCGTCTGCGCGTACGGCAACCATCTTATCATATTCCCCGGAGTTTGAACAGAGGACAGCGAAAAAATTCCGCCGCATTTTCGCAAAAAAATTCCGCTTTTCTTGTGAGAAAAGCGGAATTTTGGCCGATTCTATCTCGGTTCCGGGGCGCGGGCCGGGCGGCTCACCAGGACAGCAGCTTGTGGAGCATCACGGCCCCCTCGGCCCGGGTGGCGGTCCGGTCTCCCGCCCAGGCGCCCTGGACCATGCCGACGCCCTGGGCCAGGGCGGCGTAACCCAGATCCTCCGAGGGGATGGAGGACTTGTCCGTGTAGGAGCAGGTGTAGATGCCCGTCAGCTGGGCGGCGGCCTTGAGCCCCTCGGCGTTGAGAAGCAGCTTCACCGCCTGGCTCCGGGTGAGGGGGGCGTCGTCCTGGCGCTCCGTGCGGGTGAGGGCCCCCGTGCGGTAGGCGGCGGCGTAGGCCATGTCCCGCTCCTGCCGGGTGGCGGCGGCGGGGTCCAGGGGATAGTTTTCCACGCTGAAGAGCAGGCACACCATGTCCCACTGGGTCATGGCCTGCCCGGGAGCGAAGGTCCCGCCGTCGTAGCCCACGTTGTACCGGGCCAGGGCCTCAACAGCCCCCTGGGCCCAGTGGCCGGACATGTCGGAGTAGGTCAGTCCGGATGCGGCGGCGGTCTCCCGCTGGACGGGCTGGCCGGTCTTGGCGTCCACCCCCAGGCAGGAGCCCTCCCGCTCCAGGCCGTAGCCCAGCTTCAGCCGGTAGAAGGCGGTCAGCCCCAGCTGGAGGTAGGGGGCGGCCTCCGGGTCATCGGCGGAGAGCTTCTCCGGTACCTGGAGATAGCCCAGGGTCACGGTGTAGGTGTCCATCCAGGCGTCCAGGGCGGCCTGCGCCGAGACGATGCCGTCCGGGCTGTCGAAGGTCACCCCGTCGTCATAGGAGTAGGAGAGCCCGCAGATGGAGCCGTCCTCCGCCGAGACCTCCACTCCGTAGAAGTGCTCCGGGAAGAAGTACCCGTTCTCCTGCCGGGCGAAGGTGAAGAAGTAGGTGCTTTGGACCTCACCCTGGGGCCCCTGATACAGGGCCAGCTTGGCGGAGCGGTCGGGGCAGAAGCTCTGGAGGAAGGCCTCCGCCTGCGTCTGGGCCTCCGCCTGGGTCAGGCTGGGCTTCTGGTCCTCATCCCAGGGAAGATAGGACCACAGGTCCTCTACCTGACCGGTCTTGGCGTCCACCGTGAAGGTGCGGGAGGCGGTTTCATCTGTTCCGGGCAGCAGGTAGCGCAGGGTGCACAGCACCTGCTCCTCCTGGGTCTCGGTCGCCTCGATCAGCCGGTAGGAGGCGGAGGAGAGGGTGTAGTCCTCCAGGCCGTACTGGGTGACGGCCCGGAGCTGCCCGTCCAGGGTCTCCTTGGACAGAACCCCCTCCAGCTTCTGGATGCCCTCCTGCTCCGCCTGGGACAGGCCGTTCTCCGGAGTTCCGGCGGCGCTGTCCTCGCTGGAGCTGCCGCCGCCCATGCCCATGTTCCCCAGACCGGCTTCCAGCTCGGTCAGGTTCACCAGCGCGCCGGTCTGGGCGTCCACGTAGTACTCGTCCCGGCTGTCGGGCACATAGCGCAGCACAGCCTGGGCGCCCCCGTCCTCGGGCAGCACATATTCCAGCTTCAGGGACAGAGAGCCCTTCAGAGTCTGGGCGGCGGCTTCCGATCCGACGGCGGGCGTGGGGGAGGGGACGCTCCCCAGGTAGTTCCCGTAGGACACGTCCCGGTGGAAATTGGTCACCTGACCGCTCTCTCCGTCCACGGTGATGGAACAGCTCAGGGGGGAGGGCAGGCCGTGATAGAGAATGTCGCCGGAGAAGCGGTACTGGTTCCGGCCCAGGCGGTCGGAGCCGGAGGACTCCTCCAGCTGGACGGACTCCAGGCCGGGGGAGAGCACCTTGTCCAGAAAGGCCTGGGCGGTCTCCTTGGCCTGGGCGGGGTCGCCGCTGGGGTAGGAGGGCAGGCCGGCGGAGCCCGTCTCCTCCTGAGACAGGGAGTACCCGGTGATGGTGCCGTCCTCCAGGGCGTCGATGGACAGGGTGCCGGCGCTGCCCTCCCAGTACAGGGACCACTGGCTCACCAGGGTCTGGTCATAGCAGTTCCCGTAGAAGGTGCTGTACTCCGAGGTGTCCAGGTCCAGGGTGTCCTTCACCGCCTGGGTGACCTGGGCCAGGCGGGCGTCCTGCGTGGTCTCGTCCGCCGCCGCGGCGGGCAGGACCAGGGAGGCCGCCAGCGCGGCGGCCAGAATCAGGGCAGCTGTGCGTTTCATCAAAATCCCTCCGTTTCATTGGTGTGTCCGGGCTGTCTTCTACTGGTATCCTATCATACTTTTAGACGAAACAAAACGGCTCAGGTTGCACAAATTTAATGAAAACTTAAAAATTTTCTCTCCCCATGCAACTTTTCCCAGGGTGCGTCGTCTTTTATAATAGAGAAAAGAGCCGCCGGAGCGCCTCCGGCGGCCGGAGGGGGAGCATACCATGGAGGATCAGCAGATCATCGAGCTGTACTGGGCCCGGTCCGAGCAGGCCATCCGGGAGAGCGAGACGAAGTACGGGGCCTTCTGCCTCTCCATCGCCCGGAACATTCTGGCCCAGGAGCAGGACGCGGAGGAGTGCGTCAACGACACCTGGCTGCGGGCCTGGAACGCCATGCCGCCCCAGCGGCCGGGCATCCTGTCCGCCTTTTTTGGAAAGCTCACCCGGAATCTGTCCCTGGACCGGTGGCGGTATAACCGGGCGGCCAAGCGGGGCGGGCCCCAGGTGGAGACGGCCCTGGAGGAGCTGGGGGAGTGCATCCCAGCCCCCGGCCGGCCGGAGGACCGCCTGGAGGAGCGGGAGACCGCAGCCCTCATCTCCCGGTTCCTCCGGGAGCAGCCCCAGCTGGACCGGGTGCTGTTTCTGCGGCGGTACTGGTATCTGGACTCCGTCGCGGCCCTGGCGGAGCGGTTTTCCATGAATGAGAACACGGTCAAATCCAGGCTTCACCGCACCCGCCTGCGTCTGAAGGAAGTCCTGCTGCGGGAGGGGGTGGCGGTATGACTCGGGAAGAACTGCTGGAGGCCATCGGCCGGATCGATGACGACCTGATCCAGGAGGCGGAGGACTGCCGCCTCCCCGCCCGCAGGCCCGGCTTGACCCACTGGAGGCCTCTGGCCGGCGGGCTGGCCGCCTGCCTGGTGCTGGCCGCGGTGTTCTATCTGCCCTTCGGCATGAGCGGCGGCGGAGACAACACCACCTCCGGCGCGGCGGGGAGCTCGTCCGCCGCCCAGGAATCCCAGACAGATCATTCGGCCGGGACCGCCCAGGACGGCGGCTCCGATGTGTGGAGCGGAAGCGGAAGCGGCGAGGCGCTGCCCGAGAACCCCTCCGCCGGGAACGAGAGCTCCGGCGGCGCCTCCTCACAGGAGGGGGGCGCGGCCCAGGATGTGCTGCGCACCCCCGCGGGGGAGTATACCCTCACCGGCGAGCTGGCCTCCGCCCTGCCGGAGGGCAGCCGCCAGCTGGGCGTGCTCTTTCTGGAGGGGGAGGACAGCAAGGAGGGGCTGTACACCACCCGCCGGGAGTACGCCGGCTGCATGCTGTGGGAGGGGCCGGACGGGACCCTCTATGTAAAGCTCCCGGGCGACGGGTACGCCCTGGCCCGGCCGGCGGAATAGCTCCATCGCCCGGATGGAGACACAAAAACTGTATCTCAAACCGTGGAGAAATCCGCTGGAATCAGACGATTCCAGCGGATTTTTTCCGCCAGGGGCGGAACAAGGCCGGCCTTGCCCCTAAAAAATACCGGTCCCGCGGCGGAACCGGCCCGCTTTTTGAAAAATTTGCGCCCTCCGGGGAAATACTACGGAAGTATTTCATATCCGCCTCTGCCGTCTGGCGGGGCGGAGGCCTGCCGCGCCTGCGGCGGGCGGCTCAAGGGGAGGGAATGGGATGTCAGCCAACATCCGTGATTACGCCAAGCTCGCCGCCGAGATCCGGGATCAGGTGGGCGAACAGAATATTGTCAGCGCAGCCCACTGCGCCACCAGGCTCCGCCTGGTTCTGCGGGAGTCTCCCCCCGCCGAGGTGACCAGACGCATCTCCGAACTGCCCGCGGTGATTCAGGTGCTGGAGAGAGGGGGACAGTATCAAATCGTCATCGGCGTCCACGCCAAAGACGTGTACGAGGAGCTGGTGAAACTCCTGCGCCTGGACCAGTCGGACCAGCCCGCGCAGAAGCAGGGAATCCTGGCCCGGGTGATCGCCACCATGTCCGCGGTTTTTGCACCCTTTGTCTATATCCTGGCGGCCGCCGGCCTGGTGCAGGGGGCGCTGATCCTCCTGGCGCAGTGGATTCCCGCCTTTCCGGACACCGGGACCTACGCCGTGCTGAGCTTTATCTCCTGGACCCCCTTCACCTTCCTGCCCGCAATGATCGCGGTGACGGCCTCCAGGCACTTCAAATGCAACACCTTCATTGCGATGTGGTGCTGTCTGGCACTGGTCAACGCCGACTGGGGCGCGCTGGCGGCCCGGATCGCCGGCGGGGAGACCATCCGATTCCTGGTCTTTCCCATGGCGCAGACCACGTATACCTCCACGGTGCTGCCCCCGCTGTTCCTGGTGCTGGTGCTGTCCTATCTGGAGCGGTTTCTGGACCGGCGCCTGCCCGATGTGCTGAAGGCCATCGGGACCCCATTTCTCTGCGCCGTCATTATGGTCCCCCTCACCATTTTGGTGATCGGCCCCCTCTCCGACGCCGCGGCGAACGGCATCGCGGTGGCATATAACCAGCTGGCCCGCACCGTTCCCATGGTGGCCGGGGCCCTTGTGGGAGGGAGCTGGGAGATCTTCGTCATCTTCGGGGTCCACTGGGGCGTCACGCCCATGAACATCGCCAATTTCAACGCCAACGGCTGCGATACCTTTCAGGCCTTTCAGACCTGCGCCGTGGTGGCCCAGGCGGCCGCCTGCTTCGGCGTGGTGCTGAAGACCAGACGGCGGGAGATGAGGCGGGTGGCCTTCTCCGCCGGCCTGACCGGCATATTCGGCATCACGGAGCCAGCCATATACGGCGTGACGCTGCCGCTGAAAAAGCCGTTCGTCTGCGGCTGCGTCGGAGGGGCGGTGGGCGCGATTGTCCTGAGCCTGTTTGATACCATGTACTACGTCTACGCCGGTCTGCCCGGGCTTCTCACCACCGTCAACGCCATCAGCGCCCAGAACCCCATGTCCTTCCCCGGCATGCTGCTGGGGACCCTGGCCACCATCGTGGTCACCATCGCGCTGGTACAGGTCGTGGGCTGCGGGGAGAGCCCGGGCTCCGGGGATGCGGCGGACGCGGCGCCTCGCGCCCCTGCTCCCGGGGAGGCGGGGGAGGTCACGGTGTGCTCCCCCCTGAGCGGAACGGTGGTTCCCCTGTCCCAGGTGAAGGACCCCACCTTTGCCCAGGGAATCCTGGGGGAGGGGGCCGCGGTCCAGCCCAGAGAGGGGAAGCTGTACGCCCCCTTTGACGGTACGGTGCTCAGCATTGCGGACAGCAGGCACGCCATCCACCTGCTGGGCCCCAACCAGATGGAGCTGCTCCTCCACATCGGGCTGGATACGGTGGAGCTGGGCGGGGCGGGCTACACCTCCAGGGTCAAGGAGGGGGACCGGATTCGGACCGGCGACCTGCTCGTGGAGTTCGACCTGGAGGAGATCCGCCGGAAATACGATCCCATCACACCGGTTTTGGTGACCAACGCCGAGGACTTTGCGGCGGTCGAGCTGTGGAGAAGCGGCGGCCCTGTGGAGGCGGGGGAGCCGCTTCTGCGGGTGAGAAATGAACAGGACGGAAATTTGGAGGGGACGACATGAGTTTTCCGGAACATTTTTTATGGGGCGGCGCGGTGAGCGCCGGACAGCTGGAGGGGGCCTGGAATGAGGACGGAAAGGGCGTCAGCGTGACCGACGTCCTCACCGGCGGCAGTTCCGGCGTGCTGCGCCGCATCACAGACGGCGTGCTGCCGGGAGAGCGGTACCCCAACCACGAGGGGGTCGATTTCTACCACACCTTTCGGGAGGACATTGCCCTTCTGGCGGAGCTCGGCCTCAAGTGCTTCCGCACCTCCATCGCCTGGACCCGCATTTTTCCAAACGGCGACGACCCCCAGCCCAATGAGGCGGGCCTGCGGTTTTATGACGCGCTCTTTGACGAGCTGCTCAAATATCACATTGAGCCGGTGGTCACCCTCTCCCACTTTGAGATGCCCTATCACCTGGCCCGGAACCACGGCGGCTGGCTGAGCCGGTACACGCTGGAGTGCTTTGTCCGCTATGCCTCCACGGTGATGGAGCGCTACAAGCACAAGGTCCGGTACTGGATGACCTTCAATGAGATCAACAACCAGAGCAACACCGGCCTGGACCTGTTCGGCTGGACCTGCTCCGGAATCCGTTTTTCGCAGCTGGAGCGCCCCAGGGAGGCCATGTACCAGGCGGTCCACCACCAGTTTGTGGCCGGGGCCGCCGCGGTCAGGGCGGGCCATGAGATCAATCCGGAGTTCCGGATCGGCTGCATGTGCTCCTTTGTGCCCGTGTACCCCTACTCCTGCCATCCGGACGATGTGATGGCGGCTGCGGAGTGCATGCACGAGCGGTTTTATTTCTCGGACGTTCAAATCCGGGGGCGCTATCCGGCCTTTGCCCGGCGGCAGTGGGAGCGGGAGGGCTGCCGGATCGCCATGGAACCAGGGGATGAAACAGTCCTGGCGGAGGGACGGGCCGACTACCTTGGCTTCAGCTACTATATGTCCAATACGGTCAGGGCCCAGGGGCGGGGGGGCTCCGCCGCCCGCTTGGACGGCGGCTTCCCCAATTCTGTGGACAACCCCTATGTGGACAAGAGCGACTGGGGCTGGCAGATCGATCCCACGGGCCTGCGGTACGCCCTGGTCACCCTGTATGAGCGGTACGAGGTCCCCCTGTTCATTGTGGAAAACGGGTTCGGGGCCATAGACAAGCTGACGCGGGACGGGACATGCCACGACCCCTACCGGATCGACTATCTGAGATCGCACATCGCCCAGATGAAAAAGGCGGTGGAAGAGGACGGGGTGGACCTGATGGGGTATACGCCCTGGGGGTGCATCGACCTGGTCTCCTTCACCACAGGGGAGCTCAAAAAACGGTATGGCTTTCTCTATGTGGATCGGAATGACGACGGCAGCGGGAGCGGGAAGCGGTACCGGAAGGACTCCTTTTTCTGGTTCCAGAATGTCATCCGGACCAATGGCGAGGCGCTCTAGCGCCACAGAAAACACAGGCTCGAAAAACAAAAACGCTGGAATCCTCTGATTCCAGCGTTTCAGCTTGTCGAAAAACCTCTGTTCAGACGAATCCGCCCGAGTGTTGGCGGGGGAGCTCGAGGGGGCGGCAGCCCGCCTCGAGTGGGATCGAATGCCCTGAATGCCTTGCATGGCAAGGCGTTCAGCGAGCGCAGCGAGGACTTTCCCGCCGCGCAGCGGCGGGAAAGTAACGGCATTTTTTGACAGGGGAAGGGGACCGGCGCCTGTCCGGCGGGCGGCGGTCATCCCAGCATATGGATGAGCTCCGGCAGCTGGGACAGGTTGTTCAGCACAAAGTGGGCGCCGGCGGAGCGGAAGGTCTCCTCCGCCCGGCGGCAGGCGGCCCGGCGCTCCTCCGGGGCGAGGGCCTCGTACTCCCTCTGGCTCAGGCCCAGGACGGAGCTGCCCTCGACGACCCCCACCGACCACACGCCGGCGCTGATCCCCTCCTGGATGTCGGAGACGGTGTCCCCCACCTTCACGGCGTTTTTCACGCTGGAGACCTCCAGCGCCTTCAGGTTTTCAAAAATCATGTAGGGATAGGGGCGGCCCTTGCCGCCCACCCCGTCGGGGCTGATCCAGAAGTCGGGGGCGTAGCCCAGCTGGGCGGCCCTGGGGACCACAATGTGCATCATGGAATCGGTATAGCCGGTGCCCGGCTTGTTCCGCAGGCCGTAGGTGATGTTCTGCTGTACGTTTAAATTGGGGAAGAGGGCGTAGTCCTGAAAGACGATGTTGAAGCCCCGCTTCTCCATGGGGGTGTGGGTCAGGTCCTCCCCGTTGTAGCGGATGGCGCCCTGGTCGGCGTCCACGATCCCCAGAATCATGTTCAGCAGCGTGGTCTTGCCGCAGCTAGAGGGGCCCAGGATGGAGACGATCTCCCCGTCCTCCACCTGGAGGGAGATGTCCTTGAGCACGGGCACTCCGTCAAAGGATTTTTGAAGGTGCTCCAGTTCCAGCATGAAAAACCGCTCCTTTCTCGGTTTCAAAAGTTTATGTGGGAGCCGCCGCACGTCCGGCGACGGTGTAATCCTAGCAAATTTCAGCCCCGGGAAACAAGCGCAAAAGGTTTAAGTTTCCGTTAGAGAAGCGCAAAAAGGCATCAAAAAACGGGGGCTTTTCTTGTAATTTTCTTACAAGAAAAGCCCCCGCCGGCGGTCCTCACTCCTCCGGATAGCCCCGGTCGGCGATGACCGCCCCGCTCTTGTCCAGACTGCGGGAGAAGCGCTCGTAGTCGCTCTGAATGATCCCCATGTACAGCAGATCCACCACCGCCAGGTCGGGGATGCGGGAGAAGATGGCGGTGCCGTAGATCACTGCCTCCTCGCCCCCGGTACAGAGGCACACGTCGGCGTACCGGGCCAGGAGGGGAGTTTTCCGGCTGGTGATGGCGATGGTGCCCGCCCCCGCCTTTTGGGCCAGCTTGAGCGCCTTCACCGTATCCATGGAGCAGCCCGAGTGGGAGAACGCCACCGCCACGTCCGCCACCCCCAGATGGGCCGCCCCGATCTGCTGAAGGTAGGCGTCGGTGTTCATCCGGCAGCAGAGCCCCAGGTAGGTCAGCTTGGTCAGAAGGTCGCCGGCCGGGGTGCAGGAGTTCTCCACGCCATAGATATCAATGGTTCGGGCCGTGGCGAGCATCCGCACCGCCCGGTCCAGCTCCTGGGGGGAGAGAGACTTCAGCGCCGCCTCCAGCAGGCCGCCGGACACCCGCACCTCTTTCAGCGGCAGATCCTCCAGCTGATCCCAGGGTTTTAAGTCAAAGCCCCCCAGGTGGTCGAAGTAGGCCTCCCGCTCCGTCCCCTGGCTGCGGTCCCGCAGCAGGCAGTATTTGAAGTTTCGGAAGCCGCCGAACCCCAGGGCCTGGACAAAGCGCACCACGGTGGGCTGGCTCACCTGGACCTGGTCCGCCAGTTCCGAGATGGTCTGCTGGGTGCAGGTCTCCGGATGGTTCAGCACATAGTCGGCCACCCGCTGTTCCGATGGCCGCAGGGATGCGTAGGTTTTCCGAATCCGGTCCAAAACCTGGATATTGTGCCGCATAGCGTCATCCCCCTCGCCTTGTAGCAAAATTACACGTTTCGTCCTTTTGGAACGAAATTCTGTTCGCGGCGATCCCGCTGTTGAGACGCGGAGAAACGCCGGCCGCCGGCCCAAACCGGCGCGCCCGGGAAAACACCCGGCCGCCGCATGATTCCGCCCCTCAATATAATGTAAAATGAGAACAGGCCGCCACCGCCTGTTTGTAAAATCTGGATGAAATCTCTGTATCGTTCGCACATTCTCCGGTTGGAGCACCTACACGCGCCGGGAGCGGAGTGGATGTCCCCGCCTTTGGGCGGGAAACGCTTTGAAAAAGGGTCTGTTGCAAAATGCAGTTTTCAGACCCGGAAAGAAAATTTTTGTTTTAAAAAAGTTAGCGACAACCGCCAGCCCGACGGTTCCCGCTAACTTTTTCTTTGACCTGATTTTTCAAAATTCTATTTTGCAACAGGCCCTTTTCATTTGTCAAATATTCAGCCGCAGCCGCCGCATCTGGCGCAGGCGGAGGGCGTGGCCGCGCAGCCGCCCAAGGCGGTCTCCCGCAGCTCGATGGGGATGCGCCGCCCCACGGCGTACATGGTCTCCAGCATCTCGTCGAAGGGGATGAGCTGCTTTACCCCGCTGAGGGACAACTCGGCGGCGATGAGGGCGTTGGCCACCCCGGCGGCGTTGCGGTTCTGGCAGGGGTACTCCACCAGACCGCCCACCGGGTCGCACACCAGGCCCAGCAGGTTCATCAGCACGGTGGAGCCCGCGTCCATACACTGCTCCGGCGTTCCGCCCATGAGCTCCACGGTGGCGGAGGCGGCCATGGCGGCGGCCACCCCCACCTCCGCCTGACAGCCGCCCACCGCCCCCGCCACAGTGGCGTTGCGCATGGCCAGATAGCCCACGGCTCCGGCGTTGAACAGGGCGTCCACAAGGCGGTCGTCGGAGATCTTATAGCAGTCCTGGAGGGCCAGCAGCAGCCCGGGCACGATCCCAGCGGAGCCCGCGGTGGGGGCCGCCACGATGAGGCCCATGGAGGCGTTCACCTCCGCCACCCCCATGGCGTAGGTCATGGCCCGCTGGAGGATGTCCCCGCAGATGGCCTTGCCCCGGGCGGCGTGGTCGTAGAGTTTTTTGGATTCTCCGCCGATGAGCCCGCCCATGGATTTGGACGGCTTTTTCAGCGGCAGCGCGGCGGAGGCCCGCATGATCTCCAGCACCTTGGCCATGCGGTGGTCCACCTGATCCCGGGTGGTCTCCCCCAGCTCGCACTCCCGGCGACGCATGACCTCTGAGATGGGGCACTGGGTCTGCCGGCACAGTTCCAGCAGCTCAACAGATGATTTAAAGTCCATGGGTTCCTCCTCCTATGGCTCCAGCAGCATGACGTCCTGTACGTTGGGGTTGTTCCGCAGGGGGACGTCGACCCCCTCCGGGAGGCGTCCGTCGGACTCCACGATGGTGTAGGCCGTGTGGCCCTTGGCCTCCCGGAACAGGCGCATAAAGGCGATGTTCACGCCGTTGTCGCTGAGCACCTTGGTGATATGGGCCACCACGCCCGGCTTGTCCTGCTGGACCACGATGACGGTGCTGTACGCCCCGGTGAAGTCCACCTCCACCCCGTTGATGCGGACGATGCGCACCTTTCCGCCCCCCAGGGACTCCCCGCGCACCACCATGGTCTGTCCCGCGGCGTTCTCCATGCGGATGTCCACCGTGTTGGGATGGACCTCCGTCTCGGTGGTGCAGGGAGTGAAGCGGTAATCCAGCCCCCGGTCCTGGGCGATCTGGAAGGAGCTGCGGATGCGGGTGTCGTCCGTCTCAAACCCCATGAGCCCGCCCAGCAGGGCCCGGTCGGTGCCGTGGCCCTGATAGGTCTTGGCAAAGGAGCCGTAGAGGGTGAACTCCACCTTCACGATGGGGGGAGCGATCATCTTCCGGGCCAGGAAAGAGATGGCCGCCGCTCCGGCGGTGTGGGAGCTGGAGGGGCCGATCATATTGGGACCAAGCACGTCAAAGACACTGATAAAGGCCATAAGCGCTCCTTCTCTCGGTCACTGGGCCTGCGCAGCCTGGGCAGGCGCCTTGTTGATGAATTTCTGATAGATGGTCTCCACGATGACGCCGATGGCGTTGTCCCCGGACACGTTGCAGGCGGTGCCGAAGGAGTCCTGGGTGATATACAGGGCCACCATGATGGCACAGATGGGGCCGCTGGGGTCGCCGGCCTCCGCCCCAAAGACCATGTACAGGAAGGGCAGGGCGGTCATGATGGAGCCGCCGGGGGCGCCGGGGGAGGCCACCATGGCGATGCCCAGGGTCATAATGAAGGGGATCACCGTGGCCAGGCTGATGGGGATCTGGTTCATCAGGCACACAGCGGTGGAGCAGGCGGTGATGGTGATCATGGAGCCGGCCATGTGGATGTTGGCGCACAGGGGGACCACAAAGTTGCGGATCTCCGCGGAGACGCCATCCGCTTCGGCGCACTGCAGGTTTACCGGGATGGTGGCGGCGGAGGACTGGGTGCCCAGAGCGGTGATATAGCCGGGGATCTGGTTGCGGATCAGGCGGAAGGGGTTTTTGCGGCTGACGGCCCCGGCCACCAGGAACTGCAGGAAGATGCAGATCAGATGCATGAGGATGACCACCAGGAACACCTTCCAGAGGATGCCCAGGATGGCAAAGGTCTGGCCGGACTTGGTCATGTTGGTGAAGGTGCCGCAGATATACAGGGGCAGCAGGGGGATGATCACCGAGTGGAGCACCTGGTCAATGACGCCCGAGAAGTCGCTCATCCCGTTGTAGAGGGTGTCGCCGATGGTCTTGCCCCGCAGGGTGGACAGGCACAGGCCCAGCACAAAGGCCAGCACCACCGCCGAGAGGGTGTCGAACAGGGGCGGGATCTCCAGGCTGAAGTAGCTCTCCAGGGAGTTGCCGGCTGTGGCGGCGATCTGCTCCAGGGCGCCGTCGCTCATGAAGCTGGGGAACAGGGTGTCCGCCACCAGGAAGGATGCGGAGCCAGCCGCCAGGGTGGACAGATAGGCCAAAATGACGGTGATGAGCAGCAGCTTGCCCGCGCCGCTTTTCAGGTTGGCGATGCCCATGGTCACATAGGCCAGGATCATCAGGGGGATGATGAAGGACAGGAACGTGCTGAAGATGCTGGACAGGGTGACCACGATCCGGCAGAACCACACGGGCAGGAACTGTCCAAAGAGAATACCGATGATGATTGCGATAATGAGCTTGGGGAACAGACCGAGTTTGAATTTCTTCTTTTCCACAAAAACCCCTCCTATAATTTTGCTCAAATTCCCTCTTGTCTATTGGCTGATTTTAGTATATTCTGTTTGCAATAATATGTAAAATTCATAGTTTTAATAAGATGCTTTAAAAAAATTCAACAATTACTTTCTGCGGCGGAAGAAGGAGGGGCTTTGCATGGAGCTGCGGCAGCTCAGCACGTTTATTCAAGTGGCACAGTTGAAAAGCTTTTCCCGGGCGGCGGAGAGCCTGGGGTACTCCCAGTCTGCGGTGACGGTGCAGATCCGGCAGCTGGAGGAGGAGCTGGACACCAGGCTGTTTGACCGGATCGGAAAGCACATCTCACTGACTTCCCGGGGCGTACAGTTTCTGGAGCACGCCTACGATGTGCTCCAGGAGGTGAACAAGGCCCGGCTCTCCGTTTCGGACACCGGGGAGCTGCATGGGCGGCTCCACATCGGGACCATCGAATCCCTGTGCTTCTCCAAGCTGCCCGCCGCGCTGCACGCCTATTGGCAGCGGCATCCCAAGGTGGTGGTCCATGTCACCACCGGCGAACCCAAGTTTTTGATCGAGCGGATGGAGCGGGGAGAGCTGGATCTGATCTACATTCTGGACGAGCCCCGGTACAGCAACAACTGGAACAAGCTGATGGAGCGGAAGGAGCGGGTGGTCTTTGTGACCTCCGCCTCTCTGGGGGCGGAGCTGGAGGGCATTCCGGAACTGACGGTGGAGGACCTGCTGGACAGGCCGTTTTATCTCACAGAGCGGGACACCAATTACCGCCGGGTGCTGGACCGCTTCCTGGCCGCCCGGGACAGGAGCCTCACCCCCTCCCTGGAGTGCAGCGACACGTCTTTTCTCATCCGCATCCTGGAGAACAACCGGGGCGTCTCCCTGCTGCCCTGGTATGCGGTGGAGCAGAGCGTGGGGCAGGGGAAGCTCTCCTTGATCCAGGTAGCGGATTTTCATGTCACGCTGTACCGGCAGATCTTTTCCCACAAGGAGAAGTGGTGCTCCCGGGAGATGGACGAGTTTGTCCGTGTGGTCAATGAGCTGGAGGGGCTGTGACGGCCCATACCGCTCTGGGTGGGTGAGCCGCCGCACAGGGACGGGAAAACAGGCCGGAGAAATAAAAGGGGCGGAGCGCAAAATAATCCGCTGGAATCTGACGATTCCAGCGGATTTCTGGTTGCAGCAAGTGGGCGTGAGCCGCCGGACTGCGGCTCAGAATTTGAGGCGGAAGGAGGCGCTCCCCACGGAAATTTCGTCTCCGCTCCGCAGCCGGACCGGGGCGTACACCGGAGTCCCATTCACCCGCGTCCCATTCTGAGACTGGAGGTCCTCCAGATACACCGCCCCCTGGTCCAGAAAGACCCGGCTGTTCCGCAGGGAGAGCGTCTCGTCGTCAAAGGCAATGTCACAGGCGGGATCCCGGCCGATGTGAAGCTCATCCCGCAGGGTAAATTCGGTCCGCTCCGTCCTCTGTACTCCCCGCACCACCTCCAGGCGCATGTAGATGCCGACTGGAGCGGGCTGCGGGACCTCCTCCGGTTTTTTCCTGCGGCCCAGGACCACAGCGGCCAGGATCACCACCAGGACTGCCGCCCCGACGCCGGGCGCCAGGGGCAGCGCCGAGGGCTCCGGCTGCTCCTCCGGCGCCGCCGGCTGTGCCGCCGGGGCGCCCCCACCCGGCTCCGGTGCGGGCAGCTCGGTCCCGCTGTCTGGCTCCGTACCCGGGTCCTGGGAGACCGGGAGCGCCACCTGGCTCTCCGCCTGTCCCACCAGCTCCGCTCCGGAGGAGAACACCAGGGAGAGCGGCTGCTCCTCTCCATCCGAGACATAGCCGGAGAGGTCAAAGCCCAGCACGAACAGCCGTCCGGTGTATTCTACCAGCTGATCGGCGGCCTGGTCCGCCGTGCACGCCTCCCCGATCTCCCACTGGCTCCCGTCCGACGCCTCGACCAGCTGATTCAAACGGTCCAGGGCGGCGCGGTCGCCGCCGAAGCCGATGGCGTGGAGCATCACGTCGGAGCTCTCGATGCGCTCCAGCAGCGTGTCGTACGGGATCCCGCCCTGGGGGTCGTACTCCACCGCGTCTGTGAGGATGACCAGGCTCCGCAGCTCATTGCCCTGCCTGGGGAGGCTCTCAAAGTAGTCCAGCGCCTGGCCGATGGCGCTGTGCAGCTGGGTGATGGGCTCTGAATACTGCAATCCAGCCAGCTGTTCCGGGACCTCCTCCGGGGCCACGTCCTGGCCGATCACCTGAAAGCCGTCGCCAAAGGTGGCCAAGGTGAAGCGGGTGTTCTCCCCGCTGTGCTCTGCCAGACTCTCGGCAAAGCCCACCACGTCCTCCTGAAAGCCCGGCATGGAGGTGGAGGCGTCCACCATCAGCAGATAGGACACAGGGGAGCCGGCCTGGCGCACGGTCTCCAGGCGGCCGGTGGTCTGGAAGGTGCGGCCGTCCAGGGTGGCCTCCGCCCGGGTAATGGGCTGGCCTCCCTCCCCCAGGTCCACATAGGTATACAGGGTCTCTCCCGCGCCAAAGGCCCGCACGATCTCTGCCTGACCGGCGGCCGCCGCCCCCATGCTCAGGGCCGGGAGCAGCAGTGCCGCCATCAGCAGCGGCAAAATACGCTTCATGCTCATTCCTCCACAAAGACTGCGATCAGGGAAAAGTTGTCATTCCCCGGCGGGGTCCGCCGGATATGGCGCAGCAGCATCCGCCGGGCCCACTCCTCCGGCGTCCTGGACTTCAGACAGTCCACCAGCATCTCCTCGTTGTACACGAACTCCCAAAAGCCGTCGGAGCACAGCAGGAAGGCGTCCCCCGGCCGGGCCGTCCCCTCTCCCCCCTCCGGGGTGCAGATGGGGTTTCCCATGGCCCGGAGCAGGCTGGAGCGGTCGTCGTCGTGGTAGACGTCCATATAGGAGATCTCGCCCCCCAGATACTTCATATAGGTGACCGAGTGGTCCCGGGTGAGCTGGTCCAGCCGGCCCTGGGAGCAGCGGTACAGCCGGGAGTCGCCGATGTGGGCCCAGGCCGCCGTGCCGCCGCTCAGGCTCAGGGCCACCGCCGTGGTCTTCATCTCCTCCTGTCCGGGCTGCTTCTGCTGCTCCAGAATGCGGGCGTTGGCCTGCCGGAAGCGCTCCAGCAGCTCCTCCCGGCCGGGGACGGGGCTGTCCTCCCCGCCGCAGATGGCCTCCACTGCCAGCTGGGAGGCCACCTCGCCCCGGTCGTGGCCGCCCAGCCCGTCGGCCAGGACGAACACGCCCTCCGTGCCGTCCGAGGTCCACCGGAGGCTGTCCTCGTTGTGCTCCCGCCCGCCCTGGTTGGTATAGGAATAGATGGAAAGTTTCATAGGGTCACTCCAGCTCCAGATAGATGGTGTTTGCCACCTCGCCCAGATAGATCGAGCTCCTGGGGGCCAGCTTGACCGGCGTGTTGGGGGCCAGCCGCTGCCCGTCCGCCAGGAAGGTGCCGTAGGTGGAGTTCAGGTCGGTGACCACGAACAGGTTCTCCTGCTCGTCGAAGAAGATCTGACAGTGGCGGGAGCTGACGCCCGGGGTCCCGTCCTGGTAGACCAGACGGCACACCGCCCGGTCGCGCCCCACCTGGACCGGCTGGTGGTGCAGGGGGACCACCATGCCGCCGTGCTGCCCGGCCATGGAGCGGAGCACCGGCTGGCGGCCCTCCTCCGGCTGGCTCTGGCTGGGCTGCTGGGGCGCGGGAGCCGCCTTCTTTTTCCGGCTCAGCACCACGACCGCGGCGAGGACGGCCACCACGACCACCGCCCCGATGGCCACGTACATCATGGTGTTTCCGCCCCCCGCCTCCGCGATGGCATAGGGGATGTTGTTCCGGTCCAGGATGGGCAGCAGCTCGCTGATGCTCACCGCGTAAAAGAGGTTCTGGTCCAGGTCGGAGCCGTAGGTGTTCACGCCGATGACGGCGCCGGTCCCGTCGGTGAGGGGGCCGCCGGAGTTGCCGCCGCTGAGGGCGGCGTCCGTCTGGATGAGGTTCCGCCCGGTGCCGCTCTCGGTGAGCAGGCGGCTGATGCTGCCGGTGGTGACGGTGGCGTCCTCTTTGCTGGAGGAGTTGACCGCCTGGACGGTCACGTCGGCCGCCAGGGGATAGCCCACCGCGTATACCTCGTCGCCCAGCATGGAGTCCTCCGCCTGCCGCATGGACAGGGGGGCGCGCTTGTCCGTGGGCTCGGCCAGTCTCAGCACGGCCAGGTCCTTCTCCGCGTCATAGTCCACCAGATAGGCCTCCGCCTCGTCGTCCTGGTCAAAGAGCACGTGCAGCTCGCCGCCGCCCAGGGCCTTCCCCGCCAGGATGAAGTCCTCCACCACGTGGCAGTTGGTGACGATGTACTGGGGGTCCTGGCCCTCCTCCCCCACAAAGAAGCCGGTGCCCTGCCAATAGGTCATGGTCCCGTCCGCGTCCGGCGCGCCGGAGCGGATGAGGATGATGCCGTCCAGCACGCTCTGCTGGAACGCGGCGGCGGCGGGGAGCACGCTGGCTCCCACCAGCATTGCACTCAGCGCCAGTGCGGATAAGGTTCGTACCATCTTCATCGCGATCTCTCCCTTAACGTTTTCTTAGGTGCAGGATATCAAAATCCCGGTGTAGTTGTCTTGTTCGGGCAGGTCCTTCTCCCGGACCATGGTCTCCAGCAGGGCGCACCCCGCGTCTGGCTCCAGAGACATGGCCTCCAGCAGCTCCGCCGGGGACAGGATGCCGCTGATGCCGTCGGAGCACAGGAGGATAACGTCCCCGGGCAGCAGGGGCAGGGGCCGCAGGCTCTGGTCCACCTCCTCCAGGCAGTCGACGCCCACAAAGGAGGTGAGCCGCCGGGCGTCCTCGTGGCCCTCCGCCCGCTCCCTGCAGATCACCGTCTGTTCCAGCTCCTGCCCATAGAGGACGTTCAGATAGGTGTGCTCCTGGTTGAGCTGGAACACCCCCCCGCCCCGGCGCAGGAATATGGCGCTGTCCCCCACGCTGATCCAGTGGAGGGCGTTCTGAAAGACCCGCACGGCCACGGCGGTGGTGCCGCTGCGCCCGTTGAAGCGCTGGAACAGGCCGTCACTGAGGGCGCAGGTCCCCTCCCGCAGCTGGCGGGGGACGTCGCCCTCGTCGTTCAGGGCCTGAAAGAGCTGCAGGAAACCGTCCACCGCCCCCTCGCTGATCTCCCTGCCGCCCTCCATGCCGCCCATGCCGTCACACACCACGGCGAACAGGCCCCGCTGGGCCAGCACCTCCGGGTCGGAGGCGTTGAGCAGGGCGAAGGAGTCCTCCTGCCCCTCCCGCCGGCCGATCCCCTGGAGGTTGCTCACCCGGAGGACCAGATCCCGGGGACCCTCGTCCGCCGGGGCCGGCTCCGGCGCCTGGGCCGGAGGGGCGGAGCGGCGGAAGAGCCGGTCAAACAGTCCCATGGCCGTCCTCCCCTGGCTCCGGCGTCCAGGTGAACTGCTCGCCGCACAGCGGGATAAAGAGCAGCTTGGTGGCGCCGAAGTCGATCTGGTCATAGGCCTTCAGGGGCATGGGGGAGAACACCTCTTCCCCGTTGAGATAGACGATGTTCCGCCCGTCCCCGGGGAGCAGGTTGAAGCGGTTGTTCTTGTCGCTGTAACTGAGCCTGGCGTGGTTCTCTGCGGAGATGGTCCGGTCGCCGGTGATGGTGATGTCCATACGGTCGCTGCGGCCGATGGAGTTGATGCCGCCCCGGATGGTGTAGCTCTTCCCCCGGCTGGGGCCCTCGGTGCACACCAGCCACCCCACCACCGGGTCGAAGCCCATCTTCTCCTGCATCATGCCCACGGTCTTGCCCGCGCTGGTGACGCTGGCCCCGTGGGGGAAGGCGGGAGCGGGGGCCTCCTCCGGCTGGACCGGCGCCCCGTTGGGGTTGTAGCCCCTGGGGGGCATGGTCTTGGAGGGGGCGGTCACCGAGATGCCGGACAGGGGGGCGGTCTTCTGGGGCGCGGTCACTGAGACGCCGGACAGGGGGGCGGTGCGCTGGGGCGCGGTCACCGACACCGGGGCCGTCCGGTTGGTCCCTGTCACCCGGATGGGGGCGGTGCGGCCCGCCGCCGCCACGGTGATCTGCTGGTTGGTGTTGCAGTAGGGGCAGGTGGGATACTTATCCGGGTCGTATAAGTGGCCCCGCCCACATTCGATTTGTGCCATAGGGGTTCCTCCTTGCAGTTTGGTCATTCAATGGTCACGTTGGGGACATGCGACACAGGGCTAAGGTCGGTGATCCGCTGTTCCCCGCCCTCATAAATGGTCAACGTCTGCAGTTTGGTGCAGTTGGACAGCGGAGAGAGGTCCGTCAGCCCACGTTCCTGCAGCGTCAGCGACTGAAGGCTGGCGAGGTTTCCCAGAGCCGAGATATCCGTGAGAGGCGGATCATCGTACTGGCCATAGACATCCAGATAAAGCGTACGCAGGTTGGTCAAGCCGGAGAGGGGCGAGAGATCCGTGATGCCCTGGGGTGTGCGGATGGACAGTTCAACTAGACCGGTCAATCCCGCCAGCGGTTCCAGAGAGGAGAAGGACGTCCCATCGGGGCTTGAGCCGTTCCGCATAGAGAGGACGCGAAGATTCGTCAGGTTGCGCAAAGGTTCCAACGAAGCTACCGAGCACTCCATATCCAGTTCGGTCAGCTGGGTCAGATTGGCCAGCCCGTCAATGGTAAAGGGCGCTGGATTATTTCCGTGCATAGGGAGGCGCAGCACCTGGAGTTTTGTGAGCTTGGCTAAGGGGTCCACGTCGGTATAGGTGGAATCGGAACCATACATCAACAGTTCCCGCAGATCAGTCAAATTTTCCAATCCGGACAAACTGGCCACGGGGATATCCAGCCGAAGCTCCGTCAGCTTCGTCAGTTGGGACAGATCGGACAGATCCTGGTGAATAGCTGCCCCCTCGTAACTCCCGCTTATATCGAGTGAGCGCAACTCTGTCAGTTCCCGAAGGAAGGATAGGTCATCCACGATGAAGCTGCCGTACATCCTCAACTCCTGAAGCTGCGTCAAGCCGGAGAGCGGAGAGAAATCCTCCACATGCCCCAGGTTCAGGCGAAGACTGGTCAGTTGGGTCATCCCGGACAGCGCGCTGATATTGGTCAGGCTGGAACTGCTGTTGTTGCTGTTGGTACTATAAAGCTGCAGCTCCTCCAACTGGGTCAGCCCGGATAGGGAGGAGATGTCTTTTACGTCAAACCCAATACACAGATCAAGCCGCTCCATCTTAGTCAGTCCCGCCAGGGGGGACAGGTCGCCGGCCGGCGCCCCGGCCGTATTGTTTTGATAGAAGCTCAGCCGGGTCAGCTCCGTCAGCCCGGCAAAGGGCGTCAAGTCCAGTTCATCCGTTAGATATCCCTCGCAGCTGAACTCGGTCAGCTGCGGGAACTCTGCCACCCAAGCCAGCCCGTCTGTCTCAATGGACACGCCCTCCAGATAGATGCGCTGAAGATTTCCCATCTGTTTCATGGCGGCAATATCCGCATCGGTGAGCGTGCCGTCCACCAGCTCCAGGAAATTATCCGCCGCAGACACCTGCTGTCCGGCAATGGTGATGGTGGGGGCCAAAACCTCTGTCACCGGGTTTCCTCCCCCGCCCATCACCCCGAAGCCGATAACCACCGCGATTACCGCCGCGGCCGCGCCGCCGATCAGTACGGGATTCAGCTTTTTCTTCGCCGGAGCGGCGGGCTGGGCGGCCCCCGCCTGGGGCACCTCCACCACCTGCCGGCTCTCAATGGCCTCCAGAAATTCCTCCGCGCTCTGGAAGCGGTCCTCCGGCTGGACCGCCAGTCCCTTCAGGATGGCCTTGTCCAGATACTCCGGGATGTCCACCCCGCACTGGGACACTGGGACCAGCTCGTCTCGGTCCAGCCGCTCCAGCGCCTCCGGGGGCAGAAAGCCGGTTAATGCCGCATAGAAGCAGGCGGCGCAGGAGTACACATCGGTGTAAGGCCCCTGGCGGCTCCTTCGGATGTACTGCTCTTTGGGGGCATAGCCCACTTTCAGGATGACGTCCAGGCTCTTGGATTTGTCCCCGATGGAGTACCGGGCCGAGCCGAAGTCCAGCAGCTTCACCATGCCGTCCTTGGTGATGTAGATGTTGTCCGGGGTCACGTCACGGTGGATGAAGCCCTCCTGATGGACGGCGGTGAGGGCCCGGAGCACCGGGATCATCACGTTCAGGGTGTCCTCCACGCTCACCTTTCCGCCGTGGTTGGCGATGTAGGTTTTAAAGGAGATGCCCTCGATGTAGTCCATGACGAAGTACGACGTGTCGTTCTCGTCAAAGTAGCTGGTCACCGCGGCAATGTTGGGGTTGCCGATGAACTTGGCCAGGGTCCGGGCCTCCTCCTGGAAGCGCTCGGCGCCGTACGTAAAATCCTCGGAACGGTCGGCAGAGAGCACGGAGACGGTGGTGCCCTCCACGCGGGTGGCCAGTTCTCCAGGCATGAACTCCTTGATGGCCACCTTGGCCTCCAGCTGGGTGTCCCAGGCCAGGTAGGTGATGCCGAAGCCCCCCTGGCCCAGCACCCGGCCCACGATGTACCGGTCATTTAAAACGGTCCCCGCCCGCAGGGCCACCGGGTACTTTTTCTCATTTTCCGTCAGGTCGAAGCCGCAGTGGGGACACGGGCCGGACAGGCTGTCCCGCTGCTGGAAGCAGTTGTAGCAAATCTGTTCGTTCTGCACGATATTCCCCCTAATTATGAAACCAAATTATGAAACCAAACTTAAGATTGTTTGAATTTTATAGCATTTTATGCTCAAAAACAATATGCTGCTTGCATAGTACTGAAAATGACTCTGCTTTTCACTTGATTGAGCAAGCTCCATCACATTGAGGAGCAGCCAAGGCGGTGGAACGCGCATACCTGGAGAGGCCCTATTTCCCCCATCCCCCGGTGGGCGTAATGGCTCAGAACATGCCGTCTGCGGCGAAAGAGAACTGCGTCCGGTCCACCGGAAATCAGAAAATCTGAAACAAAAAATACGCCGGGCAGATGCCCCGGCGTATTTTTCGCTGCCTTGAGGAAACACTGAGTCGGCTCGTGACGTCATGACTGCTCCGCTTATCGAAGGGTGTAGCCGCCTTTGGGCGGCGGAACCCAAAACGAAAGGACATCCTTTCGGATGTCCTTTCGTTTTGGCAAAGCACTACAATCTAGATATTTCAAATTTTCGATTTGCCATCTTGAAATATTGCTCAACGGCCCTTCTGGGCCGCGCCGCTTTTGCGGCGTACGAGCGTTTTGCCGTAGGCAAAACCTCGGCGGAGGGATGGCTCTGCCATCCCGAGCATTTCAATCACCGAAGGGCGGAGACCGCCTTCGGCGGTCGGAGCCCAAAACGAAAGGACATCCTTTCGGATGTCCTTTCGTTTTGGTGGACGATACAGGACTTGAACCTGTGACCTCCCGCACGTCAACCCCAAATAGAGATTTTTTCTAACTATTTTTAATGCTTTACAGCACTATTCCCTCCAATCCACTTACTTTCCGTCACTCTTTAACCACAAGGTTTCCGCCTGTTCCACCGCCGTCTGTGGCTGGTTGTGTGGTCAAACCGTTGGGAGAGTATACTTTTTCGATCTGACCGTTTGCACAAATGTGGTCAGAGTGCGGTTTTCTGCACCGCGACAGTAATCGGCCTACTTGCTTTTGGCAAGTCACCATGGAACTACTTTTGCGATGGTGTTGACAAAGAGATCATGCCTCCAATGTGTAGTATGCGCCCGCTCCCTTTCCCTGCAACGTCAACTTTTGATTCTTCACCAGCCGTTGCAGAATGCGAAATGCCTTTGCCGGAGAAACATGCAGTAATGCAATTACATCCGCCCGTTTAATGGACTTCTGTTTCCTGGCAAGCTCCAAAACCAATTCTTCATATCGAAGTTCGTCAATTCCTTTTTGCCGGATATACGCAGCTGTATTTTCTCTCCCGTAGGCTTTCGGGCTTAACATATAGTTTCTGCCGCGACCATTCCCAATCGCTTCTACCAATCCAGATTCCACAAGCGTCTCCACAACAATTTTAATACGGCTTTCATCCCGTTTGAGTGCCTCGGATATCTCACGGAGCGTTGCCTGGTGCATTTGTTTCACGGTGTTCAGAACAAGAAGCGCATAGATTGGAAGCGGATGGCCCAAGCGCTGCTGTTCCTCTGAGATCATCCGGACAAAAGCTCTATCCGGCATACCTCTTGGGATAAAAAGACGAACGCTGGTGCTGGTCGATCTGGAATAGTCAGGGAGCAGGCGTCCATATAATAGAGAGCCCTCATAAATTCTGTCGATGCCTCTGCCCGTTCGCTCTGCCAAACCAATTCGCTTCAGCGCGTCAGCCAGGACCGGATTGCGGCCATGCGGCTCCGCGTCCAACAAATTATCCGCATTGATCCCCTCAATAAAGCCGCCAGGATTGCTGATCAGCATTCCCTCACTGTTGATTTCCACACGTACTCTGCCCAGCATAGAATAGTCACGATGGCAAAACGCATTTACCAAAGCCTCTCGAAATGCCCGTTTATCAAAATCTGGGATGGAAACACGGAACAGTCCCTCTTCCATTTCCGCTTCATGGTTCCATGCAGCAACATACTCTGTAATCTTTTCAAAGGCTGAAAGAATCGGAAGAAAAAACGACTCATTGACTCGAATATCGGTTCCCTCAAGCACCTGAATTGCAGTTTCTGCCGTCGGCATCAGCGTCTTCAGACGCTCCGCCTTTCCAATCAGCAGCAATCCTGTATAGGTAGGCACAAGCTTTTTGTCCACCTGGACGACCATTTGCAGCGCTTTGTCAAGTTCTTCGTTGTCCAATTCCAGGAGAGCCGGTTCCCCCCGATATTTTCGGATGATTTGCCGAAGCCGCTCCCGCTCAACAGGGTCTAAATCCTGATAATCACCATCCGGAACCGGCTGCGCGGAATAGTCAAAAAGGCTCAAATCTGATAGCCGGCCGGCAATTTCATAGGGATACATCGGAACATTCTCTGGAGTTCCATCCGCTTTGAGGCGCCTTCGCTGCATTTTCCCGGAAGACGATGCGGTAATACTGGTACGGCGGGGAACAGCGATTTTTAGAATCGGCTTTTCCAGATCTAAAATTTCGCATCGGACCGGGACCGGTGGGACAGTTTTATTGGCAATAAAAGCGGCCAAACGAGTAATATCCGAATGTTCTTTATGCAATCCCGTGATCTCGCCATCATCCTCTACCCCAAGGTAAAGATCTCCTCCATCGGTATTGGCAAATGCAACCACTGCATCGATGATTTCTTGATCTGCCAACTTCTTTCGATCACTTTTGAACTCATGCGTCATATCTTCCCGAAAACCAATGTTCAATGCAATCACATCCTTTAAACGCACAATAACACACGCGTGTGTCTTTGTCAACAAAGAAAACACACGCGTGTGTTATTCGAGCGTTTTTGCGATGGTGTTAATCGTGATACGATGATATGAACTTGGCAGATAGGCCTGCAATTGTCATTGTTTCAGTGCAGCCAGCAGCTCACTGAACCCATCCATGGCCGACTGGAGATTTTCCAGGATGTCCTCCGCCAATTCCTCCGGGGCGGGGAGGTTGTCCAGATCGGCCAGAGCCTTGTCCTTGATCCAGAAGATATCCAGGCTGGTTTTGTCCCGATTGAGGATCTCCTCGGCGGTGAAGCGCCGCCAGCGGCCGTCCAGGTTGTCCTGGCTCCAGGTCTCGTGGCGCTCATAGCGGTTTTCCGGGTGGTAGCACTGGATGAAGTCTTTCAAATCCTCATAGGTCATGGGGTGCTGTTTCAGGGTAAAGTGCAGATTGGTCCGCAGATCGTAGAACCAGACTTCCTTGGTCTGCCGCTCCGGGCTGGCGGGGCGCTTATCAAAGAAGATCACATTTGCTTTGACGCCGGGCTTATAGAAGATGCCGGTGGGCAGACGGAGAATGGTGTGGAGGTCGCAGGTCTCCAGCAGTTTCTTCCGGATAGTCTCCCCGGCTCCGCCCTCAAAGAGCACGTTGTCCGGCACCACCACCGCCGCCTTGCCGTCGGCTTTCAGCAGGGTGTTGATGTGCTGGAGGAAGTTGAGCTGCTTGTTGGAGCTGGTGGTCCAGAAATCCTGCCGGTTGTAGACTAAGTCCTCTTCCTCCTGCTCCCCCTCCTCATTGGTGAAGGTGAGGGAGGATTTTTTGCCAAAGGGCGGATTGGTGAGCACATAGTCGAACCGCTCCCCCGGGTCGGTGAGCAAGGCGTCCCCGAGAGTGATGGGGACCTCCCCGTACAGGTCGCCGATGTTGTGGAGAAAGAGGTTCATCAGGCTCATTTTGAAAGTGGCGGGCACGATCTCCCAGCCCCGGAAGGTGTCCCGCTTCAAAAACTCCTTTGCCTCTCGGTCCAAGGTATAGTGCTTGGGATCGGACAGGTAGCTTTGGGCCGCCAGCAGGAAGCCGCCGCTGCCGCAGCAGGGGTCGGCGATGGTCTTCCTGGGCTCCGGACGGATGCACTCCACCATGGCCCGGATCAGCGGCCGGGGCGTGAAGTACTGTCCCGCGCCGCTTTTCACGTCCTCGGCGTTCTTTTGCAGCAAGCCCTCGTAGATCTCGCCCTTCACGTCGGTGGACATGGACACCCAGTTTTCCTTGTCGATCATCTGGACGATGCGGTAGAGAATGGCGGCGTTGCTGATCTTGTTGACCGCTCCCTGAAAGATCTTGCCCAGGGTGCCCCCCTGCTCCCCCAGTGTCTCCAGGATGGATTTGTACTTGCTCTCCAGTTCCGCGCCTTTCAAGGTGTTCATATCCGACCAGCCGCAGCCGGCGGGGATGCCGGTCTCCCGTTGGTAGGGCGGCTTGGAGTATTCGTCGGACATTTTCAGGAAAATCAGGTATGTAAGCTGCTCCAGGTAGTCGCCGTAGGACACGCCGTCGTCCCGCAAAGGACCGCACATCCCCCAGACTTTGGAGATGATGGTTGAGGTTTGGTCAGGCATGGTTACTTCCTCTTAAATCTTAGATTGGCTCTTGCTTTGTCTCTCGCCTCTTGATACATTTCCGGAGTGGGAAAGATTTCCGTATACGGATAGTCCAAGGCACAATCCCACTCCAACATAAAGTATTTTGGAAGATTCTTTTCTATTTCCATTTGAAACATCATCGCTGGCGAGATTTCTCTACTTGCTGCATTACTGTATTGTTTGATGTATATATCACAAATCTGCCATAATGCAATCCCGTGAGCCTTTGCATACTTTACAGCATCTGATTGAAAGCCAGATGTTGAAATCAGAATGCTTTTCTGCGCCCCTATGCTTTGTGTTTTTGCATAGAGGTCTGTAACCACTGATCGTTCAATATTGCGAGTGTGGTTTTTGCACTCTACGATTACTTTATGCCTGCATCCAAGTGCGGTATATTCTGCCAAAACATCAATCTGATAGGTACTATCCGGAGCCTCAACTTTCTTGCTGTGCTCAATTTCAAAATCTTTCAATCCCTCTTTTTTAGCGTAGGCGGTTAATGTTTCCATGCAGAATTTTTCAAATTCAATGGGCTTAATGTTCGCAGAGAGGGAACGATAAGGATTTGTATCTATTTCCATTGTTATGAAAGTCTCCCCTCAAAGGCCTGTTTCAAAATACTCTGCCGCAGGGCTTCTGCCTGCTGCAAAGAGGTGTCAATCGTTTGCTCGATGCTATCATAAACAGACAACTTTTCTTTAATATCATCCAATATTCTCTTTTGAGCGTTCAAATCACAATATGGAACTCTCAACCCCTTAATTTTATTAGTACTCAGTGTGTACAAACCAGACGTAGATTTAGCTATATTAACAATTTGCTTTCTGCCTTCATTAGAAATCAAATAATACAACGCATATTCGGATAGCATATTTCCCAGAGGACGACCTTTAACAATGTGATTTTGATGCAAACAGTTAGGAATCTGTCCATTCCAAATGGCAACTCTACCAATTTGAGTTTTACTTCCATTTCCCTCCACAAAAAGCAAATCGTTTTTTTCTAAAAGGCAACGATCAACTTCTTGCTCCGTCACTCCAATTTCTTTTATTTCTGATAAATCCAGGTGATTATAATAGACATTTGCCACCCGCAAATAGGGCATTTGAAGCGATAATTCATTTCTCCTTGAGTTTTTTGTCAATCCACCTGTTATTTCAAAAAAACTCGTTATTGGCTGTAAATCACACAATTTATCATACACTGAACTATATACCGCCTGCCGGTAGACCTTCAACTTTTCCTTTGCAGTTTTCAATTCCGCCACGCTGGCATCTAGTTTGGAAAACAACTCCTCAATCCGAGCAACAATACGAAGCTGTTCAGCTCTATTGACAGGATATGATACTATCAATTTCTTGAGAATCGTTTGACTAATATTAGGCTGCGCTCCACCCACCCCCTGTTTTACCAGATCAGACCGATGGAACAACAGAAAAAAATATAGAAATTTTAAAGATACTTTATCATTAGCAAAAATTCCACAAACAGCTTGATTGGTACATGCATCAATATCCAAATATGCTAACTTGCCGATGGTTGCTCCATATAACGCAATAAGCAATGTCCCCTTAGGAAATATTTTTGCACTGGAAGCATCCAATCCCGCTTGAGTAATTTTAATCTCCGTATCACGAATAGCTCCGTTTTCAAGTTCACCAGACCGAACCCATGGAATTGTACCACCTTTGTAGTATTCAGGGTTCTTTTTACTTGGGGTTCCTCCGCTTGTCATAAAAGCAATATTCCCCAAAGTTTCAGTTTTCCATTCCATAGTTACGCCACCAATTCCCGATTCATTTCCCGCAAAATCTCCTCATACTTATCCCCAAACACCTGATAGAACCGCCCCAGGCCGCCCCTGCGGTCGAAGGGACTCAGGTCCAGATCCTCTGGCTGAATGCTCAAAGAGGTGGCAATGTGGTCCTTCACCAGCTGGAGCCACTCCATCTGCTCCGGGGTAAAGTGGACCGCGCCGGCATTGCGGCGGAAGGTCCATTGCTGGAAGTTGTAGTTCACCTTGTCGGCAAAGGGCTGAAGGCTGTCCGCCTCCCCCATCTCGAACCGCACCAGGGACACCAGGTCGGCCAGCTGGCGCACAGTACTGGTCTGCTTCACCTTCTCCGGCTTCTGAATGGCATAGCAGTCCCACAGCCGCTCCAGGGTGACCCCTTTCTCCCGCAGCTTCTCATACAGGGCTTTCAGCTTTTCCAGAACCATGGGCCGGTCCTGATAGGTCTGGCTGTACAGGATGCGCAGAGCGATGATCTCGTCCTTGTGCTCCTGGATAAAGTCGCGGAAGGTCTGAATCACCCGCTGGGCGGTCTGCTCCTTCTGGGCGTCGAACCCGGCGAAGAGCACCGTGTCCGGGTTGGTGTTGTCGATGATCTGCTCGTGGCTGCGGCGGACATTTTCGATAAAATCCCGCACCTCCGGGCGGCAGAAGGGAGCAGCCGCCTGGGCCACTGCCTCCTTTTGGACGGACTGCACCTGCTCCGCGGTAGGCTCCTGTGTGTGGAATTTCTCCCGGGCCGCGGCGGTGAGCACATCCTCGTCGAAGGCGTCCAGAAGCGCCTCCGCCAGTTTGTTGGCGGGCAGGCCCACCACCTCCGTAAACTCCTTCCGCTCGCCGGGCGACATCTGGCTGTTCAGGCGGATGATCCGTCCGGCCAGGGAGGTGAGGGTATTTTCGTCCCGGGCTCCCAGCGCCACATTCAGCATCAGTTCTTTCAAAGAGACAGAGGGCTTGCGCTCCAGGACACGGGTGTCCGACTTCTTGGAGGTGGTGACCCCCACAGCGTCCACAATGACAAAGTGGTCCTTATTCTCTGTGGCCGAGGGCGTGACCTTCTGCAGATCGTCCTTGCTGAGGATGCGGGTCCCCCGCCCCTTCATCTGCTCAAAATAGTTCCGGCTGCGCACATCCCGCATGAAGATCAGGCACTCGATAGGCTTCACATCGGTGCCGGTGGCGATCATGTCCACAGTAACGGCGATCCGGGGGTTATAGCTGTTGCGGAAACTGCTGAGGGTCCCCTCAGGGTCCTGGGCCGAGTAGGTGATCTTCTGGCAGAACTCGTTTCCCTCGCCGAACTCCTCCCGGACGATCTGGACGATGTCGTCGGCGTGGCTGTCTGTCTTGGCAAAGATCAGGGTCTTGGGGACCTCACGCCGACGGGGGAACAGTCTGGTGAACAGATTCTCCCGGAAAGAGCGGACCACCGTGCGGATCTGACTGGGGTTGACGATGTCCCGGTCCAGCTGGGTGGGCCGGTAGTCCACATCCTCGTCCATCTGCTTCCACCGCTTTTCCCTTGAAAGCCGGTTGCGGTATTCGATCATCTGCTTCATGATGTGGGCGCCGCTCTTGGTCACCTGGGTCTCAATGAGGAAGACGTCCTCCCCCACATTAACTCCGTCGATGATGGCCTGCTCTCGGGAATATTCGCTGACTACATTCTCGTTGAAGAAGGCAAAGGTGCGCTTGTCCGGCGTGGCAGTCAGTCCGATCAGGAAGGCGTCAAAGTAATCCAGAACCTGCTGCCACACATTGTAGATAGAGCGATGACATTCGTCGATGATGATGCAGTCGAAAAATTCCGGCGGATACTTCTCGTTGTAGACCACCTCTTTGGCAGGCTGGCGATCCGCTGTGGTCAGTTCGTTAAAAGAAGTCTCCTCCGCAGACTCGTCCAGCTCCTCCCCTTTCAGGATGGAATACATCCGCTGGATGGTACTGATACACACCTGCACATCGTTTGGCAGGTAAGAGTTCTTCAGCCGCCGCACACCGTAGAGCTGGGAGAAAGATCGGTTGTCGTCATTAGGCCGATAGGCCAGAAATTCCCGCTCCGCCTGCTCTCCCAGGCCCTTGGTATCCACCAGGAACAGCACCCGGTTGATCTTGGCATATTTCAGCAGACGATAAACTGCGGTGATGGCGGTAAACGTCTTGCCTGCGCCGGTGGCCATCTGAATAAGCGCTCTGGGACGGTTCTCACCGAAGGACTTCTCCAGATTATGGATGGCCGTGACCTGGCAATCCCGGAACCCGGAGGTGTCCAGGGGTGGAAAACGCTTCATATTGTTGCGGATGGTGTCATCCTGTTTTAGCAGTTCCCGCAGGCTCTCCGGGCGATGAAAGCTGAAGATGCGGCGGGAGCGGTACTTCTGGTCTTTGTAATCGGTAAAACGAGTCAGCTTTCCCGTGGCTTCATAGGCAAACCGGATGCGGTAGTCTGTCTTGACCCACTTGAAGGTACTCCTGGCGTACCGGCTGGACTGCGCCTCAGCCGTGGTGATATTTTCGCCCTTTTCATCCGCCTTGGCCTCCACAACCCCGACTGGGATGCCATCTACAAAAAGCGCATAATCCACCGGCCCGGTGCTGGTGGGGAATTCCCGCACCGCTACGCCGGGAGCAGCCATGGGATTGAGCTGCCGCATATCCTGCAAAATCCAACCGGACTGAATGAGTCTCTGATCAATTGCCTCACGCGCTTTTTGTTCAGGAGTCATGGAGGTCACCCCGCTTTTCTTGAATGATTATACGTACTCCAATGTTTCCTCGCTTTGTTGCCAATCGGGAAATATTTTCAAATATATTTTTATTATAACATGGGCCTCCTAATTCAACAACTGAGCGTTTGAGTCATCCTCATACAATCGTCAAAACGATATGGACCAAGGAGTCGCCAATCCAAGAGCCCTTGCCCCTCATTTAATGCTTTCAGAAGTTAAGGGTATGCTCCAAAGCGCCTACCGTCCGGGCTTCCCGGTCGCAGCAGCAATTCTTCACCCACATCTTCAAATTCTTTCCAAAGAATAGCACCATCGCAGAGACTACCGGTCTGTCTGTCAATACTGTGATGAAACACATCACTACGATCTCTGATAAGCAACTCATCACGGTGGAACGCACCAGCTATATCGACCGGCATGGGATGAAACAGAACGGCAATAATCTCTATACGATTCTACCTATTCAACAGGCCACGGATGCGTTTTATCCGCAGCAGTTAGACATATTGGAATCGCCAGGTGAGCACCAACGGGTGACAGAGGAAGCACCCACGTGACCGCATATAAGAAGTCCTACGGCTACCTGCCCAAGCCAGTAAAGAAAACCGTGGACGAAATCGTGGATAAGCTGGAGGAACTGTCAGAGGTCTGTGAGTGCTACGAACAATGGTGCGCTCTCCAAAATGAAGTTGACAGCTACTACCACGACAAGCCCAAAGAAAAGAAAAAGCTGTCCCAGGAGAAGGAGTTCCGTCAGATCAAGAACGCTGTCATCCAGGAGGCGGAGCGGATACGGTTGGGGGATATCACCTCCGAGGACGCTGACCTGACCGGCTATGATGAACCGGAGCAGTTGTGGGGCGAGTCCTATGATTGCTGGGAACTGCGGCAGATCATCCGGGACGAGCACCTTTCTCTGGCAGACCGGGATAGCGCGGTAGAGGAATTGGAGCGGCTGGCGGAACGTGGAGACGCCCACGCACAGTTTCTGATAGGCCAGCTCTATCGGGACGGCCCTCTGCTGATTCCGGACAGCCGGAGGACGAAACACTGGCTCGTTCAAGCGGCCAAGCAAAACCTTCCAGAGGCACAGTATGCTCTGGGGAAACTGCTTCTCTCTGACGATCCCGAAGTCCGAGACCCGGACGAGGGCATCCGCTGGCTAAAAGAAGCGGCGGCCCAGGGAAATTCCTGGGCCGCCTACTGGCTGGGAAAGGAGTATCTGACCGGCGAGGTGCTGACTAAAGATACCGCCAAAGCGGTAGATTGGTTCACACAATCTGCAGAAGCGGACAACCAGTATGCCCAGTATATGCTGGGCAAGTTGTACCTGACAGGACAGGGCATGACTCACGACCAGACCCAGGCGATAGACTGGTTCAGCCGCTCCGCCGCCCAGGGAAACCAGTATGCACAATTCTTCTTGGAACACCAGGATGACCTCCGTCCGCCCTCCGTCATGCTGGCGGCCACGCGCCTGCTCTACCACATGAGCCGGATCTTTGAGAACCACGTTCTGCCCCACTCCAGCACCGGCCTACACGTTGACCGCAAACTCCGAAGAAAAATTCAGGAGAAGAAAATCGCCATGGGCCACAAGCCGGACGACCATGAGGAGGAACTGATTCAAACCTGGGGTGGTATGACCATGAAATAATAAAGTACCGTACAGTAACAGGACTGTTCGGTACTCAAATTCCTATCGAAATGTCATATCTAATCCCATGGTTGGCCCTTGGAGCTTTTGCTCAAAAAACTCGATCAATGGATCCATCACTCCTTGCGCTGCGTATATTGTTGCGATCATGAACTCATCCGGGTCGACATCTGACAAATCAAACTCATAGCCTAAGTGACGAATCCACTGGGTGAAAAAGAGCCGCTGGGTTCTTCCGTTTCCCTCCCGGAATGGGTGCAGCATATTGATCGTATTGTAAAAATCCGCAATTGCCTCGATGAATTTCTGATGAGAAAGACCTTCATCGGTAAAGGCAGCTAACCGAGAAAAACACGCATCTGCACACGACGGAATCTCAGCAGCAGGAACAAAAACCGTTCCCTTTTTTGAAACGTTGATCGTACGTATCTGCCCTGCCCAATTGTAGAGATCGCAAAACAAAAAATGATGGATGGATTTGTAATGTGCAAAATCAAATGCACCTGCCATCGGCTGCTGATCCAGCAAACTGGCCTTGCCCAAAACAATAGCCGCTTCGGTCTCCGCCAGTTTCTCCTCATCCTGAATCCCTAGTTTATTGATTAGGCAGGTCGTCCCTGGATAGCAGTCCTCTGTAAGCGCGTCTATGCTGTACGCCATATCAGGCCTTCCCTTCGCCTGAAATCACTTGCGTCAGATATTCCTGCAGCGTGATCTCCCCGGCCAGCAGCTTGCGGCAAAGTTCCTTACAGGCGTCCGTGACAGAAAACCCCTCCATTCTCAGGGAAAGCTCCGCTGTCCGAATGGAGCGTTCAATGGAGTCAGACATGTTTATCCCTCCCGCGAATCAGGTTCTTTGTGCCTGCATTGTAGCATAAGACCATCGCCGTTGCAAGGGGCGCAGGTACGAAGTAACCATGTATCTGCATAATACACAAATGGGCCTCCGGAGGCAACGCATCTCCGGAGGCCCATGTTTTCTCTGTCTGTGGTTGAAACTGTGGTCATGCGGAAAGCGCATGGCCACTTGATTTGGAAAAGCAAGCAAAAAGTTGTGAAAAACCGCTGTCTTCCTTCGAAAATAGCTGTTTTTCTGGCAGAGCACTACAATCTAGATATTTCAAATTTTCGATTAGCCATCTTGACATCTCGCCCAACGGCCCATCTGGGCCGCGCCGCTTTTGCGGCGTTCGAGCGTTTTGCCGCAGGCAAATCCTCGGCGGAGGGGCGGCTTTGCCGCCCTGAGCATTAAAATACCGAAGGGTGTAGCCGCCTTTGGGCGGCGAAACCCAAAACGAAAGGACATCCTCTCGGATGTCCTTTCGTTTTGGTGGACGATACAGGGCTCGGACCTGTGACCTCTCCCGCACATTAAAGGGAGCTTGGAGTTTTTTTCAGCTATTTTTCAGCGCTTTATGGCCTTATCTGCTCCAATCTGTTTGCTTTCTGTCACTCTTTACGCGCAAGGTTTCCGCCTGCTCCGCCGCTCTCTGTGGCAGGTTATGTTGTCACACCGTTGGGAGCGTTGACTTCCACGATTTGACCGTTTGCACAAATGTGGTGAGATTACGGTTTTCTTAGCCGTAGCGGTACTTAGTCAGCTCGTTTTTTCGCAAGTTACCGTGAAAACGCTTTTGCGATGGTGTTCACAATAATATGGCAACAGAAAAAGAACTTCGCGTCTGTAAGATTTTTAGTCAGCCGTTCTCTTATTCGCAGCGTTCGCCTTAGGTAGCTACAAGACTTTTCAGCGATCTTCCAAGAGGCTGCTGTCACAGAAACATCCGTATGATTCTAATCTTTGTACTCCTGAACCATTTCCTCCCGGCCAAAGCACATAAACAAAATCAACAAATTGGGGAGCTGTTATCGTGATATTTGATAGGCTTCATGTCACTGGCTGCCATCAAAGGAAACCAGGGGCCTCGATTCTTTCCAGGAAATGACAAGGCTCAGAACGGCAAGCTGGCCAGGATATGCTCCGCCCGGGAGCAGCGATTAGAAAACCGGCTGAGCAGTTCCGCTAGCGCACCTTCCATCAGAATGGGGTGCCCCACCGCCTCCAGCATGGGCAAATCGTTGTAGTTGTCCCCGAAGGCCATCACATCCGACTGCGGGACGTCCAGGGCGGCGCACAGCTGCCGGATGCCCGTCCCCTTGTCTGCCAGGGTAAAATCCAGCCGGGCCTGCCCCGCGACGGCCACTCGGAACTGCGTCCGCCACCTTGGTGCCAGCAGAGGCTCCACCGCCGCCGCGCCGTCCCAGCAATAGGCGGAGACCTTGACGATGGCCTCAGGCGTCTCCTCGGGGGCAGACAAGAGGGCGACATTGTTGCCCACAAAGTCCCGCATCAGGGAAACGACGTCGCTTTGCTTGGGACACAGATAGCTGGTATTGGCACCAGAGATCAGCACCTCGCACCGGGGCAGCGCCAGGATGTCCCGGCACAGGGCGAGGGCCTGCTCCCGCGCCATCTCCGTTTTGCTTAGGATCGGACCGGGATCACCCGGGCCAAAGACCACCGCGCCGTTTTCACAGAGGCAACTCAACTGGCCAGCCACCGGAGCGAACAGGCGGCGCAGGCTGCTGTACTGCCGGCCGCTGGCGGGACAGAAATACACCCCAAGCCGGGACAGGCGGCGGATCTGGGTGAAGACGGCGGGGGCAATGGCGGTGCTCCCGTCCAGCAGGGTTCCGTCAATGTCACAGGCGACCAGGCGGGTCACAGACCTTCCTCCTTCCCGGGACCGGGAAACAAGTCTAAAAGCTGGCCAAACCGCTCCAGGTCGTAATCCCCAGCCCGGTGTGCCGCCGAATCCCCGATGGCGACGGTGACCATTCCGGCGGCCCGGCCCGCCTGGATGCCGGCCACCGCGTCGTCCACGGCGGCGCAGCGCTCCGGGGGGAGACCCAGCATCTGGGCGGCGGTCAGGAAGATTTCTGGGTCGGGCTTGGAGCGGGTGATGTGGTTCCCGTCCGCCGCCGCGTCCAGATAGGTCCCCAGGCCGGTGCGGGCCAAAATCAGCCCGGCGTTTTTGCTGCCCGAGGCTAGGGCCAGGCGGCAGCCCCGCCGACGCAGCTCCTCCAGGGTGGGGGGCACGTCCTCCGGCACGTCGGCGGGGGAGAGGGCCTCTAGCATGGCTCGGTAGGCTTCATTTTTCTCCTGGGCAAAGCGCTCCTTCTCCTCCTGGGAGTAGGCGCGGCCGGCGTGCTCCAGCACGATCTCCAGGCTTTGCATCCGGGAGACTCCCCGGCAGCGGTCCCCCTGTTCCCGGCTGAAGGGGACACCCAGCCGGTCGGCCAGCCCCTTCCAGGCCAGATAGTGCAGCTCGTCGGTGTGGATCAGCACGCCGTCCAAATCAAAACAAATTCCCTGTATCATGGCGTATGTACTCCTTTTGTTCACGGACAGGTGTCCTGGTATTCGGAGGGGGAGATCCCCACCACTTTTTTGAAGGTGGCGGAGAAGTAGGTCACATCCTTATAGCCCACCAGCTCGGCCACCTCGTAGACCTTCCGGCGGCAATCCCGCAGCAGCTCCATGGACTTATGGATGCGGTACCGGGTCAGGTAGTTCAGGAGGGTGTAGTCAGTCTCCTTCTTGAACATGTGGCTCAGGTGCCCCTCGCTGATGCCCAGGCTCTGAGCGATGCTCCCCACGGTGATGCCCGGGTCGTTGTAGTGGGCACCGATGTAGTCCATGGCCTCCAGGACGTACTTGCTCTTGTCCCCCTTTTTCAGGCCGGGAATGCCGTGGACCGGCTCGCTGGTCTGCATGCGGCTCTGGAGATTCCGCACCGCCTGTTCCAGCTCCCCGTCGTGGAAGGGCTTCAGGAGGAAGTCCACCGCCCCCAGCCGCAGGGCGCTCTGGGCGTAAGTGAAGCTGTCATAGGCGGTGAGGATGATGACGTACACCGGGTTGCCCGCCTCCCGCAGGCGGCGGAGCATCTCAATGCCGTCCATCCGGGGCATCTTCAGATCGGTGATGATGAGGGAGGGGGAGAGGCGCTCCACGGCGTCCAGGGCCTCCTCGCCGTTGGAGGCCTCCCCCACCACGACGCAGTCCAGGGCGGCCCAGTCCACGGCCAGGACAATGCCCTTGCGGATGAGCTCCTCGTCCTCCACAACCAGAACCTTCAGCATGACGATGCATCCTCCTTATAGCGCAGGGGCAGGGTGGCGGTGACCATGGTGCCCGTGCCGTCCGGCCGGTTTTCCAGGCAGAGCCCGAACTGCTCCCCGTAGTGTTTGCGCAGAATTGTGTCCACATTGTATAGGCCCAGATGGCCCCGGGTCTCCTCCTGGTCCCGGCAGGCGTAGGGGCCCTCCAGCTCCGGGGGCAGGCCCACGCCGTTGTCCAAGACGGTGAGCCGCAGCACCGCCCCCTCCCGCCGGGCCCGCACCTCAACGGCACCGTCCGGCTGGCCGGACAGCCCGTGGAGCAGGGCGTTCTCCACGATAGGCTGGAGCATCATCTTGGGGACCAGGGCCTCCTCCAGTTCCGGCGGGATGTCCAGCACAAAGGCGAAGGAGCCGGACAGGCGGATGCGCTGGATCTCCACATAGCGCGCCACAATCTCCGTCTCCCGGCGGAGGGGGACAAACTCCTCCGGCGAGATGCAGAAGCGCAGGATATCTGCCAAATTGGTGGACATGTCCGCCACCTGGGGCACATGGTGGATCTTGCTGATCCACTTCATGGTGTCCAGGGTGTTGCAGAGGAAGTGGGGGTTGAGCTGGGCCTGAAGCATGCGGATCTGGGCCTCGTTCCGCTCCCGCTGGTTCTCCAGCAGCTGCTCTTGGTTGCGCTTCAGGGCCACCAGCATGTCGTTGAAGCGGTCGGCCAGCTGACCCAGCTCGTCGTTGTGCTCGTGGGGGACGTACACGTCCAGATTGTTGTGGGCCACTTCGCGGATGGCCTTGTGGAGGCGCTGGATGGGCTGAAACAGCTGGCGGCTCAGGGCCAGGCTCAGCACCACCGCCAGGGCCAGACAGACCAGGGCGCTGGACAGGCTGATGGTGTACAGGATGTTCATGGTCCCCCGGTCAAAGACCTGGGGCTGGCGGAGAATCACGTACAGGCCGGTGGCCTCGTCCTGGACCACGGGATAGGAGAATTCCTCCCCCGCGCCGCTGAGGGGCTCCCCGTCCAGCAGCCGCCGGCGCAGGTCGTCCGCCAGGGAATCGGCCAGGGCGGGCTGGGAGCAGTAGACCGCCCGCCAGTAGGGACTCAACAGCAGCAGGTCGCAGCTGTCCCCCACCGCCCCGTCCAGCAGCCGGTGCAGGTCAGACTGGTAGAAGCTGACCAGCAGAAATCCCAGGGCCGCGCCGTCCGGGCCGGCCAGGGGGGCGGCCCCCACCAGCACCGGCGAGTTGGAGGTCCCGGGGTCCTCGGGGGCCACAAAGGTCAGGGCCGCCCGTTCCCGGGCCTGGTACAGCACCCCCCACTGGGGGGACAGGCTCCGTCCGGCGGCGCTGCGGGTGGAGCAGTACCAGTTCCCCTGGCTGTCGTACAGATCCAGGCGGGCCAGGGTCTGGGCGGACTGGACGTCCTCCAGGAACAGGCGGTAGACCTCTCCCTGGGAGGGGCTGCCCTGGAGGAGGGCCTGGGAGAGCACCCCGTCCCGCTCCAGGGCGGCCGCGGCGGAGGAAAAGGACCGGCAGGCCTGGTCCAGGGTCTGGCCCACGCTGTCCAGATAGCCGTCCGCCTCCCCCTGGGCCCGGTCCTCCATCCGCAGGCGGAAGATCTGCAGCAGCAGGGCGGAGCACAGCAGCAGGGGGATCAGGGAGGCGGCCAGCAAGGCGGCGAACAGCCGGTTGCGGAAGGAGGCGGACAGCAGTCGTCTCATGGCTCCTCCTCCCCGCCCTGGTAGAAGGCCCAGGACATTAAGATGGCGTCGTGGTTTTCACTGGCCCAGGCCAGGTCGTAATCCACCAGAACCACCTCGGAGAGGCCGGGCAGGGCGGGATTGGTCCCCACATCCTCCCGCACCGGGCGGCGGTACTGGTCGGAGAGCAGCTGCTGCACCTCCTGGCTGACGGTAAAATCCAAAAACCGCTTGGCGTTGTCTGGGTGGACGGCGCCCCGGATGAGGGCGCTGCCGTCGGGTACCGAGCTGGTCCCGTCCCGGGGGTAGACCACCGCGATGCTGTCCCCCGCCTGCACCCGTTTCCAGGCGCTCTCCTCCAGCGTGACCCCCACCCAGCAGCTGCCGCTGGACACGGCGGCGAGGATGTCCCCCGAGCTGTCCAGCTCCCGGCCCTCCAACTGGCGGGCAAACTGCCGCAGAGTCTCGTCCCGGTCCCCACCCACCGCTTGGAGCAGAGTGACCAGGCCGGTGAAGCAGGAGCCGGACACACCGGGGTCGGTGAAAGCGATCTTGCCCTGAAATTCCGGCTGGAGCAGGTCCGCCCAGTCGGCTACCTCTCCGGGGGAGAGGAGCTTGGTGTTGTAGATGAGCACCACCGGCAGGGCGGAGAAGGGGGTCCACAGCCCGTCCTCTGAGCGGTACCGCTCTAAAATATCCTCCTGCCCGGCACACAGGTAGGGGTCGAAGCAGTCCTGATAGACCTCCAGGCTGTCCACTCCGCCCCCAAACATCACATCCGCCGCCGGGTCCTCCGCCTCCTGGGCAATGCGCTCCAGCAGTTCATTGGTTCCGCCGGTGACCACATCCACCCAGATTCCCGTGCGCTCCTCGAATTCCCGGACGATGGGCCACCACACCTCCTCCTTGTGGGAGGTGTAGACCACTAGGCGGTCCTCCTCCGCCGGCGCAAAGGAGGAGCCGGAGCTGTCTGCTCCCGCCCCGCAGCCGGAGAGCAGCAGCACAGCCGCCAATCCCAGAGCAAGACCGCGCATGTTCTTCATCATTTCACTCCTCTGCCCACAGATTCTGTTCCGTTTTGCCTAATTATAGCACACTTTTTCGACGTCTTTCATTGTATTTGACGAAAAAAGCAGAGGAGAACAAAAAACCGCAGATTTGTCCCCTACTCTTTTGGCGGAAAGGCGGATACAATAAATTTACCAGCGGACCTCCTGTCCGCAGACTCTATTTTATGCAGAATACCGAAGGAGGAACCATTATGAAACGCGCACTTGCACTACTGCTCTCCGCGTCCCTTACCCTCTCTCTGGCCGCCTGCGGCGGCGGAGGCGGTGGAACCTCTCAGGCGGGAGGCAGCTCCGGCCCCGCTTCTTCCGGCGGCACCGGAGAATTGACCGCCACACAGCAGATCATCCAGGAAGCCCAGGGCATGACCCTGGAGGAGCTGGCTCAGAAGGCCATTGAAGAGTCCAACGGCCAGAAGTTCTACGGCGTGGGCAACTCCAGCCGCGGCGCCACCGCTCTGCCTCTGTTCGTGGAGTACCTGCAGTCCATCGATCCCAGCTATACCCTGGAGTTTGAATGGCAGCAGCCCAAGAACAACAAAATCTTCGATCAGCTGACCTCCGATTCTCTGAAGGACACCGGTACCTTTGCCATGACCCTCATCCAGGACGGCAACCAGATCGAATCCAAGATGGTCCAGACCGGTATTCTGGACACCTTCATCCCCAAGGACTGGGCGGACGCCAACGGCACCACAGCGGAGGAGTACAACGGCTATCTGCCTCTGCAGACCTTGAACAAGGTGTTTATGTACAACAACACCGGTTCCAAAACCTTTGACAACTGCTGGGACTTTGTGGGAGAGGACGCCCACGGTCTGTTTATGGACATCGACTCCGAGCTGGTGGGCAAAAACTTCCTGTACATGCTCACGGAGGACACCTACGCCGGCTGGCTGAAGGACGCCTTTGAGGCCCTGTCCGCCGATGAGCAGGCTTACTTCCAGCCCACCATTGACGAGATGGCCTCCGAAGCCGAGAGCCTGGGCCTGGGTGAGAACGGCAAGTACGCCCTGGCTTGGATCAAGCTGTGGGTGGGCAGCTATAACGCCCAGACCGACGACGGACCTATCTGCAACACTCTGGTAGACCAGTCTGCCACCGACCAGTTCGGCCTGCTGGTGTACTCCAAGCTGCGCTCGGTGGAGGAGTCCGCCACCGTCTCCAAGAACAACATTACTGTGGCTGCCTATAACGACGGCTACACCGGCATCGGCGGCTTCGGCTACTGCCACTATCTGTTCGTCACCGACAACAGCCCCCTGCCCTGGACCGCCTGCGCCTTCATCGCCTACATGACCTGCACCGCCGACGGCTTCTCCGCCTGGGGCAAGGACATCGGCGGCTACTCCTCCAACCCCCTGGTGGCCGAGGAAAATGAGGAGATCTATCACCATCAGACCGGCGGCATGGCTGAGGATGGCACCACCGTGGAGTTCGCGGCCCTCAACGACCACGGCTATGACTGGTGGACCACCGACGGCCAGCTGGTGCTGGAAGATCCGGAGTACTGCGCCTCCGTGGCCTTCACCGTGGGCAGCTGGATTGAGATGCTGGACCGCTACACGGCCGGCTGAGTTGCCGCGCACGCTGCATTCTCGGCGCCCTTGGAGCCTCCGGTGTCCAAGGGCGCCCCTCCATTTCAGCCCCTCTGCCCTGACCTCTGGCAGAAAGGAGAGATTTTATGGCTTCAACCCCCCTCCAGGTAAGCACATCTGTTGTGCGGCGCAATAAGATCAAGACCTTTTTCTCCAAGCCCTACAACGTGATCCTGGTTCTGATGGGCCTTGTCCTTACGGTCACCACAGTGGCCCCCATTGTGGCTATCGTGGAGGATACCTTCAAAATCCACCCGGGCACCATCGATGCCCACCTCACCGGACAGGTTTCCGGCTATACCCTGGTGAACTACATCGACTTGTTTACCAGCAGCTTGGCCCGGACCAACCTGTGGGAGCCCCTGTGGAACACCGTCCTGCTGGCGGTGGGCACCTGTGTGGTGTCCATTCTGTTCGGCGGTCTGTTCGCCTTCCTGATCACCCGGACCAATCTGGCCTGGCGGAAGTATTTGAGCTCCATTTTCATTTTCCCCTACATCATGCCCCAGTGGACCCTGGCCGTGGTGTGGCAGCACATGTTCAATTCCAATGCTGTGACGGGAACTTCCAACGGTCTTCTGGCTGCCACGCTCGGCATTGAGATGCCCGCCTGGTGGTGCCTGGGGCTGTTCCCCAGCGTGGTGGTGCTGGGTCTCCACTACGCCCCCTTCGCCTATATCCTCATCGGCGGCATTTTCCGGAATATGGACGCGAATCTGGAGGAGGCAGCTACCATCCTGGACACTCCAAAGTGGAAGATTATGTTCCGGGTGACCCTCCCCATGGTGAAGCCCGCCATTTTGTCCACCATTCTGCTGGTGTTCGGCAGCTCCATGGGCAGCTACCCGGTGCCCCATTATTTGAATCTGACCACTCTGGCCACAAAATACGTGTCCATGAACTCCAAATACACCGGCGAGGCCAGCATCCTGGCCATCATCATGATGATCTTCGGCGTGGCCATCATGCTGCTCAACCAGCTGAGCCTCCAGAGCCGGAAAAACTACACCACCGTCACCGGAAAATCCGGGCAGATCTCCAAGATCAACCTGGGCCGGGTGGGCAAATATGTCATTGCCCTGGTGCTGGTCGTGGTGACCTTTTTCACCAGCATCTTCCCCATCGTCTCCTTCGCCTTTGAGACCTTTCTCCCCAACCCCGGCGACTACTCCTTCCTGTACACCGGGGACACAGACAACCTGACCACCAAATGGTGGGTCACCGACGAGAACATCACCGAGAACGGTATGTACGGCCAGAAGGGCATCCTCCACAACGACACCATCTGGCGCGCCTTCAAAGGGACCATCTGGGTGTCCGTGTGCTGTTCCCTGCTGGCGGGCACCATCGGCACCATGATCGGCTACGCCGTGTCCAAAAACCGACGAAGCAAGCTGGCCAACTATGTAAACTCAGTGGCTTTTCTGCCCTACCTGATGCCCTCCATTGCCGTGGGCGTGGCCTTTTTTATCCTGTTCTCCAACCAATACATCAATCTGTTCAACACCTACACCCTGCTGATCATTGTGGGCACCATCAAGTACATCCCCTTTGCCAGCCGAAGCTCTCTGAATTCCATGCTCCAGCTGTCCGGGGAGATCGAGGAGTCTGCCATGATCCTGAACATCCCCTGGGTCAAGCGCATGACCCGCATCATCATTCCCATTCAGAAGTCCTCCATTATCAGCGGCTATCTGCTCCCCTTTATGACCTGCCTGCGGGAGCTGTCCCTGTTCATGCTGCTTTGCACTCAGGGTTTTATCCTGGCCACCACCCTGGACTACTTCGACGAGATGGGTCTGTACGCCTTCTCCAGCGGCATCAATCTGATTTTGATTATCACCATCCTGGTGTGCAACACCCTGGTGAACAAGATCACCGGGGCCAGCCTGGACAAGGGAATAGGAGGTTAAACTATGCCAGAGATTCGATTGGAACATGTGACCAAGCGGTGGGGAAAATTTTACGCGGTGGACGACCTGAGCATGGTCATCCAGGACAACGCCTTTGTCACCCTGCTGGGTCCCTCCGGCTGCGGCAAGACCACTACCCTGCGGATGATCGCCGGACTGGAGACTCCAACCAGCGGCCGCATTACCATCGGCGACAAGGTTGTTTTTGACAGCGCCCTGGGGATTAACATTCCAGCCAGCAAGCGAAAAGTGGGCTTTTTGTTTCAGAACTATGCCCTCTGGCCCAACATGACGGTCTATGACAACATCGCCTTTGGTCTGAGCAACGTGAAAGAGCCCATGCCCAAGGTGGACTTTGAGGCCAAAAACGCTGCCCGCCTGGCGGAGATTCTGCAAAAGCCCGACGAGGTGGTGAAGGTCCTGGAGGAGTGCCGGGACAAAAACGGCAAGCTGGATGAGAAGAAGGCCCATCTGAAGCTCATTGACGCCTTCACCATCTCCCTGTTTACCGCAAAAAAACTCTTTGCCTACCATGTGGAGAGCGGCAAGGACCTGTCCGGCGAAATTACCGCCCTTCAGGCCAAAGCGGAGGGGGCCCGAAAGAGCGCCCAGGCCGGCGGCGGGGAGCTGAACGAGAACTTTGAGCTGGTGAAAAACGGCCAGGTGGTCACCGAGGTCCGGAAGATGACCAAGGAGGAGATCGACCTGACGGTGCGCCGGGTATCCCGCATCGTAAAGATTGGCATGTTTATGGACCGCTACCCCGCAGAACTGTCCGGCGGCCAGCAGCAGCGGGTGGCCATTGCCCGCACCCTGGCCCCCGAGCCCTCGGTGCTCTTTATGGACGAACCCTTGAGCAACCTGGACGCCAAGCTGCGCCTGGAGATGCGCTATGAGCTGCAGCGCCTCCACCTGGAGACCGGTTCCACCTTCGTCTACGTCACCCACGACCAGATGGAGGCCATGACCCTGGCCACCCAGATCTGCCTCATTGACAACGGGGTGCTCCAACAGTACGACGCCCCCCTCACCGTATACCACCAGCCCAGCAACTTGTTTGTGGCCGACTTTGTGGGCAACCCCTCCATCAACTTCGTGGAGGCCAGTGGGGAGCAGCAGGAGGACGGGTCTGTGGCCCTCACCCTCTTCCGGAACCGCCGGGCCAGATTCCGCCCGGCCCGGCCGCTGGACCTGAAGAGCTGGTTCCAGGCGCGGGACCGGGAGGCCCAGGAGCGGGCGGAGCTTCGCCGGAAGCAGGCCGCCGACAAAAACTACGTGGAGAAGGGCAACAAGGACGAGGTGTTCCGCTACCACATCGCCAAGGTGGTGGAGGAGGACGACTCTCTTCAGGAGGAGCCCGTGCTCACCAATCAGGACCTGGTGCTGGGGGTGCGGCCGGAGTTTTTGGACATCGAGGACTCCGGCAGCCTGGACGGGGAGATCTACGGCGCCATGCCTACCGGCATGGAGTCCACCATCAAGGTGCGGGTGGATGACTTCCTCCTCACCGGCGTGGTGTTCGGGAGCACCCTGTTTTCCCTGGGGGCCAAGGTGCGCCTGAACATCTCCAGCGACAATATCATGCTCTTTGACCGGCAGAGCGGCCGGTGCATCACCCAGGGCAGCCTGGAATTCCTCCAAGTGTGAGGACCGGATGGGAACCACTCAGATAAAGCCTGACCCTCCGGGCGAATGGCACAGTCCGCCTATTCTCTTCGAAACAGGATGAAATCACGAGGAAAGACCTATATCACAAATTTCGAGTTTTAGGATATTCTATGTACACTTTGTTTCTGCAATTGTATTGACAAAGAATACCCGGCGGGGCACTGCCCCGCCGGTATATTTTATGGCTCTGTCAGTTTCCTGGCGGCCTCCTGCATTTGCCGCAAATCAGTCTTGATGTAGAAATTGAGAGTCGTACTTGTGTTGACGTGGCCTAAAATCTGTTGAACACTCTGAATATCGGCCCCGTTGCCTAAAAGCAGGGTGGCGTAGCTGTGCCGCAGGTCGTGGGGAGAGAGGTCGGGCAGATCATGGGTTTTCATAAACCGCTTGACACGGCGGGTCACAGCGTTGGGGTCCCTGGCCTTGAAAATACCCCGCCTCGCCGGAAAAAATGAAGCTGTCTGCGAGGACAGCGCCGGGATTTTCCCGTTTTCGCTGGGCCTTTAACATCAGGCGCATAACAAGGTACTTTACATAATGGAAATGACCAGGACGCATGCAGCGGTCTTGGGTGTCCCCATTTTAGGCCGGTACACTCCCCAGCACGAAGCGGACGAAGTCTGTTTTTGTGCGGTCAACCTCCTGGTCCTTAGTGCGCTCCGGGTCGTATAGGTTTTGCCACCAGCGCCCTGGAGCATGGGATGGATGTAAAAACTCTATCCACGGTCATCGGCCATGTGTCCAGTGCCACCACGCTGAACGTGTACGCCCATATCACCGACGAAATGCGGCAGAAGGCGGCGGACAATATCGACCGGGCCATCACCGGGACAGAGCCGCCGCAAGAAAAGGAACTGAAACCGCCCAGCAGGACTGCCTTTCAGCCGGTCAAGGGCAAGTACCGTAAACCGGGCACCGGGTGTATCTCTCAGATCAACGATCACCTGTGGGAGGGTCGCTACTCCCCAAAGATCAACGGGAGGCGCATGTCCCGGAACGTGTACGCGAAAACAGAGGCCGAGTGTGAGGAAAAGCTGGCCGAACTGATTCGGGAGATGAAGGCGGAGCTCACCGCTGAGAGAGAACGGGGAAAACGGGCTGAACTGGCGGGTTGACCAAGGCGATCCGGCGTAATACACAAATGGGCCTCCGGAGGCAGAACACCTCCGGAGGCCCATGTTTTCTCTGTCTGTGGCTGAAACTGTGGTCATGCGGAAAACGCATGGTCTCTTGATTTGAAAAAGCAAGCTAAAAGTTACAAAAAACCGCCGTTTTCTCTCGAAAACAGCGGTTTTTGTGGTGGACGATACAGGACTTGAACCTGTGACCTCCCGCACGTCAAGCGGATGCTCTACCAGCTGAGCTAATCGTCCGAACAGCATGGATTATTATACTTGGCCGCACAGGTTTTGTCAATCCCTTTTTTCGAATTTTCTGATTTCTCCGCCTGGAGGGGGTAAAAAATCCCAGAGAATTTTTCCTTTTTCTGTGGCAAACTCCCGGCTTTATGTTATACTAAGGGCGTATATTTTTGATGCTTGAAGGAGGACTTCATCATGCTGACCCTTGATCTGTCAAAATTGAATGGATTCCTGCCCCAGGACTATCTGTCCAGCCGGGAGGAGGCCCTGCGGGAGGCGGCCCGGATGCTGGCGGAGCACAACGGCCCCGGCGGCGACTTCACCGGCTGGGTGACCCTGCCCCGGGACTATGACAAGGAGGAGTTCGCCCGCATCCAGGCGGCGGCCAAGCGCATCCAGCAGCAGTCACAGGTGCTGGTGGTCATCGGCATCGGCGGCTCCTATCTGGGCGCCCGGGCGGTGATCGAACTGCTGGGCTCCCCCAACTATAACCTGAAGCAGAAAAATACCCCCGACATTCTCTTCGCCGGCAACGGCCTGTCCACCGACGCCCTGCTGGAGACCATCTCCCTCATCGGCGACCGGGACTTCTCGGTGAACGTGATCTCCAAGTCGGGCACCACCACCGAGCCCGCCGTGGCCTTCCGCATTTTCAAGCAGATGCTGGAGGAGAAGTACGGCAAGGAGGGCGCCCGGGAGCGCATCTACGCCACCACCGACAAGGCCCGCGGGGCCCTGAAGGGCCTGGCCGACCAGGAGGGCTATGAGGAGTTTGTGGTGCCTGACGAGGTGGGCGGCCGCTACTCCGTCCTCACCGCCGTGGGCCTGCTGCCCATCGCTGTGGCCGGTATCGACATTGAGGCCCTGATGGACGGCGCGGCTCAGGCCATGGAGGCCCTGTCCGCCCCCGGCGCGGACAACCCCGCCTGGCAGTATGCCGCCGCCCGCCACGCCCTGTACGAGGGGGGCAAGAAGGTGGAGCTGCTGGCCTGCTACGAGCCCTGCTTCCGGTTCTTCGCCGAGTGGTGGAAGCAGCTCTACGGCGAGAGCGAGGGCAAGGAGGGCAAGGGCCTGTTCCCCGCCAGCGTGGAGTACACCGCAGACCTGCACTCCATGGGCCAGTATATCCAGGAGGGTGAGCGACTCATGCTGGAGACGGTGGTCCAGTTTGCCCCCAAGGGGGAGTTCCTCATCCCCAACGACCCAGAGAATGTGGACGGGCTGAACTTCCTGTCCGGCAAGCCCCTGTCCTTCGTGGCGGAGCAGGCCATGCGGGCGGTGATCCTGGCCCACGTGGACGGCGGCGTGCCCAACGTGCGCATCCAGATGCCCGCCCTGTCCGAGACGGTCACCGGCTATCTCATCTACTTCTTCGAGTATGTGTGCGGCCTGTCCGGCTACCTGCTGAAGGTCAACCCCTTCAACCAGCCCGGCGTGGAGGCCTATAAGAACAACATGTACGCCCTCCTGGGCAAGCCCGGCTATGAGGCCCGGAAGGCGGAGCTGGAGAAGCGCCTGTAAGAAACCGCTCCCAGCTTCCAGCCTGCGGGGCTTGCCCAGGAGCCCGCGCTCTGCGCGGGCAACGGCGCCTGCGCCGTAAATTCCACCGCCGCAGGCGGAGGAATTTGCCGAAGGGCGAATTCACTTCGCCCGGAGGCGTTTCAATCCCGA
>NZ_NFKI01000160.1 GCF_002160305.1 Pseudoflavonifractor sp. An184
GCCCTTCTGGGAGGGCGGACAGACTGCCGTCGTCCTCGTCCAGGGATTCAATGGCCAGGCGCATCCCCAACCGGAACCCCAGGATGAAGTTCTCCAGGGCCAGGGTGCTTCCGATCTCATTCTCTGCGTTGAGGAGCCGCAGGAGCATGTTTTTCTCCTCTCCCTCCAGCAGGGAGGTGAGCTTCTCTTCGTATTTCTCCGCCTGGTCCATGGCCTGCTGCAGCGGAGAGTCCGGGGTAATCTGCTGTTCGTTTGGGGTGAGGTTTCCGTAGAACAGCTCTTCCAGTGTTTTGCGCATATGTGTCGCCTCCTTTGCAACGACACACGATACCACAGAAATGAGAAATAGCCAGGGCTGTGGCGCAGAGTTATCAAACTGTTATCATTTTGCTGCCACTATTTCCGCCGTATTCATTGTTTACGGCATCGCAATTCCCGCCAGCCAGCAGACCCTTTCTGGGGGCTGCGGACAAAAAGCTGGACCAAAACAGATCATAGAAGAAAAGATCAAGCAGCCAGGCCCAGGCAGCGTCTGAAGTCCAACGGGCTGCGCCAGCCAAGGGACTG
>NZ_NFKI01000161.1 GCF_002160305.1 Pseudoflavonifractor sp. An184
TTAGAGGGCGCACGCTGCGTCAGGCTCTGAACGGGCCCATAGCTCAGCTGGCTAGAGCGCACGACTGATAATCGTGAGGTCGGTGGTTCGAGTCCACTTGGGCCCACCACTTACTTTCTTTCGAGAAAGAAAGTAAGCAAAGAAAGCTTCAAGCGGTTATCAAGTGGTGAGTATGCGAGGAACAAAAACCCCGTCGGAGACCAGGGGGTTCCTCAAAGGGGGACTGGTCCCCCTTTGAAGACGCGCTCGCCGCGAAGCGGCCTCATTTTCCGCAGAAAATGTAGCGCGTCGTTGGGGGTTTAGTTCAGCTGGTAGAACACTTGCTTTGCAAGCAAGGGGTCACCGGTTCGAGTCCGGTAACCTCCACCAAGAATAGATTGAAGTGTTTGGGCAAACGTCCGAGCATTTCAATCTGGTCTTGAAAAGGATCAGAGGTCTGCACCTTGAAAACTGAACAGTGAATGCAAGCAAGAAATTGCGAGCAAGCAACAGAGAGGTAACAAAGTAAAATTTTGTGGACTTTTAAAAGGGT
>NZ_NFKI01000162.1 GCF_002160305.1 Pseudoflavonifractor sp. An184
AGCATTTCAATCTGGTCTTGAAGAAGGATCAGAGGTCTGCACCTTGAAAACTGAACAGTGAATGCAAGCAAGAAATTGCGAGCAAGCAACAGAGAGGTAACAAAGTAAACTTTTGTGGACTTTTAAAAGGGTAACACAAAACTACAATGAACCGAATCTGAAGCCTGCATAATTCTTGATGAGAACCAGAATCTATCCGAGCGAAGCCCAGCGCAAGCGGGTTCGCGAGGAAGAGGAGAAGCAAGGGAATGAAGTGAGGAATACCTGAGAGGGTGTTCTGAACGGAATGGACTTTGCTTCGACGAGGTCAAGCTGATAAGAGCGCAAGGGGAATGCCTTGGCATCGAGAGCCGAAGAAGGACGTGACAAGCTGCGATAAGTCTGGGGGAGCCGCACATAGGCTTTGATCCCGGAATTTCCGAATGGGGAAACCCGGCAGAGCAATACTCTGTCAACGTGCGTTGAATCAAATAGGCGTACGTGGGGAACCGCCTGAACTGAAACATCTAAGT
>NZ_NFKI01000017.1 GCF_002160305.1 Pseudoflavonifractor sp. An184
CTCCACAGCCAGCCGGTTCTCTATGTGTCCCCGGCAAGCGACGTCTTCCTACTGCCAGCCGGTAGTCAAAACGAGGAGGCCAGTGAATTGTACCATCAGGTGGCCATGGATGCGGACGAGGTATACAGTTATGTGGAAACGATGCAAAACGCCCCCCTGCTCCATGCCTCTGGCCTGCATGAGGACTTCCGCCTGCTGGCGGACTTCGGCGGCGCGGTGCTGGCAGGCCAGGAACGAGAAAATGGCCAGGGGTATCAATTTGTAACCTGGATCTGGGACTATGACCGAACTGGAGTCAGCCACGGTCACTACTATGAAGATGACTTCCAGAGCGCCAAGCAGGACTTTGCTGTCCGCTCCGGCCTGATCCCCAGAGCGCAGTTATTTACCCTGGAGGAACTCACAGAATTGTACCGCGCCGCGGAGCATTGGTTCTATGAAGGCCCGGAGCTGGACTACAAGCAGCAAAAAGCCATTCAGGAGGCCAGAACAAAAATCGAGTACACCGTCCCGGATCTGCAGAGCCGGTTGGAGCAGGCCCAGAGTCAGGAACCACAAATGAATTTATAGATCCTACGCTGAACAAGGCGGGGGCCGTATCATCTGCCATCGGACAGAATACGGCCCCCGCTTTTTTGTTTTCAGAGCAGAAAAAGCAAGTGAGGTGCTCCGTGTGGATCCCAAAAAACTGAACAGTTATGTCGGGGTGGTCAATCAACCGCCTCCTAAGTGGAGTAGTGTGAAGAAATGGCTGCTCCACATCAACTATGCGCCCGGCTATGCCCCGGAGCCGGAACAAAAACCAGTGTGCCGGCAGTTCTCCCGCTGCGAGGGCTGCCCCTATCCCGCCCACGGTTTCCTCTGTTGGGGCGGCGAGGATGACTGTATGCGCACCAGAGTAAAAAAACTGAACGAAAAGGAGTTGGAGCATGAGGATCAAAGCGGCTTTGTATAACGCTGATCACTTGGAATATGGCCTGGTCACTATCCCCTTCCCCATCCCGCAGGATCAATACAACGACACGATCAAGATGCTGGAGGCGCTGGATATCGGAGACCCGCGGGCAAAGGATTGTATGGTGAAGGAGATCGAAGGCTGCGTTCCCAGTCTGAAATGCCTGGAGGGGCACAGAATCAATGTGGACGAGTTGGATTACCTCGTCAAGCGGTTGGACAGTTTTTCTGACGGGGAGCTGGCCCAGTTCCAAGGAATGGCAGCGAAAATGGGACTCTCCGATATGACCGACCTCATCAATTTGACCTTTTGTTGTCAGCAGGCCACGGTCATTACGGACTTTTCCGACTTGGAGCAGATTGGCCGGGATCACTACATGAACCTCCACGGCGGATGCGTCTCCACGGAGGAGCTGGAGGAACTGGATAGTATGGAGACCGCTCTGCTCCTGATCTCGGAAAATGAGGGTACCGTCACTCCCTACGGCGTCGTCTACGACAACGGGATGCAGCTCAGCCGGATCTATCAGGGAAGAAACTTCCCGGAGTATCTATATGAGGAGAGCCTGATGACTGTTTCACTGAGGTCCATCCACGACAGCGACGACAGCCGCGAGGCGGTTTGGCTGTACCTGCCCACATCAGAGCGCCAGATCGAGCGGATGCTCTGGCGGGATGGAATGGAGAGTGAGGATTTCGCAACATTGGAGATCCAAATCAACAACTTGCCTGCCGCTGTTGAAACGGCCTGTCCCTTGGAGCAGGAAAGCGTCTTTGATCTCAATGCCATGTGCGCCGCCATCTCAAAGCTGGCGCAGGCAGATCGAGCCAAATTGGAGGCTGTGGTGGCCTATGCAAATCCGGAGAGCGCGGCTGAGATTCGCCGCCTGGCGGAGAATCTGGACCTGTTCGATTTCGTCCCCAATGTCCATACGCCAGGTGAGTACGGCAGATATATGATCCAGGACTCCGGCCATTTCGACTACGACAGCAATCTGGACGCCTTTTATGACTATGAGAAGTACGGCCAGCAACGCATCCAGCAAGAACAGGGAATCTTCACAGAGCGGGGCTACATTGCCTATCAGGGAACTTTGTCACTGGATGAGCTGATGCGGAAGGAGCCCGCAGAACAATACCAGCGAGAGCAGGATGAGTCCATGGGGATGGGGGGACTCTCCTGATGCGGAAGGAAACCGATCTTGCCAGGGTGAAGATGATCGCTCATGTACTCTTGGATATGCCAATCGCAGAAACTTCATTTTCACCAGCTATCGTCAGCCACCCGTTTACAAGTACCGGGGTTACCGCTGCTCAAAATGAGGATGGCAATATCACTGTTGTCGACTTGCTCCACAACAAAGAAGACTATGCCAAATGGAAGGAGATGGTGGGCAAACAGATCGACAGTGCTGAAAACGCCTGTCAGGTATTTTTCCTCCTTAACAAGCCCTATTATCTGACTTTTCTCAAATTTTCTGCCCCAGTCCTCTCACAGGAGAATCTGGGCCAATTGCTGGCTCATGCGTGGATTTTGGAGGAGTGCCCAAACCAAGACCGCAATGTGAGCAAAAGAGAACTGTTGGCTCTATTCCATTCTGTCCCGCCGGAACTTCTGATGGACGAGGAGGAGTACGCAGTTTATCAGTCGCTGGAGGATCCTGTGACCGTCTACCGCGGTGTGACTTCCTATAATGCCAAAAACATCAAAGCACTGTCCTGGACGTTGGACCGGGATACGGCGGAGTGGTTTGCCCACCGCTTTGGTGAGGAGGGCACCGTCTATGAGGCTCAGATTTCAAAGGAACACATTCTTGCCTTTTTCAACGGCAGGAATGAATCAGAAGTCGTAGTGGATCCCAAATACCTGGAGCAGATCATGGAGTCACCGGAGCCAGAGATAGGGATACGGATGACCTGAATTTTCTCCACGATTTGTAGTAGACTTTCATCACAAGTTGTGGTATTGGTTGTGTTCAAAAAACAGAAACGAGGTGATCGAAGTGAAAAAACAAAGTAGTTTCCAACAGACGCCCCCCTTTGACCTGCGGCCTGCTTCCGTTGAGGAGGCGGGCCTTTTCTATTCCAACGATGAGCGGGACGAGGCACTGGGCACAGTGGGCCACCTCCGCATGGACTTCGGCTCCGGCGGGAAGGGCTTCTATCACACCTGGTGGCCCCACAACGGTGACCACTTTAACACTCCGGAATTCAAGGAGGCCCTGCAGGAATTTGTGGATGCCATGCGGCAAAGCGGTCCACTGAAGAACTTGGCGGCCATGAACACCTATTGCTGGCACAACGGAGGTGAGATCTCAGAAAACGACCGCGTCTACGGGTTTGTTGCGGAGACAGAACATTACCGATTTTGCCTGCGGTGTACCCCAAGACCAGGGGATTATCAAGGGTATCTGTATTGCTACGACCTGCGCCAGCAGGAGATGGCCAGGCAGGAGAAACTGGTGGGCCGAGTGACCTATGCCAGCGGCGAGCAGCAGGAATTTTGTGATCCCCAGCGGTATCTCCAGACTATTCGAGAAGAACTGCCCTACCGAAACACCACCGGCTTCCGGTACGAGACCCTGACAGACGATCCAGCGGTGAAAAAAGCGGTAGACGACATTCTTCTGGATGTTGCCGGCGAGGAGAACCCCCGTCGCACCTGCAACTATGGTCTCACTGAGGCCGGAAAGCAGGCCCTGCGGGATGCTGCGGACCCCAGCAAGCCTCACACCTATTCCTGGTTCGTGATGACTGACTGCAACACTTCGAAGGAGCAGATCCACAGGGCTTTGACACTGGATGGGGCGATACAGCTCTACCAAGACAGCGACCGGCCTGAGAAAAGGCTGGGCGTCACCAAGGACGAGATCGCCACGGTGGACTTGGTGTGCTTTCTGGATGAAGAGCAGGTATTCTTTGAAGACTACCGTAAGCTGGAGAGTTTTCGGAATGATCCGGTGATCGCCGACGCAGTAGAAACGCTCCATCAGGAGCTGGACGGTCCGGAGGCAGGCCTCGAGATGGGAGGACTTTAATGGGAACACGCAGCTATATCGCAAGGCAAATTGGAGATGACCAGTACCTCACGATATACTGTCAGCTCAACGGATACCCGGAAGATACCGGCGCGACCCTTGTAAAACACTATGATACATCGGAGAAAGTAAACGCTTTATTGGCTTTGGGAGATCTGTACTATCTTCGAGAAAAACTCTCTCCTGACCCCGGACGCCACGATTTCATTGCTCCACAGCCAGGAGTGACGTTGGCCTATCGGAGAGATGGGGACTGTCCCGGCTGGGAGGCCACTATAAAAACCTTCGAGGAACTGTACGATGCGGCAGATTGGGCTGGGATCGAATACATCTATATCTATGATACGAATGGACAATGGCTCTACTTACCGACCGGGAATCAAGAGGCCGTCCTCCGCAGCCTAAAGGAGGACTTGGAGAACGACACGGTCCAATACAGTGAACCGCCTGATCTGGAGGATCTGCTCGGTGAGGACTGGGATGAGGAGCAGGAGGACGGCCCATCCATAGAGATGTGAGTGATCTACGAAAGAGCAAAGGAGGCAGAATATGCGGACGATATCAAAAGAATGGCTGGCATTCCTGCGGGAACAGTTCCCACGTGGGAGCCAAGTTATATGCTGGGAGCTGGATGACCCAGAACACATATCTACTGGGACGCTGGAACAGATCGATGAAGAAGGACGGTTCCACACGCGCATGGGGGATGGGGCCATTCGAAAACTGGCGTTGGGAGAGGAACAATTCTCTGTCCAGCCGCCGGAGCCAACCCTGCTCAAACTCTATATGCCCCTGACCGCCGATTTCTATGGGCGGGACGAGTGGGGCGATATAGACGAGACGGGTGAGGAATGGGACGGCCGGACGCTGCTGGACTACGAGGATCAGATCCAGGGTGCCCTGGTCAGAAACCGGATGCCGGAGGAGAAAGAGCGGGGCGTTATGCGCTGGTACGATAAACAGGACAGCCTGAATATCAAGGTACGATCCGCGGAGTTCACTGCGGAGGAGCGAAGCGGCCAACTCTGGGGCGTGGCGGAGTGCCGGGTAGTTGGAGAACTCTCCCCGGAGGAACTTTCCACTTTAAAGGAGTACCTCACCGGCCAGGCATCGGATGGCTGGGGAGAGGGCATGGATCTGGAACAAATCCGTGTGGACGGCGGTGAATTGTACATCCATCTGTGGAACAGCGAGAACTGGAGTATCCAGACGGAGCAGGAGCGGTTCGCCCCCAAGGTTGCCGAGGGCCTGCCGGCGGAGTGTTTCTCCACCCTACAGACAACCGGCCAGCTCATTTGCATCCGGCGGGGCGAGTCCGGCTACTATCCCTCCCAGTGGGATACCGGAGACAAGGAGCGCAACGTGGAGCTGGCGGATGAGCTGAATGAGCGGTTAGGCGTCACCCCCGCCCAGCGGCAGGCCATGGAGATCGGAAGCATGGCGGGCTGGGATGTTCCTGGGGCGGATCCTGCCAATTATGAAATTCAGAGAGAGGAACAGACAGAGGGAGGGATGACCCTTGGATAAGAAGATCTTCGAGGTGGAGATCAGCAGCGGCGGGCCCGAAAGCTATAAGACCTCCGCAGTGCTGACGATGCCGTGTACCCAGGCGGAGCTTTGTGACGCGCTCCAGAAGGCCCGTGTCCAGGACGTCAAAACTTGCCGCAATGAGCTGACCAGGATCCGCTATCCTGGTATCACAGCGGATATGATCGGTCGGAATGTGGATCTGCTGGAGTTGAACCTGCTGGCCCTCCGGCTGACCATGCTGGGTGAGGATGACCGGATGGGGCTGGACGGCCTGCTCCAGATCGAGAAGGAAAACCACACTGCTCCCTTTCCCCTCTCCCGCTTCATCAACCTGACCTTCAATGCGGATATCTGCCTTCTGGCGCCCCAAGTCTCCGACACGCAGGAACTTGGGGCGCTTTTGTATGAGGGTGAGATGCTCTCGGAGGAGGCCATGGCCCTGGTGGATACCATGGAGGAGGACAGCAGCTTTCGGGAGAGGTTGCTGGAGCTGCTGGGGGAACAGCACCAGGAGGAGCACAGCGGTGTGTTCACCAGCCGGGGCTACGCGGAGCCTGGCAGTGACTTCAAAGAGGTATATCGGAAGGGCGAGATGTTCTGCTTTGCCCGCCCCAGCGCCCCGGTGGTGCTGGAGGTACGCAAGGGATTTTTTGACGATCCCAGCTATGATAACGATAAGACCACTATCCTGAACCTCCCCGCTTCAGACGCCGACATCTGGCGGGCAGTGGGAGAGGTAGACGCGGCCTCGCTGGACGAGTGCGCCTTCCGCTGTATCGACTGTGAGATCCCCTCTCTGCGAGATGCGGTCGATGACGCCATCGAACAGGAGAGCGGCATCGGCATGGCAAGCGAATTCGCAACAAACCTGGCGCAGAAAAAGCAGAGCTGGCATGAGGCGGACTGGGTCAAGTACAAGGCTCTGCTGTCTGTGGCCGGGCACCCCCACCTGCAGGATGCCATCCAGCTGATGCACGGTCTGGATGCTTATGAACTACGACCGGATGTGGCGGCGACCTGGGACTATGCGGAGCTGATCCTGCGGGAGAAGTATCCGGATCTGCCGGAGGAACTGTTCCAGACCGGACAGGCCGCCCGGGTTGGACAGCGGATGCTGGAGGAGAACCATGCGTCTATTACGGACTATGGACTGCTTCGACGGAAGGATAGCGGCCAGCTGCCAGTATTTCGGAAGGAGCAAAAGGAAGCCCCCGCCTGGGGCGGAATGGAGATGGCATGATGGAAAGTAAAAGTATGGAGCGCCAGTGGATCTTGAACCGGCTGGAAACTCTGTCGGTAAAGGAACAGACCCAGCTGGCAGCAGCCATCATCTCCAGGGGCCAGCTGAAGGCGTTATCTGAAAAGGCTGGCGATGAGCGAGAGCTGGCGGTTCGGAAGATGGATCCAAATACGGCAAGGGATGCCGTCAACCTCCTGCTGGCCCTCCCGGACTACGAGGTGATCTGCCCGGCGGGGAGCTACGAACAGCTGGGGGAATACTACCTGCGATACGAAGCCGGTCAGCCTGACCTCATCCCCTATGCCAATCTGGAGCAGATCGGGTGGAACTATGAGGACAGCCACTTGGGAATCTTCGTGGGGGACTGTTTCGTGGTGCTCCCCAGGCAAGAGCCCAAGCAGTTCTATGACGGCTCCAATCTGGACAGGCTGCCAGACACTGACTGGAGCCTGCGGCTGAAACTGGCCTCCCCCGCCGTGCCGGAGGGCGTCTGGCTGTGCCTGCCGGACAGCACCATCGACGAGAAGGGGCGGATGGACGAAATCCGGCTGGCCCTGCGGGAACTGCAGGTTCAGACACTTCAGGAGTGCAGCCTTCTGGATGTGCGGTGCTCCCTTCCGGAACTGTCCATCGGTCTGGACGAGTATCAGGATCTGGCAGATCTGATCTACGATGGAAATGACCTGGGATATGTGCTCCAGGAGCAGGGCCAGGGAGAGCAACACTTTCTGGAAAAATTCCGGGCGGCGCTGGAGTATGAGCACTGTCACGACTTAAAACTGGCGCTGGACATCGCGTCGAACTTGAACTGCTATGACTACTGCCCGACAACCGAGACAGGACGGTTTGGAGAGGAGGTGTTGCAGAAACAGGGTGATACGATGTTCCGGGACCCTGTTCTGCAAGGGAGCATTGACTTGAAAGTGTATGGGGAGGCCCAGTTGGAGCAGCAGGGCTACCTCCTGAATACCGCTGAGACCGGATACATCCGCCGCAACGAACAGGAGTTCCACCATGAGCGCACGGAGCCACAGCCAGAGTTTGACATGACCATGTAATCAGTCAAATTAGACAGGGGCCGTTTTCCGAAGGGGGAAACGGCCCCTCTTTTTTTGTGCCCTTTTTCGGAAAAACGGCTCCGGAAAGGAAACGAAAATGCATGAAAAACAATTGCTGGACTATTTAAAAGGAGCCTGCCTTGGACGCGCATACCGAGTAGGGAGTGCGGAACTGGAGCGGGCGCTGGGTGTCAGCAGCACGGATCTGCGGAAGATCGTCAACCGGCTGCGGCGCCGGGGAATCCCCATTGCCAGCGACCGGAGCGGCTACTTCTATGCCCAGACTGCCGGCGAGGTCTACACTACCATCCGTCAACTTCGGAAGATGGCAAATGGTCTGGAGGCCGCTATCCGGGGGTTGGAGCAATCCCTGGATAGCTTTGGCGAGGGCGGTGATCCCCCCTGAACAGTTTTATGAGCTGGGTGGGCGGGAAGAAAGCTCTCCGGGAGGAAGTAGTGAAGCGATTTCCCCTGTTCTATGAGCGGTATGTGGAGGTGTTCGGAGGCGGCGGCTGGGTGCTGTTTCATAAAGCCCCCGGCAACGACTTCGAGGTCTACAACGACTACAACGGCCTCCTCGCCAATCTGTACCGCTGTGTGCGGGACAAGCCGGATCTGTTGATCAACGCTCTGAAATATGTCCTCAATTCCAGAGAGGACTTCGACCGGGCGCGCCTGGCTCTGCGCCGCAAGCGCACCACAGATATTCAGCGGGCAGCCTGGTTTTATCAAGTCATCCGCCAGAGCTACGCCGCCGCTCTCACCAGCTTTGCCAGCCAGCCTCACGATATGTGGAGCAACTTCCCGCTCATTGAGCAGGCCCACCGACGGCTGGCGGATGTGGTGGTGGAAAACCAAGACTTCCAAACACTGATCCGGCACTATGACCGCCCAGTGACCTTCTTCTACTGCGACCCGCCCTACCACGCTACAGAGGGGTATTACCAGAACATCGGTGAGGACGGCTTCACGGAACGGGACCACATCCGCCTGCGGGATGCCCTGCTGTCCATGGAAGGCAAGTTCCTGCTGTCCTACAACGACGACGCCTTCATCCGAGGGCTGTACGATGCCCCCGGCATCCAGATCGAGCCGGTGACCCGGCTGAACAACATTCGACAGCGATACGACCCTAACTGCCAATTTTCCGAGCTGCTCATCGCCAACTATGACATGGCGGAGCGCGCTCATGCCACAACACAAATCAATCTGTTTGACTTTCAGAAGGGAGAATTTGATGAAACCTATGTATTTTAAGCTCTACCACAATCCTGAGAACAAGACCCTGACGATCCCCCGCGCTGCCCTCCAGCTCTCCGGCCTTGCGGACGCGGAGGAGCTGATCCTCCACACAGGCGGCGGATATGTCCTGGCGGCACGGAATGCATTGAGTACCCTGGAATGCCTGCACCTTCTCCAGTTCCTCACCTCCACTGCCGCATCTCTGCTCCTCCAGCTGGCGGTATTCAGCCAGGAAGGGGCGGAATTTCCCGAGTGTGAGGACACCATTGACGAGGAAGATGAAATGGACGATCCCGGTCTGACCATCCCCGCCTGTCTACTGGAACTGGCCGGACTGGATGATGCAGACAGCCTGGAGGCCGTTGCGGAGGATGGCCGGGTGATCGTATCCAAGGCAGAAGATGATGACCCCAGCGAGCACAGGGAGGAAGACCCGTTGCAGGAGTTCGACGAGGGCTTCCGCTCCATGCTCCAGGAGGGCCATGTGGATCTGGACGCCCTCCGGCGGCAGCTGCGCCGGGAGGAAGATCATGCGTGAGACGTACCTCTATCCCTATTCCGCAGAGGAAGCCTGCCGACGGGGAGAACAGTCTCTATGGCGGGCCAGTTACCTGGAGAACATTGACTGCAAAGATGCCATTCAGAAAGCCGTACGACAGCACTACGACGGCGCCCATCTGGACAAGGAATGCCTGACGGGGGTGCTTCAAGAGTTCGGCTATAAGCGGACAGCTTGGGTGCTGGCCAACACGGTTCAGCAATTGGAATGGGGTGGCCAGTACAGTTCCGAGAATAAAGCATGGGCCAGTCAAATCTATATCCCACCAGATAAACTCCACAATCTAAGCTTTGTGGTGCCAACCCGCTCCGCTGTACTGGATGGAGTGGTGGACCAATACCGCACGGCATATCAGGCGCTGGGACTCTTCGGTCCTGACCAGTGCGAGCCAAGCTCCTTTGAAGAACTGGACTACGAAGGAAAGGTGCTGGTACTCTCCCCAGATACCCTGAAGGAGTCCTATTGGAACGCCCGTGCCCAGCTCTGGTACGCCCATGACGGATTTGGCTGTAGCCCCAAAGCCATTGGACGCTCTGTCCGCTGTACCTGTCTGGGGGACGGAGAGATGACCCGCTGGAACCGAACGGACTTTATCGGTGCGCTGAAGGACGAATTCCTTCCGGAGTGGGCAAAGGAAAAGCTGATGGAGCTGAAAGGACAGGAACAGAACAACGACTCCCCCGCGATGGGCGGGATGACCATGAAATGAGGTGATTGATAGACATGAACATTTCCTATTACACCATTGACGATCTGCGCCTGCCCCCCAAGCGATCTCTGCGAAAGGGCCGGAGCGTGGAGCAGTATTCCACACTGGAGGAGGCTCTGGCCCGCTACCAATCCCTGCCTGCTGCCGGGATCAGAGTGCTGGGGCTCACAGACGGAATCCATGTCCTGGAGCTGGTAAAGTGCCTGCCCCTGTTCCCGGACGATCAGGAAGGAGAAGATGTGCTGGCCTCGGACTACAGCTGCTTTCCCCTCTGGACCCAGGAGCCAGAGGCCGCCAATGCCACTCACGTCTGTATCACAGCCATGGGCCTGCGCTATCGCATCAAAGGCAATGTGATTGAGCCCATTCCATCCCCGGAGGGTCTGCCGCAGGACCTTCAGGGGAAATTTTTATGGCTGAATCTGTCCGGCGAGGCCCAGTCCGCTATCCGCCAGGTCTATGTGGCCGGGACAGGCTGGGTATCTCCCGGCATTCTGAACCGCAAAACCGAGCCGATGCCCTTAGTGCTGAAATATCGAGCCGATGGGATCAACGAGCAGGGCGCCTACCTCTCCCTGGAGGTAGAACCCTGGGAGTATGACCGGATAGCCATCCACACCCTGGAACGGCTGAAAAAAGAGAAAGGGAGAAGTGAGCGATGAAACAGACTATCAACCATCAGAACCCCAATTTTGAGCAGCTGCCCATGCAGATCAACGTGAAGATCTACCGTCCCAGCGTCAAGGGCCCCATCCTGGCAGACGCCTCGGTCAACCTGAACGGGTGCTTCGCCATCCGCGGGGTCCAGGTGAAGGAGGGCAGAAACGGCCCCTTCGTCTCCATGCCCAGCCGCCAGGTCAAAGGCGAATATCGGGACATCTGTTTCCCCTGCACCCCGGAATTCAAACAGTCCTTCGACCAGGCCGTTTTGGACGCCTACCGGATGGAGCTGGATCAGGGACTCAACCAGCACCATAACGAGGCCCAGGAGCAAAACAGCCCCGAGATGGACGGCATGTCGATGTGACAGGAAGGAGAGAAAGCTGATATGAAACGAAAACTCGCACTCTGTGCCGCGGTCCTGTGCCTGACCATGGCACTGTCCCCCTCCGCCTTCGCCGCGGAGTCGGTTGTGATTTCCCAGTCATCTGCGCCCCCGGAGGTCTGCTACCCCACCTCCGTGTCCCGGAATGAGGATGGCACAGAGATCCGCAAGTATTATGACCTGGGGCCGGAGGAGAACCCCGCCGGCATTCCCCGGTCTGATTTCGAGCAGGATGGATTCCATTATACCCTCATTGATCTGCTCCGGCAGGAACTGCCGGAGAACGAGAGCCGTCAGCACACAGAGACCGTCTCTCTGGAGAGCAAAAGCAAGGACATGGAGTCCGTGCTGGCCCTGCTCCCCCAGGAAAAAGAGTTTATCACCGAGGACGGTCTCTCCGGTGTGCTGACCCTCCAGTTGGACACCGTCCAGGTGGAAGTGGCCGGGTACGGGAGCTCTACCAGGGAGGTGTCTGCCACCAGGAGCTACCCCAATCTGGCCAGCCAGGATACCGCCAACATCCCCAAGACCATCGAGGACAATGGCCGCACCCTGACTCTCCAGAACATCAGCTGGCAGACGGACAACACCGCCAATACAGACGGCTACGCCATGGGAGACCGCTTTACGGCAGTCGCCACCTACACCGGCAGTGCCACCAGCAGCTATGTGACCGGCTACACGGTCACCGCCGATTACAGCGGTACTGTCAGCCGGATCGCCCTGAATAAGACCCGCTATGTGGCCATCTTCGAGGGCACAGCCATAGAGCCGCTGGCGCCGCTCCCTGATTCGGGCAGCAGTCCAGTCCAGTTTAACTGGGCCTATATCCTGGTGCCGCTGGGTGTGGTATTCGCTGCGGGCGGCGTCATTGGCGGATGCCTGCTCTACAAACGGAAGCATGAGAGTGAGGAGGAAACCGAATGAAAAAATTGTGTGCGTTTCTCTGCCTGATGTGCCTGACCGCCGCCTTGACAGTTCCCGCGAGCGCGGCGGGACCTCTGGAGTATTCCATCGACGCACCGGGCGATCCGGACTACGGCACCCCCACCTCCTTCGAGCCGGTTGCCACGGCAGACGGCGGGGCCAGGAAGAACGAGGACGTCAGTAAAAACGCCGCCCTGATCCCGCCTGGATTTGGTACCGCCAGCGCCGATACCCTGAACACCGGGACGCCCCTCACCCCCAACCTGGCGCCCGACACCATGCCCGCCACCGGCGCGGCAGTCAACGGCACCTCCGCCCCGGTCTTTGTCCCCGGAAGTACGATCCCCACTGTGAATACCCCTGCTGACCCGGAAACATCTGCTCCCTCCACCGGCTACACCGAAGTGACAAGCGACCTCTATTACTCTGGGGGTCACTTGGGAACGCTGAAGATTCCGGCCATCGGTTTGACTGTGAAGGTCTATGAGGGCACGGACAGCAAAACCCTGGCCAAGGGTGCCGGTCACTTCGAGGAAACCTCTATTTGGCGCGGAAATATTGCGGTGGCGGCGCACAACAGGGGCACCAACAACCACTTTGGGAAGATCCATACCCTGGAGCTGGGGGATGAGATCACCCTGACCACCAAGCTGGGGACCCGCACCTATGAGGTGGTGTCCGTTTCTAAAGTCTTGGAGACCGACCGAAGCGGCCTCGCCGCCACCACGGAAAACATGATCACCCTCTACACCTGTGTGATGAACCAGAGAGACTACCGCTGGTGCGTCAAGGCAGTGGAAATTTAGTTGATCTGCTTTGTTTTCCCCTCTGAATTTCTACATGCAGGCGCTCTTATTTCTCTCGACTTCCGTCCGCTCTTCCGGTATTGTGTGCTTGCAGAAAGCTGCAATTCCAGACAATAAGGAGGAGCGAAGTCATGAGCAGAAAGAAAAATATCCTGCTGGCATCCACATGTATCGTGCTGGGCATGGCCCTGGCGGGCCCTGCGGCGCACGCGGCGGAGGAAGTCCTGACGGCTGTTCGCAGCACCCACCAGTTCTATCTGGACGGGGAGCAGATCCAGTTGGAGGCGTACCTCATCAACGGCAATAACTATGTGAAACTGGCAGATGTGGGCGAGGCTCTGGACTTCAACGTCTATTGGGACGACGCGGTGCGGATCGAGAGCGGCGCACTCTACACCGGCCACGCCTCGGAACAGGCATCCGACCTGGAGCAGACGCGCCAGGACATCGCCGCGCTGGTCAATCAGGTGCGGCGTGAACACGGACTCCCGGAGCTGGCTGTTGACCAGCGGCTGATGACCGCTGCCCAGGAGCTCTCTGGGAGGAAATACACCTGGCACCACAATCAGGAGGAGTGCGAGGCAGTGGCAAGAGCCGGATACCCCTATGGATTCCGCTCTAACCTCACGGTCTTCACCGGAGCCGCCGCCTCAGATATTGCTCAACAGGCGGTGGAGAACTGGGTGAACTCCCCCGGACACCTGCAGGCGATGCTCACACCCAATGCGGACAGCCTCGGCGTGGGCGTCACCGTGGAACAGGGCGTCACCTACTGCTGCCTGTTCCTGGGTGACCCAACCACCCACAACCCCTACGGATAACCGCAGATCCAGCGGTACAGCCCCTCTCAAACAGGAGGGGCCGCTCTTTTTTTGCTTAAATCCAGAAGAAACGGAGGTGATACCCATGAAATAAGACGCTCTATGCCGGAGCAAGAACCACTCTCTCGAAGTGACTTCGGGACCGACCAACAAAATTCTGAATATCGAAAATGGAACAGGCCGTAGGGATACAGCGCCCACGGCCTGTTTGCGTTCTGCCGGAATGCTCTGTCCCTTCGGCCCTTCCCTTTCCGAGGAAAGGAAAAGAACATGAAGAAACAGACGCACTCTCTGCCTGCCCGGATCCTCTCCATGCTGTTGGCGCTGGTGTGTATCCTGGGTCTGCTCCCCGGAGCGGCCCTGGCCGCCAGCCCGGACTCCATTGTCATGGAGGACTGCACCCATAACGGTGTCCACTATGAGTCGGCAGCCCTCGACACCTGCTGGCTCCACCAGATGAAATTTGACTACAACGACGATACTGTCACAGGCTTTTGCGCCGACCACGGGGGCGGCATGGGCTGGTCGCTGGAGGGACACGAGTGGAATAACCCACAGCCCATCAGCGATCCTACCGTCAAAACCATGATGGCGTATTATTACGCCCACAGCCGCGGCATTTTTACAGACCAGGCTCATGCCCTGGGCGTGGATGAGGTCTGGGGCAGTGACTATACCTGGACCATGAACGCCTGGGTGCAGGCTATCATCTGGCGCCATGAGCAGAAGACGCTTGCCGCTGATCCCGTGGCTGCCTGCGCAGAGGAGCTGATGTATGTCTACAACAATCTGGAGCACACCAGCTACACCAGCATTGACGATGTCGTAGACGGAACCTCTCTCCGGGACCGCGCCCAGTATATTCTCGACTTGGGCGCTCAGGGCGTATGGGGCGACTGCGAAGTTTTTGAATATACCTACGCCGGCCCCGGCTCCACACAGCATCCGGCCTATGACGTCCAGGGGATCATCATCGGTAATCTCACCGTCACCCATGAGCAGTATGAGCTGACCGTGAAGAAGGTGGACGCCACCAACCCCAGCAAGGGGCTCCCCGGCGCCCGGTTTCTCATTCAGAATGCCAATGGGACCTACTCCAAGGAGGTCGTGACCGGGGCAGACGGGACCTATACCCTCTCCCCCCTGGACGCAAATACCTATTCCGTCACGGAACTGGAAGCCCCGGATGGGTACCAAATCGACAACCCCGGCCCCCAGTATGTGGTCCTGCCCAATGAAAACGGCAAAACAGTCACGGTCACCTTCACGGACACCCCCGAGATCACCAGCGAGGGATCCATCCGCAAAGTGGATGCGGACGATCCCACCAAGGGGCTGGCCGGCGCCGTCATCCGCATCGACGGTGTGGACAACAGCTTTACCGGCACCTACACCACCGGCACGGGCGGCTATCTGGAGGACGTCCCCTGGGACACCATGCCCATCGGCTCCTTCGTGGCAACGGAGGTCACTCCGCCCACTGGCTACACCACCAGCAGCGATCCCAACAAAGTCCGCCAGGAGTTCTACTGGGACGGCAAAAGCGATGTGGATCTGGTCTTTGAAAATGATGCCAAGGTCAAGATCGAACTGCTGAAGGTGGACGATTCGGACAGCCCCATCGAGGGTGCGGTCTTCAATATCCTGAAGGACGGCCAGATCATCGGATCGGAGGCCACGGACGCCTCCGGCATCATCACCGTCACCGGCATCACTGAGGGCCTGTATGCCTTCGTAGAGGTCTCTGTCCCTGCGCCTTTTGCCCGGCTGACGGAGCCGGTAGTAGTCCATGTGGATCAGGCGGATATTGACGGCGGCGGCACGATCTCCGTCACCGCGGTGGACCACGTGCTCCCCAATCTTACCATCCTCAAGCGGGACGGGCAGACCGGGGAAGTGGTTCCCGGCGCGGTGTTCGAGGTGAAGGGCATCCACCATGGCTACCACACGGACGTGACCACTGGGCCGGACGGGACAGCTACCCTCACCGGCCTTCCTGTGGACAGCTATGAGGTGACCGAGGTATCCGTCCCAGACCCCTATGTGGTGGCAGCAGAGCCGACCCAAACCATCTGGCTGGGCCCTGGTGATGATCAGCAGCTCATCTTCGACAATCTGAAGCAGCCCCAGCTCACCATCGCCAAGGTGGATGCCGCAGACTCCACCACCCCTATCCCCGGCACCGTGTTCCGCATCGAGGGTGTGGACAGCGACTACCTAAACACCGTGACCACCGGGCAGGATGGCACCGTCACCCTGCGAGTGGCTCCCGGCACCTTCCGGGTCACAGAGCTGTCTGTCCCGGCCCCTTATTATCTGCCGGACAAGGACGCGGACCGGGAGCAGACCATCTCCCTGAATGCGGGGGATGAGAAAAGACTGGTCTTTGAAAACCACAAGGCCCCGGAGCTGACAATCTATAAGGTGGACTCCGTCGCCGGCGCTCCCGTGGAAGGGGCGCGTTTTCATGTGACCTACGTCAGCAACGGAACGGCCGCTGACGCGCCTGAGTCCTATGACTTCGGGGAGATCACCACCGACGCCATCGGCGAGATCAAGCTCCATGCGCAGGGCCAGCGACTGTACCCCGGTGAGTTCACCATCGAGGAGGTGGCACCCGCCCCTGGGTTCCAGATGAAGGAGCCCACCGTCCAGAAGGTCATCCTCCACGGCGGCGAGAGCAAGACGGTGCAATTTGAAAATGTGCCGCTCAACGCCATCATCGTGGAGAAATACGACAGCGTCACCGGCGAGGCCCTGGCCGGAGCCACCTTCCAATTGAGGTTCCTTGGCGGCACCAGCGGAACAGGCGGTACCATCATTGGTCAGAAAGTGACCGGAAAAAACGGCACAGCCATCTGGACCGGCCTCACTGCGGGCACCTATATTCTGGAGGAGGTAGACCCGGCGGACGGATACAGCATCATCCAGAGCTCCGAGACCGTCTATTTGGCGGACAGCGGTGAGCAGTCGGTCATTACAGTGCGCTTCGAGAATATGCCGGACGGAAACCTGCTGATCCGCAAGGTCTGCGCTACCAATCCCAGCGTGACCCTGCCCAATGCGGAATTTAAAATTGTATATGCGGACGGTACCCTCATTGGGGACTCCAATGGCGTCTATCGGACGGACGAAAACGGCGAGATCCTGATTGAGGGCCTCCAGCCCGGAAAGAGCGTAGTAGTGACGGAGACCCAGGCCCCTCCGGGATTCCTCATTGATACCCAGTCTCAGACGGTGCAGATCAAAGAGGGCAGAACGGTCAGCTTAACCTTCAAGAACCAGCCCAAGGGTGAGCTGATCATCCAGAAACGGGACAGCACCACAGGTCGGCCTCTTCTTGGTGCGGAGTTCAGAGTGACGACAGCCGCCGGCTGCGAGGTTGGGCTGGACGGCGTCATCGGCGACTCCACCCTCACGCAGAATGGCATTTTCATCACCGATTCCGCGGGCGAGATCCACATCACCAACCTGGCCCCCGGCGCATATGTCATTTCTGAAATCAAGGCCCCCCAGGGCTACGTCATGGATCAGGCATCCACCAATGTGGTCATCGGGGAGGGTGGCGACACCCAGACGGTGGTCATCACCAACTCCAAGGCCGGTTCCCTTGTCATCGATAAGCGGGATTCCCTGACGGGAGAGCCGCTGGAAGGGGTCACGTTCAAAGTGACCACCAGCACCGGCGAGTATGTGCCCGACGAAAACGGCTACATCTCCAGCAACGGCCTCTATAAGACGGACAAAGACGGCAAGATCCAGATCGATGGAGTGGTAGGTACCTTGGTGGTCACTGAAACAGCCACCATCCCCGGATATTCCATTGACCCCGCTACCCAGACTCAAACGGTCCAGGTCAACCCCAACGACACGCAGACGCTGACCTTCTACAACACCCCCAGCACCACCCTGGTCATTGAAAAGTATATCGAGGGCACCACCACGCCCTTGGAGGGTGTGACTTTCCTGGTGACCGATTCCAGCGGTGCGGTGGTGGGCCCCTCCAACGGCGAGTACATCACCGACGAGAACGGCCGCATCGTCATCACGGATCTGGAGCCGGGCACTACTGTCACCGCGCGAGAGGTCAAGGCCCTGGAGGGCTACGTCCTGGACACCGCCCCCAAGTCCATTGAGATCAAGGCGGGCGAGGTACAGACTTTGCGCTTTTATAATGAGGCAAAGGGAACCCTTGTGATCCGGAAACTGGACTCTGTGACCCATGAGCCTCTTGCCGGTGTGGAGTTTGAACTGACCTACGCCGAGGGCGGCTATGTAGACGACGCCAACGGCCACCTGTCCAGCAAGGGCCTCTACAAGACCAATGAAAATGGTGAGATCATGATTTCCGGCGTCACCGGCACCATCGTGGTCAAAGAGACCCAGACGATCCCTGGATACACTATCGACCCGGCTGGCCAGAGTCAGACCGTCGTCGTCAACCCCGCGGACACCCAGACGTTGACCTTCTACAACCAGCCCATCGGAGGCGTGGAGATCATCAAAGTCAACGAGGCGGACCAGACAGAGCGCATCCCCAACACCACCTTCGAGATCCGCAAGGTGGACGATGAACTCATCGACACCGTGGCCACCGGCGAGGATGGCCGCGTCTTTGTCTCTCTGGAGGATGGTGGCTACTACGCCGTGGAGACCGAGGCGGCAGAGGGCTTCCAGGTGGATCCCACACCCCACTATTTCGAGGTGGAGGACGGCAAGACCGTCTCCCTGACGGTGACCAACAAGGCGTTCAGCGGCATCCTGATCCACAAGATCGACGCGGATACCCGTGAGGGCATCTACGGTGTGACCTTCCTGCTCTATGACAGCAATAAGAATCCCATTGGGCAGTATACCTCGGATGACCGGGGCTATGTCTATATCGACGACCTGCCCAGCTCCGGCCGCTACTACCTGCGGGAGCTGGAGAATGAGGGCTACATCGTGGATGAGCAGCTCAAGACCGTCTATGTCACCGATGGCACCACCACGGAGATCACCTGGGAGAACACCGCCATCACCGGCCAGATTCAGATCACCAAAACCAGCGCGGACTACAACTCCATGAACGGCTGGCCCGCCGGGACGTCCATTCCCAACACGGAGTTTGAGATCTACAACGCCCGGACCGGCAATTTGGTGGATACCATCAAGACAGACAAGAACGGCGTTGCCTCCTCCCGGCCTCTGCCTCTGGGCCGGTACAAAATCGTGGAATCCAAGGCAGCGGACTTTTACGGCCTGGACCAGACGCCCATCGAGGTGGAGATCGAGTACGCCGGCCAGATTGTCAAGGCGGCCATGACCAACAAGAGCCTGTACACCAACGTCTCCATCAAGAAAACCGGCTATGTGGAGGTCATGCCCAGCCAGCAGATCCGCTATGATTTCAGCGGCATCGGCAACAACTCCACCACAAGTCTGACCTCCTTCTACTGGCGCGACACCCTGCCTACCCAGGCGGTGCGGCTGGACAAGCTCGTCACCGGCACCTATAACGTTCCTGGAAACTACAAGGTGGTCTATAAGACCAATCTGAATCCCAACTACCGGACCATGTACGACAACCTGAGCACCCAGCAGAACTATGTGCTGGATGCCTCTCCCGCCGCTCTGGGGCTGGCCTCCAATGAGGTCATCACCGAGTTCATGGTAGTGTTTGGGGTGGTACCCGCCAACTTCCGGCAGGTAGAGGCGCCGCAGGTGTACTGCAACGTGGTCTCCTGGCTCACCGGAGGAACTCAATTTGTGAACCAGGCAGACACAGGCGGCGTCTACAACGGCCAGTGGATCATGGCCACCTCCCGTTGGGTGACTAAGGTCTACAAGCCCTCGGAGCCTCTGCCCCGCACCGGCTACTAAGCAGCACCAATATCATTTGATCCAGAGTGCCGTCCCACGGGACGGCACTCCATTCTTTTTTATAGGAGGAAAACGATCATGAAACGCAAGCGAATTTTTCAGATATTCCTCATTGTTCTCACCCTGGCCTTGTGTCTCTGCGCACCTGCTTTTGCAGCGGGCGGGGATGTGGCCGGCGCGGTGGAGCAGACCTGGACGGACGCCTCCAGCCAGATCAAGACCGTGGTGGACAATGTGGTCTTTCCTGCTTTGAGCATGGTGCTGGCCATCGCCTTCTTCGCCAAGCTCGCCATGGCTTACTTTGATTACCGCAAACATGGGCAGTTCGAGTGGGCAGGGCCAGTCATCCTGTTCGTCTGCCTGGTCTTCGTCCTGCTGGCCCCCAACTACATCTGGGGCATCATCGGGATTTAAGAGGAGAAAACCATGCAGAGAGAAGAATTTGATCTATGGGTCCGCATGCTGCTTCCCCAGGCATCCGAGGCCGCACTGGAGTCTTACGCCCTGTTAGCGGAAGATCCGGAAGTAGAGGAGACAATGGGATGTTCCACTTTTTATGATTCTCTGTATGTGGATCTGGCCCTGGTCAAGCGGGATCATGGTGAGATTGTTGCAACAGATCTCTTTAACTATGCGGACTTCTATACCTTCAACCCGTTCGAGCTCCGAGGGGCGGCCAGACTGATTGCGGATGGATGGGAGATTCCCGAAATTGCAAATCATCTGATCGAGCACGGAGGCGAGGAACCTTTTTGTGAGTACACGCCGGAGGAGGAAACAGAATCCGAGGCGCTCCTATGGCTTTTTCAAAATAAAAAGAAAGATTTCGGAGACTTGGGTCTGTCTGATCCGTCCCCACAAGAGCACGGTATGGAAATGGGGTGAGGCGCTATCTTTATTCTTGATTTTGTGGCGTCCACTGTTATGGACAACCTCATCGACTGGTTCTATGGTCAGGTGGTAGGGTTTCTGGGGAATTTTTTCGCCGAGATGGGCAACATGGGCGTGGAGCTGTTTGACTTGGACTGGGTGCAGACTATCGTCTTGTTTTTTTCCCAGCTGGGCTGGGCGCTGTTCGGCGTGAGTCTGGTGGTTTGTATTTTTGAATGTGGGATCGACTATACCACCGGCCGGGCCAATATCAAGGACACCGCCTTGAACATTCTGAAAGGGTTCCTGTCAGTATGCCTGTTTACCACCGTCCCGGTGCGGCTTTACTCCCTGTCGGTGACCCTGCAAGGGACCTTTGCCTCCGGGCTCACCGGCTTTGGAACCAGCATTGGAACGGTGGGACAGCAAATCATCGAGGATCTCAACGGAGTGGAGAGTGTTACAGAGATGACAGGCGCCGCAGGGGGCTTCGGATTGGGCGTCATTACCAGTCCCATCATGATCATCTTCTGCGTCATCCTCATGGCCTATGCGGTAATCAAGGTGTTCTTCTCCAATCTCAAGCGGGGCGGCATCCTGCTCATTCAGATCGCCGTGGGGAGCCTGTACATGTTCAGCATCCCCAGAGGCTACACAGATGGCTTTATCCAGTGGATCAAGCAGGTCATCGGCCTGTGCCTGACCGCCTTCCTGCAATCCACAATTTTGGTGGCGGGCCTTATGGTGTTCAAAGACCACGCCTTGCTGGGGCTGGGCCTCATGCTCTCCGCCAATGAGGTGCCCCGAATCGCAGGCACATTCGGTCTGGACACTACCACCAGGGCCAATATCATGAGCGCAGTCTATACCGCTCAGGCCGCCGTCAACACCACCAGGACAATCGTGCAGGCGGTGGCATCAAAATGAGCAATGTGGAGCTTACGACGGCGATGACCATGGGGAGCCTGTTTGACGGTATCGGCGGTTTTCCCCTGGCCGCTGCCCGTTTCGGCATCAACACCGTCTGGGCAAGCGAGATCGAGGCATTTCCAATAGAAGTCACCCTACGGCGTTTCCCCAGTATGGCCCACAAGGGGGATATCACCAAGCTGAGCGGGAAATTGCTGTTCCCCGTGGATATCATCTGCGGAGGCAGCCCATGTCAAGATCTCTCTGTCGCCGGAGCGAGGGCCGGATTATCCGGCGCCCGCTCCGGCCTTTTTATGGAGCAGATCCGCATCATCAAGGAGATGCGCACGGCAGAGCGGGAACGCGGCCGCACCGGAGTACAGATCCGCCCCCGGTATATGGCATGGGAGAACGTGCCTGGTGCTTTCAGCAGCGGATCACCAAAAGGTGAGGATTTTCGCATCGTGCTGGAGGAGATCCTGCGGGTCTATGACGGAAGCGCAACGATCCCCAGGCCATTTCCCTATCCATGGCATGACGCGGGAGAGATCCGGGTGGAGGGTGCCTTCTCACTGGCTTGGCGCTGTCTGGACGCACAGTTCTGGGGCGTCGCACAGCGGCGTAAGCGCATTTATTTGATCGCTGATTTTGCGGGAATGACCGCGCCGAAGATCCTGTTCGATCTCCTTAACAGCTCGAATGGGACGGAGAGAACGCCGGAAAAGGAGGAGATGATTTTGGTGTGAAGTATCACCTTGGATCAGAGGAGCAGTTGACTTTGCCCGGACTGGCTGATCAAGAGGAGCGTGTCCCGGCTGTACCGTCTCTCAAGAGAAAGGCGCCGGCAAAACCGGCGTCAGAGCTGGCCGCGATCCCGTATTTGGTTTTAGACCTGTCTTGCGGCCATGTGGATCTGTTCGGCAGTCACTATTGGGAACTTCGCTCCCCCTATCGGGAGGGGGAGCTGTTCCTCAATACCGGCCCCGCGCCTCGTGAGCCGGTTCGCACATCCCTGTCTGATATTCTGGAGCCCACTCCGGCACAAAAATATTACCTGTCGCAGACGGCCTGCCTGGGGATCCTGCGCCGGGCGAAGGAGCGCGGCAAAGAGTTGCCGCACCAGTTGAAGGCGGCACTGACGGCACAGGCGGGATTAGCCAGACAGGTTAAGAAACTGGAATTTACCCCTGGAGAACTCGCTGTTGCTTTTGCCGCAAATCAAAGAGACGAGGTGCGCGACCTCCATGATGTGGCCGGAGCCCTCAGCGCCCAGCCAGGGATGAAACAGCAGACCTTTGTAGCTGGGTTTTCCGCAGGGGCAGGGGCAAGCGCCGGCAGCATCGCTTATTCAGAGCAGATAGCCCCAACGCTGAAGGGCAGCGCCAGCGGCAACTGTATGCCCTCCATCCTCTGCCTCAACGACCAGGGCGGAAGCGTCATGGATTGTTCAGAGGACGTGTCCGGCACCCTGCGGGCCCAGGAGCACGGACACCAGCCGCTTGTCTTTGACAACCACGGCCAGGATACCCGCTTTTGTGGACCTGTGGACTGTGCCCAGACTATATCCGCCAGCTTTGGGGAGGGCGGAAACAATCAGCCCCTTGTCTACGAAAACCACGGTATCGACGCCCGGTACACCGGGCCGCACCCCGTGGTGCCCACACTGTCTGCCCGTGCCGGTACCGGCGGGAATAACCTGCCCTTAGTGGAACAGGATCCAGCGGAGACTTTCTGCATCACCGGCAATGCCATTGACCGCCAGCCCCAAAACGGCGGCAACGGGATCGGCTATCAGGAGGACGTCTCCTACACCCTGACCGCCACGGATCACCATGCGGTATTTTCCCGGCAGCGTGCAGACAAGTTTTCTCCCAGTGATGTGGCATCCACAGAGAGTGCGCGCCAGTACAAGGACGCGACAGACCTGATCCATCAGGCCGCAGGAACAGGACCGCCTCAGCTGATCCGCCGCCTCACGCCGCTGGAGTGTGAACGCCTCCAAGGTTTTCCGGATGGGTGGACGGATCTCCCTGGCGCCTCTGACTCCGCCCGGTATCGGGCTTTAGGAAACAGCGTGGCCATTCCGTGTGTGGAATTCATCATGCAGGGCGTTATCATTGCCGCAGGCTACTCTGCGTGACTGGGATGGCAGAAACAGGCCAGCTCATGGTCATTCACCACGCCCACCGCTTGGAGGAAGGAATAAATGATGGTCGTTCCCACGAACTTCATCCCCCGGCGTTTCAGATCCTTGGAGATTTTGTCGGACAGATCGGTACTGGTGTGAAAAACATCATCCGTATTCAAAATGACTTTCCCATCCGTAAAGCCCCAGAGATAGCGGTCAAAAGAGCCAAACTCCTTCTGGATGGCAAGGAACACCCCAGCATTTTGGATGGCGGCCTGGATCTTGGCCCGGTTGCGGACAATCCCGGCGTCGGCCATCAGAGCCTCCACCTTCTCTGGGCCGTATCCGGCCACCACTGCCGGTTCAAAGCTGTCAAAGGCGGTACGAAACGCCTCCCGTTTTTTCAAAATGGTGAGCCAGGAGAGGCCCGCCTGGAACCCTTCCAGGGTCAGCATCTCAAAGAGTTTTCGGTCATCATGCTCCGGACGGCCCCACTCTCTGTCGTGGTAAGCAAGATAGATCTCTGAATTGGGATCTGCCCAGCGGCACCGCACCATATCCTCCGCCTCCCCTTAAAATGATACCCTGATTATACCTGACCTGCCGGCGGATAGCCACCAAAAGTTTTGCGGTGGGGCTTGTCCATTACGCTTGCGTTTACACAATTTCTTTGTTGCTTTCTGTGAATAGCTATTCCATAGAGCTTTCGATATACTTGCCTTGCCATCCAGAAAGGGGGAGTCACCATGGCGGAAGAAAAACGAAACCTCTGTGCGCAAATACCTATCAGCCTGCACAGCCGTGTCCGACAGGAGCAGGAGGCGTCCGGCCAGACCCTGAGCGAGTACATGACCCAACTCATCATAGAATTTTATCAAATGAAAGAGGGGTACCAGAACATGAATCTTAATACGAAAACAATCGCCTTCCAGGTGCCGGTGGAGCTGTTTGAGGAGTTCAAAGCCTATCTCCAGCGGAACAACTTCAAACAAAAGGAATTCTTCCTGGGCTGTATCCAGAGTGCCTTGGCGGAGGAGCGAGACGCAGATGAGGCGTCCGGCTCTGAACCGGAACCGCAGGAGACGGATCAAACAGAATAATAGCACAAAGACGCGCCGCCGGTCCTCCGGCGGCGTATGCTTTTTCAGATAGAAATGAGGTCATCTATGTTTATCTATCCAGACAATCTGAAGGCCAAAGCCACCCTGTGGCTGTGGGAGCTGCGGGACGTGGCCATCATCGGGGTGGGGTTTCTCTTCTCTGTCTTGGCCATTGCCCAGACAGGTATCCTGCTCCCCTTGGTGGTCACCGTCCTCTATGCCTTTCTGAGCATCCGGCTGGAGGGCTCCAGTATCCTGGACTTCCTTCGCTATGCTGTATGCTTTTTGATATTGAAACAGCAGTATTACGAATGGGGGGAAACCATTGAATAGACAACAGAAGAAGGAACTGCGGCAGAGGCAAACCTCTCGGCAACTCATGGGGATCCGCCAGCTCACCGACCACGGCGCCAAAACCGCCGGCGGGGAGCTGGTCTTTTTTATGGTCAAGCCGGATAATCTGTCCGTCCTGTCCGGCGAGGGAATCCGCAGCCGGGTCAAAAATCTGACGGATCTCCTGTGCGGCACCCAGGAGGTTCGCCTGCTGGCCCTGGACTCCCGTGAGTCCTTCCAGCGCAACAAGGACTGGTACCGCCAGCGGCTGGAGACAGAGGAGCTCCCGGCTATCCGGGAACTCCTGCGGCAGGACGCCGCCCACCTGGACGAGATCCAGGCCGCCACCGCCTCGGCCCGGGAGTTTGCCCTGGTCTATCGCCTGGATCAGCAGGAGTCCGGCGAGGACATCAGCCGCCTGCGGCAGATGGAGCAGGCCCTGCGGGATCTGGGATTCCATGCACGTCTTGCCTCGGAGCAGGACGTCAAGCGCCTGCTGGCGGTATATTATCAGCAGGACGTGACCACGGAATGGTTTGAGAACTGCGACGGAGAGAGGTGGGTGATGGAAAATGCCTAAGAAAATACAGAAGAAAAAGAAGAACAAAACAGAGCCGCGGGTTCAGGAGACACGGCCCAAGGATTTCCTGGACCTTATCGCCCCCGCTGCCGTGAAGTTCAACACGGATCACTATATCTGTGGCAGCATGTACCACTGCACCCTGGCCCTGCGTAGCTACCCCGCCACCACGGAGGAGCTGGCCCTGCTCCGCCATCTGGGGGAGAAAAGCGGCGTCACCCTGAGCATCTATACCAGACAGGTGACCGCCGCCGAGGAAAATGGCATCCTCCACAACGCGGAGAACAAGAACCGCATGGCCCGGAGCAGCACCAACAGCATGAAAGCGGCCGTCACCGCCGAGGGCAACCTCCAGGATGTGGCGGAGCTCATCGCCGCCATGCGGAAGAACCGGGAGCCTCTGGTACACTGCGCGGTGTACATCGACCTGGCAGCCCGTGACCCGGAGAGCCTGCGCCGGCTCCGGGAGGAGGTGACGGCGGAGCTGGTGCGGAGCAAGCTGGGGACCGACCAGCTCCTGCTGCGCCAACAGGACGGATTCCTCTCATCCAACCCCATGGGCCGCAACACTTTCAGGAGCCAGTATGAGCGTGTCATGCCCGCCAGCTCGGTGGCCAATCTATACCCCTTCAACTACTCCGGCAAGACCGATCCCCACGGATTCTACATTGGGCGGGACCGCTACGGCTCCAACATCATCGTGGATCTGGACCGGCGGGCGGAGGACAAGACCACCGCCAGCGCCCTCATCCTGGGCAACTCTGGCCAGGGCAAGAGCTATCTCCTGAAACTCCTGCTGTGCAGCATCCTGGAGGCCGGGAAGTCCGCCATCTGCCTGGACCCGGAGCATGAGCTCATTGATCTCTGTTCCCACCTGGGCGGATGCTTCATCGACCTGATGAGCGGCCAGTACCGCATCAATCCCCTGGAGCCCAAGGTGTGGGATGTGGGCGGCGAGGGGGAACCGGAGCCGGACACCCCCCTTGCCTTCCGCCAGAAGACCCGCCTGAGCCAGCACATCTCCTTCCTGAAAGACTTTTTCCGCTCCTACAAGGATTTCGCGGACCGGCACATCGACACCATCGAGCTGATGCTGGAGCGGCTGTACCGGAGCTTTGGGCTGAACGACCACACGGACTTCTCCACCCTGACACCAACGGACTATCCCATCCTCTCCGACCTCTATGACGTCATCGAGGACGCATACCAGCACTACGACCGGGAGGAAAACCCGCTATACCCCAAAGAACTGCTGCGGGAGATCCTGCTGGGCCTCCACTCCATGTGCCGGGGGGCAGAGAGCAAGTTCTTCAACGGGCCGACAAATATCACCAGCTTCCGTTTCCTGGTCTTCGGCGTGAAGGGGCTGCTCCAGGCCAACAGCAGTGTGAAGAACGCCATGCTGTTTAACGTGCTCTCTTTCTTCAGCGACAAGCTGCTCACCGAGGGGAACACCGTGGCCACGCTGGACGAGCTGTACATCTGGCTGAGCAATCTCACCGCCGTGGAGTATATCCGCAACAGCCTGAAGCGTGTCCGCAAAAAGGAGTCCGCCCTGATTCTGGCGTCGCAAAATCTGGAGGACTTCGACCAACCGGGCATCCGGGAGCTGACTCGCCCCCTCTTCGCTATCCCCACCCATCAGTTCCTGTTCAACGCCGGCAGTGTGGATAAGCGGTTTTATATGGACAACCTTCAGCTGGAGCCTTCGGAGTTCGAGCTGATCCGATATCCCCAGCGGGGTGTCTGCCTCTACAAGTGCGGCAATGAGCGATACCTATTGGAAGTTCACGCCCCGCCTTATAAGGAAAAACTGTTCGGAACAGCGGGAGGACGGTAGTCGCAGCACGGAGATCAAGGAGGTGATGATACCGCATGAGCGCAACTGCCGTGGCCGCGATCAAAGCGGCCATTCTTGCTCTGACAGACGAGAGCACTCGGAAGAAGATCGGCTGGGTGCTGGTGGCCATCCTTTCCCCCATCATCTTGGTCGTGGCCCTGATCTGCTCTATATTCTCCTCCACTTCTCAGCACAACGTGTCCACCGTGGAGCTGTGCTTCCACGGCGGGACCATCTCCGCCAGCGCCACCCCGGAGTACCGGCAGTTTATTTTGGAGATGCGGGAAAGTTTTAGTATGCTGGACAGCATGGTGGAGGAGATCAACAGCTTGCTGGAAGATGGGGAAAGCCTTGACGCAAATCGGGTCAAGGCCATTTTTTATGTTCTGTATTTCGGCGCCCAACAGCCGGACGAGGTGGGGCTGCAATCTTTTGTGGACTGCTTTGTGACCTATACCGAGGGGATCCGGACGGTCATTGACACAGACCAAGAAGGCAACGAGGTGGAAGCCGAGGAGACCTATCAGATCCCGCACTTGGTGGATGACCTGTCCCAAATCTACGAGCGGATCGGCGAGGCGACGGGAGTCACGGCCACTCCAAGCCACCAGGCAAACGCTGACAACATCTACAACCTAATCGTCTACGGCTCCCCCGGCGGATCCAGCGGCGGCTGGTTTCCCGGAGCGGACATGCCGTTTATTGGGGTGGACGGGTTCTGTTCTCCTATCGGAGCTGGCTGGGAGTCGGTGGTGACCTCGGAGTTCGGCTACCGCAGCGACCCGTTTACCGGCGAGACCAGGGGGCACACCGGCATGGATCTGGCGGTGCCTACGGGCACGCCCATCCGGGCCGCATTGCCCGGCACCATCACTGTGTCCCAGTACAGCAGCAGCTACGGCTACTATGTGATGATCGACCACGGGAATGGTCTCTCCACCTTGTATGGCCACAACTCACAACTGCTGGCCCAGGTGGGGCAGACGGTAGAGGCCGGAGACATCATTTCTCTCTCCGGTTCCACCGGGCGGTCCACAGGGCCCCACCTCCACTTCGAGGTGCGTGTCAACGGGGAGCGGACAAATCCAAGATATTATTTACCGACGTCAGGAGGATGACAAAATGAAAAAAGCAACGATCTCAGTGGCTGTTGAACAGGAAAAACTCAGAGCAATCCAGTTCTACATGGGCAAGAGCGGCACCTCTCTGGAGGCGGAGTTAGATGATTTTATGGCGCGACTCTATAAAAAATATGTGCCTTCCCAGACCAGGGAGTACATCGAAAGCCGGGAGAGTTCCGAGGAGCCAGCCCGTCCCAAGTCTGGCAAACTCGCCCGCACGACTGAGCCGATTCAGGCAGAGGAGGTGGAGTGATGGGCAATTCCTATTCTGCCGAGGTGTGGCTGGACGAACGCCGCTGGGATGCACTGGAAGCGGCTCTGGAGGAGCAGGGCACCAACATCGAAAAGTATCTGCAGGACTACCTGGTAGATTTGTACCGGGAGATGGTGCCAGCAGACCAAGTTCGGGAGATCGAGTCCTGCATCAAACAGGAGCGGCAGGAGGAGCTGCGAGAGGCCGAGGCACGGAAAGTTTTCTCTGTATTCCGCCTATGGGATGGAGGGAAAAGCCGCTGTCTGGCAACCGAATATCCGAAAGAGTTTCTGGATATAGCCCGGCTCCTGCGTAAGTGCCTGCAGGAGGGAGATGGTGGCACCGACGCCTTTGCCCGAAAAATCTATGGAGGTTATGACATTTCTCTGGAGCGGTTTAATGAGCTGACACAGGAGCGGCTGGAGAACACAGGGCGTGTCGCCGGCGTATTCGAGCTGGACTTTGACAAAAAAGTGTTCTCAGCCGTCCACATTCTGGACGGCTGGAAAAGCTATCGGTTCCAGGATGTGAGCGCCGCTGCCTACCAAGCGTTCCGCAAGGAGCACAGCTCTCAGGAGGAGCGTTGGCGGAAATTTGTGTCCCGGCTGGAGGGAAAAGAGCTGACTGACCGGGATCTCGGCGTCCCTCTGAAGGCTCTGCGGGACCTCCAGCCGGGAGACCTTCTGTTCACAGAGCCAGCCAACCGTATGGGGCGGCTGCTGGATTTTCAGGTGGACTGCTCCAGCGACATGGTGCAGATGGAGGTGTTCGGTCCAGAGGTAAAATGCGCCAAGACCGGCAGCTGGCTCGACATCTACGTCAGCTACGACGTGGCCCGGCAGGAGGTGCGGGATCACTTGGATCTCACGCTGCACCGAAAAGACGGCGCATGGGAGAAGTCTTTCACCTACGTTCTTTCTCCGTCGGAGCGGGAACTTTTGAGGACCGAGCTGGAGGAGCATTGCCAGAAACAGTACAGGAAAACGCTGAACGATCTCTATGCGGAACGGTATCGGCAGGAGGCCGGGACGCCGCCCAAGCTGGATGGCGGGAGCCAGCGGTTGGATCTGCGGCAGGTCTCCTTCGAAGGCGACATCTCCGAGTACGACGGAACGCTGTCCTTCTACATGCCGGTCACCTTCGACCCGGACGCAGTGTTTGGGACCAATGTGACCTCAGATTCCAATGGCGACTGGCTCAACGTCTACGCCAACTATGACCTGGAGACGGGCGGGCCGGAGCAGTCACTGACCGTCGTGCTTGTCTGCGGTGACGGGAACGAGTTCGAGTTTTCTTATCCCTTGACCGCCTCGGATCGGGAACAGCTCCGGGAGAAGATGGAGGGCTACTGCCAATCGCAGGCCGGGATGTCCCTGGATAACTACCGACAGGAGCTGTGCTCAGAGGAGTCGTCCATGGAACAGGGGCCTCAGATGTAGCTGGTGGGAGTCGCCCTCGATGGGCGGCTCCTGCGTTTCTCCCCGTTGTTGCCCCTGTGCCGCCCCGTGTCGCCCTTTTGATGGCGGGGTGGCATCCGTACCCCTCCCCGCCCTCTGCAGAGGCGTGTTGAGGCCGTGCGCCCGCTGTTTCGCAAAACCGCCCTCTGACCCAGCGAAGTGCTCAGGGGTGGAGAGACGGTGCGGCGCAAGGAACGGGCTTTGCTGCCTGCGGCGAAGTGAGAGATATGGAGCCTACAACGACGTGAACCGGGGGGACGAAAAAAGTGCGGGATAAAGCGGTGGCTCCACCGCCTTTCACACCGTCCCGCAATGCGGGCCGGGGATACGGTTTTCAAGCAAAGGCCACCACTTTTCCGCATGTTTTCAAAATATAGCGTGGCTCCTCTTTTGAGGAGGAGTCTCCTGTTCCAGCTCCAATTCAGCCGGAATCCACCGTTGTTCCGGCGTTTTGGCTGGCTCAGATGTGGCTCCTTCGCCCTGAAATCAAGATTTTTGGAGGTTTGACTATGACAGAAGAAAAGACACGAATCCACACCCGGATCTCACCGGAGACGGAGCAGAAGATCGCCGCGGCTATGCCCTTCTCCAATTGCAGAAGTCAAAATGAATTCGTGGAAAAGGCGCTCCAGTTTTACTGCGAGCACCTGACCGCCCAGGATACCTTCTCCGCCCTGCCGCCTGTACTGCTCTCCGCCATTCGCGCTACTGTGCAGGCCAGCGAGGATCGGATCTGCCGCCTGCTGTTCAAACTGGCGGTGGAGATGGATATGATGATGAATATCCTGGCGGCAGGTATGGAGCTCACGGACGAGGATCTCCGGGAGCTCCGGGGGAGGTGCGTCCGCGAGGTCAAAGAGACCCGAGGCAGGATCTCCTTCGAGGACGCCGTCGACTATCAAAAAGGTGCGAACTGAAATGCCGCCGTCCAAGCAGGACGGCGGCGTTTGTGTTTCAGCTATTCAGAAAATCAGAGGGTGTGACTGCTGGCACAATGGAGCCTGCGAAATCCTTCGTGTTCCGGGTCAGGATGCAGTCGGCCTCATTCCGCTCTGCCACCGCGTCCACCACAGCATCCTCGAAGTCCTGCATCTCCCGTGACAGCGCGGTGTGGATGTCCATCCCAGTCACATCGGCAAAGGTGACCAGCGCGGCCAGCTGCTCCACACGCTCCTTCGCCTGCTGTGGAGACTGCAGCGCCTTCCGCAGCACATAGAAAATGTCGGTTACTGCGGAGGCGGAAAGCAGACACTCCGCCTCCGCCTCAATCGCCTTGCGCAGAGCTTGATAGGAATCCGAAAAAAACGGTTCACGCTTCTGGAGGATGTCCAAAAGCACATTGGTATCCACCATGATCCTCATTGCCGCGCCAGACGCTCCTTCCGGATCGTGTCCTCATCTGCATCCACTCGAGATGCGATACCCACCAACTCGTCCAGCACCGCCAGCTTATTGCTGGAGGGGCTGGTCAGGCGGGCGATGTTCTTCCCGTTCTTCGTGATATACACATCCTGCGTGGCAACCATGTCCAGATACTTTCCCAGATTGGATTTGAACTCCGTTGCTGTCACGATCATTTCAAACACCTCCAGCGGTTATAGTGTGGTTCCTGCTATTCTCATTATACGGAAACCGCACGATATTGTCAATAAAATCGTGCGGTTATTTTGTTCGATACAAGGCGGTGATATGCGTGCCTCATCTGATTTTCAAGTGTCCCTACATTCGGGGCGGCTCGAAAAAAGTTGCCGCCCATCTGAGCAACTATGTCCGATACATGGCGACTCGAGAGGGCGCTCAGCGGATCGCCGCTGACAAAGCCCAACTGCCCGCTACAAAAAAACAGCAGCAGATGGTGGAGCAGCTCCTCCGGGATTTTCCTCTCAGCCGTGGAACCTTCGAGTACGAGGACTACGCCGCCGCACCCACTCGGGGCAACGCCGCAGACTTCATCACACGGGCGCTGGAGGACAACTACGATGCGGCGGCGAAAAAAGAAAACTACATCAGTTACATCGCCAGCCGTCCCCGCGCCCAGCGTACGGGCTCCCATGCCCTTTTCACCGGCTCGGATGAGTCGCCGCCCCTGTCCAAGGTGGCGGAGGAGATTGCACACCACCCCGGCAATGTGTGGCTCCCAATCATTTCCCTGCGGCGGGAGGACGCCGCCCGGCTGGGCTACGACGACGCGGAGCGGTGGAAAAGCCTGCTTACCGGATACGCCATGGAGATTGCCCAGGCCATGAAGATCCCCTGGGATCAGTTCCGGTGGTATGCCGCCTTCCACGACGAGTCCCACCATCCTCACATCCACATGGTCTGCTACAGCGCGGATGGAACGTCCGGCTACCTCACCAAGCAGGGGATCGCGGACATCAAGTCCGGTCTGGCCAAAGAAATCTTCCAGAACGACCTGACCGAACTTTATCAGCAGCAGACCCAGCGGCGGGACGTGCTGAACCGGGATGCCCAAGAGGTGATGCGGGAGCTGCTCCTCCGCATGGAGGAGGGAACGGTTGACAATCCACGTATCGAGGAGCTTATGACCCATCTGGCGGATCGCCTGCAGTTCCTCTCCGGGAAAAAACAATACGGCTATCTGAAAGCGCCGCTGAAGGCCGTGGTGGACGAGATCGTGGACGAGCTGGCCAGGGATCCCCGTGTGGCCAAAGCCTACGACCTGTGGTATGAGATGCGGGAGGAGGTGCTGCGCACCTACAAAAACGATCTGCCGGAACGCCTGCCTCTCTCCCGGCAGAAGGAATTCAAGCGGATCAAAAACATGGTCATCCAGGAGGCAATACGGCTGGGAGAACTGCGGCAAGTGTTCCATCCGGAGGATCAGGCAGAGGACACACTACCAGAACAGAAAGGAGCAGACGGCCCCCAGCCGGGGCCAGAGTCCGTTTGGGATGAACGTTCTAATGACAGCGGAGAACCGCACAACTCATGGGAGCAGATATACCGGCGTGCGAGGGCCATCCTCGAAGATCCGAAAGCACCGCCGGAACAGACGGCCCAGGCGGTGGAGCTGCTGACCAAGGCGGCGGAGCATGGAAGTTGCTCCGCCGCTTTTACGTTGGGAAGGTTGTATCTCTCGGGGACAACACTGCCCCACGATCCCGTCGCCGCTGTCCGATGGCTGGAACGTGCGGCCCTGGGTGGAGATCAGCACGCTCAATATCGCCTTGGGAAATTGCTTCTCCAGGGAGATGCGGTTCCCAAGGATGCAGACGGGGCCGTCCGCTGGCTGACCGCGTCCGCGGAGCAGGGAAACCAATATGCCCAGTATGCCCTTGGCAAGCTCTTCCTGCTGGGAAAGGATGTTCCAGAGAATCGGAAGGCCGCTCGGCAGTGGTTCCAGAAAGCAGCGGAGCAGGGAGATCAGTACGCCCAGTATTTTGTGGAGCGTATGGATCACCGGGATCTTTTTCCCGTTGTGCAGTCAGCCGCCCGGCTGCTCCATCACCTGGCCGGCATCTTCCGGGAGCAGAGCCAGCCTCCCCACCCCAGAGGTTTGAGGCTGACCGTGGACAAAAAACTCTGGCGGAAGATCCGGGAAAAGAAGATCGCTATGGGGCATAAGCCCGACGATCATGAAGAACCGACCATCACGATGTAACGGAGGTTTTAATGTGAAGAAAAAATATAACAGTACAGATACAGCTCCCAGCAAAGCGGGCCGGTCTGCCCGCCGCCTTGAATCGTGGCGGAGATGCGCCACTGTGCGGCAGGTCCCCTATCACCGGAAGACCCGGCAGCGTCGAAGATGATCTCTCATTCGGGGGCCGCAGGACGCGGCCCCCCGGCTTTTTACCAGGAGGTGTGAAATGCCCTATATCCCTTTTACGGAGGAGCAAAAGCTCCGAGCCAACAATGTGAATCTGGTGGAGTTCCTGCGCCGACAGGGAGAGAAACTCATCCCATCCGGTCGGGACAAGCGCCTGTCCTCAGACCACAGCATCACTGTGAGGGGCAACGAGTGGTACGATCATGAATCGAAGGAGGGAGGCCACGCGATTTCCTTTGTCCAAACGTATTACGGCTTGACTTACCCAGAGGCGGTGAAACGTCTGCTGGACGGCGAGGGGGTCGGTTATCCCCAGACAGTACCGTCTGAGCCGGAGAAACCAAAGGAATTTGTCCTCCCTCCGGCCAGTCCAACTATGCGGCAGCTCTACGCCTATCTGCTCCAGCAGCGATTCATTGACCGAGATGTCCTCGACGCCTTTACAAAACGCGGAATGATCTACGAAAGCTGTGAGAAGTCAAGGGCAGGGACGAAGGAATATCATAATGCCGTATTCGTTGGGAGTGACGAATACGGCGCTGCCCGCCACGCCCATAAGCGGAGCCTCTACACCCAGGGAAACAGCTTCCGCAGGAATGTGGAGGGCGGCGATCCCCGTTGCAGTTTTCACTGGTTTGGAAACAGCGGCCGGCTCTATGTGTTCGAGGCGCCCATTGACCTGCTGGCCTTCCTGACCCTCTATCCGGAGGCTTGGCGGGAACACAGCTATGTAGCCCTCTGCGGCACTTCGGAGCAGGCCATGCTCTGGATGCTGGAGAAAGATCCCAGGATCCAGAGAGTCGTGCTCTGCCTGGATCACGATGCCGCGGGGATCGAGGCCACGGGCCGTCTCACGGATATCCTGCGGGAGCACGGACACACGCGGGTCTCTGTACTGCGGCCAGAATATAAGGACTGGGACGAAGATCTGAAAGCCCTCAACGGCCGGCCTGCCCAGCCTGCGGAGCAGCATCCTCAACTCCAGGCGGCGGAGCTTGTCTGCGCCCGCATCGCGGTAAAATGCATGGATTTGAAGCCGGACGGGGCGATGCAGCAGGTGCCGCACCTGTTTCAATGTTACAGCAAATGCCTGAAAGAAAAGAAACTGGAAACGGCCATGGACTGCATGGAGGAGATAGCCGCCCTGTCTTTGCTGGTGACCCTGCGGGAATGCCGCCAGCTGGGGACTGCCCTGACTCCAGCTCAGGGAAGTCAGCATCTGCAAAGCCACATCCTGCCCCATCAGAATCGGATGGCCATCCGGAACCGGACGGAGGAGATCTCTGCCCAGCTCCAAACCGCGCTGGCTAAGAGCGGTGCTCCGGGCGTGCGCGGTGAGGCGGAGAAACGGGAGATCGCCAGTGCGTGGCTGGAACTGGCCCTTTCCTGCGCCAAGGTCTCTGTTAAGAATGATGCGGATGAACTGAAAGCGATGGAAAAGCAGAAACAGGCGCTGGGAATGGAGATGGGGTGAGTGCGTGAATATGCAGACGATCCTCCTGCTGGCACTGGCAGGAGGCGCCCTTCTTCTCCTTGCCGCGGTGACCCACTTTTCCGGACAAGGCTCCCTGAACAACATCAAGTCCAAGACTGTAGGAGACGGCCAGCATGGAACCGCACGATGGGCCACCAAGAAAGAGATCCAGCAGACCTATGCTCACGTCCCCTTCCGACCGGAGGAGTGGCGAAAAGGTGAGCGCCTCCCCAAAAAGCAGGGGCTGGTCTTGGGTTGTGAGGGGCGCAAGGACCATGTCATCGCCATCGTGGACACAGACGATATCCACGCCCTGGTCACCGCCGCCAGCGGCGCGGGCAAGACGGCCTATTTTCTTTATCCCAATATCGAATACGCTCTGGCCACTGGGATGTCCTTCCTCTGCACGGACACCAAGGGCGACCTGTTCCGCAACTATGCGGGGATCGCCAAGGAGTGCTACGGCTTTCAAATCGCCGTGCTGGATCTGCGCAACCCTACCCGCTCAGACGGCAATAATCTGCTCCACCTGATCAACAAGTACATGGATATCTACAAGGCTGACCCCAAAAATCTGCCGGCCAAGGCCAAGGCGGAGAAGTATGCCAAGATCCTCTCCAAGACCCTGATCAATACCACCGGGGACAGCTCCCAATACGGGCAGAACGCCTACTTCTACGACGCGGCCGAGGGCCTGCTTACCTCCATGCTCCTGCTGGTGGCGGAATACCTGCCCACCGAGGATGCGGAAGGCAGACCTATCGAGGAGCGCCACATCGTCTCGGTCTTCAAGCTGGTGCAGGAGCTCCTGGCACCCAGCGGCGTGAAGGGCAAGAACCAGTTCCAGCTCCTGCTGACGAAACTTCCGCCAGACCATAAAGCCAAGTGGTTCGCCGGCGCCGCTTTGAATACCTCAGAGCAGGCCATGATGTCGGTGATCTCCACAGTTCTGTCCCGGCTGAACGCGTTCCTGGACAGCGAGATGGAGCAGATCCTGTGTTTCGACACCGCTATCGACGCGGAGACCTTCTGCAATAAGAAGTCCGCCATTTTTATCGTACTTCCGGAGGAAGACCAGACCAAGTATTTCATGGTCAGCCTGATCCTCCAAAACTTGTACCGGGAGATTCTCACCGTGGCGGATGAGAACGGTGGGCGGCTGAAAAACCGAGTGGTTTTTTTCGCGGATGAGCTGGGTACCTGCCCGCCCATCCAGTCCCTGGAGCTGATGTTCTCCGCCTCCCGCTCCCGTGGCCTGATGCTGGTGCCTATCGTGCAGAGCATCACGGGCCAGCTCCAGAAGAACTACGGCAGGGAGGGTTCGGAGGTCATTGTGGACAACTGCCAGGTGCTGATTTCCGGAGGATTTGCCCCAGCCAGCCAGACGGCGGTGGAACTGTCTAAAGCCTTGGGGAGCCGCACGGTGATGAGCGGCTCCATCAGCCGGGGAAAGAACGACCCATCCCAGAGCCTGCAGATGATCGAGCGGCCCCTCATGACTCCCGACGAGCTGAAGTCCATGCCAAAGGGCAGCTTTATCGTGGCCAAGACTGGCGTCCATCCTATGCAGGTGCGGCTTCGCCTGTTCCTGGATTGGGGCATCAAGTTCGACAAGTCCTACGAGGTACCCGAGCGCGCCCAGCGGCCGGTGGCCTACGCCAGCAAGCAGGAATTGGAGGCAGCGATCCTCCGCAAGCACTACGCGCCTGCCGTTGAGGATGGAGAGATCCCCCAGGCGGAGCCGCCAGCATCAGGCGGCGAGGTCCAAGTCGTGCAGGCGGATGACTCGCCCAAAGATGGGCGCAGGCCCAGGATCCGGCGCTGAGGGGGTGATATCTGTGACAAATTTCCGTAACATCTACTCCTCCGACCTGAGCCACCGGGCCAGATCGGTCTATATGTACCTGAAAGACCGAGCAGACCGGGACGGGAAGTGTTGGCCAGCGATTAAGACGATTGCGAGAGAGCTGGGACTCTCCAGCTCCACCGTCAAGCGGGCACTGGACGATTTATGTCAGGCCGGACTGCTGACAAAGGAGACCAGATGGCGAGAAAACGGTGGGCGCACCTCGAATCTCTATCGGCTCTCCTGATGAAAAACAGACTCTCCCCCGCCAGGGGGAGAGTCTGCCAATTTAGTGAACTGGGGTCTGGTTCATGGTGAGCCAACCAGAAGTGCCCACTCTAAGGATTTTTCTAAGACAGAGAAAAGAACAATTTCCGGGATTACTTCCTGATCCAGTCGAGGAAGGATGAGACTTTCTGTAAGTCCTCGTCGTTCAGCTCCATCAGTCTTCCACGTAATGCCGTGCGCAGGGAGTCCGGATCATCCAGACCATCGAAAAACTCGGAGGGGGACACTTCCAAATAGGCCATAATATTGAACAGCTCCCGCAAGGAGGGCAACGCCGCTCCACTGGTGATGCCCCGAATGTAGGAGCCGCTTTTGCCCAGTTCCAGGCTCATGCGGTGCTCCGATACATCCTTTTGTGTCCGCAGATCTGTGATTCGCCCCCGCACATAGGTGATATACCGCTGAGTGTCGTCCATCTGATCACTCCTTCTGTTGGTTTTATTCTAATATGAACCAGCAGATAGAGTTCGTAATCATACTTTCAATTTTGACTTCACATCAGCGATAATTAACGATATAATTATCAAATACGAGAGACAATTTATATTATCACTACCAACACAGGAAAGGTGGCAGCTGTATGCGGTTCTGTTTCATCACTGGGCACCGCCCAAACCGTTTTAAGTTCCCAGAGAACTATCCAAGGTGCGATAAGATCAAATCGGCCATTCGCAGCGAAATCATCCGCCTCTATGAACAAGATGGCATCCGGGGCGTCTGGGTTGGTGGAGCGGCCGGCGTGGATACCTGGGCTGCGGAGATCGTGCTGGAACTGCAACAGCAGAAGCAGTACCATGACCTGGAACTCCATGTTGCCATCCCTTTCACGGAGTTCGGGGATACTTTTGCTCCGCAACAAAAAGAACGCTATCAACGCATCCTAAACGAATGCGCTGACAGTGTGGTGGTGTGTAAGTCTTATCGCCAGGATGCCTATAAGCGTCGGGACTACTACATGGTGGATCGCTCAGTGTGCGGGATCGCCGTGTACGACCTGGACAAGTCCATCCGGAGCGGCACGGGAATGACCTATAACTATGCGGTGCTGAAGAAAAAACTGCCGGTGACGGTAATCCACCCGGATACCGACTCCATCATCAAATAAAAAGCATAAAATTGTAATTAATTTATAGAGATACCACATCAGATCCTGCCTCGTAAATCGTCTTATACAATAGAGTGAAATTAAACAACTAAGTAAGGATGAAGGCTGTTATGAATTTGAAGAAGATCTATTGTGAAGTATTTTGTCAAGTTATTGACCAGAGTGATTCGCGCAAATCGATGGATAGACAGCGGAAAGAATTAATCGCAAAGTGTAAGTCAAAAGCCTCGGACGCTTTTTCTGGCAAAAGGCAATAAAATTTAGGATTTCCGTCATCTCTTTACAAAGGCAGAAATACTGATTCCGAAAGGGACTTGACCAATTATAGACTTTTTCCTATTATGATGCCAGCAAGCGAGGTGAAACCATGAGTTATGCGATTATGATTATAGATGATGAGCAGATGATTTTAGATATGCTTCGGGATCAGTTTGAAATGGAGCAATATCAGGTCATCACCGCAAAAAGCGGCGAGGAGGCCCTGCAAAAGCTGACCCAGCAGCCGGATATTATTCTGCTGGACATCAATATGCCGGGGATGGATGGCCTTGAATTGTGCCGGGCAATCCGCGACCATGTGACCTGCCCCATCCTATTCTTAACCGCCCGGATTGAGGAGGCGGATCGTGTCGCTGGTCTGCGGGCCGGTGGTGATGATTACATTTTGAAGCCGTTCAGCCTGGCCGAACTGACTGCCCGGGTGGAGGCTCACCTGCGCAGAGAGAGCCGTATCCAGCAAAAAATCAGCGTCCGTGGCTTTGGAGACATTGTGGTGGACTACGCCGCAAGGACCGTCTCTCGAAATGGTCGGCCCATAGAACTTTCCAAGGTAGAATTTGATATAGTGGAACTGCTTTCCCTCCACCCTGGACAAGTGTTCAGCCGGGAAACAATTTATGAACAGGTGCGGGGCTTTGACGGCACCGCTGACAATGCTGTGGTGAAGGAACACATCCGACGCATCCGAAACAAGCTGGGGGCGCAGTATATTGAAACAGTCTGGGGGTGCGGCTATAAATGGGTAAAATAAAGCACTGGCTTCGCTCCATGCCTCTCCGCCGAGCCTTTGTATCACTTGTCCTTGTTATGGCGGTGCTTGTAGCTGGTATTTCAGCAGTAACCATTTTTACCTGTGTCAACGTGCAAAATCAAATCTTGGAAAGTGTGACGGACTATCAGGTGCTGCCACCCCAAGAGACTGAGGATGAATATAACCTGGTGATTGCAGATGATGAACAGATCGTTCCGGGAGAAAATGGACAGCTTGTAATTTTATCCACGGAGTACCAAATCGCCAACCTGAGCGATACACAACGGGTCGCCTACTATGCGGCAAAAGCGGCCGTGATCCTGGTGCCGACCTTGCTTTTCGTGCTTGGTACGATTTTCTGTGCCTGGATGTTTTATTCCATCAAACTGAAACAGCCGCTGTCTTTACTCTTACAGAGCGCCGACCGCATATCGCAAAGCGACCTGGATTTTTGTTTGGACTATCCGGCTTCGGATGAAATGGGCGAGCTCTGTCGGGCTATGGACACCATGCGGGCCGCCCTCCTAAAAAATAATCAAGAGACTTGGGCTATGATGGAGGAGCGGCGCAAACTCAGCGCCTCCATCGCCCATGACCTCCGTACCCCCATCACTGTGATGAAAGGATACACAGAATATCTCTCGCATAATGTCCCGCTTGGACGCATCAGCGAGGACAAACTGATGGACACGATCCATAATCTTTCTTTGGCAACAGATCGACTGGAACAGTACGCAAACCAAGTGCGCGAAATACAGGCGATGGATGCCATACCAGTGAAGCCAACAGCATGCCCTCTGCGGGAATTTTTTGAGGAGCAGGAGGACGAATACACCGTTTTGGCGCATCAGCACCAGCTTCAATTCTCTATGGATATTAGTGGGGTCCCGGATTTTCAGGTCATGCTGGATGGGACCTTGGTACATCGCATGATCGACAATGTGATTTCTAATGCCCTGCGTTTCGCCTGCCATGAGATTGCTTTGAAGGCCGGGTGGCAAGAAGGAATACTTACCATCCAGGTATATGATGATGGGGCAGGCTTTTCGGAAGAATCCCTCCGCTCCGCCACAAGGCCATTTTACAAAGAGAATACTGAAAATGACCACTTCGGGCTTGGCCTCTCAATCTGCAACACCCTTTGCCAGAAACAAGGTGGAACGCTCTCTCTGAGCAATCGCAACGGGGCCTGCGTGGAAATGCAGATACAAGCAGAAAAATTGATGCCGATTGACCAATCGTAGACCTTTTCCTATTATGCTCTCCTTATCCTACCGATAAGGAGAGTATTTTTTATGCACAGACTTCTTTTTTTCTCTTTGGCGCTTGTATGTTTGCTGGCTGGGTGTAGCGCACCGCAGGCCAGCGACCCGGCCCCGGACGCATCAAACGACTTGGACGCTTATTTTGAGGAGGAGCCGGCAGACAATGAGATGGGCTCTGCGGAATTTGGCCTGCAAGACCCGATGGACACGGTTTATACCTACGATGGTGAGCCCTTAGAAATTCCCTTCTCCATAACTGGCGCATCTTCTGGAAAGACCACGGAGATCGGCGTCCTCCTATTTGTGGATGGGGTGGCCCAGCCCTATTCCGCAGTCTATGAGGATGGTACAGAGCTTGAGGAAAGCTATATGCAGGTCTTTAACCTGGACTATGAACAGCGGGAGAATTTCAACATGGTATTCCAGCCCGTGACAGGCAAAGCGGGAGAAACCGTCCCTGTTATGGCTGTCACCATTCTGGAACCCAGTTTTGTAGCAGAGGGGCCGGATAATCCGCGTTATGGCTTCCACCACCAGGAATCTGCAACCACATCCCGCCAGATTTCTTTTGCAGCAGACGCCCCCGCACAGACATTGGCCGCAGCCGGTACGGACTACAATGTGGTGGATCTGCCGCAGGATATATTAGATACCCTGGCCGCATGGGGGGCCACTGATAGCCTGGACACAACGGCCACCCTGTCCCTGGGTGTAGAAGATGGAAATTACATTCAGGCAGATGGGAAAACAGCGACAATCACTGTACAGCTCTACGGCGGGCCGGAGGCGGAGTTCAATATTACTTTGTTTATCAACCATCAACCTGTCCAACTCAATGGAGCGGACTATCTCTCTGTTCGGACGGTGAAAAACCAGATGGTAGAAGCCACATTCCAGATTGATACCTCTGCACTTGGTGCGCTGAACACGGTCTATGCCATTGCCGTTACCCCGGAAGATGGGGAGCTTGAAATCAACAATCCAGTTAAGACAGCATCTGTACTTTTGGTCAACGGGGAGGTTTGACGAACATGAAAAGAATCAGTATTTTGCTTGTGCTTGCACTCAGTCTTTCTCTGCTTTCCGCCTGCGGAAACAACGAACCGGCGGCAAGCACCGGAAATCCGCCCAGCGATCCCTCAGCGGACTCCCAGCAGGTTCCTGACGAATCGGCGGAGCAGACAACCGGCGTCGGGGCCGATTTTCTCTCGCCGGAGTACGATTATACCACAAATGAGCTGAAACTGACCGACCTATCTACCGGCGAAGTAACAGCCACCTACGCTTTTGACGCCGCCCAAACGCCTCTGCTGACAGGCAAGACCAGCCAGGGGGCCATCGTTATGCTGTCCAGCCAGACAGCGGCGGATGTGCAGGATACCGGCGGGGTCACGGTGATCTCCGGCGACAGCTCTGCGGAGACACTGTACTACTGGCTGTTCGATCAGAATCTTGATCTGGTGGATAGCTATGAATTGACGAACGAGACATTGGTAAATGGGCTTTGGGGCTCTGTCTTTGCCGCTGCGCCGAATGGGAAAACCCTTGTATATGCGGAAGGGCCCAGCCTTTATCAATATACCTTTGAGACACAGGAGCTGACGGAAATCACTCCGGCCATGAGCGAAACCGTTTATTTTGAGGCGGTCGGGTACAGCGGCAGCGGAGACTATTTGGCCTTTTTCGGAAGCCTGGACGGGCAGGAAAATACCACGGCCTACGGCTCGATTGAGCTGAGCAGCAACACCGCCTCTGTTTTTACCGCCGATGGCTTTTCCGGTTCCATGCTCTCTGTGAACGGAGAGTATGCCGCTGTTTCTGATACAATCCTGCCCGCCAGCATGGGAGGCGCAAAGCAGACCGGCTCCGTCCTCTTTTTGAACTTGGCCAAGCAGCAGGGAAAAGTAATCAGCGTGGAGAGCGGAGATGAAAGCGGGATTGCCGCCGTATCCGCAGACGGCCAGTACATTGTGACCTGTGCGGGTGGAGACAGCCCAAGCGGTACTCTGCGGGCCTATCAGGTCAGCGATGGAACGAAAGTTGCGGACGAAACCTATACGATGGATACAAACTGCAAGCCCTATGAGATTTGGGTTATCGGCCATTCCGCCTATGCAGCCTTGGGCACGGATGACGGCTATGCCCTCTCACAAGCGGTTGACCTCCCGTGAGGAACACAAGATGAAACTGGAACTTGAAAGCATCACAAAATTTTATGGAAAATATCCCGCGCTCCAAAATGTATCCGCTACTCTGACAGAAGGGGTCTATGGATTGTTGGGGCCAAATGGGGCCGGAAAGACGACACTAATCAACATTTTGATTGGGATACTGCCTGCCAGCGGCGGCGTGATCCATCTGGACGGTGAAAACACCGTCCAGATGGGCGGGCGCTACTTCGATCAGATTGGCTATATGCCCCAGTACCCTCAGTTCTATGCAAATTTTACCGTACAGGAATTTTTGGATTATATGTGCCAAGTAAAAGGGGTAGCGAACGCAAAAGAGAGCATCGACGCGGCGCTGGTTTTCGTCAATCTGGAGGAAAACCGCAGCAAGCGGATCGGGGCGCTGTCCGGTGGGATGCGGCAGCGGCTGGGGATCGCCCAGGCCATTCTGAACGACCCCAAACTGCTGGTGCTGGACGAACCGACGGCGGGCCTTGACCCTGGTGAGCGAATCCGTTTCCGCAATCTCATTTCCCGTCTGGCAAAAGGGCGTATCATTCTTTTAGCTACCCATATTGTTTCCGATGTGGAATATATCGCCAAAGAAATCCTCCTGCTTCGGAGGGGTACATTGGTCATGCAGGGTACGCCCAGGGAACTGGAGCAAAGCATCCAGGGAAAGGTGTGGGAGGTGTCAGTCAACGAGGCGGAGATGGCTCTGATGGTGGACACCTACTGCGTGAGCAATATCAAGCAGCAGGATGGCTCCTATCTGTTGCGCATCGTGGATGATGGGAAACCGCTCCGAGGCGCAAAGCCGGTATCCCCAAATCTGGACGACGTGTTCCTGCACACCTTTTTCCAGCCAAGTGAGGGACAAATATGAGTTTTCTCTATTTGGAGGCCAGAAAAGGCATCCTGCGGCGCTATACACTGATTGCGCTGGCACTGTTCCTGTGTCTGAATACGGTCAAAATCATTGCAGACTATCACGCTGGCGAGATACGGCCCGTTGCGGCCAATACAAGCGGAATGCAAGCAGGCTACGACACCATCTATGAGCGGATCAAAGGCCCCATCACAGAGGAAACGGTAAGCTTCATCACTTCGGAGTATCAGAGACTGGACGGGTTGACGGCGGATGGAACATACAGCCGAGAGCCGCAGGAGGGGACTTACAGCGGCTATATCTTTGGCGACTACTATCTGCTCCACAGTTACTTCTATCCCCACATGGAGTACAGTGTCAAATATTCCTCTGATATGGAGGAGATTCTGGCCCAGGCGAAAGAGAATATGACTTTCTATCGAGAGAGCGGTAACACAGCGGGAGCGGCAGAAAATGCCTACATTCTCCATCACTATGCAGGCCGAACGATTCCTGCGTTTTATCTGTATGACGGCTGGGAAGCTCTGCTGTCCTATGACTTTTCCGATCTACTGATCCTGCTTTTACTCATTTTGGCGGTAGCGCCCGCATTCACCCGGGAGAAGGAAAACGGGATGACCTTGATTCTGTCCTCCTGCAAACGAGGCAGATGGCCTCTGCTTATTTCCAAATGCGGCGCTGGAGTGATATTTGCATGGATACTGACAATCCTGTTCGCCCTGTTAAACCTGCTGGTATTTGGGCTTTTGTGCGGCTTTGAGGGCTGGGGCAGCCCGCTCTATGCCATCGAAAGCTATCAATATACTCCATTCTCCGGCTCGATTTTGCTGTTCTATGGATTGATTTGCGGGTTGAAGGCCATCGGTTTCAGTGTGACAGCACTCTTGCTGATTCTCCTGTCCGCCTGTTTCCAAAAATCACTCTATCCCTGCCTGATGGGATTGGGGCTTGGCGTGGTATTAAACTACTGCACTGGTTGGGCGCTCTCCCCCGTGTGGTGGAAACAGGCCCTCTCCTGCATCAGCCCATTCACCTTGACCAGCGGCAGTAACCTGCTGGAAAGCCTGTCCGGGGTGAGCATCGGTGGGGTATATCTGCTCCGACTTTTTGTGGTTCTGATCGTTCAAGCTGTAATCGCGTGTCTGCTGGTCATAGCAATCAGGAGGAAATCATGCTGCAAGTAGAATTAAAGAAGATATTATTTCATCATAAAGGGCTTTTGCTTCTTCTGATTGCTCTGGCGGCTTATGCAGTCTTTTGCGTCGGCAGCGGCTACGACAGCAGTTATGTGATTGATCGGAACGAAGATACCTACCTGACCTACATGGAACGCTGGCAAGGTGAGATAACAGAGGAAAAGGCGCAGGAGATGGAGGCGGAGTACGCAGAAGCCACCCGCTCCGATGATGGCAGGAAGGCCGCCTTTTTAACCATCTACAACCAGTATTACTACGCAAAAGAGGACCCCGCCCATCGTTTCCTGATGGATGAGCGAGGATGGGACACATTGCTGACCCGCGATGGCGTGAATGTAATCCTGTTACTATTTCTGCTGGCGCTCTGTGTTCCGGTGTTCTGCGGGGAGTACCAGTGCGGGATGGCGCAGATCCTCCGCTCTTGCAGAAATGGCCGAGGGCGGTTGGCTGGGATCAAATTATGCGTAATGGCGGCTCTGGCGGTTCTGGCGACGGTGCTGTTTCAGTTGGTGCAGTTTGTTGTTGTCGCCTTGTCGGTCGGCCTGGATGGAGCCTCCTATCCGCTGCAAAGCCTGTCCTTTTTTGAACATTCGCCCTACCTTATTTCCGTTGGGCAGGCGTATGGGATCGTAGTCTTATCCAGGTGCTTGGGGGCTGCTTGGTTTGCTATCCTGATTGCCCTTCTCTCCATCCTGTTCCGGCAGACGGTGCTGACTACATTTTCCGGCATCGCGGTTTCTATTCTGCCACATTTGATCGGCGGCAGCTTTCTCAAATATGTCCTTCCGCTCCCGGCGGGTCTGCTGGCCGGAACCGGCTATGTGTGGGGGACACTGACAGAGGTTGGATATGACGAGGACTGGAACTTGATTGATATAGTAACCTTTCCGGGCATCACACCGGAGCAGTTCGGCTTTTTGATAGTCCTGTTCTTGGCTATCGTATGTCTGCTGGTGTGGCTTTGTCTCAGATTTTATGTCGGCAGGCGGAAGGCCATTTCTGCCCGCCCGCTCCTGACAGCGGTGCTCATACTCTGCATGACCGTTTCATTGACTGGCTGTGGGCACAGCAATTCCAGTGAGATTACGCATGATTTTCTGGCCGATGCGTCCAAGGGAGAAAACAGGGCCTACACGGTAGAGCTTGATATGGTGGAGAACACAATCACTGCGACCAGCAAGGCCACAGGCGAGGCTATCCTGCTGACCCGTGATCCCTTTGGACAATCCGGGGCTATCTCCAGCATCTATGTTGACGAGGATGCCTGTTATTATGCCTCCAGCGGCGAGGTGGGGGATGGCTTTCAGATTTACCGAATCGATTTAAAGGATTTTTCCACACGGCTTTACTTCAGCACCGGCTCTGATAACATGGCAACCTTTTGGGGGCTGTTTGACCATGAACCGACGGTAGACGAACTGCTGGCCGATGTGGGCTCTGTTACATCCTTTGTCGTAGACAGGAATTACATCTACTATCTGCAAGGCGGACGGCTCTATAAAGTGTTCCGCTGGACGGGATGGGAAACTGTGGAGGTCACAAACACAGCACAAGTCCAAAGTATAAAGTTTTTAGATGGAAAGATCGTCTGTGAGAAATGATTTAAGCATTTTGGTTTTTCTTAAGAAACTTACGAGCAGTTGCGTACCACTTCCTGTTGCGCTTACACTATTAGATTCGAGGTGAGACAATGCCGCATAAAGCGTTGATTATCACAAGCAATCAGCAACTTTGTCAGGATATTGAGGACAGCCTGCAGGGGCTTTCACTGGAATTCCACCATGCTGATGGCTATATGCAAGCGCTGAGTATGGTGGCAAGGTATCACTATATTCTTGTGGTTATGGATCTATCTTTTTCAGAGATCAGCGGTGTGGACCTGATTCGCAGGATGCGGGAGCTGGAACAGACCCCGATCCTGGTTCTGTCAACCCACGCTACCAGCTCAGAGGAAGTGGAGACGCTGAATGCCGGTGCGGATCGGTATCTCGCTTTCGACCATCCCTTAGACACAGAGAGATGCCTTGCCAATGCCGCGGCAATCATGCGGCGGTCTCTGACTACGGATACCAAGTGCTATGCTTCTATTTTGATCTCAGGGAGCGGCTTGAAAATCAACTTCAATTTGAGAAAGGCATTTTTAGATGGACAGGATCTAAAACTCACACCCAAGGAGTTTGCCGTCCTCTGCAACCTGGCAAGGCACATGGGTGAGGTCGTGACAAAAGAACAGCTCTACCAAGATATCTGGGAGAACGACTATGACACCAGCCCGGATGCTACATTGAAGTTCCATGTGAAGGAATTACGGAAAAAATTGAGCCGCTCCGGAGCTGGCAACTTGATTGAGACAGCCTGGGGGATTGGGTATATCCTTCGTTCTGATTCTGATATTAGTCCATAAAATGTCGATTTATGCGATAATCTTTAGAAAAATCTCATATCCTTCTTTTGCGTTCATTCTGACTTTCTGCCATTTATTTTCTATCCTATTGTCATGGCAGCAAAGCAGATGGAAGGTGATCAAAATGTCCTCGGCCATGTCTGATGAACCGATAACAGGAGGCAGCCGTTCCAGTGTTCGGGGCGGCGGCCTTCTGCTGTTTTTTGACGAGCCATGATCTGACCAAGCGGCAGCTCTGAGCTGCCATACCGCCGAGGAGAGGGGGAGAGGATCGCCGCTTGTGTGCCACCGCAGACGCGGGGAAGGGACGCTGTGATGCACTTGGGTACATGACAGCGTTAAGAAGAACCTGCGCCTACCGGCGCTCCGCACAAGCACAGAACATAAGACAAAGAGGGGCCGCGCCCGATGGAGGGCGTTGGAGCATAGTGCCACGCAGTTTCAGCATGACCACCTTGGCATCCCCCTCTGCGGACTTCTTAATGCTGTAAATGGTGCCGCCGGTTCCACACATTTTTGTGGGGTCGGCGGCTTTTGTTTTGCCCGCCGGCACACGGTAGGGTGCCGGGGACCTCCGGCTTCTGAAATTTTGACTTCTCAAAATTTCAGAAGATTCGGAGGTTGCGGCGTATGCCGAAATATGATAAATATCACCCCGATTATGGGAGACTCTATCCAGAAATCCAAATGCGGCCTGACGTCCTCTCGGTTCTGAAGAAAAGCGACCGCAAGATGGAGTACATGGAAGTAGACATCAAACAAGAACGATTTTCCTACGACCCAGAGGGTAAAGTCGCTAATCTTTTGCCCGGCCGGGAGGATTCCTACGACCGGCTGATGGAGGAGGAACACCGCCAATTCTCCATAGATGAGCCAACACCAGAGACGGTAATGCTTCATGAGGAGGAATTGTGGCTGCTCCGCACGGCTCTGCTGCAGTTGACCGCCGAGGAGAAAGCCCTGATTGACGCGCTGTTCTACCAGGAGCTGACTGAACGGGAGTATGCCCAGCAGCTTGGGATCTCTCAGAAAGGGGTCAATAAGCGCCGCCATAAAGTCCTGGCAAAACTCAGAAAAATCATAAAAACATAAAATTCTGGTTCTCAGCCCCCTCACTCAACGGGTAATAGAGTGAGGGGGTTTCCTCTCGTGTTCTTTGAAAATCAAATATCCAATCATCTGGATACCTTCCTGACGGGGCCCCTTGACCGGGGCAAGCGACGCTGGAGGATGCGCCAAGACCACCTGTGCAGATAAACCCTGCATCAAAGACGGCCAAATAAGGTGCCAAGCGGATCCATCCGTCCACAAAACAGCCTGTGGCGGGCTGTTTCGCAATGACTCCGCCAGGGATAATGATACTTCTGCCCAGTCCCAGCCGCAAGCAAGGAGGGCAGCCGGGAGAGATCCTCGCGGGGGTGAGACGCCCATGACGCAGTGAAGCCAGCTGCGGTCCAGATCGGTTGCCCTGCCGCCTGGGGAAGTAGTGTCGAATACAGGCGCATATGAGATAACACAACTGTGAAGTCTTAATATCAGAAGCCATGGGGATCGCCTTTGTCCCTGTTTCATCCTCCAACTGATGAGGATGCTTTTATTGCATAAATCCTGAAAAATCGCTGGAGAGGGTGAAATGCCAAAAACGGGGCGATCCCTATGTTTGTGGTATTAACCGCAGATTTTAAGGAACACCAAGAAGAGTGAGGCGAAAACTATTGAAAATAATGTGTGACTGTGAACCGGGAAAGCACCAGATGATTCCGGGCCACAATCATCTGATGATGGATTCTCTATATACAACTACTATTGACAAATCATGATGAGTGCCGGCCACCGTTCTCGGACGCCGGCACTTTATCTTTTAGGGAGGATGGTGTGTTTGAAAATCCGTGAAGTGTTCTTGCAGGTAAGCGAAAACGGGGATCTCCACATCCCACCTGAACTAATCCAGGAGATGGGGCTATCCCCTGCCGATCCCGTCTGCCTCGCCTATCTGACAAGGGACGGCGTAAAAAATGATTATCAAGAGTTTCTGCTCTCCCCCGAGTCCATCGAGGCCGGGGAGGACGAGGAAAAACTTTTGATCCCATCTCCGCTTTTGGAGCAAGCAAATCTGTCCCCTGGTGAGGATATTCAAATCCTCTGCCTCGACCGGGCCATTGTGCTCTGCGGGACATCGACACTTGACCGAGATGACCTGGAAGCTGTCCTTCAGCAGCTCCAGGCCGCACAGGAACTGGCTTTCTCTTTGCCGGAGGAAGCCAGTTCTTTGATTCATCAACTGGAGCAAATCATTCAGGAAGGAGCTATCGGCCATGAGACAGCAGAATGATACAAAAAGGCAAGGCGTACAAGAGTTGATCGTCCAAGGTCTGGTCGTTAGGCTCATCTTTAGCGAACAGACCAACCAAGCTGTTCCCAGTCTGGTGCGGGAGATTCTGAAGGAATCCTACCTCCAGCGGAGTGCAGGTTAAGGAGGGGTGCCCATGGGAAAGCGGGTCTACTGTCTTTATCGCGTTTCTACAAAAGGACAGGTAGAAAAAGACGATATCCCCATGCAAAAACAACGGTGTCACGAATTTGCCGCTGAAAAGGGCTGGGACATCATTGCGGAGTTTTCTGAAAAAGGTGTCTCCGGTTTTAAGGTCTCTGCCAAAGACCGGGATGCAGTCCAAGAGATCCAGCGGGATGCGGCCTTGGGGAAATTTGATATTCTGTTGGTCTTTATGTTTGACCGACTTGGCCGCAAAGAGGATGAGACACCCTTTGTAGTAGAGTGGTTCGTCAATAACGGGATCGAGGTATGGAGCGCCGAGGAAGGACAGCAGCGGTTTGATAATCATGTGGACAAGCTCATGAATTACATCCGATACTGGCAGGCGTCCGGGGAAAGCCTGAAGACCTCCATCCGCACCAAGACCAGGCTTGGTCAAATCGTTCAAGAGGGCCGCTTCCGCGGCGGTGTTCCCGCCTATGGATTTCAGCTGGTCAAAAAGGGCCGGACCGGAAAGAAAAATCGGGAACTATATGATATTGAGATCAATCCGGATGAGGCGCCAGCGGTCAAACGGATGTTTGACCTGACTGATCGATACGGTTACGGAGGCCGGAAAATCTCCACGATCCTGAAAAATGAGGGAATCATCAATCTGAGAACCGGAGAACCGTTTCACTATTCCACGATCCAGCACATCTTGGCCAACATCATGAACGCCGGCATCCTGCGAAGCGGGGAAACGCAGTCTGAAGTGTTCCCGGAGCTGCAGATCATCCCGTTGGAGCAGTTTCAACGGGTGACAAAGGCCAGGGAGCAGAGATCCATCAACTACGCCATCAAATGTGGTTGGGAAACGGAAAAAGTCGCCTTGGAGGATGGAAGTGAAGCCACAGTGGTCCGCTCTTCCGGCTCCTATCCGCGAAAAATTGTCGGGAAAGCCCTGCTCTCAGGGAATGTTTACTGCGGTCATTGCGGCGGCCGTGTTTTTGCAACTACCGCACGGAAGGCCCACCACCCCTCAGACCACCCGGAGCGCATCGCAATCTATAAGTGCTACAACCGAACCCAGCACAAGGAACAATGTGACGGTCCCACTACATACCGTGCGGAGAAAGTGGACAGCGTCGTTGAATCCATTCTTCGGGGCATTTTTGAGCGAGCCAAACGGGTAGATGAAAAGGAATTTTTGAAAGCACAAGTGCAGATTTCCAATAAGGAATATCAGCAAAAGTTGAAATTGGCGAAGGCGGAATATTCCAAAGCTGCCAAGGAGCTCTCTAAATGGGAAGAACTAATGCTTGCTTCTATTGAGGGTACTTGTGTATTTACGCCAGAACAAGTAAAAAAGCGGATGGATATGGTGCAGGGAAAGGTAGATGAACTCTCCAAGGAAATTGAGGCGCTTCAGATGGACATGAGTGAGGCCAAGACGATCTCATCAGAAATCTTGGCACAGCACCAGCAGCTCCTCTCCTGGGCGGAACTTTTCGACTCTGCCAGTATTGACGAGAAAAAAGTGATCGCCTCACAGATGATCAAGGCCGTTACCCTGACCCGTAATTATGGTATCCAGATCGAGTTCAACATTTCCGAGGCCCAATTCCTCAACGGCATGGAGATGGGTTGATCTGAAGAAATATCAATAGCCGCTCTCCTCCCTACTGTGCTATAATCATGGCAGCAAGGTAGAGGTGGGAATATCATGGCCATCGAGAACGGCGAGTGGATCATGCGGGGACTGGACTGGTATGATCCCGCCCGCATTCAGAGCTGGGATGAGCTGATCGAGTGGATTGACGAAATTGGCTTTCTGCCCCTGTTCAAAAATGAGGTGGACGGATTCTCTGTGGAGGAGAACACCGCTGACCTCTACTGGTGGTCTGGGGATGAAGCCCAGGACCCCTGGGAGTGGCGGTGCCTGATGGCCCGCAGCGGCAAGGTGGCCTACGGGAAGTTCTTTGGGAAGAAGGCCGGCTTCATCTCCAAAGCCTGGTTTCCCCATTTTGCCAACTGGCGGCGGGACGGGTACGACTTCGACAGCCGCTGGGAGGACGAGCTGGCTCCCATGCGCCAGAAGCGGATCATGGACTGCTTTGCCGGGCAGGACGAGTGGTTCTCCTTTGCCCTGAAACAGCGGGCCGGCTTCGGCAAGGGCGGGGAAAAGAACTTCGAGGGTACCGTCACCGACCTGCAGATGGGCGGCTATCTCTTGATTCGGGACTTCCGGCAGCGAATCAATAAACGGGGCGCACCCTACGGCTGGCCCCTCTCCATCTACACCACCCCGGAGGCCCTGTGGGGCTATGACCACATTTCTTCCGCCTATTCCGTGGACCCGGCGGAATCCAAAACCATGATTTATGAACAGGTACGGAAGAACTTTCCGGACGCGGCCCTGGGGGAACTGGACACCGTGCTGGGTTGGACCCGATAATGGGACAGCGATTGTGAGATACTAATTAAAATGGAAGGAGGGAGCGGGCATGAAAGAACGGACCTATATCTGCTGTGACCTGAAATCGTTCTACGCCTCGGTGGAGTGCGTGGAGCGGGGGTTGGATCCCATGACCACCAACTTGGTGGTGGCAGACAAGCGGCGCACGGAGAAGACGATCTGCCTGGCCGTCTCCCCCTCTCTGAAAGCCTACGGTATCTCTGGCCGGGCCCGGCTGTTCGAGGTGGTACAGCGGGTGGCAGAGGTAAACGCCAAGCGGAAATGGGACGCTCCAGGCCATCAGCTCACCGGCGCCTCCTGGAACGATCCTGAAGTACAGGGGAACCCTGCCTTGGCTCTGGACTATATCGTGGCTCCGCCCCGGATGGCTCATTACATCGATTGGAGTACGAAAATCTACAGCGTCTATCTGAAATATATCGCCCCAGAGGACATCTTCCCCTACTCCATCGACGAGGTGTTCATGGACATCACCAACTACCTGGACACCTATAAGATGACGGCGCGGGAACTGACCCGCACCATTATCCTGGACATTCTGAAGACTACCGGCATCACCGCTGCGGCGGGAATGGGTACCAATCTATATCTTGCCAAGGTTGCCATGGACATCGTAGCCAAGCACGTCCATCCAGATCAAGATGGAGTGCGGATTGCCAAACTGAATGAGATGACCTACCGCCGTCTTCTGTGGACCCACCGCCCCCTGACGGATTTCTGGCGGGTAGGCAAGGGCTATGCCAATAAGCTGGAGGCTCACGGACTATATACCATGGGCGACATCGCCCGGTGTTCCATCGGCAAACCTGGAGATTACCACAGCGAGGAACTGTTGTACCGGCTGTTCGGCGTCAATGCGGAGATTTTGATCGACCATGCCTGGGGCTGGGAGCCCTGCACTATTGCGGACGTGAAAGCCTATAAGCCGGAGAACAAAAGTATCGTCTCCGGGCAAGTCCTGCAGTGTCCCTACGACTTCGAGAAAGCCAGGCTGGTGGTGCGGGAGATGGCGGACGCCCTGGCCTTGGATTTGGTGGACAAAGGGCTGGTGACCAACCAGCTGGTACTCACCGTGGGCTACGACCGGGAGAATCTGGACGACCCAAGCCGCCGTCAGAGCTACCGCGGCCCGGTGACCACTGATCGCTATGGCCGGAAGATCCCCAAGCACGCCGTGGGGACAGAGAATTTCCCCTACACTTCTTCCGCCAGCGATCTGCTGAAGGCGGTGAGTGCCCTTTACGACCGGATCGTGGACGAGAATCTACTGATCCGCCGACTGAGCATCAGCGCCAACAAGCTGCTCCCCGAGGTTGATGTGCCCAAGGATGAGGCAGAGCAGTTGGATCTGTTCACCGACTACGCCGCCAAGGAGCAGCGGGAGCAGGCGGACGAGGCCGCCCATGCCCGGGAGCGGAAGATTCAGGAGGCCATGCTGGGGATCAAGAAGAAGTTCGGCAAGAACGCCATCCTCAAAGGGATGAACCTGGAGGAGGGGGCCACTGCCAAGGAGCGGAATCAGACCATAGGAGGGCACCACGCATGAGCGGGAAATATGACGATATCCTCCACCTGCCCCACCCCACCTCCGCCAAGCACCCTCGGATGCCGATTTCAGAGCGGGCCGCCATTTTCAGCCCCTTCGCCGCCCTCTCCGGTCACGCGGGTGCCGTCGCGGAAACCGCCCGGCTGACAGACCAGAGAATGGATCTGGACGAGGACACCAGAGCGGAGTTAGATCGACGGCAGGCGGTGCTGCTGAAATACATTGCCGAGCAGCCGGAGGTCACGGTCATCTGGTTCCAGCCGGACGAGCGGAAAGACGGCGGATCCTATGTCACAACTGTCGGCCGAGCAAAAAAGATTGACGAATTTAAAAGAATTTTGAGCATGGTTGGCGGACAGGAGATAGTTTTGGATGATATTGTACAGATTGAGAGCCAATTGCTTTATGACCTACCCTAATAAGAGTAATTCTTGTTGTGAATCCTAATCCGCAAAATATTTTGATCCGTATGGATGGTATGTGGCTTTAAAATGGATGCTTTCCATGGTATAATTTTCTATATATTATGGTCCGCCTATAAGTGAGGTATAATATCATGAGTTCACATGTATGTAAGCATCAGGAAATAATTCCGCAAGCTATTCGGGAAACAATCTCTATGCGGTATCATGTTGTGACACGTGCTATTAACCGTGAATTTTGGGGTATCGATAGCGAATTAGAACATAGCTTGTATGTCGGTTCATATGGGCGTGGGACAGCAGTCAATACCAGCGATCTTGACATCTTGGTTGAATTACCACAGAATAGATATATGCAGTATGATGTTGTTAAAGGGAATGGACAATCTCGCTTACTACAAGCGGTGAGATTAGCAATTCTAAATACCTATCCTCGTAGCGATGTGAGAGCTGATGGGCAAGTTGTAATAATTTCCTTTAGCGATGGTATGAAATTCGAGATACTTCCTGCATTTAAAAATTTGAACTGGATTGGTCAGTGGGACGGTACATATATCTACCCTGACACAAATATGGGAGGAAACTGGCTGCCCACGAATCCTAAAGCAGAACAAGAAGCTATGTATGCAAAAAATAGGCAAAGCAATGGATTACTTTATGATACCTGTAAGCATATTAGAAGTGTTCGAGATAGCAATTATAAAAGTTACCATCTATCAGGAATTGTAATAGATAGCTTTGTATTTTCAACCATCGGAAGCTGGAAGTGGGTACCTGATGGAGAAACTTCAACTTCTGCATGGGGAGAATATGAAAACCATCTCCTGAAAAGTTTAGAAAACTATCTTCAAAGAGGAATATATCATTTATATGCTCCTGGAAGCAACCAGGTATTAAGCTGGAGAGACAGCACAGAATGTCTGTGGAAAGTGCTTAACTATATGGTTAATTGAAAATGGCAGCCATTTTTATAGGAGAATAATTCAATGGAACATAATGAATCTCACAAGCGAGATTTAAAAGTCCAAATCAGAGAGGCTTTTGGCCGAGTTGTTTACACATATACAACGCATTTAAAGCAAGCAGAGTTTTTGGTCAAGAAAAATAAAAGAATAAGGATATGGCAAATTTTTCTCTCTGCTATTTCAACTGGTGGATTTCTTGGCGCAATAGCTTCAGATGAAGTTGTCATGACCTGGGTCGCGGGTATTGTTTCGACAATCTTACTGGCACTTAATTTGTTCTTTAAAGAATTCGACCTTGCTGGCGATATTAGCAGTCACCGCGCAACAGCCCACGAATTATGGATTATTCGAGAGCAATATATTTCTCTTCTTACAGACTTCTCAGTTCTAAGCGAAGATATTATCATGGAGCGACGAGATAAGCTCCAGGAGTCTACAGCAAAAGTCTATACAACAGCTCGACCAACTGATCACAGAAGTTACCTTGCGGCGCAAAAGGCACTAAAAGAAGATGAAGAACAGTTTTTTGACACGGAGGAGATTGATCAAATGCTCCCTGAGCACTTGCGAGAAAGCTCAAGAAATTAAGGATTCACCGTGGATAGAATCAAAAGACATTTGCAGTTCCAATTTGGTGCGGGTTTTGTTTTCAAAAAAGAGTGAATTTCGAAAAGATATTTTGGGAGGATCTCCGTGTCTGGGATGACTTGAACTCTCCCCAAAAGGAGTTAAGAGGAAGACCCTGTTGGACAGTGTTTTTTTGAGGGAAAATAGAGGACACCTTAGCGAAAATCTCTCAACAAAGAATTACTCATTTGGGGCCAAGATGCGAATCATTCGGAGGCTTCCTCCCAATGGTTCGCATCCCCTAAGAATCCCGCGCAATACACGGGCCCAAGTAAAGCTGGCAAAAAGCCTTGCTTGGCCAAAAGAGTGGGGCCCGTGCTGTGTCGCGTTCGGGAGAGCGTACGGTTCGCATCCGTAAGGTCGTCGGTTCGATCCCGATTAGGTCCACCACACTCGGGAGATCTCGTTTTGAGATCTCCCGAGTTTTTTTCATGCTTTCAGGATGCACGATAGTACACACTCTTGTCCCCTTCCGGATGCAGGAAGTCGAAGAACTGTGTGACACTGATTTTGAATTCCACTTCGATTTCAAAGTTCCTCCCGATATTCACCCGCTCAATGAGCTGCCGCAGGATCATCTTCTTTCCCTCGATACTACTCCCCGCATACAGGTCGGCCCAGGACATAATCTTGTCATACTCCTTTTGGACGGCAACGGCAGAGCTCTTCAGATCAGCCGCTTTTTCCTTGGCCTGTTCCAATTCCTGTGCCAGCGCCGCCAGTTTGCTTCGGGTGTCCTCTATCATCTCGCCGAGGATGTCCGCTCCAAAACTGCCAGTCCCATTGATGGTCTTGATGATCTCTTTCTTGTAGCTCTCCAGTTCCCGTTCTGCGGCGGCGTGGAGTTTCTCCAGATTTGCTACTGAACTGTTTGCCAGTTGGAGTTCTTTCTCCCGCTGCTTTTGAATGAGCTGGCTCCTGGGTGCAGTCTTCATCCGCTCAAAGAGTTGGATGACGATCTTATCAATAATGCCGTCCAGTTTCTCACCGGAGTATCCGGTCTGACCATCACAGTCCTGAGGATGGCGGATCTTGTAGTGGCAGGCGTAGCGGATATGGGTTTCCCGTTTGGGCTCACCCTTGGCTCTTCTGCCGCTGCTGGTGGTCAGCACCAGTTTGGAACCACAGTGGGCGCAGTAGACCATCCCGGAGAGCAGCGCCTTCCCCTTGGAGTTAAAGGGCACTTCATTGTGGTGCATCTGCATCAGCTCCGGAACCAGGTTCGTCAGGGAAATATAATTGCGGACCGTATCGCCGCTGACCCCCATCTGCTGGCCGATTTCATCATCACTTCTCAACTTCGCCGAAATTTTCGGCGAAGTCAAATCGTTTCGTGCGCCCTGCCGCTTGATAGCCTCCAGCTTCATCTTGTACGCCTTGGCCCTTTCGCTGGGAAGGATGTTCTCCCGCTGAAGGTTGCTGTCCACCATGATGATGGTGGCCGCATCCCGGTCCAGGTTGCGGATCAGAACCGGCATCGTGTCCAGACCGGCCTGCTCACAGGCGTATTTGCGCCGGTGTCCGGCCACAATCTCATAGCCACCTTCCTCGCGGGGCCGCACGATGGCAGGGACAATCACGCCATACTCTTTGACGCTCTGGATTGTCTCTTTCATTTCCTCATCGTCCCGCACCTGAAAAGGGTGGTCCGGGAATGGGTAAAGGTCCGTCAGCGGCAGGCGAACCACCACTTCTTCCTGGGGTGGCTGCTGGGCAGGCGGGGCGGTTTTCTTTCGTCCCCTGGCAGGTGACGCGGGCTTGTCGCTCAATGCTTCTCACCTCCATTGAGACACAAAAAGGAGGCCCAGCCCGGAACCCCCTTTCGCATCTAATTTTAGGCATAGAAAAACGGACATCAGCAGAAACACCAATGTCCGTCAATCCATCGGCCCACAAGAGCCGCTATATTTAGTTGTTAAGCAGTTTTTGATAGATTTCTAAATCCTTGTCCGTAAAGACATTGAAAATTACTTGTTGAATGGAGCTGTCCGCCTCAAGAAAGCTCCTAACTGTTTTGACTGCGATTTCAGCCGCCCGTTCCTGGGGAAAACGGAAAACGCCAGTTGAAATACAGCAAAAGGCAATACTACCTCTTTTCCTTGGGAAGTAATAAAAGCTGCAAATTTCTGAAACGGCACACGGCCAGGTCTGACCGCAGCACATTCCCATGTGCCATACGTCCCACGGGCTATTCCTGCTTTATCTGCAATCTCAAACTGCGTCAGTCCTAATTCCAAACGAAGTTCCTTGCATCGAAGCTGAAATGGATAGTCCAGAAACCGGCAGTAATCGTCAAAGAGAAGTTTTTCGTCTATCTCTAACGCCTTTGCCAGTCTCTTTGCCTTATCATAGGCAATGGGCATATAGCCAAGCTCATAGTTCAAAATCGTTGTCTCTGATATTCCGGTTATATCTCCTAATTCCCGCCGCAGAGGGACGCGGTACTCTCGATAATATCGGAGCTGTTCTCTCGGAGAGGCATCAGAGGCAATCGAAACCCACGGAAATTCTAAGTGCAGCAGCATTCGATCTTGCTTGACCAGGTAAACCCCTGTGTGATTGAGTGAGGAATCGCATTGTCGATACACCCGTGGCAGGGATGGAAGCACCCCAGCAGGGCGGAGTTGGCCGCGTTGACGATGGCGTCCGCCCGCAGCCGGGTGATGTCCCCCTGCCAGAGGACCAGGCGTGGGTCGGCCTGGGTGGGGACCAGGGCGTCCCCGTCCACCACCCCCTTTTCCGCCGTCTCGGCGGAGAGGAGGGCGTCCTGGGCCGCCAGAAAGTCCGGGTCCAGGGGCACGGGGGGCCGCAGGTTCATCAGGCTGCGCAGGAGCCGCCGCTGGGCCCCCTCCTCCCTGGGAAACTGCTCTCCCTGGGCCCGGTACTCGGGCATCTCCGCCAGCAGGATCTGATTCAGGGCCTCGATCTGTTCTAAACGCTCCATAAACGCCCCTCTCCTCTCCAGGCCGGTCTGTCAGGCGAAGAAAAAGTCCGCTGTCATGGACAGGTAGTTTTCTCCGCTGTACTGGGGATACTTCTCCTTCATCGCCGCCAGAAAGCTGTCCCGAGTTCCGCTGGCGGCGGCCAGGGACTTCAGCTCCTTCAGATAGTCAATCTTGGTCCGGGCGTCCTTCCAGTCCTCCGGGGTGTAGTGGGAGGTGAGGATCAGGTCATATCCCCGCGCGATATAGCCCTCCAGCTGGGCGATCATGGCGCCGGCGTGGCCCGCGCCCGCCACGATGGAGTGACAGTCGTGGCCCAGCATGTGGGTGTACACCGCGTTGAGGGCAGGAAGCTCCACATCGAAGGCCTCGGCGGTGGGGTGGATCACAAATTCGATGCCGCCGATGGTGACGGCCCCCTCCTCCAGGATGTGGTCCACCGGGTGGACTGAGGCGTCAAACCCAGCCCCAAAAGCGGCGGCAAAGCCGTCAATCAGCGTCTTTCCCCCGCCCTGGGCGGAGTAATCCACGGCGTTCCGGGTGGCGTACTTGGGCACGCCGGGCAGGAAGGACGCGCCGGCCCCGTGATAGGCCACCAGCATCCCCGCCGGCTCCAGCTTTCGGGCGGTCAGATAGTCCGTGAGTTCCCGGATGTTGTCAAAAAAGCAGGGGCTCTCCAAAATGACGGCTTTGCCGTCCTTCTCCACCAGAAAGACCTCATTGTCGATGGGGTCCTTGGTCTGGTAGGCGTGAAGCCTGGCCGCGCCGAAGTCATACACATGCATCTCGCCCTTGGGCAGCTTGACGGTCTCATACGCGTTTTTGTTCATAGTGAATTACCTCCTTGGGATGTTCCGGCGGGGGTCTCCTGCCCCTGTGACTGCATCATAGCGCACACAAACGCCTTTGAAAAGTACGCACAATCTTGTGGTATAGGTACCAAAACGTAACTTTTGGACGGTTACCAGCTGGAAACTTTTGCGCCGCCCAAGGCTTTGCGGGCCCGGGCGGCGCAAAAAAATTTTTGAGATGGCAGAGGCGGCACAGCGCCTTGACGCGGCCCGGAGACTTAGGATATAATCAAGCCATACATCCCAATCAGAACCTATGGACCAAGGAGGGACTCAAATGTCAACTGCGGCCAAAGAACTCCCCGCCTGCCCGGTGGAGACCACCCTGACCCTCATCAGCGACAAGTGGAAGGTGCTGATCCTCCGGGACCTGATGCCGGGGACCAAGCGGTTCGGCGAACTGAAGAAGTCCATCGGAACCGTGAGCCAGAAGGTGCTCACCGCCCAGCTGCGGCAGATGGAGGAGAGCGGCCTGCTTACCCGGAAGGTGTACCCCGAGGTCCCGCCCCGGGTGGAGTACACTCTGACCGAGCTGGGTTACAGCCTGAAGCCCATTCTGGACGCCATGGGAAACTGGGGGGAGGCCTATAAGGCCCGCAGCGGGCAGGACCGCGCCTGAGCCCAGGGGTCCCATTCTGCCCGCCCGTGTCCGCGTCCAAGAGACGCACCCAATTCCGCACAAGGGAGGTAACCCCATGGCCCAGCAGCATACCATTCAGGTGATCGCCCACATCCGCAGCGACTTCCACACCAAGTTCGGCATTCCCCGGCAGAGCGGCCTGGTGGACGCCCTGCGGGCCACCGTGGTCTTTGAGCCGGAGTACCGCAATCCCAACGCCCTGCGGGGGCTGGAGGGGTTCAGCCACATCTGGCTGATCTGGCAGTTCTCCCAGGCGGTGCGGGACGGCTGGTCCCCCACGGTGCGCCCCCCTCGCCTGGGGGGCAACACCCGTATGGGGGTGTTCGCCACCCGCTCCCCCTTCCGGCCCAACCCCATCGGCCTGTCCTGCGTGGCCCTGGAAGGGATTCAGCGCCACCCGGAGTACGGCCCGGTGCTGCTGGTGCGGGGGGCCGATCTGATGGACGGCACCCCCATCTATGACATCAAGCCCTATCTCCCCTACGCCGACTGCCACCCGGAGGCGGCGGGGGGCTTTGCCAGCCAGCCCAAGGAGCCCACCCTCCAGGTGGAGATTGCCCCGGAGCTTCTGGGCCAGGTGCCCGAGGCGCTGCGGGAGGCCCTCCTGGGGGTGCTGGCCCAGGACCCCCGCCCCCAGTACCAGCACCGGCCGGACCGGGTCTACGGCCTGGAGTTCGGCCCTCTGGAGGTGAAGTTCACCGTGGAGGGGGAGCTTCTGACGGTGCGCCAGGTCCAGGACAGGCGGCGCGGGTAGCCCCGGGAGGAGAGCGGAGCCGCGTCCCATCCCTCCCGTCGCGGCAGGCGCCGCTCCCCCGCTTACATTCAGGCGGGTTCTGTTCCGCAGAGGTATTTTTCACAGACACAGACGAAGAGGCCGTCCGCAGCGCGGACGGCCTCTCAGCTTGTCGAAAAACCTCTGTTCAGACGAATCCGCCCGAGTGTTGGCGGGGGAGCTCGAGGGGGCGGCAGCCCGCCTCGAG
>NZ_NFKI01000018.1 GCF_002160305.1 Pseudoflavonifractor sp. An184
GGAGCAAGGGAACAAACGCAGTTTTCGCCGCTAGGCGGAAACGGAGTGGAGTGGACTTTGCGACGACGAGCCGCCATGGGCAAAGTAGGTCGCCGCCCGCAGGCGGCGAGACCGCCCTGCGTATAACGAACGCAATCCGAAATCCGCCCCCTCATCCGGCCCTTCGGGCCACCTTCCCCCCCGGGAGGAGGCTTCTTGAGCAAAGCGGACAAACACAATTTTAAACTCAACATCATCAATCATCCCAAACAGGAAAGAGAGAGGACTTTTAGAATGGTACATACCTTTACCGCCCTGGGCCAGTACCTGGTGGCGGACGTAAACAGCGGCGCGGTCCACGTGCTGGACCCAATGAGCTACGACCTGCTCTCCCGGGTGGAGGGGGAGGAGAAGCTGGGCGAGCACTGCCCCCAGGACATTCTGGAGTCGCTGTCCCAGTATGACCCGGCGGAGCTGGAGGAGACCTGGCAGGAGCTGCGGGCCCTCCAGGACCAGGGCCTGCTGTTCTCCAGCGACGACTATCTGGACCCGGAGGCCGCCATGGAGCTGCCCCGTCAGGCGGTGGTGAAGGCCCTGTGCCTCCACGTGTCCCACGACTGCAACCTGCGCTGCCGGTACTGCTTCGCCGGCACCGGCGACTTCGGCACCGGCCACCGGATGACCATGGACGCCGAGACCGCCAAGAAGGCCATCGACTGGGTGGTGCAGAAGTCGGGCAAGCGCCGGAACATCGAGATCGACTTCTTCGGCGGCGAGCCCCTCATGGCCATGGACACGGTGAAGGAGGCGGTGGCCTATGCCCGCTCCCTGGAGAAAGCACATGACAAGGTGTTCCGCTTTACCATCACCACCAACGGCATGCTGCTCAATGACGAGAACATCGACTACATCAACCGGGAAATGTCCAACGTGGTGCTGTCCCTGGACGGCCGCAAGGAAGTCAACGACCACATGCGCCCCACCGCCGGAGGGAAGGGGAGCTACGACGTGATCGTCCCCAAGTTCCAGAAGCTGGTGGCCGGACGGGGCACCAAGGACTACTACGCCCGGGGCACCTTCACCCGGGAGAACCTGGATTTCGCCGCCGATGTGATGCACCTGGCCGACCTGGGCTTCCGCCACGTGTCGGTGGAGCCCGCCAGCGGCCCTCTGGATGACCCCTTCGCTATCAAGGAGGAGGACCTGGCCAAGGTGGAGGAGGAGTACGAGAAGCTGGCCCGGGAGCTGATGGGCCGGAAGGACGTGAACTTCTTCCACTTCAACGTGGACCTGGCTCAGGGCCCCTGCGTCATCAAGCGGCTGCGGGGCTGCGGCGCCGGGTGCGAGTATGTGGCCGTCACCCCCGACGGGGACATCTTCCCCTGCCACCAGTTCGTGGGGAAGGAGGAGTACCGCATGGGCAACGTGTTCGACGGCTCCTTCAACATGGACATCTCCGGCAAGTTCGCCAACCAGAACATCTACACCCGCCCCGCCTGCCGGGAGTGCTGGGCCCGGTTCTACTGCAGCGGCGGCTGCTCCGCCTCCAACCTGCTGGTCAACGGTGACATAAGTCTTTCCAACGAGGTGGCCTGCGAAATGGAGCGCAAGCGTCTGGAGTGCGCCATCGCCCTGAAGGCCATCGCCGCAGGCATGGGGGAGGTCCCTAATACAGAAGGTAATTATACAAACTGTAATCAGTGCGAGGACTGCCAAAAAGCGGAATAATCGAGATTTTGGGCCCTGATTTTTCAAAAACCACAACATAGCCGGCAAAACCGCGCCGTCGCAAGGTCGGCGCGGTTTCTTTGGTTTCACGAGTAGACATAACGCAATTTACATAAAAAATTGGCAGAATGGAAAAAATTTTAGAAAATGCGGGAAAAGACTTGCGGGAACGCCGCCGGTGCGTTATAGTTTTAACAGAAGCCGCCTGCACAGGACGCGCCGGGACTGGAGAAAGGCTGCAAACAGCCCTGCCGGGAACGCCGCGGACTTCGCTTCTATTTTTCGGAGCGGGCTCATAGGCTGAACATGAGGTGACAGCCATGAACCGACGCGACGGTGTACATCTGGGGCCCGCTCTGCGCCAGCTGGGCCCCCTGACCGCCCTGGGATGTTCCTTTGTTCTGGGCGGAGTGCTGGGCAGCCTGATGGTCAGTCTGATCGCCGGTCAGGCCGCCCAGGAGCTGGAGTCCTTTCTGCGGGACTATCTCTCCGCCGCTCAGGCAGGGGAGATCCAGGCCCGGTTCTGGCCCATGCTGTGGGAGCAGGGGCGCTTTTTGATCGGGCTGTGCATCCTGGGGGTCACCGCGCTGGGGGTGGCCGGGATTCCGGTCCTTTTTTTGGCGCGCGGATTTCTATTCTCCTTTTCCGTGGCCGCCTTCTGCCGGATCTTCGGTCCGGTGGGATTGGCGAGCGCGTTTTTCTTGTTTGGTCTGCCGGCCCTTCTGTGGGCTCCGGTGCTGTTTCTGGCGGGATGCCAGTGCCTGGAGGGGGCGTACGCCCTGCTGTGCCGGGTGCTGGGGGACGGCCGGGTGCCGCTGCCTCAGGGCTCCGCCTACTGGGGGAAGCTGGCGCTGTATGGGCTGGGCCTTGTTGTGTGTGTGACGTTGGAGTGTATGGCGGCCCCGGTGCTGCTGAAGGCCGCCGCCCAGTTTGTGTTGTAAATGCCTCCGTTTGGGAGAAGGAGTTGTCTGCGTGTCGGAGCTATTGGACCTGTATGAGGAGTATTTGAAAACTGAAAAGAGGGCGTCGGCCAATACGGTCAGCTCCTACCTGCGGGACATGCGCCAGTTTGAGGCGGCCATGTCCAGCCAGGACACGGAGCTGGAGGAGGTGCTGACCCAGGATGTGGAGCGCTACGCCGCCTCCCTCACCCGGAAGGGGAAGTCGGCGGCCACGGTGACCCGTTCCATCGCCTCCATCAAATCCTTTTACAGCTGCCTCATCGCCCTGGGGATCGTGGACCACAACCCGGCCAAGGGGGTGGTGGCCGCCAAGGTGGAGCGCAAGCTGCCCCAGATTCTCACCGGAAAAGAGGTGGAGCTGTTTCTGGAGCAGCCAGACAGCAACGATCTGAAGGGCTGCCGGGACCGGGCCATGCTGGAGCTGCTGTACGCCACCGGCATCCGGGTCAGCGAGCTCATTGCCCTGGATGTGGACGACCTGAACCTGCCCGCCGGAGTGCTCCGGTGTGTCAGCAAGGGAAAGGAGCGGATCATCCCCCTGTACTCCACCGCCGTACGGGCCCTGAACGAGTACCTGCATCAGGTGCGCCCCCAGCTGGTGGAGTCCCCGGAGGAGACCGCCCTGTTTGTGAACATGAACGGGGAGCGCATGAGCCGCCAGGGTTTTTGGAAGCTCATCAAGTTCTACCAGGAGAAGGCGGGGATCGAGAAGGACATTACCCCCCACACCCTGCGCCACTCCTTCGCCGCCCACCTGCTGGAGAACGGGGCGGACCTGCGCTCCATCCAGGCCATGCTGGGCCACGCGGATATCTCCTCCACCCAGATCTACTCCCGGCTTCTCAATCAGAAGATCAAGGACGTGTACCGCAAGAGCCACCCCCGGGCTTGAGGGGATTTGTACTTATATTTTGAATGACGCCGCCCTCGGACCAGCGTGTTGGTCCGGGGGCGGTTTTGTTTTCAGAAAGGAATTTCGCCGCCCCGGCGGGAGCCCCAAGGGGCTCCCCTACCCATGTCTGGAAAGCCTTCTTGAGATTTGCAGGGGAGGGGCTGAAGGTGAATCGGCCGAAGGCTGAGAGAAGCCACCCTGGGGTGTGACCCTCCCGACGTGCTAAGCCGCGGCGGGCCGGCCAGTGTCCGGCCCCTACGAAAAAGAAGGGAAGGCTTCTGTGACCGCCGTAGGGGCGGGTGTCCTCACCCGCCCGCCCTGATATGTTCCGTTTTACCAGTGGGGGTGGCCCCATGTGGCCGCCCCCACAGAGAAAGAGCGGCAAAATCCCCAAAAATTATATAAAAAGGACCCCGCCGCCCGCAGGCGGCGAGGTCCCAAAGGGTTATTGCTCCAAAGGGGACTGCGTCCACTTCCACTCCCGCACCTCGGGCAGGTCCTGCCCGTAGGTGGTGATGTACTGCTTGTGTTCCACCAGCTTGTCCCGCATCTCCTGGAGCACGTAGGCGGCGGTATTGCCCAGCTGGGGCAGCCGCTTCACCGTGTCGATGACCAGGCTGAAGCGGTCGATGTTGTTCTGCACCCGCATGTCGAAGGGGGTGGTCATGGTGCCCTCCTCCTTATAGCCCCGCACGTGCAGGTTTTTGTTGTGCCGGCGGTAGGTGAGCTCATGGACCAGGGTGGGGTAGCCGTGAAAGGCGAAGATGATGGGCTTGTCCTGGGTGAACAGGGCGTCGTAGTCCTCGTCGGTGAGGCCGTGGGGGTGCTCCGTATGGGGCTGGAGCTTCATCAGGTCCACCACGTTCACCACCCGGATCTTCAGATCGGGCAGGTATTTGCGCAGAATGGTGACGGCGGCCAGGGTCTCCAGGGTGGGGGTGTCCCCGCAGCAGGCCATGACCACGTCGGGCTCCACCCCCTGGTCGTTGGAGGCCCACTGCCAGATGCCGATGCCCTGGGTGCAGTGCTTCACCGCCTGGTCCATGGTGAGCCACTGGGGCCGGGGGTGCTTGGAGGCCACGATGACGTTGATGTAGTTGCGGCTCTTCACGCAGTGGTCGAAGCAGGAGAGCAGGCAGTTGGCGTCCGGGGGCAGGTAGAGGCGCACCACGTCCGCCTTCTTGTTGGCCACGTGGTCCAGGAAGCCCGGGTCCTGGTTGTTGAACCCGTTGTGGTCCTGCTGCCACACGTTGGAGGAGAGCACATAGTTGAGGGAGGCGATTTTCTGACGCCAGGGGAGCTGGTTGCACACCTTCAGCCACTTGGCGTGCTGGGACACCATGGAGTCCACGATGCGGATGAATGCCTCATAGCTGTTGAAGAAGCCGTGGCGGCCGGTGAGCAGATAGCCCTCCAGCCAGCCCTGGCACAGGTGCTCGGAGAGCATGGCGTCCATCACCCGCCCGTCGGGGGAGAGGTCCTGGTCGGTGCGGGGGTCGGCGGGGTCCATCCACCGGCGGCCGCTGGCCTGGAAGGCGGCGGACAGGCCGTTGGAGGCGGTCTCGTCGGGGCCGAACACCCGGAAATTCCGGGCCTCCTGGTTCAGGCGCAGCAGGTCCCGCACATAATTTCCCAGCACGGCGGCGTCCTCCTCGTCCACCGCGCCGGGGCGGGGGACGGACACCGCGTACTCCCGGAAGTCGGGGGTGCGCAGGTCCCGCAGGAGCAGCCCGCCGTTGGCGTGGGGATTTGCGCCCATGCGCCGGTCCCCCTGGGGGGCGAGGGCCTGGAGCTGGGGGATGAGGGCGCCGTTCTCGTCAAAGAGCTCCTCGGGATGGTAGCTCCTCAGCCACCGCTCCAGCTCCTGGACGCGGCCGGGCTTGCCGTCGTGGACGGGAATGGGGATCTGGTGGGAGCGCCAGCTGCCCTCCACCGGCTGCCCGTCCACCTCCTTGGGGCCGGTCCAGCCCTTGGGGGAGCGGAAGACGATCATGGGCCACCGGGGCCGGGCGGCGTCGCCGGTGGTACGGGCGTACTCCTGCACCCGCTGGATCTCCCGTACCGCCCAGTCCAGGGCGGCGGCCATCTTCTGGTGCATCTGCTCCGGCTCGTCCCCCTCCACAAAGCGGGGCTCCCAGCCGCAGCCCTTGAAGAACATCTCGGCCTCCTCCCGGGAGATGCGGGAGAAGATGGTGGGGTTGCCGATCTTGAAGCCGTTCAGGTGGAGGATGGGCAGCACCGCCCCGTCGGTGATGGGGTTCAAAAACTTGTTGGAGTGCCAGGCGGCGGCCAGGGGGCCGGTCTCCGCCTCCCCGTCACCCACCACGCAGGCGGCAATCAGGTCCGGGTTGTCCATCACCGCCCCGAAGGCGTGGGCCAGGGAGTAGCCCAGCTCGCCCCCCTCGTTGATGGAGCCGGGGGTCTCTGGGGCGGTGTGGCTGGGGATGCCCCCGGGGAAGGCGAACTGGCGGAACAGCCGCTTCATGCCCGCCGCGTCCCGGCTGATGTTGGGGTAGACCTCGCTGTAAGAGCCGTCCAGGTAGTCCTGGGCCACGATGGCGTTGCCCCCGTGGCCGGGGCCGGACAGATAGATCATGTCCAGGTCATATTTGACGATGGCCCGGTTCAGGTGGGTGTAGATGAAGTTCTGGCCGGGACAGGTGCCCCAGTAGCCCACGATGGTGCGTTTCAGGTGCTCCTCTTTCAGGGGTTCCCGGAGCAGGGGGTTGTCCAGCAGGTACAGCTGGCAGGCGGACAGGTAGTTGGCCGCCCGCCACCAGGCGTCGATGGCCCGGACCTGCTCCTTGGTGAGGGGGTCCTTTTTGGACATCCGGGCCGGGGCCTTCTGGGCGGGCCGGACCGGGTCGGCAGCTTTGGGCATAGGTAGGTGCCTCCTTGCAGTAGTCGTTTGCCATTAAGTATACCGTAAAATCGAAAAATGTCAATTCAAGTCCGGCCCTGTCCGAAAAAACAGCGAGACAGAAGATGCTACAAGCCGGATAAAGGACGCAGAGATGGAAAAAAGCGCCGGGGTGACCGGGGAGAAGCGGGGAGAAAAGCCGGTTAAGCGCCCGCCAAGGGCCAGGCATATCGGAGGGCTTATCCCCATATAGTATACGGAAATGACCGGCCCACAGGCCGAAGGAGGAATTCAAGTGGAAGACCGCAAAATCTACGAGGATATCGCGCTTCGGACCGAGGGCGACATCTACATCGGCGTGGTGGGGCCGGTGCGCACCGGGAAGTCCACCTTCATCAAGCGGTTCATGGAGACCATGGTCATCCCCAACATTGAAAACGTGTACCGCCGGGAGCGGGCCCGGGACGAGCTGCCCCAGAGCGGCTCCGGCCGGACCATCATGACGGCGGAGCCCAAGTTCGTCCCCGAGGAGGCGGTCACCGTCTCCATGGAGGGGGGCGGGGCCTTCCAGGTGCGGCTCATCGACTGCGTGGGGTACATGGTCACCGGGGCGGTGGGCCAGCTGGAGGGGGAGGAGGAGCGGATGGTGACCACCCCCTGGTTCGACCACGAGATCCCCATGTCCGAGGCGGCGGAGATCGGCACCCGGAAGGTGGTCTCGGAGCACTCCACCATCGCCATTGTGGTGACCACCGACGGCTCGATTGCCGACATCCCCCGGGAAAACTACCTGGAGGCGGAGGAGCGGGTGATCTCCGAACTGAAAGAGCTGGGCAAGCCCTTCCTGGTGGTGCTCAACTCAGCCTACCCCAATTCCGACCGGGCCCGGGCCATCCGCTCCGACATCGCCCAGCGGCACCAGGTGACCTGCGTGGCCTGCAACTGCCTGGAGCTGGGGGAGGCGGACATCCACGACCTGCTCAAGCAGGTGCTCTACGAGTTCCCCCTGAAGGAGCTGGACCTGTTCCTGCCCCCCTGGGTGGACGCCCTGCCCCAGGAGCACCCCATCAAGGCCGCCCTGTACGAGGCCATCCGGGAGGGGGCGGACCGGCTGCGCCGCATCCGGGACGTGGACGGGGCGGTGGGCTCCATGCGGGAGTGCGAGCAGGTGAGCGAGGCAAGGGTCACCGCCATCGACCTGGGCACCGGCCTGGCCTCCGCCGTGCTGGAGCTGCCCCGGTCCCTGTTCTACGAGACCCTGTCCCAGCAGTCGGGCTTCCAGATCGGAGACGACGGGGACCTGATGGCCCTGCTCACCCAGCTTGCCCAGGTGAAGGCCAAGTACGACAAGGTGGCCGACGCCCTGAAGGAGGTGGAGGAGACCGGCTACGGCATCGTGGTGCCCTCCATCGACTCCCTGGTGCTGGAGGAACCGGAGATCGTCAAGCAGGGGGGGCGGTACGGGGTCCGCCTGAAGGCCAGCGCCCCATCCATCCACATGATTAGAGCCGACATCGAGACCGAGGTGTCTCCCATCGTGGGCAGCGAGAAGCAGAGCGAGGAGATGATCCACTACCTGCTCCAGGAGTTCGAGGGGGACACGGCGAAAATCTGGCAGTCCAACATCTTCGGCAAGTCCTTCCACGAGTTGGTGGGGGAGGACCTGAACGCCAAGGTGAAGCGCATGCCCGAGGACGCCCGGGAGAAGCTGCGGGAGACCCTCCAGCGGATCATCAACGAGGGCTCCGGGGGGCTCATCTGCATCATTTTATAGGGCGCGATTGGATCGGCAAAACACGACGAGCGCTGGGATAGAACTCTTGTTCTATCCCAGCACCAGGCTGTCAAAAAAGTCCAAGGACTTTTCTGACAGCCTGTAAAAATGCCGTTACTTTTGCGCCGCTGTGCGGCGCAAAAGTCCTCGCTTCGCTTACCGGAATCCTTGCACAGCAAGGCTTCCGGGGCATTTGATTCCATTCGAGGCGGGCGGCTGCCCCCTCGAGCTCCCCCGCCCCAACTTGAGCGGATTCATCTCAACAAAGGTTTTTTGACAAGCTGACGCTGGGATAGAACCTTTGTTCTATTCCAGCACAATTTATGAGACTAATTTTATGCCCGCATGTCCCTCTGTATGGAACGATTGTTCTGCACGGGCGTCTCTCCCCAAAATGCTCAGGTCCGGCACAGGGCCCGCAATTCCTCCGGCCGCAGCAGGCGCACCTCCCGGTAGCCCAGCTCTATCCAGCCCCGGCGGGCGAAGTCGTTGAGGGTGCGGCTCACAGTCACCCGGCTGGCGGAGATGGAGGCGGCCATCTCGTCCTGGGTGCTGTGGACGGTGGAGAGCCGGTCGGCCCCGGAGAGCAGGAACCGGGCCAGCCGCCAGGGCGCCGGCCGGAAGGCCATGTCGTCCAGCTGCTCGGACAGCAGGCGCACCGTCCGGGCCAGGTACTGGAGCATGGACATGGCCAGCTCCGGGTCCCGGGCCACCGCCTGGGTGACCACCCCCCGGTCCATGGGCACCAGCTCGCAGGGGGTGAGGGCCACCGCCGAGGACACCCGGGGCAGCTGGTCGAAGAAGGAGGCCTCCCCAAAGAGGCTCCCCGCCTGGTACACGTTGAGCACCCGCTCCGCCCCGCCGTCGGACTGGATGAAGCTCTTCACCCGGCCCTTCTTTAAATAGTAGAAGCAGGTGGCCTCGGTGTTCTGCAAGTAAATGAGGTGGCCCGGGGAGCACCGCACCTCGGGCAGGGTCTCGGCAAAAGCCTTCCAGGGGCCAAGTTCAAAGTTCTCCAAAGTTCATCCGTTCCTTTCGCAGGGGCGGCCGCAGGCCGCCCCTACATCATTGTTTTAATTGTATCACATGTAACATTCTTTTTCCACCGGTCCTGCTAAACTGTACCCAAGAAAAATGAGGAGGGATCATTCGCTATGGGAATGACAATGACCCAAAAGATTCTGGCCAAGCACGCCGGTCTGGACCACGTAGAGGTGGGCCAGCTCATCGAGGCCAAGGTGGACATGGTGCTGGGCAACGACATCACCACCCCGGTGGCCATCACCGAGTTTGAGAAGGCGGGCTTCACCCAGGTGTTTGACAAGGACAAGATCTCCATTGTCCTGGACCACTACACCCCCTGCAAGGACATCAAATCCGCCGAGCTGTGCCTGCAGGCCCGGAACTTCGCCCACAAGCACGAGATCACCAACTTCTTCGACGTGGGCCAGATGGGGGTGGAGCACGCCCTGCTGCCGGAGAAGGGCCTGTGCGCCCCCGGTGAGATCATCGTGGGGGCCGACTCCCACACCTGTACCTACGGGGCGGTTGGGGCCTTCTCCACCGGCATCGGCTCCACCGACATGGCCGCCGCCATGGCCACTGGCCTTCTGTGGTTCAAGGTGCCCGCCGCCATCAAGGTGACCCTCAAAGGCAAGCTCCAGCCCATGGTGTCCGGCAAGGACGTGATCCTCCACCTGATCGGGGAGATCGGGGTGGACGGCGCCCTGTACCAGTCCCTGGAGTTCACCGGGGAGGGGGTGGCCTCTCTGTCCATGGACGACCGGTTCACCATCTCCAACATGGCCATCGAGGCCGGCGGCAAGAACGGCATCTTCCCCGTGGACGAGAAGACCATGGAGTACATCAGCGGGCGGGTGAACCGTCCCTGCGAGGCCTTCGAGGCCGACCCCGACGCGGTGTACGCCCGTGAGGTGGTCATCGACCTGGACAAGCTGGAGCCCACCGTGGCCATGCCCCACCTGCCCGAGAACACCAAGGTGGTGTCTGAGGTGGCCGGCCTGCCCATCAACCAGGTGGTCATCGGCTCCTGTACCAACGGCCGCATCAGCGATTTACGCGCCGCCGCTCAGGTGCTCAAGGGCAAGAAGGTGGCCGGCGGCGTGCGGTGCATCGTCATCCCCGCCACCCAGGAGATCGTCCTCCAGGCCATGCAGGAGGGTCTCATCCAGACCTTCATTGAGGCGGGCTGCGCCGTCTCCACCCCCACCTGCGGGCCCTGCCTGGGCGGACACATGGGCGTCATGGCCGAGGGGGAGCGCACCGTCTCCACCACCAACCGCAACTTCGTCGGGCGCATGGGACATGTGTCCTCCGAAGTGATCCTGGCCTCTCCCGCTGTGGCCGCCGCCTCCGCCGTGGCCGGATGCGTAGCCGACCCGAGAGTCTAAAAGGCTGCGCCTTTTAGACTCAGATAGGAGATAGAAGATAGGAGATAGGAGATATTTAAAACGGAAGACCGGAGCGGGAGGGAAACTCCTATCTCCTATCTCCTCACTCCTATCTCAAAATCAGAAGGGATTGTGATTTTAAAATGAAAGTATATAAGTACGGCGCCAACGTGGACACTGACGTGATCATCCCCGCCCGGCACCTGAACGACCCGTCCCCGGCGGCCCTGGCCTCCCACTGCATGGAGGACATCGACCCCGACTTCGCCGCCACGGTGGAGGCGGGGGACATCGTGGTGGCCGGCCCCAACTTCGGCTGCGGCTCCAGCCGGGAGCACGCCCCCCTGGCCCTGAAGTCCTGCGGGGTGAAATGCGTCATCGCCCCCTCCTTCGCCCGCATCTTCTACCGCAACGCCATCAACATCGGCTTCCCCATCGTGGAGTGCGCCCAGGCCGCCCAGGAGATCCAGGCCGGCGACCAGGTGGACGTGGACTTCTCTACCGGCGTGATCACCGATACCACCCAGGGCAAGACCTGGCAGGCCGCGCCCTTCCCCGAGTTCATCGACGGCATCATCAAGAGCGGCGGCCTGCTCAACTCCCTGAAGGCCCGGGGGGTGGCGAAATGAACTACAAAATTGCCTTGATCCGCGGCGACGGCATCGGCCCCGAGGTCGTGGGGGAGGCCGTCAAGGTCATGGAGGCGGTGGGCGAGAAGTTCGGCCACGCCTTCACCTTTGAGGATGTTTTGATGGGCGGCTGCGCCATCGACGCGGTAGGGAAGTCCTACCCAGACGGCACCGCTGAGAAGTGCAAGGCCTGCGACGCGGTGCTGCTGGGCGCGGTGGGCGGCCCCAAGTGGGGCCACTCCTCCGACCCGGAGAAGCGCCCCGAGACCGCCCTGCTGTCCATCCGCAAGGACCTGGGGCTGTACGCCAACCTGCGCCCCGCCGCTCTGCGGCCCGCCCTGGCCGACGCCTGCCCCCTGAAGCAGGAGACGGCGGAGAAGGGCATCGACCTGATGATGGTCCGGGAACTCACCGGCGGCATCTACTTCGGCAAGCGGGAGCGCTATCAGACCGAGGACAGTGGGGAGGAGGCCGCCGACCGGATGGCCTACTCCGAGAAAGAGATCGAGCGCATCGGCCGCCGGGCTTTTGAGCTGGCCCGTCTGCGCCGGCACAAGGTGTCCAGCGTGGACAAGGCCAACGTGCTGGAGACCTCCCGCCTGTGGCGGTCCGTCATGCACCGCCTGGCGGAGGAGTACAGCGATGTGCAGTACGAGGACGTGCTGGTGGACAACGCCGCCATGCAGCTGGTGAAGGACCCCAGCCAGTTCGACGTGGTGGTCACCGAGAACATGTTCGGGGACATCCTCTCCGACGAGGCCTCTATGATCACCGGCTCCATCGGCCTGCTGCCCTCCGCCTCCATCGGGGACACGGCCCCCGGCCTCTATGAGCCCATCCACGGCTCCGCCCCCGACATCGCCGGCCAGGACAAGGCCAACCCCATCGCCACGATTTTGTCTGTGGCCATGATGTTCCGCTACTCCTTCCACCTCTCCGCCGAGGCCGACGCGGTGGAGAGGGCGGTAGACGCCGTCCTGGCCCAGGGCTGGCGCACCCCCGACATCGCCGAGCCCGGCGTCACCCCCATCGGCACCCAGGAGATGGGACGGCGCATCCGGGAAGCGCTGTAAGCATTTATAACTTTACAGGTATTCTGATTGCTGAAAGGGGCGGCCGCTTGGCCGCCCCTTTTTCGTGGAATTTCTGTTAAGCCTTCTCTCTAGAGGGAGGGGAGCCCGAAGGGCTGGACCTCTCCAAAGCCTTCCCCTTGGGGGCCGACTCCCCTTGTCAAGGGGAGATGTCGCGAAGCGACAGAGGGGATAGGGAAAGGTGGCTGGCCGTTAGGCCAGACGGATGAGGGAGGTAGATTTTGGATTGGGTTTGTTGTATGCGGAGAGATTTCGCCGCTCCGGCGGCGAGTGACTTTCTGGACGGCCAGAAAGTCACCAAAGAACCGCCAGGGGGCCGGCTCAGGATGGACACTGCGTGTCCATATTCGCCGTCCCCCTAGAACCCCCATAACGGGGGACGCGTACCTGTCGCGGAAAGCAGAATTCCCGGCGCGCAAAATCTGAGTGGCTTTTCATGATTACATCCGGGCCACCAGGCCCTGGCTTTCCAAAAATTGAAGCTGATGCGATTCCACAGCCGCGCCTGGCTTTGCCGAGCAGGCGACAGCTGGTCCGTGATCGGCGGGCCGGTCTGGGACCGGCCCCTACAAAAGAAGGGACAGTTTCTGTATATGCCGTAGGGGCGGGTGTCCTCACCCGCCCGCAAGCCTTTCCCCTTCAAGGGGGAAGGCTTTGGAGAGATGGCGGCGAAATTCCCCTCAAACTTGAGATAACCTCCGCAGCCCCCATCCCTCCATTTTGCATTTTGCATGGAACCCATGATTCATTTTTGATGAAATTTAGCAAATCAAGGGTTGCAATTTGAATGGCCGGAGGATATACTATAACACAGTGTGAATCCGCAGGACAGGCCGGAACAGGACGTGAGCGGCCCGGTCCCGGAATGGCGGAATAAAGCAGGAAATCCTGCATAATTTCGCAAGGCAAGACCTATGATAGAATAGAATCCTGCAATTATGTTTAACGGAGGTAGAAGAGTATGAAAGAGTTGTCTAAGATCGCATTGGCCATTCAGCCCTCCACCACCCTGGCCATCGATTCCATGTTCAAGCAGATGAAGGCGGAGGGGCAGGACGTGGTGGGCTTCGGCGCCGGCGAGCCCGATTTCCCCACCCCGGATTACATCAAGGAGGCCGGCATTGAGGCGATCCGCAACAACGACACCAAGTACACTCCCTCCGTGGGCACCGTGGAGGTGCGCAAGGCGGTGTGCCAGCGCCTGAAGGAGGACTGCGGCATCGAGTACCAGCCCGCCGAGATCGCCGTGTCCAACGGCGCCAAGACCTGTGTGTACGCCTCTCTGCGGGCCCTGGTCAACCCCGGGGACGAGGTCATCCTGCCCGCGCCCTACTGGGTGAGCTACATCGAACTCATCCAGATGGTGGGCGGCGTGCCCGTGGTGGTGAACGCCTCCGAGGCCGAGCACTTCAAGATCACCCCCGAGAAGCTCTCCGCCGCCATCACCCCCAAAACCAAGTGCATGATCCTGAACAACCCCTCCAACCCCACCGGCATGATGTATGACCGCCAGGAGCTGGAGGCTATCGCCAAGGTGTGCGTGGAGAAGGACATCTATGTGATCTCCGACGAGATCTACTACCGCCTGGCCTACGACGGACGGGAGTTCACCAGCCTGGCCGCCATCAGCCCCGAGATCAAGGAGCGCACCCTGATCGTCAACGGCGTGTCCAAGTCCTACGCCATGACCGGCTGGCGGATCGGCTATGTGGCCGCCCCCGCCCCCATCGCCAAGGTCATCGGCAACTACCTGGGCCACTGCACCGGCAACCCCTGCACCATCTCCCAGAAAGCTTCCGCCGTGGCCCTGTCCGCCTCTCAGGAGTCCGTGGACCAGATGAAGGCCGCCTTTGAGGAGCGCCGCAACTACATGGTGGAGCGCATGAACCAGATCGAGGGGGTCAGCTGCATCAAGCCCGAGGGCGCGTTCTATGTGATGATGAACATCTCCAAGCTGGTGGGCAAGGAGCTCTTCGGCCACGTGATCAAGGACGCCGACGACTTCGGCAATCTGTTCCTGAAGTACGGCAAGGTGGCCGTGGTGCCCGGCACCGGCTTCGGGGCCCCCGACTTTGTCCGCTGGTCCTACGCCACCTCCATGGAGAACATCAAGGAGGGCCTGGACCGCCTGGAGAAGTTCCTGAAGGGCGAGGCTGTGTAAGGTTTTTCTCCCTGTCACAAAAAGCGCCGCACACGCGGCGCTTTTTTCTGTCCTCCGGCGCGCCGGGGAGAGGGGAGGGGCCCCTCCGGCATGGGGGCCGCCCGGCCCGGACGGCCTCCCAGGGGAGGAAAAACGCGCCAAATGCAATTTACCTCGAAAAAAGGGGTTGTCATACGCCCTGGAAACAGGTAAAATAATCTTTACCATTTGTACAACGAGAGATGAGGGAGCAACATGAATCGGACGCTGGAACACATCCTGCCCAAGGTCCAAAAGCCCGCCCGGTACACAGGCGGAGAATATAACGCGGTGGTCAAGGACCGGAGGGCGGTGGACGTCCGGTACGCCCTGTGTTTCCCGGATACCTATGAGATCGGCATGTCCAACCTGGGCTGCCGGATCTTGTACGGCCTGATGAACCAGCAGGAGGGCGTGTGGTGCGAGCGGTGCTACGCCCCCTGGGGGGACATGGAGGAGGAGATGCGCCGGGAGGGCCTGCTCCTCTACGGCCTGGAGAGCGGGGACCCCATCTCCGACTTTGACATCATCGGGTTTTCGTTGGGGTACGAGATGGCCTACTCCAACGTGCTGAACATGCTGGACCTGGCCGGACTGCCCCTGCGGTCGGAGGACCGGCCCGAGCTCACCCCGCTCATCGTGGCGGGGGGGACCTGCGCCTATAACCCGGAGCCCCTGGCCCCCTTCATCGACCTGTTCGTCCTGGGTGAGGGGGAGGACGTGACCCTGGAGTACATCCAGCTCTACCGCCAGGCCAAGGAGGAGTGCTGGTCCAAGGAGGAGTTCCTCCAGGAGGCCGCCAAGATCGAGGGCATCTACGTCCCCTCTTTCTATGAGCCCATCTACCACGAGGACGGCACCCTGGCCGAGATGCGAATCAAGGCGGGCTCCGGCGCGCCGGAGACGGTGCGCAAGCGCATCGTGGAGGACATGAACAAGTCCTACTTCCCGGTCAAAACCATCATCCCCTCCACCGAGATCGTCCACGACCGGGTGATGCTGGAGCTGTTCCGGGGGTGCATCCGGGGCTGCCGGTTCTGTCAGGCGGGGTACACCTACCGTCCCGTGCGCAACCGGGACCCCAAGCTGCTGGCGGAGTACGGCAAGGCCGCCTGTGAGGACTCGGGCTATCAGGAGATGACTCTGTCCTCTCTGTCCTCCACCGACTACCCCTGTCTGCTGGAGCTGTGCGACGACCTGCTGGACTACTGCGCCCCCCGGGACATCGGGCTGTCTCTGCCCTCCCTGCGGGCGGACACCTTCTCCATGAACCTGATGGAGCGTCTCCAGCGGGTGCGCAAGGGCGGCCTCACCTTCGCCCCCGAGGCGGGCACCCAGCGGCTGCGGGACGCCATCAACAAGAACCTGCGGGAGGAGGACCTCCTCCAGTCGGTGCGCACCTGCTTCTCCGGCGGGTGGAACGGCGTGAAGCTCTACTTCATGCTGGGTCTGCCCACCGAGACCGACGAGGACGTGCTGGGCATCGCCGATCTGGCACGAAAGGTATATTTTGCCTGGAAGGAGTGCTCCCCCAACAAGGCCCGGGGGGTGCGGATCACCGTCTCCACCTCCTGGTTCGTTCCCAAGCCCCACACCGCCTTCCAGTGGGAGGCCCAGATCACCCGGGAGGAGTACCAGCGCCGGGTGGACCTGCTGCGGGACGCCCTGAAGCGGGACAAGTCCATCACCTACAACTGGCACGACCCGGAGACCAGCTATCTGGAGGCCGTCTTCTCCCGTGGGGACCGGCGGCTGGCCGACGTGCTGGAGTACGCCTGGCTCCACGGGGCCAAGATGGACTCCTGGAGCGAGTATTTTGATTTCCAGCGGTGGATGGACGCCCTGAAGGCCTGCGGGGTGGACGGGGACTTCTACGCCCACCGGGAGCGGCCTCGGGACGAGGTGTTCCCCTGGTGCCGCATCGACCCCATGGTCACCCCCGCCTTCCTGTGGCGGGAGCGGGAGCAGTGCTATTCCTCCCAGACCACCCCGGACTGCCGCACCCGTTGCTCCGGCTGCGGGGCCAATCGACTGTTGAAGGGAGGGGTGTGCAATGGCTGACCGCCTGCTGTTTTCCAAAACCGGACGGGCCAAGTACATCTCCCATCTGGATCTGATGCGCACCTTCCAGCGGGCCTTTGCCCGGGCGGGCATCCCCATCAAGCACACCGAGGGGTTCCACCCTCACCCCTTTGTGTCCATCGCCCTGCCCCTGTCGGTGGGCTACTCCAGCCAGTGCGAGATTTTGGAGTTCGGCCTGCTGGAGGGTACGCCCTATGAGGCGGTGCCCGCCCGGCTCACCGCCGCCATGCCCGAGGGCATCGTGATCCACCAGTGCTACCCCGCCCAGCGCAAGCTCAAGGAGCTCACCTATCTCAACTACATCATGAACTTTGAGTACTCCGAGGGCCGCCCCCAGGAGACCGAGCCCGCCATGCAGGAGCTCCTCCGCCGGGACAGCCTGGTCATCCAGAAGAAGAGCAACAAGTCCAAGAAGGGCTACACCGAGGTGGACCTGATCCCCCTCATCCGCAGCTTCAACCTGGAGTGCCAGAGCGACACCCTCACCCTGGACGCGGTGGTCCAGGCTCAGAACCCGGGCCTCAACCCGGAGCTCATCCGCGCCGCCTTCTGTCAGGCCTATCCCGACCTGGCCCCCGATTTCGTCACCTTCCACCGGCGGGAGGTGCTGGACGGAGAGGGGAAGGCGTTCCGCTGATTTTTCTCGTTTGTCCCTCTGGGCGGTCCGTCGGGCCGCCCTTCTTTTTTGTTTCATTCGGAGGTGATGATGGGGCGCTCCCCCTCAAAAGCCTTCTCCCTTGGAGAGAGGGCTGGATCTCCCAAAAGCCTTCCCCCCAAGGGGAAGGCTAGAGAAGATTGGGCGGCAAAACTCCCCGAAAGAGCCCCAAAACACCCCCTCAAAAAAGCGGTCCCTCCCTTGTAATTTCCCCCATTTTACGGTATAGTGATAAGAGACATTTTGACCAAACCAAGAGAGGAGAGAGGCCATGCGCATCATGGCAATCGACTACGGAGACGCCCACACGGGGGTGGCCATCTCCGACCCCACCGGCCTGCTGGCGGGGACCACCACCACCATCCACAGCCGGAAGGACCAGGTGGTCCTGGAGGAGCTGCGCAGGCTGATAGAGCAGTACCAGGTGGACGAGCTGGTGATGGGCTTCCCCCGGAACATGGACGGGACGGAGGGCCCCCGGGCCCAGCTCTACCGGGACTTCGCCCGGCAGGTGGAGGAGGCCACCGGCCTCAGGCCCGTGCTGTGGGACGAGCGGCGCACCACCATCGACGCCCACCGCATCCTCTTTGACGCGGGGAAGAACGCCAAAAAGCGGAAAAAGACGGTGGACGCGGTGGCCGCCTCCCTGATCTTAGAGGGGTATCTCACCTTCCGGAGGACCCGGGGGGAAATTTGACGAAAGAGGGTTTTGCTCATGCTTTTGATACAGGTGACCTACACCATGCGCCCGGGACAGCGGGATGCCTTTGTCCGCAAAATCCGGGAGAGCGGCATTCTGGACGCCATCCGGGGGGAGGAGGGCTGTCTGGGCTACTCCTACTACCTGCCCGAGGAGGAGGACGGCACCCTGCTGCTCATCGAGAAGTGGACCGGAGCCCCGGCCCAGAAGGCCCACCTGGAGACCCCGCACATGAAGCAGATGGCCGCCTTCAAGCCGGAGTATGTGGCGGACACCAAGCTGATTTCCTGCACCATTCCGGACTGAGCGCACCCCGCCGCAGGCGGACGAGATATATGTGAGGAGGAAGTTTTTATGAACATCAAAACGGTCTGGGCCGTCTATTTCAGCGGCACCGGCACCACCGAGAAGGTGGCCACCACCCTGGCCAAGGATTTGGCGGAGCGGCTGGGAGCCGGGTATGATACTTACTGCTTCAACCTGCCCCAGGCCCGGGAGAAGGACCTGTCCTTCGGGCCGGAGGATCTGGTGGTGCTGGGCACTCCGGTGTACGCCGGGCGGGTGCCCAACCTGCTGATGCCCTATGTGCGGGACCACATCAAGGGGAACGGCACCCTGGGGGTGCCCGTGGTGCTGTACGGCAACCGGAACTACGACGACGGCCTCATCGAGCTGCGCAACCTGATGCGGGACAACGGCTTCATGCCCGTGGCCGCCGGGGCCTTCGTGGGGGAGCACTCCTTCTCCAAGGTCCTGGGCGCAGGCCGCCCCGACGGGGAGGACATGGCCCTGGTGGCCCAGCTGGGGGAGAAAGCGGCTGAAAAGGTGAAAGCCTTGACAGAGATTCCCGCCCAGGCGGTCTCCGTTACCGGCTGCGACCCCATCCGCCCCTACTACACCCCCCGGGACCGCCACGGGGAGCCCATCAAGGACTTTTTGAAGGCCAAGCCGGTGACCGACCCGGACAAGTGCGTGAAGTGCGGGCTGTGCGCCCGGCTGTGCCCCATGGGCTCCATCGACCCCGCCGACGTGTCCAACGTGGCGGGCAAGTGCATCAAGTGCTGCGCCTGCGTGAAGAAGTGCCCCACGGGAGCCAAGTACTTCGACCACGAGGGCTACCTGTACCACCAGCACGAGCTGGAGGACCAGTACGCCGGCCGCCGGGCCCCCAGCGAGATCTTCGTGTAAAGGATATGGACCATACAGAACTTGTACTGCGGGAGGAGCTGTGCCGTGCGGCACAGCTCCTCTATCAGCGGGGCTATGTGGTGGGCCACGACGGAAACCTGTCCCTCCGCCTGGGGGAGGACCGCATCCTCATCACCCCCTCCGGGGTGAGCAAGGGCCGCCTGGAGCCGGACATGCTGGTGGTGTGCGATCTGGAGGGCCGGGTGCGCTCCGGGGAGCGCTACCCGTCCTCCGAGACGGCCATGCACCTGCTGGTCTATAAAGAGCGGCCCGACGCCGGGGCGGTGGTCCACGCCCATCCCCCCATGGCCACCGCCTTCGCCATCCGGCGCACGCCCCTGAGGGAGCCCTACCTCACCGAGACGGTGAGCGGCCTGGGGGAGGTGCCGGTGGCCCCCTTCGCCATGCCCTCCACCCAGGAGGTGCCCGAGAGCATCCGCCCCTTTGCGGCCCATCACAGCGCGGTGCTCCTGGCCAACCACGGGGCTCTGGCCTGGGGGCGGGACCTGTGGGAGGCCTTCGACCGCATGGAGACGGTGGAGCAGACCGCCAAAATTTACGCCTGGGTCCAGCTGCTGGGCGGGGGCGTGGAGCTCACCCGGGAGCAGACCCAGGGGCTGCTGGCCCTGTCCGGCCGGTATGAGCGCCTCGCCGGCCGCCGGGAGCCCGGAAAGGAGGACTGACATGGCAGAACAGGAGATCCTCAACGTCCGCCTGGGGGAGGGGGACCGGAGCGTGGTCCTGCTGGACCAGAGCCAGCTCCCCAACCGGGTGGAGTACCGCACAGTGACCCGGCTTCCGGACATGGTGGAGGCCATCCAGTCCCTGCGGGTGCGGGGCGCCCCCGCCATCGGCATCTTCGCCGGGTACTGCCTGTACGTGCTGGCCCGGCAGCTCATAGAGCAGGGATTATCCGGCCCCGCCTTTTTGGATAAATTGAACCGACAGGGAAAAGTGCTTGTCAGCTCACGGCCCACAGCGGTAAACCTGGCCTGGGCGGTGGGGCGGCTCACTCGCCGGGCCGCCCGGATGGCCGGTGCGCCGGCCGAGTACATCGTCTCCGCCCTGGGGGAGGAGGCCCGGGCCATCCGCCGGGAGGACGAGGAGATGTGCCAAAAAATCGCCGAGCACGGCCTGTCCCTCCTGAAGCCGGGGGACGGGGTGCTGACCCACTGTAATGCGGGACCCCTTGCCACCTCCAAATACGGCACCGCCCTGGGTCCCATCCTTCTGGGACACGAGCGGGGAATCCCCCTAAAAGTGTTTGCCGACGAGACCCGGCCCCTCCTCCAGGGGGCCCGCCTCACCGCCTGGGAGCTGCAGCAGGCGGGGGTGGATGTGACCCTCATCTGTGACAATATGGCCTCCATGGTGATGAAAAACGGCTCCATTCAGGCCTGTTTTGTGGGCTGCGACCGGGTGGCCGCCAACGGGGACGCGGCCAACAAGATCGGCACCAGCGGAGTGGCCATTCTGGCCAGGCACTACGGCGTCCCCTTCTATGTGCTGGGCCCCACCTCCACCATCGACTGGACCTGCCCCGACGGGGCCCACATCCCAATCGAGGAGCGCGACGGGGAGGAGATCCGCTCCCTGTGGTACCGGGAGCCCATGGCTCCGGCGGGGGTGAAGTGCTATAACCCCGCTTTCGACGTCACCGACCACACCCTGATCTCCGGCATCGTCACCGAGTACGGCGTCTGCCGCCCGCCCTTCTCCCGGTCGCTGAAAAAGCTTTTTGAGACAATATCCAGCAAGTAAATTTACTTGTCATACTGAGATGCAAAAAACAGCCGCCCGAAGGCGGCTGTTTTGCGTTTGCTTGCGGCTGTTTACGGCGTATCCAGATCCACCAGGATATTGTCGGTGCCGTGCTGTTCAAATTCGGCGATGTAGGCGTCGATGCGGCTGGTCAGTTCGTCGTAGTTGCTCTCGTCGATGGGAGCGTCGTCCATATCCCGGCGGGCCAGATCCTCCGCCAGGATGTCAAAAAACACATTGTTCTCATATTCCATAATGGCCTCGTGGATTCCGCCCTCCACAAAGGCGCGGGAGGGGACGATCTCCCCCTGATACAGCTCCGCCAGGGAGGGCATGCCCTCCAGCGCGGCCCTCCCGAACAGAAGGCTCTCCACCTCGTCATAATCCGTAAAGCGCTGATCGCCCCGGGTGGAATTCAAGATCCAGTTTCCGATGTACACCAGGTCAAGCAGACGGCGAAATTGCTTTTGACTCAATTCCAGGTTCATTTCCATGGCCTCCTTTCCCAGAACCGAAGCAGGCGGTCGGGTCTTTCCTCACCCTATATTATAGTCTATGTGGGAGGGTTGTCAAATGGAGAAAGCGGGTTTTTCATGGAAAATTGGCCGGGCTGTTCCGGCCTGGGGGTTGGGGCGGAAGCGGACGCAGAAAAATTTCTCTTTCTCCGCTCTCTCCGCCGCCCCGGGCGCGGCACTATTACTGTAACAGTGACAATGACAATAACAATGACATTAACATGTAACTGTAACTGTGACTGTAACTGTGACTGTAACTGTGACTGTTACTATAACGGAGCCCTAGTTGTACGGGAACGTGCCACAAAACGCCCCCTTTTCCAGGAGGGTAGAAGGAGGCGAAAGCTTTGAACAATCGAAAACGAGGGTTCGTCTTTTATTTTGACAATATTCTGGCGGTGGAGAGCCTGCCGCCGGACCAGCGCGGGTGGCTGCTGTCCGCCCTGTGCTCCTATGCGGACCGGGTGTGGCAGGACACCTCCGTGGGCATCGAGGAGGTCCTGGACCTGTACCCCCAGATGTCCCAGCAGGCCTCGGTGGCCTGCCGCTTTCTGGCGGCCGGGGTGCTGCGGGACACTCAGAAGTGGCTCACCCAGCAGGAGCTGCGCACCCGCCGCCGGGAGCAGCAGGGGAGAGCGCCCCTCGCCGCCCGGCCGGCCTCGCCCGCCCAGGACAGCCCCCAGTCCCTGGAGCGCTACCGCCAGGACGTGGAGCTGGCCCGCCGGGTTTTGGAGGAGAGCCGGAGGGAGGACGAGGCCCTGTCGGCGAAAGAGAGCTGAAAATATGCCATTCAGCTCGCTGTTGAAGACGAGGACCGCCTGGAGGCTGTCACAAAAGAAATCTACATGGAGACCGCGTTCCACTTCAACTGTACTTGGACTGCGGTGGAACGCAATATCCGAACCGCCGTAGCGAGGGCATGGAAAATCAACCGTCCTCTCTTGGCCGAGATAGCTGGCTATCCGCTGACTTGTACCCCTACCGCATCTGAATTTATTGAGATCCTGGCCTCTTACATACTCCGTTCATCTCAGTCACAGTTACCACTGTGGCCTTTTGCCCTGCTTTGATTATTCCACCTCTTTCCTTTTACCCTTTTCTCTTTTAACTCTTGACTTTTTATAGCTGGTCTCTCTGATGAGAATGGCACTATCCTATCAGACGGACCTGAAGGCAGTCTGAAAAAGTGGTAAAGAAATCGTGGACAGAGGATGAAGTGCTTACATCCGCTGGCTGAATGGCCTAGATGGCCAGCAGCAGGACCGCGATGCGGAAGTAGACCAGCAGGGAGACGGCGTCGGCGATGGTGGTGATCAGGGGGCTGGCCATGACGGCGGGGTCCAGCCCCAGCCGGCTGGCCGCGATGGGCAGCAGGCAGCCCAGCAGCTTGGAGGAGACCACCGTGACAATGAGGGTCAGACTGACCACCAGGGCGACGGCGGTTCCCACCTGGCTGAAGAGGGTCAGCCGGGCCAGATTGACCAGGGCCAGGGTCACGCCGCACAGAACGCCCACCTGGAGCTCCTTCCAGGAGGCTCTCCACCAGTCGCCCCACCGGAGCTCCCCCAGAGAGAGGCTTCGGATGACGGTGACCGAGGACTGGCTGCCGCAGTTGCCTCCGGTGTCCATGAGCATGGGAATGAAGGCGGTGAGGGCAACCTGGGCGGCCAGGGCGTCCTCAAAATAGGTGATGATGGCTCCGGTGAAGGAGGCGGAGATCATCAGCAGCAGGAGCCACACCACCCGGTGCCGGTACAGGTCCAGGACCCGGGTGAGGAGATAGGGGCGCTCCGAGGGCTGGATGGCGGCCATACGCTCCATGTCCTCGGTGGCCTCCTCTTTGAGAACGCCCAGAGCGTCCTCGGCGGTGAAGGTGCCCACCAGACGTCCCGACCCATCGGCCACGGGCAGCTCGGACACCTCCAGCTGATCCAGGAGGGCGGCGGCCCGCTCCTGGTCCTCCTGGGGGGCCAGGACGGCCTTCGGCGCCTCCGCGGCCTGGTCCAGACGGGCCCTCTCCGGCAGAGTCAGCAGGGTGCGGACGGTGAGCAGGCCCAGCAGGAGCCCCTCCTCATCCACCACATAGCAGTTGGTCAAAAAGTCCTGGGGGATACCCACCTGGCGCAGACGGGCCAGGGCCTCCCGGGCGGTCATCCGGGGGGAGAGGAACAGGGGCTCCCGGGACATGACGGCCGCCACCGTATCCTGGGCGGCAGGCGCGGTGTACAGAATGTTGTTCTTCATCATGGGAATTTCCTCCTTGTCGTCGAAGTCCGGCAGAGCCGGCGGTCAAAGACAGGGAGGTCCGGTCGATTCGAGCAGGGCTGGGAAACCCGGGCAGGCCGGAAAAGAGGGCGGGAGACGCCGTCTTCCGCCGTTTTCAGGCGGACCCTCCGGCGCGCCTTCCGCGTCCCGCTCCATGGACGCGGAGGGTATGGGGCCATATTCGTCTTCCGTGACCTCGGCTGCCGCTGTCCATGGAACTCACCTCACTTTGTTTTGATTTGGAAGGGCCCGGAAAAAGAGAGACACGCGAAGCTGCGGCGGCAGTCTCGCGTGTCTTTGTTCTCTCAAAACACATGGGCCGCCGTCCGAGCTTTAGCATCACAGGGCGGTGAAGCCACATTAGAGCCTGCCTTGCATTCGACAGGCCCTGTTCAAACCAGCGCAGGATGTCTCCATCCTTTTGCGGCAGCGGCCCATATCCCTGTGGTAGCCTTACCTACCGGGTCCGCGGTCAGTATACCACGGCGTCAAACGCCGTGTCAAGAAAATTTTTCTTCCGCTTTTATGTGAATATTTCCTGTATTTTGTGAAAAAGAGGGGGAGTTTATTCCCGTTTTCCAGTCCCGTACGGAGCGTCCCGGAGAGCGCCGCCCTTCGGGGGAGCGGCCGCCCGCAGTTTCCGCGCCTATCCCCGAAGGCATTGCTCCCTGCGAGAAAATATGCAGGAGGAGGGCGGCGGCTCCGTCAAAAAGCGCCGCTGCTTTTGCGCCGCACCGCGGCGCGGCGGCCCCCGGCTGAGCTCAGACGGATTCTGCTCCGCAGAGGTTTTTCAACAGATTGAGGGGATACGCGCCGAAACGCGTATCCCCTCTGGTACAAGCGGGCCTGTAAGCCGGGTTCTGTCTTTTAAGACAGCCATCTATCTCGACGCGCTGTTGCCAACGCGCTCAAGCCGCCTCCCCGGGACGGCCGGGCCGGCCTATGTGTCCCTCCACGGCGTTGCTCCGGATAGAGTTTACAGCGATGGGCGCTTTCACACGCCATCGGGTGAGCTCTTACCTCACCTTTCCACCTTTGCCGCCCCATGGCGGAGCGGTAGTCTATTTCTGTTGCACTTTTCCTAGGGTCGCCCCCGGCGGGTGTTACCCGTTATCCCTGCCCTGTGGAGCCCGGACTTTCCTCACAGACGGGCCTTTCGCCCCGCCCGCGCGGCTGTCCAGCCCGCTTGCGCCCTCTATCATACCGGAAAACCGGACGGTTGTCAAATAAAAGGGCCGGGTTCTTGGGAATTGAATTTTTCCGGCCGCTATGGTAATATACTAACCAGGTAAGAATTCACTGGAACGGAATGGAAGGAGGGGGCGTTATGTCTACCATCAAAGAGTATCTGTCCGAGCTCAGCGGCCGGCGGGTCACCGTCATCGGCATGGGGGTAAGTAACATCCCGCTCATTAAAATGCTTCTGCGGGCCGGGGTGGAGGTCACCGTCCGGGACCGCTCGCCCCGGGAGCGGCTGGCCGAGCAGGCCCAGGAGCTGGAGAGCCTGGGTGCCAGGCTGATCTTGGGGGAGAACTACCTGAAGGACCTCCCGGAGGAGCTGATCTTCCGCACCCCGGGTCTGAGCCCCAACACCCCGGAGCTGCTGGACGCCGTCCAGCGTGGGGCCGCTCTCAGTTCGGAGATGGAGGTGTTTTTCCAGACCTGCCCCGGGCGGCTCATCGGCGTCACTGGAAGCGACGGAAAGACCACCACTACCACCATCATCGCCGAGTTTTTAAAAGAGGCGGGGAAGAACGTGTATGTGGGGGGGAACATCGGCAGGCCCCTGCTGGCCGACGTGGCCGACATGGTGGAGGAGGACTACGCCGTGTTGGAGCTGTCCTCCTTCCAGCTGATGACCATGGACCAGAGCCCCCATATCGCCGTGGTCACCAACATAAGCCCCAACCACCTGGACTACCACCACACCATGGAGGAGTATGTCCAGGCCAAGAAAAATATTTTCCTCCACCAGAGCCCTGAGGACCGGCTGATTTTAAACTTTGACAACCCGGGGGCGCGGAGCATGGCGTCGGAGGCGGTGTGCCCCGTCACCTGGTTCAGCCGGAAGTGGCAGTTGGACGAGGGGGTCTACCTCCGGGACGAGGCCATCTGGCTCACCAACGAGCAGGGCAGCCGGGAGGTGCTCCCCCTGGAGCTCATCCAGCTCCCCGGCGACCACAATATTGAAAACTATATGGCCGCCATCGCCGCCGTGGACGGCCTGGTCCCCGACAAATGCGTCCGGGCGGTGGCCCTGCGCTTCAAAGGAGTGGAGCACCGGATCGAGTTCGTCCGGGAGCTGGACGGGGTGCGCTGGTACAACGACTCCATCGGCACCAGCCCCACCCGCACCACCGCCTGTCTGGAGTCCTTCCCCCAGAAGGTCATTCTGATTGCCGGCGGATACGACAAGGGAGTCCCCTTTACCCAGCTTGGCCTGGAGATCGTGGACCGGGTGAAGACCCTGGTCCTCACCGGGGACACCGCCCCCGCCATCCGCCAGGCGGTGGAGCAGGCGGACGGGTATGGGCCCCACACCCCCGATATTTTCATGGCCGGGGATCTGGCCGGGGCGGTAAAAGAGGCCAGGGCCGCCGCCCAGCCGGGGGACATCGTGGTCCTCTCGCCGGCCTGCGCCGCCTTCGACCGGTTCAAGAATTTCATGGAGCGGGGGCAGGTGTTTAAGCAGCTGGTGCAGGAGCTTTGATTTGGCAGGGTTCCGCCCTGCGGGGCGGGTTCCTTTCTGCTCGGGCAGCGCTCCCGTCTTGCAGGAGGTTTCGCCGCCTGCGGGCGGCGAGCTTCTTTCTGGATGCCCAGAAAGAAGCCAAAGAGGCACCAGGGGGCCGCTCAGGATGGGCGCTCACGCGCCCATATTCGCGCCCCCCTGGACCCCATTCACGGGGGACCCTCCTGAGAAGTTCCCAGATACTTCCGGCGCGCAAAATCTGAGTGACCTCCGCAATTTCTCCCGGGCCACGGGGCCCTGGGTTTGCAAAAATTGCGGCTGGTGCGGTCCCACAGCCGCGCCTGGCTTGGCCGAGCCAACGGTACCAGATTCGTTGACGACGGGAGCCCCAAGGGACTCCCCTACCCAAGTCAGGAAGGCTTTCTTGAGCACTTGTAGGGGAGGGGCTTGCCCCTCCCGCCGTATTCCTGAGCTGAACTTGAGCCCCACCGCAACAAAGGCGCACTCAAATAGGGGAGTGCCCAGCTCTCTATTTACCGCCAGGTAAGCGGCAGCGAAAGACGAGGGGCAGGCGTTCGACTGAACTACCCGCGCCTTTGCGTTGACCGCCAAGTTCCCGCATTGGCGGCCCCCGTAAACGGGGGTCCAGGGGACCGTGAATATGGGCGCGAAGCGTCCATCTGAACGGCCCCCTGGCGGCTTTTTAGTTTCTTTTTGGCCGTCCAAAAAGAAACTCGCCGCCAGCAGGCGGCGAAACTCTCCCACGATAAAAAACAGACGCAAACAAGGAGGAACCAATTCCTTGAACTACCCGGAAACATTAGAACAATTATGCTCCATCCCCGCCCCCAGCGGCTTTGAGACCCCCGCCGCCCAGGCGGCCCTGGAGCTGCTCCGCCCCCTGGTGGACGAGGCGTGGATCGACAAAATGGGCAATGTGGTGGGCGTGCGCTGCTGCGGAAAGGAGGGGGCCAGAAAACTGCTTCTGGACGCCCACCTGGACGAGATCGGCTTTATTGTCACCGGCCATCAGGACGGCTTTCTCCGCTTCGCCCCTCTGGGCGGGGTGGACCCCCGGATGCTCCCCGACCGGGAGCTGACCATTCTCTCCGATCCCCCCGCCTATGGGGTGGTGGCCTGTCTGCCCCCCCACATCCAGAGCCGGGAGGATATGGATCAGGCAATCCCCATCAAAGACCTGTTTCTCGACGTGGGTCTCACCCAGGAGGAGGCCCAGCGCCGCATCCCCGTGGGCACCCCAGCCGTCTACCGCACCGGCTGCCGCAACCTGGGGGACAAGCTCCTGTGCGGCAAGGCCCTGGACGACCGGGCCTGCTTTGCCGTCCTGCTGGACACGGCGGAGCAGTTGAAGGACGCAGAGCTGGACGTGGACCTGTATCTCCTGGGCAGCACCCAGGAGGAGACCCACAGCACCGGAGCCATCACCGCCGCCTACGGCCTGGCTCCGGATTTCTGCGTGGCGGTGGACGTGACCCACGGGGACTCCCCGGACGCGTCCAAGGAAAAGACCTTCCCCCTGGGGAAGGGGCCGGTGATCGGCCTGGGCCCCAACTGCACCAAATGGATGTCCAAGCGCATGGAACAAAAAGCCCAGGAGCTGGAGCTGTCCGTGCAGTACGAGGTGATGGCCGGCTCCTCAGGCACCAACGGCTGGCCCATGCAGATCATCCGGGAGGGGATCGCCACGGCGGTGCTGTCCGTCCCCCTGCGGTATATGCACACCCCCATTGAGACCGTCCATGGGGACGACCTGATCAACACCGCAAAGCTGCTGGCCGCCTTTGTGCGGGGACTGGGAGAGGAGGCGGAGGCCCTGTGATTGAGACATTAAAGACCCTGTGCGCCCTGAACGGGGTATCCGGGGACGAGGATGCGGTGCGGGACTATCTCCGAACTCAGGCGGAGCCCTACGCCGACGCCATCTGTACCGACGCTCTGGGCAATCTGATCGTGTTCAAACGGGGCAGGAGGGCCACGGGGAGTAAGGTGCTCCTGTGCGCCCACATGGATGAGGTGGGTCTCATTGTCACCCGGGCCACCGAGGACGGATTTTTGAAGTTCGACTTTGTGGGCGGCGTGGACCGCCGGGTGGTGCTGGGCAAGCCGGTGGAGCTGGGCCCGGACCGGGTGCCCGGCATTGTGGGCATGAAGGCCATCCACATGCTCACGGCGGAGGAGCGGAAGAAGGTCCCCAAGACCGACTCCCTCTATCTGGACATTGGAGCCGCCAGCAGGGAGGAGGCCCTGTCCAAGGTCCCCCTGGGCGCCTACGGCGCCTTTGTGGGGGAGCCGGAGGAGCTGGGGGACGGCTTCCTCAAGTCCAAGGCCATCGACGACCGGGTGGGCTGCGCCATTCTGCTGGAGCTGCTGAAGGAGGACCTGCCTCTGGATGTGACCTTCGCCTTCACCGCCCAGGAGGAGGTGGGCACCCGTGGGGCCTTTGGGGCCGCCTTTTCGGTCACACCGGAGATCGCCCTGGTGCTGGAGACCACTACCGCCGCCGATCTGCCCGAGATCGAGGGGGCCCGGCGGGTATGCGCCCCCGGAAAGGGGCCGGTGATCTCCTACATGGACGGGGGGACCATCTACGACCGGGAGCTGTTTGAGACCTTGCGAAGCCTTGCGGAGGAGCGGAACATCCCCTGGCAGACCAAGGAATATATCGCCGGGGGCAACGACACCCGGACCATCCAGCGCTCCAAGGCCGGGGTGCGGGTGGCGGCCCTCTCCGCCGCCGTGCGCTACCTGCACGCCCCCGCCAGCGTGGGGTGTATTTCGGACTTTGAGAATATGCGGAAGCTGACCCGGGCGTTTTTGGATCATTTGGCGAGGATTTGAACCACCAGTTTTCGTTGAATGGCCCGCCGGGAACTTGTACCACATAGGGCGGGGACTTGCCCCCGCCGTCCTGCGGCCTACTATTTGGCACACCTGGGCCGCCCCTGCAAATAGGCACACATTTTCTGAACCTCACAAAGGAGCAGTTTCTTCATGGAACTTTTTGAACTGATTCAAACTTTGGTCTCTGCCCACGGCCCCTCCGGCAACGAGGGGGGTGTCCGGGAGGCCATCCGAAAACTGGCCGCCCCCTATGGCGGGGAGGCCTCCACCGACACCATGGGCAATCTTATCATCCACAAGCCGGGACCCGGCCCCAAGGTGATGCTGTGCGCCCACATGGACTCCATCGGCTTCATTGTCACCCACGTTGAAAAGGAGGGCTTCCTCCGGGTGGGCAAGCTGGGAGGCGTCGCCCCCCAGGAGATTTTGTACACCCCTGTCCGATTCCAGAACGGCGTGCGGGGCGTGGTGGTGAAGGAGGAAAAGGCCTCCTTCTCCAAGCTGAAGCTGGACGAGTGCTACCTGGACATTGGAGCCAGAGACGAGGCTCAGGCCCGGGAGATGGTTCAGATTGGTGACACCGCCGTCTACGACACACCCACGTTTTCCAGCGGTGGGAAAGTGATTTCCCCTTACCTGGACAACCGGGTCTCCTGTGCCATTCTCCTCCAGGTGCTGGAGAAGCTGCCGGAAAACTGCCCTAACGATCTCTACTTTGTATTCTCCACTCAGGAGGAGGTGGGGCTGCGGGGCTCCAAAACTGCCGCCTATGCCATCGAACCCGACTACGCCCTGGCGGTGGACGTCACCGACGTGGACGACACTCCCGGCACAGACCGGTGCGGCACCGTCCAGCTGGGAAAAGGGGCGGCTATCAAGCTGATGGACCACTCTGTCATCTGCCACTCAGAGATCGTGAAGGAGTTAGACTTGACAGCTCTGGAGCGCGGTATCGCCGTCCAGCGGGACATTTTACGCACCGGGGGCACCGACGCGGGGGCCATCCATGTGAGCCGCACCGGGGTCAAAACAGGCGGCGTGTCCGTGCCCTGCCGGTATATCCATACGCCGGTGGAGATGGTGGACCTCTCTGACGTGCAGGCGTGCGTGGAGCTGGTTTTGGCATTTGTGGAGAAGAAAATGTCTTAATCAGTTTTTGCGGAGGATTTCGCCGCCGGGGCGGCGAAATCTCCCCCGGAAAAACAGAAAAAATAAGAGGAAGTAACCAAACTATGAGTTTACAGATCAGCGAAAAAGTAAAAGAACTGGGCCGCCGGGCCCAGGAGGAATTAAAGGACCAGTTTGCCCGTATCGACGCCATCGCCGAGGAGAACGCCGCCCGGGTGCTGGACGCTTTCCAGACCCATCGGGTATCAGACGCCTACTTCGCCGGTACCACCGGCTACGGCTACGACGACCTGGGCCGGGACAAGCTGGACGAGATCTACGCCCAGATCTTCGGCACCGAGGCCGCCCTGGTACGCATCCAGTTCGTCAACGGTACCCACGCTATCGCCGCCGCCCTGTACGGCTGTCTGAAGGCGGGGGACGTGCTGGTGTCCGCTGTGGGGGCCCCCTACGACACCCTGCTGGGGGTGATCGGCGCGGTGGACAAGGGCCACGGGTCCCTGAAAGACTACGGTATCGAATACCGGCAGGTAGAACTCCTTGACAACAAGCCCGACCTGGATGGAATGGCCAAGGCGGCCGCCGGCCCCCGGGTGAAGGCGGTGCTCATCCAGCGCTCCAAGGGGTACTCCACCCGCGCGTCCCTGTCGGTGGCGGAGATCGGGGAGATGTGCCGCGTCATCAAGGAGGCCAATCCCAACGCGGCGGTCATCGTGGACAACTGCTACGGGGAGTTCGTGGAGACCATCGAGCCCACCCACATGGGGGCCGACCTGGTGGTGGGCTCCCTCATCAAAAACCCTGGCGGCGGCCTGGCCCCCACCGGCGGCTACATCGCCGGGCGGCGGGACCTGGTGGAGGGAGCCGCCATGCGCCTGACGGTGCCCGGTATCGGGGCGGAGTGCGGCTCCACCCTGGGGAACAACCGCCTGCTGTACCAGGGCCTGTTTCTGGCCCCCCACACGGTGGCCCAGGCGGTCAAGACCGCCGTATTTGCCGCCCGGGTGATGGAGCTCCTGGGCTATGAGACCGAGCCGGTGTCCTCGGCGGTGCGCCACGACATCATCCAGATGATCCACATGAAGGAGCCCGAGGCGTTAAAGAAATTCTGCAAGGGCATCCAGTTCGGGGCCCCGGTGGACTCCTACGTCACTCCTGAGCCCTGGGACATGCCCGGCTATGACTGTCAGGTCATTATGGCGGCGGGAGCCTTCATCCAGGGGGCGTCCATCGAGCTGTCCGCCGACGCCCCCATGCGGGAGCCCTACACCGTGTACCTCCAGGGCGGCCTCACCTTCGAGTCGGGCAAGCTGGGGGTCCTGCTGGCGGTGGAGGAGCTGCTGAACCACTAAAAATTGAGATAGGCCAAGCCGCCGGGCGCATATCCTCTCTTGATGGGAGGGGAGGCGTATGGACCTGCTTTGGCGGCTGCGGCGGTATTTCCGGTCCCGGCGCCCGCTGCGCCCCCGCGCAAGGAGAGGCGGGCGCTCCGGGGCGGCTCCCGTGCGGGCGCGCTGGCGGCGTCCCAGGCCCTGGCAGGTGACCCTGCTGGTGGGTATCCTGCTGGCCGCCGCGGTCATCGGCTTTCTGGAGGCCCGGCTGCGGCCCATGGTGGTGACGGCGGCCCAGGCCCAGGCACAAAACGCCGTGGCCGGGGTGATCGAGCACGCCATCTGGGAACAGCTGGGGGAGGAGGCGGTCACCTACTCAGATCTGGTGACCATCCAGCGGGATTCCGCGGGGACCATCACCGCCCTGACCACCAACACGGCGGCCATGAACCAGCTCCGGGCGGAGCTGATCGGGGTGGTGCTGGAGGCCCTGGACGGGGTGGACGTGTCCCAGATCCAGATTCCCCTGGGCAGTTTGGTGGACCTGGACCTGCTTTGGGGCCTGGGGCCCACCATGAAGGTCCACGCCATGACGGTGGGCACGGTGGAGGGGGAGTTTCAAAGCCAGTTCTCCTCCGCCGGGGTGAACCAGACCCTCCACAAGATCGACCTGGAGCTTGCGGTCCCCCTGACCCTCATGCTCCCCGGCGGAGCGGTGGAGGCGGTGTGCGAGACCCAGATCCCCATCGCCGAGACCGTCATTGTGGGGCAGGTGCCCCAGATCTTTTTACAAAACGGGGGATTTTAGTTGTAGGGGCGGCTATCAGCCGCCCGCTGTTCCCGCAGTGAAAATTGGATACGGGCGGATCATATCCGCCCCTGCGCACACCCCCGCTGATTTGTCGCAGAGTCGGACACGCAGGGCCGCTTGTTCACGGGCTATCGGGGACACTGTCCCTACAACCCGACATATCGCATGGGGCGCGTCATTCCCATGAAATCCCCACCAAGTCAAACGCAGGAGGAACTTTGATGGACATTCAAGAGGAGATCCAGGCCCTTCGCCGGGAGCTGGAGCAGGCCAACTACGAGTACTATGTACAGGATAACCCCAGCATGTCGGACTACGACTACGACCACAAGCTCCGCCGGCTGGAGGAGCTGGAGGGGGAGCACCCCGAGCTCATCACCCCCGATTCCCCCACCCAGCGGGTGGGCGGAAAACCCCTGGAGTCCTTTACCCAAGTGGTCCACAAGGTGCCCCTGGAGTCCCTCCAGGACGTATTTGACTACGACGAGCTGCGACAGTTCGACCAGCGGGTGAAGGGTGTGGTCCCCAACGCGGTATACGACGTGGAGCCCAAGGTGGACGGTCTGTCCGTGGCCCTGGAGTATGAAAACGGCCTGTTTGTCCGGGGGGCCACCCGGGGGGACGGCCAGGTGGGGGAGGACGTGACCGAAAACCTGCGGACGGTGAAGTCCATTCCCCTGCGCATCCCGGACGCCCCCAGCCAGCTCATTGTCCGGGGGGAGGTCTATATGCCCAAGAAGGTGTTCCACGCCCTCAACGAGGAGCGGGAGAGAAGGGGGGAGGCCCTCTTTGCCAACCCCCGGAACGCCGCCGCCGGGTCCCTGCGGCAGTTGGACCCCAAGGTGGCCGCCTCCCGGAAGCTGGACATTGCGGTCTTTAACGTCCAGTGGGCGGAGGGGGAGACGTTCCGCACCCACCTGGAGACGCTGGACTATCTGAAGTCCAAGAACTTTAAAGTGATTCCCCATTACAGCGCCGCCACCATTGAGGAGGCGGTGGACCGGGTGGCCGCCATCGGGGAGGGCCGGGAGGAGTTCCCCTTTGATATCGACGGTGCGGTCATCAAGGTCAACGATTTGGCTCAGCGGGAGACCCTGGGCAGCACCGCCAAGTTCCCCCGGTGGGCGGCGGCCTATAAGTACCCCCCGGAGGTGAAGCCCTCCAAGGTGGTGGACATCGTCATCCAGGTGGGCCGCACCGGGGTGCTCACCCCCAAGGCGGTGCTGGAGCCGGTGCGGCTTGCGGGGACCACCGTCACCAACGCCACCCTCCACAACCAGGATTTCATTGCCGAGAAGGACGTGCGCATCGGGGACACGGTGCTGGTGCGCAAGGCGGGGGAGATCATCCCGGAGATTCTGTCCGTGGTAGGGGAGAAGCGGCCCGAGGGGACGGTCCCCTATGTGTTCCCCACGGTGTGTCCCGTGTGCGGGGCCCCCGTGGAGCGGGACGAGGACGGGGCCCACATCCGCTGCACCGGGGCCGAGTGCCCCGCCCAGCTGCTGCGGAATCTGGCCCACTTTGCCTCCCGGGACGCCATGGACATTGAAGGCCTGGGCATTGCCGTGGTGGAGAATCTGGTGAACGCCGGGCTGGTCAAGACTCCCGGGGACCTGTACTTCCTGAAGGCGGAGGACGTGGAGCCCCTGGAGCGGATGGGCAAGAAGTCCGCCCAGAACCTGATCGCCGCCATCGAGCGCTCCAAGGAGCAGGACCTGTCCCGGCTGCTGTACGCCTTCGGCATCCGGCAGGTGGGGCAGAAGGCGGGGAAGATTCTGGCCGCCCGGTTCCGCACCCTGGACGCCATCCAGAGCGCCGCCCTGGAGGAGCTCACCGCCGTGGACGACATCGGGGCCATCACCGCTCAGAGCATCCTGGACTGGTTTGCCAGCCCCCAGAGCCAGCACCTCATCGCCCGCCTGAAGGAGGCGGGGGTGAACATGACGGCGGCGGAGCAGGGGAGCGACCAGCGCTTTGCGGGCATGACCTTTGTGCTCACCGGCTCGCTGGAGCGCTTCACCCGGGACCAGGCCTCCGCCCTCATCGAGGAGCGGGGGGGCAAGTCTGTCTCCTCCGTGTCCAAAAAGACCACCTACGTGGTAGCCGGGGAGGCGGCGGGCTCCAAGCTCAGAAAGGCCCAGGAGCTGGGCATTCCCGTCCTCACTGAGGAGGAGTTCCAAAATCTTCTGGCCTGACCGGCTCCACTCTGTTCAAGTCCCTGTTTTTGTGCTATAATCAACTATGCCGGCGGGCGGGCCGTGTTGCGGTCCGCCCGCTTCCTACGCTGGAGAGAAAAGGGGAGCGGATATGAAACAGGGGTACATCTTTATTGCCATCGCCACCATCATGTTCAGCACTTTTGAAGTGGCACTAAAATACATCGCTGGGGAAATTAACTCCGTCCAGCTCACCTTCGCCCGCTTCTTCATCGGCTTTCTGTTCCTGGCCCCGCTGGCCTGGCGGACGCTGAAAAAGCGGGGGCTGTCTCTGGACCGGAAAAGCGTGGCCTATTTCGCCCTGCTGGGCCTGGTGGGTATCGCCATCTGCATGCCCATCTATCAGCTGTCGGTGAACTACGTGGACTCCGGGGTGGTGGCCGTGCTGTTCAGCTGCAACCCGGTGTTCGTCACCTTCCTGGCATTTCTGTTCCTGGGCGAGGCCATCCGGGGCCGCCACATCGCCGCCCTGGTGCTGGAGGTGCTGGGGACCGTGGCCATCATCAACCCCTTTGAGACCCGCCTGGACCCCTTCGGCGTGGTGCTGGCCCTGGCGGCCACCATTCTGTTTGCCATCTACGGAGTCATGGGAAAGAAAAAAGTGGCCCAGTTCGGCGGCTCGGTGGTCACCTGCTTCGGATTCCTGTTTGGCAGTCTGATCATCCTGGTGTTCATCGGCCTCACCCACATCCCGGCGGCGGCCCAGGCCATCACCGCGGCGGGGCTGCCCGCCTTTGCCAACATTCCGCTGTTTGCCGGATACACCCTGGAAAACCTGCCCGTGGTGCTGTATGTGTCCGCTGGTGTGGCGGGCGTGGGCTTCTGCGCCTACTTCATGGCCATGGAGTACCAGCCGGCCAGCATTGTCTCTCTGGTCTATTTCTTCAAGCCAGCCCTGTCCCCAGTGCTGGCCTGGGCCCTCCACGGGGAGGAGATCCCGCTGAACATGCTGCTGGGGATCATTTTGATCGTGGCGGGCTCCTTCTGCGCCATTGTGCCTGGGGTGATCGAGACCAAGCGGGGCGTTGCCTTTTCCCGCTTCTGACCAACAGGGAAGTATTTTTCCAATTCAAAAAATGTGAGGAGAGAACCAAGATGCCAACATCCAAAGTTTATTTCACCGACCTCCGCACCCAGATCGGCGTCAGCCAGCTGGACAAGCTGGAGAAGCTGATCCGCGCCGCCGGAATCGGCGACATCGACTTTGACCACAAAATGACCGCCATCAAGATCCACTTCGGGGAGCCGGGCAACCTGACCTACCTGCGGCCCAACTACGCCAAGCGGGTGGCCGACGTGATCAAGTTCCTGGGCGGCCTGCCCTTCCTGACCGACTGCAACACCCTGTACCCCGGGCGGCGGAAAAACGCCCTGGAGCACATTGAGAGCGCCTATGAGAACGGCTTCACCCCCTACTCCACCGGCTGTCAGGTGATCATCGCCGACGGCCTGAAGGGCAGCGACGACATTGAGGTCCCGGTCCGGGGCGGGGAGTACGTGAAGGCCGCCAAGATCGGCCGGGCCATCATGGATGCGGACATCTTCATCAGCCTGAGCCACTTCAAGGGTCACGAGATGACCGGCTTCGGCGGGACCATCAAGAACATCGGCATGGGCTGCGGAAGCCGCCGGGGCAAGATGGAACAGCACGCGGCGGGAAAGCCCACCGTCTCCGCCAAGCGCTGCGTGGGCTGCCGCCAGTGCGCCAAGCAGTGCGCCCAGGACGCCATCTCCTATGGGGAGGACCGGAAGGCCTCCATCGACCACAGCAAGTGCGTGGGCTGCGGCCGGTGCATCGCCTCCTGCAACTTCGACGCCATTTCGGCGGAGAATGACGCGGCAATCCCGGACTTGAACCGGAAGATGGCCGAGTACGCCAAGGCGGTGGTGGACGGGCGGCCCCAGTTCCACATCAGCCTGGTCATCGACGTGTCGCCCTACTGCGACTGCCACGGGGAGAACGACATGGCCATCCTGCCCGATGTGGGCATGTTCGCCTCCTTTGACCCGGTGGCCCTGGACCAGGCCTGCGCCGACGCCTGCCTGAAGCAGGAGCCCATCCCCGGCAGCCTGCTGGACGACAACATGCACGCCGAGGGCTTCTGCGACCACCACGACCACTTCAAGAACACCACCCCGGAGACCGACTGGAGGAGCTGTCTGGAGCACGCCGAGAAGATCGGCCTGGGCAGCCGCAGCTATGAGCTGATCCGCGTATAAATCCTGAAACTAAAAAGGGCCAGAGGAACAAATTCTCTGGCCCTCAGCTTGTCGAAAAACCTCCCGAGTGTGGGCGGGGGAGCTCGAGGGGGCGGCAGCCCGCCTCGAGTGGGATCGAATGCCCTGAATGCCTTGCATGGCAAGGCGTTCAGCGAGCGCAGCGAGGACTTTTCCGCCGCTGAACGGCGGGAAAGTAACGGCATTTTTGCAGGCCGTCGGAAAAGTCTCTAGACTTTTTCGACGGCCTGAGGGCCAGAGGAACAAAGCCTCTGGCCCTTTCCGGTTCTTCTGATGGTAGGCGGGAAGGGGAGAGGCTACATTTTTTCTCCCTCGTTTTCCTTGTTTTCCTCTAGTTTCCCCCGTTTTTTCACCTTCCCCAGGGGGTTGGCCCGGGCGGCTGTGCGTAAATCGTCGTTGTCCACGTGGGTGTAGATCTGGGTGGTGTTCAGGTGGTCGTGGCCCAGCACCTCCTGGAGGGTGCGCACATCCACGCCGTTTTGGAGCATCAGGGTGGCGGCCGTGTGGCGCAGTTTATGGGCGGAGTACTGGGTGCTGTCCAGGCCGGCGGCGGCCAGATGCTTCTTCACCAGCTTGTGAACCGCCGCCCGGGAGATGCGCCGCCGGTTCTGCAAGGTTACAAAGAGGGCGTTCTGGTCCACCAGGGTGAGCATGCTCCGCTCGGTGAGCCAGTCCTCCAGCGCGCTCTGACATGCCTCGTTGAGAAAGAGCATCCGCTCCTTGTTGCCCTTGCCCAACACCCGCAGCTGATTGCCACGCACGTCGGTGACGTTCAGCCCCACCAGCTCGGAGATCCGCAGGCCGCAGTTTAAAAACAGAGTTAGGATACAGTAATCCCGGGCCTGATTGGCCCCGTCCACGTGGTCCAAGAGGCTGACACTTTCTTCCAAATCCAGATACCGGGGCAGCGACTTTCTCAGATGGGGCGAATCCAGGTCCTGCATGGGGTTTTCGGAGATCAGCTTGGCCTTGTTGGTGAGGTACTTATAAAAGGAGCGGATGGCGGCCACCTTACGGGCCCGGGCGGGCGCGGAGAGCCCGCTGTGGGCGTCCGGGCTGTTGGGATGGACGATCCGGTCCCGGGACAGGTAGTTCATATAGGAATACACGTCGCTGAGGGTGACGGAGCCGACAAGCTCCAGATCCACGTCGTCAATGGAGATCTGGTCCAGCGGCGTATTGCGGGCGACGCGGCCTTTGTCCAGCTTGAGGAAGCGGAAAAAGTTCCGCAGGTCCAGAAAATATTCGTCCACGGTCCGGCGGGAGTGGCCCTGGATGGTCTCGTGGTAGACCAGGAAATCCCGCAGGATGGGCGGTGCATCAGTGCGATAATCCGTCACAAGTAATCAAATCGTGCAGCAAAAGACAAGAAGCCGGACCTGGAGCGCCGCAGGCTCCAAAGGCCTGAAATCCGGGAAAACCCAGGAGAGGGGCCATTTTGCCTCCTCTCAGGTCAACAAAATTTTTATTTTGTTGACCTACATTCCCAAATTCATAGCCGCCCTCCCCGGCGGCTCTTCTGGCTCTCAAGGCTCCTTCCAGCGGCGGACGATTTGTGCCTCCCTTCTCTTTCAGCATGGTTGGATTGTTTTTCTTATCTTACCACGTGCCAGAAGGTCCTGTCAACGGAAAACCACGGGTGCGCTCTGGAGCCAGAACCGCCCAAGCGGTCCGGCCTGTGTCCACTGGCGCTGTCCGCCGCGCTGCTCTGACAAACTGCCTGCGACGGACGCATACTGAGCCGCCCCTGTCCCGACGGCCCCGTGCTTTCGAGCCGCCCCCACTTTAAACAGCTGCAAACAGCTGCCTCCCACCGCTTGTCCAGTCTATTTTCGCGTGCTCCCTTTCCCTTCCCGGGAAAACCTGCTATAATTTCAAAGGACATAACGGAATCGACAGGGGGAATTCTCCATGATCGGCACGGGAACCATCGCCAATGTCCTGGCCATTATAGCGGGCGGCTCACTGGGCCTGCTGGCCAAGGGCGGCTTGAAAGAGCACTACCAGGAGGGTATTTTGAAGGCTCTGGGGCTGGCCACCCTGTTCATTGGGGCCTCGGGGGCTCTGGCGGGGATGCTGGCCGCGGAAAACGGCGTTCTCTCCTCTGCCGGCACGGGCAAAACCCTGGCCATGATCCTGGCACTGGCCCTGGGGGCGCTGGCGGGCGAATTCATCGACCTGGACCGGCGCATGGAGCAGCTGGGGGCCTGGCTGAAAGCCAAGGCCGACCGGGGCGGCGACAGTCATTTTATCCAGGGCTTTGTCACCGCCTCCCTCACCGTGTGCATCGGGGCTATGGCCATCGTAGGCTCCATTCAGGACGGCCTCACCGGCGACGCGGCCACCCTGTACACCAAATCCATCCTGGACTTTATGATCGTGATGATCTTCGCCTCCATCTACGGCAAAGGGGCCATCTTCTCCGCCCTGCCGGTGGGAGTGCTCCAGGGGGCGGTCACCCTCTGCGCCGGGCTGGTGGCCCCAATATTCAGCGATGGGGTCATCGCCAACCTGTCCTTGCTGGGAAATATGCTCATCTTCTGCGTGGGGGTCAACCTGTGCTTCGGCGCCAAGTTTAAAGTGGCCAACCTCCTCCCTGCCCTGGTTTTCGGACCGGTGTTTCAGTGGGCGGTGTCTTTCCTTCCGATATAAATTGATGGGTAAACAGAGCCTCTCCGGCCGCTTCGGAGGGGCTCTGTTCTATTTGAAGGCGCAAAAATTGAGGCGGTCCCGGATCGGGACCGCCTCTGCAAAAGAAAGGAAAGGAAGATGGTCATCGCAGACCAACACACTTGCCGATCTGGATGACGACAGTGGGCGATAGGGCGAGCAGGGCGCACAGGCCGATCTGCTCCATGGTAAAGGGGGCCACCTGGAAGAGGCCGCTCAGGAAGGGCACAAACAGCACCGCCGCCAGCAGCACGATTCCAGCGCAGAAGGCGGCCAAGCTGGCCTTGTTGCTCAAAAAGCCCAGGGCGAAGATGGACTGCTGCCCCCTGCAGTTGAAGCCGTGGAACAGCCGGGCCAGGGTGAGGGTGGCAAAGGCCAGCGTCATGGCCAGGGCGCTCCCCCCGCTGTTCAGGCCCATAAAGTAGGCGGCCATGGTGGCGGCGGCGATGAGAAGGCCGTACACGCCGATGCGGCCCATGAGAGACCGGCTCAGGATGGGCTCCTTGGGGTCCCGGGGCTTCTGGGAGAGCAGGTCGCCGGTGGCAGGCTCCACCCCGATGGCGATGGCGGGCAGGGAGTCGGTCAGCAGGTTGATAAACAGCAGGTGAACCGGCAGGAAGGGATTGGGCAGGCCCAGAATCGAGGTGACCAGTACGCTGAAAATGCCCGCCATATTCCCCGAGAGCAGGAAGGTGATGGCGTTTTTGATGTTGGTGTACACGCCCCGGCCGTTGACCACCGCTTTGACGATGGTGGCAAAGTTGTCGTCGGCCAGGATCATGGCGGCGGCGTCCTTGGACACCTCGGTGCCGGTGATACCCATAGCCACGCCGATGTCCGCGGACTTGAGGGCGGGAGCGTCGTTCACCCCGTCGCCGGTCATGGCCACAATCTTCCCCTTGCGCTTCCAGGCGTTGACGATGCGGATCTTGTGCTCCGGGGACACCCGGGCGTAGACGGACACATGCTCCAGCTTCCGGTCCAGCGCCTGGTCGTCCAGCTCGTCCAGCTCCCCGCCGGACAGGGCCTCGTCTCCCTCCTGGAGAATGCCGATCTGTTTGGCAATGGCAGAGGCGGTGACCTTGTGGTCGCCGGTGATCATCACGGTGCGGATGCCGCCCCGCTTGGCGTCGGCCACCGCCTGAACTGCCTCCGGACGGGGCGGGTCGATCATGGAGATCAGACCGATAAAGGTGTAGTCCCGCTCATCCACCAGGGTGACCTGCCGGGCTCCCGGCATCCCACGGAAAGCAAAGGCCAGCACCCGCAGCCCCTGGCTGGACAGAGCCTGGTTCACTGCCAGAATCTGCTCCCGCCGTTCCTGTGTCAGCTCTACAACCCCCTCGGAGGTGAGCAGGCTCACAGACCGGTCCAGCAGCACATCCAGCGCCCCCTTGGTGAGCATCACCGTCTCCCCCTCCTCCAGCACGTGGAGGGTGGACATGAGCTTCCGGTCGGAGTCAAAGGCCAGCTCGCACAGCCGGGGGTACTGCTCCCGGTAGGCCCGCTCCTCGATGCCCATGCGGTCGCCGATCATAATGAGGGCCACCTCGGTGGGGTCGCCCACGGCGGTCCCCTTCTCCTCGTCGGTAGTGGCGTCGCTGGCCAGGATGGCGGCACGGACCAGCCGCCGGTGAATGGGGTTCTCCAGCGTCAGCTCCTGGCAGGAAATGAGCTCCCCGTCTACAAAGGCGGTCTGGGGGGTCATTTTGTTCTGGGTGAGGGTGCCCGTCTTGTCCGAACAGATCACCGACACCGCCCCCAGGGTCTCCACCGCCTTGAGCTCCTTCATGATGGCGTTCTCCTTGGCCATCTTCTGGGTGCCCATGGCCTGGACGATGGTGACAATGGAGCTGAGGGCCTCGGGGATGGCGGCCACCGCCAGGGCCACGGCGAACATGAGGGAGTCCAGGATGGCCTGGGTGCCGAAGCTGCCCGCGTGGTACAGGGACAGGGCGAACACGCCCACGCAGATGATGAGGATAATCATGGCCAGCCGGCGGCTGAACTGGTCCAGGCTCTCCTGGAGGGGAGTCTTGCGCCGCTGGGTCTGGTTCATCAGGGCGGCCACCTTTCCCAGCTCGGTGTCCATGCCGGTGCCGGTGATCACCACCAGGGCCCGGCCATAGGTGACCAGAGAGCCGGAGAACACCAGGTTTTTCCGGTCCCCAAGGGCCACCTTGTCCCCCTCAATGACCGCCTCGGTCTTCTCCACACCCTCGCTCTCGCCGGTGAGGGAGCTCTCGTTCACTTTCAGGGAGTAGTTATGGAGAATGCGGCCGTCGGCCACCACCATGTCCCCCGCCTCCAGCTCCACAATGTCGCCGGGGACGATCTGGGCGGAGGGAATCACCAGCCGCTCCCCGTCCCGGAGCACCCGGGCGGTGGGGGCGGACATGGCCTTCAAGCTCTCCAGGGATTTTTCCGCCTTGCAGTGCTGGACGGTGCCCAGCACCGCATTGAGGATCAGCACCGCAAAGATGACGATGGTGCTCTCCACATTGCCGGACAGCATGGAGATCACAGCGGCGGCAATGAGAATCACCACCAGCAGGTCCTTGAACTGCTCCAAGAACACCTGCCACACCGGCTTCTTTTTCTCCTCCCGCAGCGCGTTGGGGCCGAATCGCTCCAGCCGCTCCTGGGCCTGCTGGGAAGTGAGGCCCTCCTCCCTGCTCTCCACGGCCGCTAAGACCTGTTCGGGGGTCTGACTGTAATACCGGGACTCCATGGACATGTCTCTCCTTCCCTCCGCCGGAACCATGCAGCTTCAGCGGATCTGGTTTGCATTTTAGAAGCGGTCGTCCGGGATCAGGGCGGGCTGCAAAGAAAAAAAGACTTCTGCGCAAACGTCTGCAATCAAACGCTTACGCAAAAGTCTTGTAACCGAAATTCTCGGCGTCCGCTGCCAGGCTTGCGTTTCAAGCCGGGATGTTGACAGCGGCCCTGCACTACTCCCTTTTGCTTCCGTGAAGCTAGTATACCAGTCAGGGTTTCTTCTGTCAAGTCGGAAATGAAGTTTTTTTGTTAAGAACCTGCAAATTTTGATTTTCAGCTTTTACAAGAGGTTTCCCACAAAATCCTTTTGCCTGCACGGCATGTATAAACTCAAGAGGCGAAACGCAGTTTCGCACAAAGTTCTTTTGGTTACTTTTCTTTCAAGAAAAGTAACGCTACCGCGTGGGCGGCGATGCCCTCCTCGGCGCCGGTAAAGCCCAGCTTCTCCTCGGTGGTGGCCTTCACGTTCACCTGCTCCGGCTCCACCTTCATCCGGGCGGCCAGGTTATCCCGCATGCTCTCGATATAGGGGGCCAGCTTGGGTTTCTGGGCCAGGATGGTGGCGTCCACGTTGCCCACCTGGTACCCCTTCTTCTCCAGCAGCTCCACCACATGGTCCAGCAGCTTCAGGCTGTCCGCCCCCGCATAGGCCGGGTCGGTGTCCGGGAAGTGCCGTCCGATGTCCCCCAGGGCCGCCGCCCCCAGCAGGGCGTCCATCACCGCGTGGGTGAGCACGTCCGCGTCCGAGTGGCCCAGCAGCCCCAGGGTGTGGGGCACCTCCACCCCGCCCAGAATCAGCTTCCGGCCCTCTACCAGCCGGTGTACGTCGTATCCGTGTCCAATGCGCATGGTCATCCCAGCTCTCCCCTCTCCCGCGCGTCCAAAATGGCCTCCCCCACGATCAGGTCAAAGGGGGTGGTCAGCTTCAAATTCTCCCGGCTTCCCCGGGTGAGGGACACCTTCATGCCCAGCCGCTCCACGGCGGCGCAGTCGTCGGTGAGCACCTCCCCGTCCTCCAGAGCTTTCTGCACCGCCGCGCGGATCAGGTCGGCCTGGAACACCTGGGGGGTCTGGACGGCAAACAGGGTGGAGCGGTCCACCGTCTCCACCGCCAGGCCGTTTTCCGAGCGCTTCACCGTGTCGGTGATGGGCACCGCCGGGGCAGCCGCCCCGGTCTGGGCCGCCCTGTGGAGGACCTCCTCCAGCACGTCGGGCGGCAGCAGGGGCCGGGCCCCGTCGTGGATGGCGATGAGCTCCGCGTCCTCCCGCACCTCGCTTAACCCGGCCTGGACCGAGTGGATGCGCTCCTTGCCCCCCTTGATGACCTTGCTCACCTTGGTGAGGGCAAAGTCCTGGCAGATGCTGCCCACCTCCACCATCAGGTCCTCCCGGGTGACCACGACGATCTCCGCGATGTCCGGGCACTGCTGAAACACCCGCAGGGTGTGAACCAGCACCGGCAGCTCCCCCAGGGTGGTGAGCACCTTGTCGATGCCCTCCATCCGCCGGGCGCTCCCGGCCGCCACCACCACGGCGGACCAGATATGTACCGATTTCTTCCGGCCCAGCCGGGAAAGAAGACCTGCCATCCTCTTGTTCCTCCTCCGCAAAAGAGGAGCCCTTCGGCTCCCCCTTGTCCAGTCTATGCGTTTTCCTGTTGTGTGATTACGCCAGGGCCTGGTTGATCCGCTCCTCTACGTCCTCATAGCTGCTGCTCTGGCACATGACAATTTCCGAAATCAAGATCTGCTTGGCGGAGTGGAGCATCTTCCGCTCTCCAGTGGACAGTCCCCGGTCCACGTCCCGGAGCATGAGCCCCTTCACCACCTGGGCCACCTGGAACAGGTCTCCGCTCTTGAGCCGCTCCATATTCTCCCGGTAGCGCCGGTTCCAGTTGTTGGTCATCTCCACATGGAGAGAGGCCATCTCATCCAGCACCCGGTCGGCCAGAGCCCTGTCCACAATGGGCCGCACGCCGATCTCCTCACAGTGTTCCACAGGGACCATTACCACCATCGCCCGCACCGGCAGCTTCAGGATGTAGTAATCCCGCGTCACGCCGTTGACCTTCTTCTGTACAATACTCTCCACGATGCCCGCTCCGTGCATGGGGTGGACAACCTTGTCCCCAATGTGAAACACTGCTTACACCTCCCATTCTGTTTTGATTCGCCGGAATCCGGCGCATGTTTCACATTCTGATACTTACCCAAGAATATTATAGCCAGTTTTCCGGAGTTTGACAAGTTCTCTGGGGAGTTCTCCAGAATTATTCCTTAATTTTAACATTTTTACGCTCTTACTCAAACACGCTTCCATGTGCAGTTTTGTAGGGCGGGGGCTTGCCCCCGCCGCGTCTCTCCTGCTCTGTATTTTCGCAAGGCTCGAAGGCGCGCAAAATCTGAGTAGCTCTCCGCAGTTCAATCCGGGCTACTTCGTCGTCGCGGATTTCGTATCCCTCGCTTCGCCCTATCGGACAAAGCTCGCTCACTTCATCGCTCCTCCTCTCCAACGCAAACCCGCTTCGCTGGGCTTTGCGTTGGGGGCCGCCTACGGCGGCCTGATTAGGTGGAAAATTACAGCTGGTGCGATTTCCGGTCCGTGCCTGGCTTTGCCGAACTAACGCTTCTGATGCGGATTTGTTTCTTGATGTAGGGGCGGCCCTTGCGGCCGCCCGAAAGCCTTCCCCCTAGGAGGGGGAAGGTGCCAAGCGCATGCGAGGCGGATGAGGGTGGGCTCTGGAACCGCAGAGAACCTCGACGGGCCGGCCAGTGTCCGGCCCCTACGAAAAGAAGGGACGGCTTTGGTGTTTGCCCGCAGGGGCGGCTATCAGCCGCCCGCCCTGGAGATTTCCGCCACCGTAGAGGCGGCCCCATGTGGCCGCCCGAAAGCCTTCCCCTTTAGGGGAAGGTGCCGAGCGAAGCGAGGCGGATGAGGTCTGCAGCGGCGGGTACACCGGGCCGCCCGGTTCCTATCATCAGCGGAAGCCCCAAGGGACTCCCCTGCCCATAAATGGACTGATGCTTGTGCTCTACTGCAAAGGAAGGCGTTTTCCAACAGAGGATTCTCTCTGCAAAAAAGAACGCGCCGTCCCAACGGACAGCGCGTTCTCATCTCTTATTTGAGCGGGAGATTACTCCTCGTCCTCGGCGGGCTCCTCGTCAGCGGGGCCCTCCTCCAGCAGAGCGCGGATGGACAGGGAGACCTTCTTGTTCTCCATATCCACGTCGGTGATCTTCACGTCCACCTTATCGCCCTCAGCCAGCACGTCGCCGGGCTTCTCGATGCGGTGGTCGGCGATCTGGGAGATGTGGATCAGGCCGTCCACGCCGGGCACCACCTCGGCAAAGGCGCCGAAGGGCATCAGCTTGACCACCCGCACGTTGGCGGTGTCGCCCACCTGATAGGTGGTGGTGAACACAGTCCAGGGGTCCTGGCTGCGGTCCTTCATGCCCAGGGAGATCTTCTTCTTCTCGGTGTCGAAGGAGATGACGTACACGTCCACGGTGTCGCCCACCTTCACCACCTCAGAGGGGTGCTTGATGCGGCTCCAGGACAGCTCGGAGATGTGGACCATGCCGTCCACGCCGCCGATGTCCACGAAAGCGCCGTAGGAAGTCAGAGACTTCACGGTGCCGGTGTAGTGCTTGCCCTCCTCGATCTCGGCCCAGACCTTCTCAGCGGCGGCGGCGCGCTCAGCGCGGATGACGCGGCTGATGGAGCCCACCACGCGGCGGCGGGCACGGTTGACCTCGGTGATGATGACGCGGACCTTCTCCTTGACCAGGGTGCTCATGGGAGTCTCCCGGGGCAGGCCGGTCTGAGAGGCGGGGACGAACACCCGGATGCCCTTCACGGACACCACGACGCCGCCCTTGTTGTCCTCGGTAACCACGCCCTCCAGGACGGTCTCGTTCTCCCGGGCGGCCTCAATCTCCTCCCAGTGCTTGTCCACGTCCAGACGGCGCTTGGACAGGGTGACCACGCCCTCCTGATCGTTGACCCGGACCACGATGGCCTCCACCTCGTCGCCCACCTTCACCAGATCCTCCACCTTGGCGGTGGGGTCGTCGGTGAGCTCGGAGACAGGAATGTAGCCGGAGTGCTTGGTACCCAGATCCACCTGGATCTCGGTAGGCGTGATGGCCACAACAGTACCAGTTACCTTATCCCCATTATTCAAAGTTTTGATCGATTGCTCCAGCATGTCAGCAAAGGACTCCTCGATCTCCATGATTTCATCGCTCATTTTGTCACAAACCTCCTTTATTATCCACGCGGGTGTGGAAGCACCCGCAGTGATGCCGACAACTTCTGCCTGGGCCAGCCGGCTCCAGTCCAGCTCCTCCGCCCGTTCGATCTGCTGCACGCTGGGACATACCTCCCGGCAGATCTCGGTCAAACGCTTGGTATTGGAGCTTTTCCGGTCGCCGATGACCACCATGTTGTCGCATACCGCGGCCAACTGATGGGCTTCCTCCTGGCGTTTTGATGTCGCTCCGCATATTGTATCAAAAAATTCCGGATTTGTACACTCTTTTTTTGCTTTTTTCACGCAGTCTTCCCAAATTTTTTGTGTGGAGGTGGTTTGGGAGACAAATGTGAGGGGCAGCTCCCGTCGTTTTGGGTCCCCTGAGAGCCATTTTGTCAGATCCTCCACCCCAGAAAGTACCACCGGACGGCGGCACCAGCCGGCGATGGCCACCACCTCCGGATGGTCCGGCGTGCCCACAATCACAGGCTGCCGGCCATGCTCCTCCGCCTGGGAGACAATCTGGTGGATGCGCTTCACGTTGGGACAGGTGGCGTCCAAAATGTTGGCGCCCCTGGCCTGGAGTGCCTCATAGACCGCCCGGCTCTCCCCGTGGGAGCGGATGACCACCTGACAGCCCTCCGGCACCTCCGACGGCGACTCTACCGTGCGCAGCCCCAGGGAGGCCAGCCGGTCCACCACGTTCTGGTTATGGATGATGTGGCCCAGCAGGACGCAGGGGGTCCCGGAGGAGGCGGCGGACTCGGCCAGCTCCACCGCCCGGCGGACCCCGTAGCAGAAACCGGCCGACTTGGCCAGATGCAGTTCTCTCATGCTGACTCCCCCAGGCGGTAGATCTGTTCCATCACGTCGTTCATGATCTTCTCTAGCTCCTCGGAGGTGGCCTTCCGTCCGGCGATCTTGGGGGTGATGGGCTTGCCGATGATGACCGGGCTGCGGCGGAACCAGTACTTCTTCCGGGAGACATACACCGGGATGATGGGCACCCCCGTCCGGGTGGCGAACAGGGCGGCTCCCCCCTTGGCGGACACGTCCTCCCCGTCGTGAACCCGGGTGCCCTCGGGGAATACCAGCATCTTGCCTCCGGCCTTCAGGCAGGTGAGGGCCTCCTTCACCGCCTTCACGTCGGCATGGCCACGATCCACGTAGATGACCCCGGCCTTGCCCAGCAGCCAGCCCACCAGGGGCACCCGGGAGAGCTCGATCTTGGCCATGGGTCGGATATGCCAGCGCAGTGTGGCGGCAAAGCAGACCATCAGGGGGTCGGCCAGAGCCGAGTGGTTGGCGCAGAACACCGCGCCTCCCTCCGGGATATTCTCCCGCCCAATGGAGCGGATGGGATGGACCAGACAGAAGAAGGGCCACACGATCCGGTACAGCAGGTTATAATAAAATCTCATTTTCACAGGGAAAGCCTCTCTCTCACTAGGGTCAGGAGGGCCTCCAAGCTGCCCTTCAAATCCAAATTGGTGGTGTCCAGCAGGGCCGCGTCCTCCGCCTGACGGAGGGGGGCCACCGGCCGGTTCTCATCCTGCTCATCCCGCTGGCGGATCTCACGCAGGATTTCGTCAAAATCCGCGTCCTGGCCCCGCTGAAGAAGCTCCGCGGTACGCCGCCGGGCCCGGGCCTCCGGGGCGGCGGTGAGGAAGATTTTTACTCCCGCCTGGGGCAGGACCACCGTCCCGATGTCCCGGCCGTCCATGACCACGTCGTGTTCCCGGGCCTGCTTCCGCTGGAACTCCAGCAAAAATTCCCGCACCGCCGGCAGGGCCGCCACTTGAGAGGCTAAGGCGGAGATCTCATTTTCCCGGATGGCCTCGGTCACGTCCCGGCCGGACAGGTACATCCGCTGTACCCCGTCCCCGCCGTAGTCCATGCGCAGGTCCAGGTCCTCCAGCAGCGGAGCCACCTGCTCCGGGACCGACGGGTCCGCCCCCGCCTCCCGGGCCCGGAGGGCCACTGTGCGGTAGATGGCTCCGGTGTCTACATACAAATACCCCAGCTCCCGGGCCAGAGCCCGGGCCAGGGTGCTCTTTCCGGCCCCGGCGGGGCCGTCGATGGCGATGCTTCTCTCTTGCATAACTGTATACGCTCCGTTTGAGTTGTTCATTCTTTTTCTTGTAAGAAAAAGAATCAAAAAGAACTTTTGGGCGAAACTGCGTTTCGCCGCCTGATCTTATAAGCTTTTTTGTGCGTAGGGCGCAACGACCCCGGCGCGCCGTTTTAAAAGGTTTCGCCCTGCGGGGCGAGTGACTTTCTGGGCGGCCAGAAAGTCACCAAAGAACCGCCAAGGAGCCGCTCAGGATGGGCGCTCATGCGCCCATATTCGCGGCCCCCTGGACCCCGATTTACGAGGGGCCTCTCCTGTCAAGTCCCATAAAATTTCCGGCGCTCAAAATCAGGAATACCTGCCTGCGCTTCAATCCGGGCCCACTGGGGCCCTAACGCGGTGGAAATGGAAACCGTCTGCGGTTCAAGAACTGCGCCTGCGCTTCCCCTGCCATCGGCCCTGGTACAAACTTTGCCGCAGGAACAGCACACCGGACCGCCCTCCGTCCCATTCGAGTGGAACAGAAGAGGCAGAAACGATCAAGCAAAACTAAGTTTTGCGCCCTAAAGTTCTTTTCGCTACTTTTCGTTCAAGAAAAGTAACGCGCCCTCGCCGGCGGCGCGGCCGGTGGCCCAGGCGATCTGGAGGTTAAAACCACCGGTGTAGGCGTCCACGTCGATGAGCTCCCCGGCCAGGAACAGCCCGGGCGCCTTCTTGGAGGCCATGGTCTTGGGATCGATCTCCCCCACCTTGATTCCTCCGGAGGTGACGATGGCCTCGGCGATGGGCCGGGGCCCCTTGACGGGGATGGTGAGCCCCTTCAGGGTCTCCAGCAGGCGGCGGCGCTCCCCTTTCGTCACGTCATGGGCCTTCCGCTCCGGCGGGATGCCGGACAGCTCCAGCACCACCGGGATCATCAGCCGGGGCACCAGCGCCCCCGCCACATTCTGCATGTCCTTGTTGGCGTTCTCGGACAGCTCCCGCACCAGGCGGGCGTCCAGCTTCTCCTCGTCCAGGGCGGGCTTCAGGTCGATGACCGCCCTGTAAGCGTCCTTTCCAAAGTCCCGCAGGTGGGCGCTGGCGCTGAGCACCAGCGGGCCGGACAGGCCGAAGTGGGTAAACAGCAGCTCCCCCTGCTCCTGGAACTGGACCTTATTCTTCCGGTTCTTCACCCTCAGCACCACGTTTTTCAGGGCGAGGCCCTGCATGCGCGGACACAGGTCCCCCTCTGCCTCCAGAGGCACCAGGGAGGGCTTGATATCCACCACCGTGTGGCCCAGCTCGGCCGCCATGGCGTAGCCGTCCCCGGTGGAGCCGGTGGCGGGATAGGAGGCGCCGCCGGTGGCAAGGATTACCGCCTTACAGTGGTGCTCTCCCTGCTCCCCAGCCACGCCGCACACCGCACCGTCCTCCACAAGGATGTGCCGGGCCCGGTCCTGTATGACCCGCACCCGGCTGCGGCGGAGGGCATGGAACAGGGCGTCGATGATGTCCGCCGCCCGGTCGGACTCCGGGAACACCCGGTTCCCCCGCTCCACCTTCAGGGGGACCCCCTCCTGCCGGAAAAAGTCCTCCACCCAGGCGGGGGGCGTGCGGGTCATGGCTCCGTAGAGAAAGCGGCTGTTCCGGGGGGTGCTGTCCAGCACCTCCTGGACAGAGCAGTGGTTGGTCACATTGCACCGGCCCTTGCCGGTGATATACAATTTCCGTCCCAGTTTCGGGTTGCGCTCCAGCAGCGCCACACTGGCCCCGCCCTGGGCGGCGGTGAGGGCCGCCATCATACCGGCGGCCCCTCCCCCAACGACAATGATATCGGTCATGGTCTGTTATTCCAGCGTCTTTTCGTATACGCCGTACTCCTCCCAGATCTTCTCCAGGGTCTCGAAGGTCTTGGACAGGTCCTCGTTCTTCTTTCGGCTCACCGCCACCAGCAGGGCGTTTACCAGGCTCAGCGGCGCCACCAGGGAGTCCACGAAAGAGGCCATGTCGCTGCGGGCCTTCAAGGTGTACTGGGCGATGGAGGCCAGAGGGGACACCTCGCTGTCGGTGATGGCGATGGTGGTGGCTCCCCGGTCCCGGGCAAAGCTCATGGCCTGGACCGCCCGGCTGGAGTACCGGGGGAAGCTGATGCCGATGACCACGTCCCCCTCCCCAACCCGGAGCAGGCTCTCCAGCACCTCGCTGACGGTGTTGGCGGAGATCATCACCACGTTATCAAAAATCAGATTGAAATAGAAGCCCAAAAAGGTGGCAATGGAGGCCGAGGACCGCAGGCCCACAATGTAGATGCGCCGGGCCGCCACAATGGCGTCGGCCGCCTTGTCAAAGCTCTCCCGGTCGATCTCCTCCAGAGTCAGCCGGATCTTGTCAATGTCCGACTGGAGGACCATATCCAGCACGTCCTGATCCCCCATTCGGTCGTTGGCCACCTCGATGCGCTGCACCGATGTGAGCCGGTTTCGGATCATTTTTTGCAGGGACCGCTGCATGCTGGGATAGCCGTCATATCCCAGCTCGGCGGCAAAACGAACCACGGTGGACTCGCTCACATTGACCCGCTTCCCCAGCTTGCTGGCCGTCATAAAGGCGGCCTTGTCATAGGATTCCAAGATATAGTTGGCGATCCGCTTTTGTCCCTTGGAAAAAGTATCCATATTTTCGTGGATCAGCGCCAAAATATCCCGATTCATCTGCAATCATCTCCTGACGGAGCTCCCGGAGCGGGAGCCATTCTTTCCTTCCTGCCCTATGATAACGGGTTCCAACAAAAAATGCAAGTCAATTTTGCAGGATTTTCACCATCTCTTGCAAAATCGCCTTGCATTTTCGTTAAATCTTTGGTTTTCCGCCCAGAAGAGCCAGCTCCTCCGCCGTCAGGGGCCGCCACTGGCCCGGCTTCAGGCTCCGGTCCAGCCAGAGTTCTCCCTCCCGGATGCGCTTGAGCCGCGTTACCTCCAGGCCGGCCAGGGCGCACATGCGCCGCACCTGCCGGTTTTTCCCCTGTCGGATGACCACCGACAGCTGGGTGACCTCCCCGGAGGTCCGCCCCCGCCGCACCCGGGCGGGGATCAGGGGCTCCCCATCCAGCTCCATGGGGCCGGCGAGGATGGGCAGGGCCCGGTCCACGTCCCCGGTGACCCACACCAGGTACTCCTTCTCCACCTGGTGCCGGGGGTGGAGCAGCTGGTTGGTCAGCGCCCCGTCGTCGGTCATCAGCAGAAGTCCCTCCGAGTCCAGGTCCAGCCGCCCCACCGGCCATACCCGCCGGCCGCAGCCGGACGCCAGGGCGGCCACCGTCTTTCTCCCCTTCTCGTCGGACAGTGTGGTCACACAGCCCCGGGGCTTGTAGAGCATGAGATATGTACGCTCCTCCCCCGGGCGGAGTGGGACGCCGTCCACCTCCACCCGGTCCCGGTCCAGATCCGCCCGGTCTCCCAGCTGGGCGGGAACTCCGTTCACCGTCACCCGCCCCGCCGTGATCCAGGCCTCCGCCGTCCGGCGGGAGGCCAGTCCGCAGGACGAGATCAGTTTTTGCAGCCGCTCCTCCATGGGACCGCCTCCTTCTCCTATCACACTCTGTTCCAAAATCAGTTCCATAACCAGCCCAGCAGGCGCTGAAGGGGATTCTGCGGCTCTGCCAGATCGCGGGGCACAGCCGCTGCGCACACCAGGGGGACCACCCCCACCTGGACGCCGTTGACATAGCCCCGCAGAACGCCCACCTGGGTCCCCGCCGCCGCCGGAGCGGTGAGGGACGTCTGGGTCAGCTCCAGCTCCGTCTCCAGCGTCTCCCCCTCCAGCAGGGGCCAGGACAGGTCCTCCGCCGCCTGGACCGGGACCAGGGGGAGCAGGCTGCCAGACACGGGCAGGCTCCCCACCGTCTCCCCTGTCTGAACCTCGGCCGCCAGAGTACAGGCGGAGAAGCCGTAGTCAAAGAGGGCGGCGTGGTCCGCCCAGTCGTCGGGGTCGTTGAGGGTGACGGCGATGAGGGTCATCCCGTCCCGCCGGGCCGCCGAAACCAGGGTCCGCCCGGCCTTCTCCGTAAAGCCGGTTTTCATCCCCACGCAGCCCTCGTACCGCCATAACAGCTTGTTGTGGTTGGTGAAGGTGCGCCCATCCAGGGTGATGGTCCTGGTGGACACCATCTGGGCCAGATACTCGTTATCCAGACAGGCCCGGGCCAGCAGGGCCATATCCCGGGCGGAGGAGTAATGCCCCTCGTCGTTGAGGCCGTTTGGGTTGGCAAAGTGGCTGTTGGTCATGCCAAGCTCTCGGGCCCTGGCGTTCATACCGGCCACGAAGTCCTCCACGCTCCCCCCGCAGAAACGGGCGATGGCCAGGGCCGCATCGTTGCCGGAGTGTAGGAGCAGCCCGTACAGTAAAGTTTCCAACTTTACATGTTCTCCCGGCTTCAGGTAGAGGGCGGAGCCCTCGGTGCGGGTGTCCTCCGCCTGGATGGTCACCACGTCGTCCAGGCTCTTCCCGGACTCCAGGGCCACCAGGGCGGTCATCAGCTTGGTGATGCTGGCAATGAGCCTTGGCTCATCCGCGTTGTGCTCATAGAGCACCCGGCCGCTGCCAGCCTCCATCAAAATGGCGGAGGAGGCCGAGGTCCCCACCGCCTGGGCCGCCGGGATCTGGGTCAAAACCAGAAGGAATGCAAGGAAAATCCCTTTCCAGCGCTTCAAATTCCCATCGCCTCCTGCATTTGGAGATATGGGATCAGCTTGCCCGGAAACAGGGGCTTTCTTGCTCGAAACAGACTGGAAAGTGTTTCCGCCTTACGACAGTTCATCCTCCTGGGCTTTCTTTTCCTGCTGCCTCTCAATGAACTCGGTCACCTTGTCCACCACCTCGGGAACCGCGTCCACGATCCGGTCCACCGTGGTGATGGGGCCCGGGGCCACCGGGAGCAGGCGCACGCTGTCCCCCCGGATGATGAGGAAGGCCACCGGCTCCAGACGGGCGCTGGCTCCGCTGCCGCCGCCGAAGTTTTTGGGCTGCTCCGGCTTCTGGCTCTTGGTGACAAAGTCGCTCCCCCCGCTGGCGATGCCGAAGGACAGGCGGGAGACCGGGATCAGGGTCACATCCCCCGTCTGGATGGGGGTGCCGATGATGGTGTTTGCGTCCACCATGGTGCGAATCTTCTCCATAGCGGTGCTCATCAGGTCGTTTAACGGGTGCTGCTGTTCCATTGTTTAAGCCGCCTTTCTCTGCCGCGCCTGCGCGGCCTTCTCTTGTTTTCGTACATCCAAAAAGATATTCAGACACCTGGGGCCGTACCGCAGGCCCAGCCACAGGAGCTGGCTGGCGGTGAGAGACAGGGAGGCCGTCCCATACAGGGCGGGCTCCCGCCGGTCAAAGTCCAGGTCCACATGGACCCGTCCGTCCTGAATGTGGAGAGCCTGTACCGCCGGCTGCCACACCGCCCCCAGCAGGGCGTTGATCTGTCCGTACCGCTCCGCCGCGGACGCCGGGTCAGGTCCCCCAGCCACAATCTCCAGCTGGAACACGTCCACTTGGAGCCGCCGCCGGAAGGCGTCGGCCCCCTCCAGGGCCACGGGGAGCAGCCGACTGACCAGCTGAAACACCCCGCCCGGGGACAGAATCGGCGGCTTGGGCTCCTCCGGTTTTGAGGGCCTCGGCGGCTGCTTCGCCTCCTTGGGCTTTTCCGGCTTTTTTCTCTTCTTCCAGGGATAGAGCCGCCACTGAAAGGCCCCCAGGCGGAACCAAACGCCCACCTCCTGCCGGGTGTACGTCCCCCGGAAGCCCAGGCGGGTGCGCCCCAGCAGGGCCAGCGCCGCCAGAACGGCCAGGAAAATTCCCCAGATCATGGGGTCCCTCCCTCCGCCGGTTCCGGAGGCGTCTCCCCCTCCGGCGTCTCGCCGGCCTCCTCGGCCTTTAGCTTGGCCACCGCCTCCTCCAGCTTCAGGGTCATCTGGTCCCCCTCCTGGGTGCCGCTGGGGAGCTCGGGCAGCTCCTCCAGACTGCTCAGGCCGAAGGAGCGCAGGAAGGTCTTGGTGGTCCGGTACAAAATGGGCCGGCCGGGCACCGCCAGGCGGCCGCTCTCCTCGATCAGGTCCCGCTCCAGCAGCAGGCCCACGGTGTAGGAGCTGTCCACCCCCCGCACCTGGTCCACATAGGCCCGGGTCACCGGCTGGTAGTAGGCGATGACAGCCAGCACCTCCAGGGCGGGCTGGGACAGCCGGGCGGGCTTCCGGCTCTCCAGGGTTTTCCGCACATAGTCGGCGTACTCCGGAGCGGAGCACATCTGATAGCTGGCGTCCAGCCGCAGCAGGCGGATTCCCCGGCGCTCATAGCTGTACTGGTCCATGAGCCGCTGGGCCACCGCGTCCAAGGTGGGCCGGTCCGCCTCCAGACTTAGACACAGCCGCTCCACGCCAACCGGCTCCCCGGCGGCAAAGAGCACGGCCTCCAGGGCCGCCTCCATCTCTTTGAGTTCCACGCAGCAAACCTCCTCCCGGTTATTCTGCCCCGTCCGAGGGAGCGGTAATCTCCTCTCTTCCGCTCTCCCCTGTGCTGGTGACGGTGCAGTCCTCCGCCGTCCCCGCCAGGCGCAGCCGCCTGGCCTTGCACAGCTCCAGCACTGCCAGGAAGGTAGCCACCACCTCTGAGCGGCTGCGGCTCCCCCGGAACAGGCTTTTGAATCGGGTCACCCCCAAATGGAGCAGCCGGTTTAAAATTTCCATGGCCTTCTCCGCCACGGGATAGGGCTCCCGGCCCACAATGCCCTGAAAGGCGGACACCGGCGGGGGCAGCTTGTGGTCCGACCGGGCCAGCACCGCCAGCATGGCTTTTTTCAGGTCCTCCTTGGGGTGGACGTAGCGGTACTCCTTGTTGGGCTGGAGGGGTTCCGGCTCCTTGGTGAGAAAGTCCCGGCCGTAGGTGTACCGCTGGTCCAACTGGGGGACCACCTCTTTGATCTTCAGGTAATTCTCGTTGCGCTGGTGGGCCTCCAGGGTGGCGATGAGCTGTTCCATCTCGCTCAGGGCCTCCTCGTCGTGGATGGACAGGAGCATCCGGGTCTTGATATACAGCAGCTGGGAGGCCATGGTGACAAACTCGCTGGCCACCTCCAGGTCCAGCTCCTTGCGCTGGTCCATCCAGGCCAGGTACTGGTCCAGAATCAGGGAGATCTGGATGTCCTTGATCTCCATTTTATTTTTGCTCAGCAGATGGAGAATCAGGTCCAGAGGACCTGTGAAGTCCTCCAGGTCCTCGGTCCTGGCCTTCACCACCCGCTCCAAATGATAGATAGGACTGTCCAAAGCTACGCCTCCCGGCCTTTGAAGTAAAGGCAGTTAAAAGAAGTAATAGGCAATCAGGGCGAAGGGAAACTGGGTGATCTCACACATCCCCCGGAGCACCCAGGCCATGGCCCGGTACAGGGGCCCACCGAAGAAGCCCATCCAGGCCAGCAGCACCACCGCCACAATGAGATAGCGCTCATAGCGGAGCACCCACCGGTAGGCCCGCTCCGGCAGGAACATTTCCACCACCCGGGAGCCGTCCAGCGGCGGGATGGGGATGAGATTAAAGAGGCCCAGCCCCACATTGAGCACCGAGAGCTGACACAAAAACAGCAGGAGATAGGCCACCGGCTGGCTCGTCGGCCCAAAGTGGAACAGCAGGGAGCCGATCCCCAGAGAGACCAGGGCCAGCACAAAGTTGGACAGAGGGCCGGCCAGGGCTGTAATAGCCATCCCCTTCCGCGGTTCCCGGAAATTCCGGGGGTCCACCGGCACCGGTTTGGCCCAGCCCACTCCCACAGCCAGCAGGAGGAACAGACCGATCCAGTCCACGTGTGACAGGGGGTTCAAAGTCAGCCGTCCGTTGAGCTTGGCGGTGGGGTCCCCCAGCTTGTAGGCCGCCAGTCCGTGGGAGAGCTCGTGGACGGTGAGGCAGATGAGGCATGCCACGCCGCTCATGACGAACAGCAGCATGCTCAGCCAATCCATATGGTGTAATAATCCGGTCAGTGCGCCCATAGCGAGGTACCTCTTTGAAATGGAAAAGCTAGATCAAAACAGAGCCGTCTCCGGCTGTGCCCCGAGATGACGCCGTGCGCATTGGGCCGCGCACCTCGGCTTCTCCGGGTCGATGCAGTAAAATTTATTATACCAAGTTCCACGGGAATTGACAAGTGCGGAGTGGGCCTGTCCCGGCGCGGGGAACCTTTGCAGTCTGAATAGGAGGAAAAAAGCCATTTCCCCTCTTTTCAAACGGCGGCTTTTCCGGTATAATAATAACCCTGCTACTGAGACACTTTACAGCGTTACCGCGTTAAATAGAGGAACTGGGAAAGGAATGTTATGGAAGAGCAACTGACTAAAAAATACGGTCTGCCCACCGCCATCGCCATGGTGATCGGCATCGTCATCGGAAGCGGCATTTTCTTCAAAGCGGAAAAAATTCTCACCGCCACCGGCGGCGACCTGAAAACCGGCATTCTGGCCTGGCTGCTAGGCGGGTGCATCGCCATTGCCAGCGCCTGCGCCTTCGCGGTGATGGCCACCCGCTATGAGAAAGTGGGCGGCGTGGTGGATTACGCCGAGGCCACCGTGGGTGAGAACTACGCCTATTATCTGGGCTGGTTCATGGCGGCGGTGTACTTCCCCTGCCTCACCAGCACCCTGTGCTGGGTGTCCGCCCGGTACACCTGCGTCCTGCTTGGCTATGACATTTTAAGCGGCCCCTGCCTGGCCATCACCATGCTCTATATGGCCCTGGTGTACTTTATGAACGCTACCGCCCCCAGGCTGGCGGGCAAGTTCCAGGTCTCTCTCACCGTCATCAAGCTGGTGCCCATTCTGCTCATGGCGGTCATCGGCACTGCAGCCGGGCTGCGCTCCGGCCTGATTGTGGAGAACTTCACTGCCGTCGCGGCGGCGGACGCGGTGGAAAGCCCCCTCTTTGCCGCGCTGGCGGCCACCTCTTTCGCCTATGAGGGCTGGGTCATCGCCACCACCATCAACGCGGAGATCAAAAACGCCAAGCGCAACCTGCCTCTGGCCCTGGTGTTCGGCGTAGGCGCCATCATGCTCATCTATCTGTTCTACTATGTGGGCATCGCCGGGGCGGTCCCCAACTCTGTCATGATGGAAAACGGGGAACAGGGCGCCCGCATCGCCTTCTCCACCATCTTCGGCCCGGTGGCCGGAACGGGGCTGTTTGTGTTTGTGGTCCTCTCCTGCCTGGGCACCTGTAATGGCCTGATGATGGCCTGTACCCGGGGTTTCTACTCCATCGCCGCCCGGGGCCGTGGGCCCAAGGCGGAGCTGCTCGCGCAGGTGGACCGGTACACCAACATGCCCAACAACGCCGCCTCGGCGGGACTGGTCATGTGCGCCTTCTGGTGCTGCTACTTCTACTTCGGCGCCCTCCTCAATGAGCTGGGCCCCTTCCGGTTCGACTCCTCGGAGCTGCCGGTCATCACCCTGTACGCCATGTATATCCCCATCTACCTGATGTTTATGAAGAAGGCCAGGAACGAGCGCCCCTTCCGCCGCTTCGTCCTCCCCGCCCTGGCGCTGATCGGGGCGGTATTCATGATCCTGGCCGCCGTCTTCTCCTACAAGATGGACTGCGTCTACTATCTGCTGGTGTACGCGGCGGCCATGGCTCTGGGGTGGCTGCTGGACCGAAAGAATCACAAACAATAGAACACGCCAAAAGTCCTCACTTCGCTTGCCGGAATCCTTGCACAACAAGGATTCTGGGGCATTTGATCCCATTCGAGGCGGGCGGCTTTCCCTCGAGCTCCCCCGCTCTAACTTGAGCGGCTCCATTTTAACAGAGGTTTTTTGACAATCTGAAAGGCCGCGGACTTTGAGTCCGCGGCCTTTTTCACAGCGTATCCTCATCCGCCCGGTCCAGGGCCTCGTCCACATCGAAGGGCGGGGCGTCGGCGTAGGAGGGCGCCGGATTTTCTTCCGGAGGCGGAGCCTCCGGCTCCGGGGGCTGGGAGACGATGCCCTGGCGGTACTGCATCTCCTGCCACTGCTCCTTGGTGATGAGGAGCTGCCGGGCCTTGGAGCCCTCGAAGGGGCCAACGACCCCCTTCTCCTCCATCTGGTCCACCAGACGGGCGGCCCGGGCATAGCCCAGCTTCAGCCGCCGCTGGAGCATGGACACGGAGGCCTGGCCGGTCTCCAGAACCACCTCGATGGCGGAGTTGATGAGTTCGTCGTACTCCTCCTCCCCGTCTACGGGGCTGGAGCCGCCCACCCCCTTGGAGGCCTTGTCCTTCTCGGCGGCGTGCTGCTCGATCTCCTGCATAACCTGGTCGTCGTACTGGGCCGAGCCGCTGTTCTGTTTCACGTAGTCCACCACGGCGGCCACCTCCTGGTCGGAGATGAGGCAGCCCTGCACCCGGGTGGGCTTTCCGGAGCCCAGGGGGAAGTAGAGCATGTCGCCCCGGCCCACCAGCTTCTCCGCGCCCTGGGTGTCCAGGATGATGCGGGACTCCATGGCGGAGGCCACGGCGAAGGCGATGCGGCTGGGGATGTTGGCCTTCATCAGGCCGGTGATCACGTCGGCGGAGGGCCGCTGGGTGGCGATGATCAGGTGCATGCCGCTGGCGCGGCCCATCTGGGCCACCCGGCAGATGGACTCCTCCACCTCCTTGGCGGCCACCAGCATCAGGTCGGCCAGCTCGTCGATGACCACCACCACCTGGGGCATGGTGTCCATCCCCTCGGTCTTGGCGGCCTTGGCGTTGTAGGAGGCCAGGTCCCGGACCCCCACCTCGGCGAACATCCGGTAGCGCTTCATCATCTCGGTCACCGCCCACTGGAGGGCGCCGGCCGCCTTCTTGGGGTCGGTGACCACCGGGATGAGCAGATGTGGGATGCCGTTGTAGATGCCCAGCTCCACCATCTTGGGGTCCACCATGATGAGGCGGACCTCCTCGGGGCTGGCCTTGTAGAGCAGAGAGATGATGAGGGAGTTGGTGCACACCGACTTACCCGAGCCGGTGGTGCCGGCGATGAGCAGGTGGGGCAGCTTGGCGATATTGCCCACGATGCACTTGCCCCCGATGTCCTTGCCCACGGCGAAGGACACCTTGCTGGGGCTGTCCTGGAACTCCTGGGAGCTGAGGACGGTGCGGATGTTCACCGGGGAGACCAGCTTGTTGGGCACCTCGATGCCCACCATGGAAATCTTTCCCGGGATGGGGGCGATGCGCACCCCCGAGGCCCCCAGGGACAGGGCGATGTCGTCGGACAGGTTGGTGAGCTTGTTCAGGCGCACCCCCTGGTCCAGCTCCAGCTCATACCGGGTGACCGAGGGCCCCCGGGTGACGTTGACGATGTTGGCGTCGATGCCGAAGGAGTGGATGGTGTCGGAGAGCCGCTGCTTGTTGGCGTTGAGCTCCACCAGTGCCTCCCCTCCCAGCTCCCCCTTCCCCTCCTGGAGCAGGTCCAGAGGCGGGTAGTGGTAGGGGGGCGGCTCCTGGGCCATTCCCGCCTGAATGTGCTCCGCCATCTCCTGGGCGGCCTGCTCCGCCTCCGCCTTCTCGCTCTTGGCGGTCTTGGGGACGGCGGGCTCCCGGACGACCTCCGGCATGGGGGGAGGCGGCGCCTCCACGGGGGCGGGCTCAGCCGAGGCATACACGGGGGT
>NZ_NFKI01000019.1 GCF_002160305.1 Pseudoflavonifractor sp. An184
CCTCCTCTCCAAATCGAACCCGCTTGCGCTGGGCTTCGATTTGGTTAGCGGCTTCGCCGCCGCATGCGGGAGAATTTTTTGCAAAGTCCGCTCGGCTCCGTTTCCGCCTAGCGGCGAAAACTACGCCCGCTCCCTTGCTCCTCCTCTCCAAATCGAACCCGCTTGCGCTGGGCTTCGATTTGGTTGGCGGCTTCGCCGCCGCATGCGGGAGAATTTTTTGCAAAGTCCGCTCGGCTCCGTTTCCGCCTGGCGGCGAAAACTACGCCCGCTCCCTTGCTCCTCCTCTCCAAATCGAACCCGCTTGCGCTGGGCTTCGATTTGGCTGGCGGCTTCGCCGCCGTTTGGGAGAAAAACGTCCTGGCTTGGGAAAATTAAAAAGTTGGGACCGTACCGACGCGCAAACGCGCGCCGGTACGGGAGACGCTTACTCGGGAAAAATCAGACCTTCTCCGGCTCGGGGTAGTCCACGCCGAAGGTGTCCACAGTGACCTTCTTCATGCGCTGGGGCTGGCGGGGCTTGTCGTTCCAGTCCCGCTTGGCGGAGACGATGGCGTCGGCCACCTCCATGCCCTCGATGACCTTGCCGAAGGCGGCGTACTGGCCGTCCAGGTGGGGAGCCTTCTCCACCATGACGAAGAACTGGCTGCCGGCGGAGTCGGGGGCCATGGTGCGGGCCATGGACAGCACGCCCCGGTCGTGGACCAGATCGTTCTGGAAGCCGTTCCCGGTGAACTCCCCTTTGATGGAGTAGCCGGGGCCGCCCATGCCGGTGCCGTCGGGACAGCCGCCCTGAATCATGAAGCCGGGGATGACCCGGTGGAAGATCAAACCGTCGTAGTAGCCCTTCTGGACCAGGCTGATGAAATTGTTGACCGTGTTGGGCGCCACATCGGGGTAGAGCTCCGCCTTCATGACGCCGCCGTCCTCCATCTCAATGGTGACGATGGGATTCTGTGCCATGGGAAACACTCCTTTTCTACGGGCGGCCGCGCCGCCCGGCTCAGATTTTCAGTTAATACCGGCTGTTCCGGGACTTCATGGCCCGGTCCATTTCCCGCTTGGCGTCCTTCCGGGCCGCCGTCTCCCGCTTGTCATAGAGCTTCTTGCCCTTGGCCAGGCCGATCTCCAGCTTGACCCGGGGGCCGCGGAAGTAGATGGACAGGGGGATGAGGGAGTACCCGTCCTGCTTGATGCGGGCGAAGAGTTTTAAGATCTCCCGCTTGTGCATCAGGAGCCGCCGCTGGCGCAGAGGGTCCTTGTTGAAGATGTTGCCCTTCTCATAGGGACTGATGTGCATGCCGATGACAGACATCTGCCCGTCCTTGACGATGCAGAAGGAGTCCTTCAGGTTCACATGCCCCTGGCGGATGGACTTGACCTCGGTGCCCGCCAGCTCGATGCCGGCCTCATATTTCTCCTCAATGAAGTAATCGTGGTGGGCCTTGCTGTTCTTGGCCACGATCTTGATGCCCTTGCTCTCAGCCACGGCGGACACCCCCTCTCCTCTGTGCCGTTTTGCGGTATTGTACCCCCATTGGGGTGTTCAGTATAACACAATGCGGGGGAAAAAACAAGGGGGAGGGGGTCACTCCCGGTCCCGTTGGGTGTCCCGGACGAAGTATTCGGAGTTGTCGGTGCCCTCGGTCTTCCAGTCGAAGCGGCCCAGGGCGCGGATCAGCTTGGACAGCTTGGAGAAACCGTAGTTCCGTGGGTCAAAGTCGGGCTGCTTTTTCAGCAGCAGGTTGCCCAGCTTGCCCATGTGGGCGTAGCCGTCCTCTCCGCACACGTCCTCCACCGACTCGGCGATGAGTTCGGCGATGTCGTCGGGGATGCCGGAGTTGTTGGCGGCGCTCTTTTTGCTCTCCTTTTTGGAGGCGTGCTTCTGGGCCTTGGCGTCCGCTTTGGACGGCTCATCCTCGGACTGCTGTGCGGCGGCCTGTTTGGCGGCGGCCCGGATGACCTCGATATAGACGAACTTGTCGCAGGCCACGATGAAGGGCTTGGGGGTTTTCTTTTCCCCCATGCCGTACACCTTCATCCCCGCCTCCCGCAGGCGGATGGCCAGGCGGGTGAAGTCGGAGTCGCTGGACACCAGCACAAAGCCGTCGCAGTTGCCCGAGTATAGGATGTCCATGGCGTCGATGATCATGGCCGAGTCGGTGGAGTTCTTCCCGGTGGTGTAGCCGTACTGCTGGATGGGAGTGAGGGCGCACTCCAGCAGGATGGACTTCCAGGAGGCCATGTTGGGGCTGGTCCAGTCCCCGTAGATGCGCTTGATGGTGGGGGTGCCGTACACGGCCACCTCGGCCATCACATCCTTCATGGCGGTGCGGGAGGCGTTGTCCGCGTCGATGAGGACGGCCAATCGGAGATCGTTTTCGTTCTCAGCCACGGCTCACTCCGCCTTTCCGGAGGATGGCCTCCACCTCCTGGAGCTGTTCCACGGTGTTCACCCCCAGCATCTCGTCGGGGGAGCAGGTGTCGCACAGGCCCACCCGGCCCCCGGCCTCCTTGATGAAGGCGGGCACGTCGGTGAGGTAGAGCTCCCCCTGGGCGTTGTCATTTTTCAGCTTGCCCAGCGAGGAGAGCAGCTCGGGCACGTGGAACACATAGGTGCCCGTGTTCACCTCCCGGATCTGCTTCTGCTCCGGGGTGCAGTCCTTGTCCTCCACAATGGCCCGGAAGGAGCCGTCCGCCTCCCGGAGAATGCGGCCGTAGTTGCCCCCCTCGGGCAGGACGGCGGAGAGCAGGGTGCAGGCGTTGCCCTCCCGCAGGTGGGCGTCCGCCAGGGCCTGGAAGGTCTCTTTCTTCATCAGGGGGGCGTCGCCGCAGCAGATGATCACGTGGCCCTGGAAGCCCTCCAGCAGAGGGGCGGCGCACTGGACGGCGTGGCCGGTGCCGTGCTGTTCGGCCTGGACGGCGTGGGGGTACTGGGGATAGGCCTCCAGTACCGCCTCCTTCTTCCAGCCCACCACCAGGATCACGTCCTCCGGCGGCAGAAAGTCCAGGGCGGAGAGCACATAGTGGAGCAGGGGCTTTCCGTCGGCCAGCCGCATCACCTTGGGCAGGTCGATCCCCTCCGTCTGGAGCCGGGTCCCTTTCCCGGCGGCCAGCACCAGGGCTTTTACGGTATGGTCCATGGTCATTCTCCTTCGTGTTGGATTGGCTCCCGGTTCCACAGCTGGGGCAGCAGGCGGTAGAAGTCCCCCTGCTCCCGCCACATGGCCAGCAGGGCGCCCCTGCGGACGGACACCTGGGCGGGCTGCTCCAGAAACTCGTTGCTGACCCCCAGGGGGAAGTCGGCGGAGATGGTGTGGTCGGTGAGCTCGAATTTCAGATTCCGCAGGGTGACCCCCTCCGCCGTTCCGCTCAGGCAGAAGGCGGACCAGAAGCCGGTGAGGCCGGCGGGGAAGGTCATGGTCTCATCCCGGAGAACGGTGGCCACCGTCCCCTCGCCGGCCAGAACGCCCCGGGCCCCCTGGGTGGTGAGCCAGGAGAGGGCCTGGAGGTTGGCCAGGGTGTGCTCCAGACGGCCCCCCACGCCCCCCAGCAGGACGAAGCGGCGGAAGCCCCGGTCCAGGCCCTCCCGCAGGGCGTACACCATGTCGGTGTCGTCCTTGGCCGAGGGGAGCTGGATCACGTTGGGGTGGCTGGGCCGCCGGCCCAGGGAGTCGAAGTCCCCCACCACCAGGTCGGGGGGCACGCCGTAGGCCTCCAGGGCCTCATATCCCTTGTCGGCGGCAATGACAAAGTCCTGTGCCCCCGGGTGGGGACACAGGGACCAGGACAGGGGCATGGCCCCCACTACATAACAGATCGACCGTTCCAAGAGCGGTCACCCCTTTCAATGGCCGGTCCATAGGCACTCCCGGCCCCAAAATCTCTCTGAGCACCATTATAACACAGGTGGGAGGCGTTGTACCAGTGGGGAGGGAAAAATCCCATTAACTTTCTGTATACGGCAGATGCGCCGCCCCGGGGATGTGCGCAAACAGTCGGGGAGTATCTTGCTCCAAAAAGCTTCTGGAATTTGGGCGGACTGCCTTTGACATGCCTGCCCCCGCGCCTTTTTGGGGGCGGCTCCGCCGCCTTGACTTTCCCCCCGGCGGCGCATACAATAAAAGGTATATTAGGGGGATACGCCCCGCCAGAATCCAAATATCCGAGGTGACGGAGTTTGATCCACTATTTTGACAACGCGGCCACCACTCCCGTGCGGCCCGAGGCCGTCCAGGCGGCGGTGGAGGCCATGACGCAGGGGTGGGGGAACCCATCCTCCCGGTACGCCCTGGGGAGCCAGGCGGCGGAGGCGGTGAAGCGCCACCGGGCCCAGGCGGCCGCCGGCCTGGGGTGCCGGCCCGAGGAGCTCTTCTTTACCTCCTGCGGCACCGAGGGGGACAACTGGGCCATCCAGGGGGCGGTGGAACTGGGCCGCCGCACCGGAAAGCACATCATCACCACCGCCTATGAGCACGCCGCCGTGCTGGAACCCTGCAAGGCCCTGGAGCGGCAGGGGTATGAGGTCACCTATCTCCAGCCTGACCGGGCGGGGAATATCTCCCTGGACGACCTGGAGGGGGCCCTGCGGCCGGACACGGTGCTGGTGTCCATGATGCTGGTGAACAACGAGCTGGGCACCGTCCTGCCCGTGGCCCAGGCGGCCAAACTGGTCCATCAGAAGACCAAGGCCCTCGTCCACTGCGACGCGGTCCAGGGCTTCTTGAAGGTGCCCTTCACCCCCAAAGAGCTGGGGGCGGACCTGCTGACGGTGAGCGGGCACAAGATCCACGCTCCCAAGGGGATTGGAGCCCTGTACATCCGCGGCGGCCTGAAGTTCCCGCCCATGATCCGGGGGGGCGGCCAGGAGAGCGGCCTGCGCTCGGGCACCGAGGCCACCGCTCAGATTGCCGCCTTCGCCGCGGCGGTGGAGGCGGGGGCGGCCTCCCTGGAGGGGGATATGGCCCACATGGCCGCCCTGAAGGAGGAGACCCTCCAGCGGCTCACCGCTCAGATCCCCGGTCTGAAGCGGGTGGGGGAGGGGACCGCCCCCCATATTCTGGCGGTCACCTTGCCGGGCTATAAGAGCGAGGTCATCGTCCGGTTCTTGAGCGACCGGGGGATCTGCCTGTCCTCCGGCTCCGCCTGCCACAAGGGGAAGCCCAGCCATGTGTACGCCGCCCTGAAGCTGCCCAAGAAGGAGTTGGACGGGGTTTTGCGCATCAGCTTCTCCTACGACACCACCCTGGAGGACGTTCAGGCCCTGGCCGAGGGCCTGAAGGCCGCCCAGGAGCAGCTCTTTACCAGCCTGTCCTGAGAACCCCCTTCGAGGGGCGGACGGAACTGAATTTCCCCGCTTGCAACAGATGTGAGAAGAGAGGAGCATCCCCATGAAATTTGTGGTTTTGATGGAAAATACGGCCCCGGAGGGGGCCTGCCTCAGCGCGGAGGCCGGACTGGCCCTTTATATCGAGTACCGGGGGCACAAGCTGCTGCTGGACGCGGGCTCCTCGGGAAAATTTGCGGACAACGCCGCCGTCCTGGGGATCGACCTGAGCCAGGTGGAGCTGGCGGTGCTCTCCCACGGGCACTATGACCACTCCGACGGCCTGCGCCGGTTCTTTGCGGTGAATCAGAGGGCCAAGGTGTACGCCCGCACCACGGCGGGCGGCCCCTATTTCTCCACCTCCCAGGGCTCCCCCCGGTTCATCGGGGTCCACCGGGACATCTGGGAGGGGGAGCGGGACCGCTTTGTCCTCTCAGATGCCCTCTCCCAGCCCGTGGAGGGGGTCTGGCTGGTCCCGGAGACCGTCCACGGCGGTCCCTTTGCCAGCCAGGAGACCAATCTGCTGCGGAAGGTGGGCCAGGACCAGTTTGTCCCCGACGACTTCTCCCATGAGCAGTCCCTGGTGCTGGAGGGGGAGCGGGGGCTGGTGGTCTTTAACTCCTGCTCCCACGGGGGCATCGTGAACATCGTCCAGGGGGTGCGGGACCAGCTTCAAAAGCCGGTGTGCGCCGTGGTGGGCGGTCTGCACATGTTCAGCGCCTCCGCCCCCAGCGGCATGAACTGCACCCCGGAGTACGCCCGCGGGGTGGCAGACGCCCTTCTGGAGCAGGGGGTGGAACGGGTCTATACCGGCCACTGCACCGGTCCGGCCGCCTTTGCTGTGCTCAAGGAGCGCCTGGGGGACCGGCTTTGTCCCCTCTCCGCCGGCCTGTCTTATGATCTTTGAAAGGGCGGGCAGCTGTGTTCTTCGGGTGAAAAGAAAGCCGAGGAGCGTTTCGCCAAGCGTTGCTTCGCCTCTGGGAGGAGGGGACGCAGAGGCCTGCTGCGGAGCCCAAAACGCAAAAAAGAGGAGAACCCCACGGGTTCTCCTCAAAAACGATTCCGGCAGGCCGGGGCAAACGGCTTGAATGTTACCGGCCCAGGACAAAGAGCTGATTGTCTTTGGCGGTAAAGTTCGAGATGCTGTAAAGCACGACAATGGAATCGATTTCATTCTGGGCCGCATACTCCTGTACGCTGTTCAGGTTGTATCTGGGATCAAACAGGTGGATCTCCGAAAAATTCTGGGTCAGGAAGGGGGCCAGACTGTCCGCATAGGAGTCCCGGATGACCAGAACTTTGGGGGCGCCGGTGTGCTCCGTCTCGATGACGCACAGGGGCTTGTTGCCCCCTAGGAAGGAGGAGTACTGGTCCTTGACCTTCAGGTAGCTGTCCACATAGAGGCTGCCCGGCTCCGGCGTTCCGTTGGGGTAGGCGGTGACCGTCACGCCCTCGTCCGAGATATACCGGTCGATGTGGTCGGGAGGCAGCCACCGCACACCGGAGGAGGAGAACAGAGTGCCGTAGAAGTCCTCCGACACTGTGACCTTCTGGCTCTCATCCAGGGGGGCGGCCTCCAGCCCCATGGCGTCCATCAGGGCGGTGTAGCCGTAGTAGGCGCCCAGGCTGGTCCAGTGGTGGTCGGTGCGGTAGTAGAGGTCCTCGTCCTTGTGCTGAGCCAGGGCGGAGTACAGATCCACTGTATGGGTCTGGGCCGCGCTGTACAGGCGGTCAATGATGGCTTTCTCGTCGGCGGTGGGGGCCCCCTCCGGAAGCCGGTCGGACCAGATCTCAGCGGCGGAGGGGATGATGCCGAAATACACCGGCACATCCACATTGTCCACCAGAGCATTGACATATCCGACGCGGGTCTGAAGACCCTGCTGAGCGGGGGTGTCCCCCTGCGCGGGAGTATCCTCCCAGGAGGGGGTGTCCACTCGGCTGATGAGGGTGTTCTCCTTGGCAAAGTAGACCCCGTTGTTCTCCTGCTTGCCGGAGAGGCGCTCGCTCCAGGCCTTCAGGGCCACCCAGAAGTCCCGGCCGATGATCTGGTCGTTTACATAGTCCTCGGCGTCCTCCATAAATTTCCCAGTGTCGATGGCTTCCAGGGAGATCTTGGGGGCCTGTTCCAGATTTCGGTTCTCCAACTGGGAAAATGCACGGTCCGGCAGGATCAGACTGCCCAGGAACATTCCGCCGATAAACAGGCAGAAGAGGACCGTAAGAAGTAGGTTGAAGTTGTGCTGTTTCATGGACGATCCTCCTTCTCAGAATCGGAAATACAGGAAGGGATTGTAGGTTCCGTCCACCAGATATCCGGTGCAGATTACCAGCCCCAGGATCACCAGGGCCGCGCAGACGGCCTGGGAGGTTCTGGGGCTCAACTTTCCGTACAGAACCCGGCCCAGATTGGTGGAGGCCACGGCGGCCGCGCATAGGATGGGCAGGTAGCTAGTAAGGTAGTACCCAAAGGTTCCGTCGGCCAGGGGCACGCCGCCCATACCAAACATGACCTTCAGGTAGGCGCCCAGCTGTCCAAAGTCCTCCAGGGCAAAGATGGCCCAGCTCACCAGCACAAAGAACAGTGTGTACACATGCTGGACCGCTTTGGGAAGCTGGGACAGCAGCCGCCCCAGCCACAGCTTTTCCACCAGAAGAAGGACAAAGAAGTACAGGCCCCAAATCACGTAGTTCCAACTGGCCCCGTGCCAGATGCCGGTGGCCGCCCACACCACGAACAGGTTGAAGACCCAGCGGCCCTTGGAGCACCGGTTGCCGCCCAGGGGGATATACAGGTACTCCCGGAACCAGGTGGACAGGGAGATGTGCCACCGCCGCCAGAACTCGGTGATGCTCCGGGAGATATAGGGGTGGTCGAAGTTGGGCAGGAACTCAAAGCCCAGCATGCGCCCCAGCCCCACCGCCATGTCGGAGTAGCCGGAGAAGTCGAAGTAGATCTGGAAGGTAAAGGCCAGCACGCCCAGCCAGGCCCCGGCTACCGTCAGATCGCTGGCGGCCATGGCCTTATAGCTGTCCCACAGCATCCCCACATTGTTGGCAATGAGGATCTTCTTTCCCAGGCCGATCATAAACATCTGCACCCCGGAGCCAAACTTGTCAATGGAGGTGTCCCGCTGGTCGATCTGATCGCCCAGGTCCTTGTACTTGATGATGGGGCCGGCGATGAGCTGGGGGAACAGGGTGACGAAAGTGCCGAAGTTGATGATGTTCCGCTGGGCCCGGGTATCGCCCCGGTACACGTCGATGGTGTAGCTCATGGTCTGGAAGGTATAGAAGGAGATGCCGATGGGCAGGTGGACGCCCAGCACCGGCATGAAGGTCAGACCCAGCGCCTGGAAGGAGGAGGCCAGAAAGTCCCAGTACTTGAAGAACAGCAGCAGGAGCAGGTTAAAGAACATGGAGGAGGCCACCGCCATTTTGGCGTATTTGAGCTGACCCTTCCCCTTAAAATGTTCCACCAGCAGGCCGTGGGTGAAGTCGATGGCGGTGGACAGGAACATGATAACCACGTAGGTCTGCTCTCCCCAGTAATAGAAGATCAGCGAGGAGATCAGAATGACCACGTTGCGCAGCTTCCGGGGGACCAGGTAGTAGACCAGCAGGGTCAGGACCAGAAAATAGAATAGAAAAACCGGGGTGGAAAAGACCATGGGGCGTCCTCCTTGTGTGGATGCAAATTTGCGGGAAAAGGCGGCAGGCTGGACTCAGGCCTGCCGCCTTTTCCCGATCCAGTATTCCTTAAAACAGGGCGTTGAAGTCGCTGACGATGGAGTCGCAGCTCTCGTGGACTACCATCATGATATAGTTGCCGTTGGACACGATGCGGGAGTTGTTCTGCCAGGCGTCGATGGCGCTGGGATACCAGGCGCCGCCCTCCACCTGAGCGTCAATGCGGCTCTGGAGGATGGACTTCACCTTGTCCACGTCGCTGCTGTTGGTGACCTGCACCAGGACGATCTCGCTGGTATTCATGGTCATCATGTTGATGTAGGGCAGGCACTGCTCCGTGGCGATGTCAAACAGTCCGGGGTAGACATTGGCGGCCAGCTCCGCATCGGCCAGCGTAACCATGCCGAACTCATATTTGCCGCTCTCCGTGGTATAAAAAGCGGAAAGATCCACCTGAGCGGGAGCGGGGGTCTCCGGCGTCTCCGGGGTGCTGGAGCTGCCGCTGTTCCCGCCGCTGGAGCTGGAGCCGCCGCCGTTGGAGGGCTTGCTGTCCTCCCAGCGGCACCGGACGATGCAGGTGGCGGTCAGGTCGCCGGCGGTGACCGTGATCTTGGCGGTGCCGGGGGCCACAGCGGTCACCTTGCCGTTCTGGTCCACGGTGGCCACCTTCTCATTGCCGGAGGTGAAGGTGACCTTCTGGCCGGAGGGCTGGACAGTGGCTTTCAGGGTGTGGCTGGAGCCAGCGGAGAACAGGGTGAAGTCGTTGGTGTCCAGGGACAGAGAGGCCTCGGCCTGGGGCTCATCTGTCACCGCATCGCCGGGGGCCTCCTGGGAGGTGCTGCCGTCGGGGGCGGGCTGCTGAGAAGTGGAGCCGTCGGGCAGGGAGGTGTCCGGGGTGGAGGCGTCCGGCTCGGACTGGTCCTCCGTCTGGCTGGAGGAGACGCCTCCGTTGGACTGAGAGGAACTGCTGTCCGACCCGCTTCCCCCAGCGCAGGAGGTCAGCAGGGAGGCGGACAGAGCCAGGGCCAGCAGCAGGGCATAGGTACGACGTTTCATAATTCAAAAACTCCTTTTGTTCCGTGTGTCAAATTCACCGTTTGAATGGGTTTCTGCATGCTTGGACGGCAGAAAACCGGAAAAGTTCCCTCAACTCGGCGAAAAATTTCACCCGGCGGAGCACTTTGGAGCAACCCATAAAAATGTGAAGGCATTCTCCGCAAAATCTGCATTATTATACCAGGATTTTCGGGAAAATACTACCCAGACTTCCACTTAAAATTCTTAAAACTTTTTTACGATTTGGCCTTGACACCGGTACGCATTGGGAGTAGTATTATCTCACAACATATGAACACTTATTCATATATAAAAGTTTGGAGGGAGACCATGAATCAGGACCGCGCACTGTGCTGTGAGGAGACCGAAGTGCATGAGGACGCTGTGGAGCAGGTCCGCAGCCAGCTGCCCCAGGACGAGGTGCTCTACGACCTGGCGGAGCTGTTTAAAATCTTCGGGGACAGCACCCGGGTAAAAATTCTGTACGCTCTGCTGGAGGCGGAGCTGTGCGTGTGCGACATCGCCAAGCTGATGGATGTGAGCCAGTCCGCCGTTTCCCACCAGCTGCGGGTGCTCAAGGGCAGCAAGCTGGTGAAATTCCGCCGGGAGGGCAAGACCCTCTACTACTCTTTGGCCGACGAACACGTCTTTCGTATTTTGAGCCAGGGCATGGAGCATATTCTGGAAGGTCCGGAGACCCCCTGAGCGGGGCCACCGTTTCTTCGACATACATCCGTACAAAGATTCAGTACTTTGAAAAAGGAGCGATTGTGATGAAAAAGACCTTTAAGATGATTGACCTGGACTGCGCCAACTGTGCCGCCAAAATGGAGGCCGCCATCAAGAAAATCGACGGGGTGCAGGACGCCGCGGTCAGCTTTATGACCCAGAAGCTGACCATTCAGGCAGACGACGCCCGCTTTGACGCCGTCGTGCAGGAGGCGGTGAAGGTCTGCAAAAAGGTGGAGCCCGACTGCGAGATCGTGCTGAAATAAGATTTTGCAAAAGACGGGGCCCCCCGTCTTTTTGCGCTCTAAGGAGGAGTGCTCCCATGACAAAGAAGCAAAAAAAGACCCGGACGCGTATTGTAACGGCGCTGGTCCTGTTTTTGGCGCTGGAGCTGGCGGAGCATCTGGCCCCGGATGTTCTCCCCGGCCTGGCGTGGCCGGTGCTGTATCTGATCCCCTATGGGATCGTCGGCTGGGATGTGCTGTGGCGGGCCGTCCGGAACATCAAAAACGGCCAGGTGTTTGACGAGAACTTCCTCATGGCCGTGGCCACGGTGGGGGCCTTCGGCTGCGGGGAGTACCCCGAGGCGGTGGCCGTCATGCTGTTCTACCAGGTGGGCGAGCTGTTTCAGAGCGTGGCGGTGGACCGCAGCCGCAAGTCCATCTCCGCCCTCATGGACATCCGCCCGGACTACGCCAACATAGAGCGGAATGGAGAATTGGTCCAGGTGGACCCGGAGGAGGTCTCGGTGGGCGACGTGATCGTAGTTAAGGCCGGCGAACGGGTCCCCCTGGACGGCACGGTGCTGGAGGGGACCTCCTCTCTGGACACCGCCGCCCTCACCGGCGAGTCCCTGCCCCGGGACGTGCAGGCAGGGGACGAGGTAATCAGCGGCTGCGTCAACCTCACCGGGGTGCTCCATGTGAAGGTGAATAAACCCTTTGGGGAGTCCACCGTGGCAAAGATTCTGGACCTGGTGGAGAACTCCAGCAGCAAGAAGGCCAAGGCGGAGAATTTTATTACCAAATTTGCCCGGTACTACACCCCTGCGGTGGTTTTCGCCGCCCTGGCCCTGGCGGTGCTGCCTCCCCTGCTGGGGATGGGGCCCTGGCTCATGTGGGTACAGCGGGCCCTGAACTTCCTGGTGGTCTCCTGCCCCTGCGCCCTGGTCATCTCCATCCCTCTGTCCTTCTTCGGGGGCATCGGCGGGGCCAGCAAGCAGGGCATTCTGGTGAAGGGCGGCAACTACCTGGAGGCTCTGGCGCAGGCCGGCATTGTGGTCTTTGACAAGACGGGCACCCTCACCAGGGGCACCTTCGAGGTGACCGCCGTACACCCCCAGCAGGTGGGCGAGGGGGAGCTGCTGGAACTGGCCGCCCTGGCGGAGCGGTTCAGCGACCATCCCATCTCCCGGTCCATCCAGGCGGCCTGCCAGCCCGCCCCCGACCCGGCCCGGGTCACCGACGCCAAGGAGATCGCCGGCCACGGCGTCCAGGCGGTGGTGGACGGAAAGGCCGTCCTGGCGGGCAATCAGAAGCTCATGGACCAGTTCCGTATTTCCTTTGAGGATACCTGCCACCATGTGGGCACCATCATCCACGTGGCGGTGGACGGGGTCTATATGGGCCACATCGTCATCTCCGACCAGGTGAAAGAGGGGGCGGAGGAAGCACTCCGGGACCTGAAGGCGGCCGGGGTGCGGAAGACCGTCATGCTTACCGGCGACTCCCAGGCGGTGGGTCAGGCGGTGGCCGGGCAGCTGGGCCTGGACGAGGTCCACGCGGAGCTCCTCCCCGGGGACAAGGTGGACCAGGTGGAGGGGCTTCTCCAGAACAAGGGGCCCAAGGAGCAGCTGGTCTTTGTGGGGGACGGCATCAACGACGCCCCGGTCCTCTCCCGGGCGGACATCGGCGTGGCCATGGGGGCCATGGGCTCCGACGCGGCCATCGAGGCGGCGGACATCGTCCTCATGGACGACGATTTGAAGAAGCTGCCGGTGGCGGTGCGCATCGCCCGCAAGACGTTGCGCATCGTGCGGGAGAACATCGTCTTTGCCCTGGCGGTAAAATTCCTGGTGCTGATCCTGTCGGCGGTGGGCGTGGCCAACATGTGGTGGGCCGTCTTCGCCGACGTGGGCGTGTCCGTCATCGCCATCCTGAACTCCATGCGCATGCTCAACGCCAAATAACCTACTTTCTTTGAAAAAGAAAGTAGGCAAAGAAATTTTGTGCGAAACTGCGTTTCACCTCTGCGTTTTAAGGGACAGGTCCAAGACCTGTCCCTTCAGCTTGTCGAAAAACCTCTGTTCAGATGAATCCGCCCGAGAGTTGGCGGGGGAGCTCGAGGGGGCGGCAGCCCGCCTCGAGTGGGATCGAATGCCCTGAATGCCTTGCAAGGCAAGGCGTTCAGCGAGCGCAGCGAGGACTTTCCCGCCGCACAGCGGCGGGAAAGTAACGGCATTCTTTCAGTCTGTCGGAAAAGTCCTTAGACTTTTTCGACAGACTGAAGGGACAGGTCCAAGACCTGTCCCTTTCTGTATATAAAAGGGGGGAGAAACCCGCAGGTTTCTCCCTCAAAAAATGGCCTTGGCAGGCTTTTGTTAGACCGGCCCCGAAAACAGCAAAAAGAAACCGCCGGAAACCCTTGGCGCGCAAGGCTTCCCGGCGGTAGACCCGGTAGACATTTGGTAGACTCTATGGATTTATTCCTTCTCAAAGCGATATCCCACGCCGCGCAGGGTTACGATGCGGTCGCTATATGGAGCGATTGCATGGCGGACTTGCTTGATATGGGTGTCGAGGGTGCGCGTATCTTCTGGAAGCTCGCCTCCCCAAACAACATCTAAGATCTTTTTGCGGGAAAACACTACATCTGGGTGACCGGCCAACAGAGCCAGCAGATCAAATTCTTTGGGGGTCAGATTGACGGCCTGTCCGTCAACTGTCACGCGCCGGGCGGTGAGGTCAATGGAAATCCCGTTTCGATTTATATACTGAGGACGCATGGAATCCAGAACAGGGCCGCGCTTTAGAATCACTGCAATCCTCAGCATCAGCTCTCTGGGAGAAAATGGTTTGACCATATAATCATCAGCGCCAAGCTCCAGTCCGCGGATTCGATCGGTTTCATCGCCGCACTCCGACAAAATCAGGATCGGAACCTGAGAAAAGCTGCGTATTGTTTGACAAACTGAAAACCCATCCAACTCTGGCAATAAAATTGCCAGAATCACAAAATCAAAGGCATTCTGCCGGCAGAGGGCGACCGCAGTATAGCCATCGCTGGCTTCCGCAACCTCGTATCCCTCCAGACGGGCATGACGGCCGATCTGGCTCCGTACAGCCATGTCACTATCAACAACCAGGATACGCTTCATGGAAGTACCTCCTATCTGTTTTGAGGGGTTGCCCGCCTACGCCTGCTCCAGAGCTGAACGAAGTTTTTGCCGGTAGGCCTCAACTGCCCGGGCGGGGGCCGTCAGAGTGACGTCCGGCTCCAATGCAAAGAGCCACCCGAAAAACTGAGGACTCAGAACCAGAGGAATGCTGACCGTAAAGTGGTCTGAGCCGTCCGGGACCAGAATGACGTCCAGCCCAAAGCGGTCCAATACCACGCTGGCCATGGAACTCTTTGCCCTCAGAGTGACGGTCATCTCCTCTCCGCTGTACATTCCAAAGTGTTTCTGACCATAGGCGGCGATGTCAAAGGCCGGATATTCATCTGTTCCCTCCCGAGGCAGGCGTGTAACGGTGATTTCTGCCATTTTGTCCACGCGGTAGTGGCGCATTTGGCAATGCTCGCTGTCATAAGCCACCAAATAGTAGTTATCATTGTTCCAGATCAATCCATAGGGAGAGACGGTGTACCGGCTGCCGTTTCGCCGAAATACCTTCTGCCGGTACATGTTGTAGTCAAAATATTGAAAGGTGATGGCGCGTTTGGAGGCAATGGCGGCGTGGAGCTTATCCACGTTATAATAGATGCTCTCATTCATGACCTTGACCCGGCCGCTGACAAAGACCTGCCGCTGAAGCTGGCGGGCCTGATGCACGCTGGCCAATCGCTCCAGCTTTCGGATCAGCGCGTTGCTCTTACGGCGGGTGATGAACCGGGAGGACTGAACCGCATCCACCAGCAGCTTCAGTTCCGGGAGCTCAAAGTCCCGGCTGCCCACAAACCAACCCGGGGAGCGTCCCTTCCGGCACTGAACGTCTACTCCGAATCGTGCCAAGGCGCCCAAATCGTCATAAATACTCTTTCGCTCCGCCTGGATGCCGTACCGCGCCAGCTGGGCAATCAGCTCCTGGACAGACAGCGGATGTTCTTCATCTGTCTGCTCCATCAGAATCCGGCACAGATACAGGAGCTTCAGCTTTTGATTGGCGCTTCGTGCCATGGGGACTGCCTCCTTCCGCCTGCCGTCAACCCGATGACCCGCTCACTGCGAGAGCGGAGGAAAACCAGTTTACTCAGGACCAGGTTTCCCAGATCTGAGGACAGTAGCCCACAGTCGCCTGCTTTCCATTGCGGACGATGGGGGCGATGAGAAGTGAGGGGTCTTCAAACAGGTGGTCCAGCTTGGCCTGGTCGGAGGCCAAATAGGAGAGCATCACCGCGTCCGGATGCTTGGGGTCGATCATCGCCTCCAGGCCCACAGCCTGACGGACGCTGGCCAGTTCTCCCCGGCTCATGCCGTACCGCCTGACATCCACTGATTGGAACTTGATGCGGCGCTCTTTGAACCAGCGCTCGGCTTTTTTGGTATCAAAGCTCTTCGAGGTTCCAAAAATTTGAATATTCATGCCATTGCCCGTTGGAAGAAACCCGGCGGGAGGGCGGTGGCGAAATCTGCCGGCTGGCTCCAACAGCCCGCATTTCAACAGACAGCGGCTGAAATTGCCGCGCAGGATTGTGCTCTTCCATGGGACTCCCTCCCTTCAATCCGTATTTTTCCATAAAAAGTATACCATATTTTGCATGTGGGGACAAGAGGTGATTCAAGAATATGTGTATTTCTATGGAACCCCGGTTTGATGGACAAACTTTTGCAGTTTCCTATGAAAAGGTATACAGACAAAGAAAACTGTGGTATAATACCATTGATTTGATATCCAGAAGCGGCGGATAGACTCTGCCGTACAATTGGATTTATACGCGGGATGCCGGGCGGGACAAGCCCCTCCGCGTTTAAATAGCCGCACAGATCTCAACCGGTAGAAAAACAGACCGGAACGGAGGTGCGGGGCACAGTACAAGAGGACACCGGAGGGCGAAAAGCCGCTACCGACCCACAGCGAGGCAGGGCTGCGGGCAGGGGCCTTTTCGCCTGGTTGTCGTGCGGCCGCACGGCGTCTTGTCTCGTGTTTTCTGGTACGAAATGAATTATGATTGAGAAAATAGACTGAGAAAGGAAACAGATATGGCAGAAAAATTGAAAATCATATCGCTGGGAGGCCTGAATGAGATCGGGAAAAACCTGACCGTCTATGAGTACGGGAACGACATCGTGGTCGTGGACTGCGGAATGGGGTTCCCGGATGACGATATGTACGGCATCGACGTGGTCATTCCGGATGTGAGCTATCTGATCAAAAACCAGAGCAAGATCCGGGGCATCTTTATCACCCACGGCCACGAGGACCACATCGGAGCCATCCCCTATGTGCTGCGGTCCATCAACGCCCCCATTTACGCCACCCGCATGAGCGCGGGCCTGATCCAGCTGAAGCTGGAGGAGCACCACCTGGTGTCCAAGACCAAGATGATCACCTGCGAAGCGGGGGATGTGATCCAGGCGGGCAAGTTCTCCGTGGAGTTCATCCACGTGAACCACTCTATCGCCGACGCGGTGGCCTTTGCCATCAAGTGTCCGGTGGGCACCATCGTCCACACCGGAGACTTCAAGATCGACACCACCCCCATCCAGGGCGGGATGATCGACCTGGCCCGCTTCGGCGCCCTGGGACAGGAGGGGGTGCTGGCTCTGCTGGCCGACTCCACCAACGTGGAGCGCCCGGGCTACACCCGCAGCGAGAGCAGCGTGGGCAACTCCTTCGACGCCCTGTTCAAGGGCTGCCAAGACCGGATCATCGTCACCACCTTCGCCTCCAACGTGGACCGGCTGCAGCAGATCATCAACGTAGCCGCCCGGTACGGCCGCAAGGTGGCGGTCACCGGCCGGTCCATGGAGAACGCCATGAAGGTGTCCACCGAGCTGGGCTATATGAAGATTCCCGACGGGGTGCTCATGGACCTGACCCAGATCAAGTCCCTGCCCAAGCATAAAGTTTGTATTATCACCACCGGCAGCCAGGGGGAGACCATGTCGGCGCTCTCCCGGATGGCCTTCTCCACCCACCGGCAGGTGGACATCCAGCCGGGGGACAAGGTCATCATCTCCGCCTCCACCATTCCCGGCAACGAGAACGCCATGGGCAACGTGATCAACGAGCTCTACCGGAAGGGAGCCGAGGTGGTCAATGAACGGACTTTGCCCCTCCATGTGTCCGGTCACGCCTGCCAGGAGGAGCTGAAGATCATCCACGGCCTGGTGAAGCCCAAGTTCTTCATCCCCGTCCACGGGGAACAGCGCCATCTGAAGATCCACGCCAAGCTGGCCCAGGAGATGGGGATGGCCCCCAACCACATCATCATCAGCGACATCGGCCGGGTGATCGAGCTCACCCCCAAGACCTGCAAGCTGGGGGGCACCGTCACTGCGGGCAAGGTGTTCGTGGACGGCTCCGGCGTGGGCGACGTGGGCAGCGTGGTGCTGCGGGACCGCCGCCACCTGGCCCAGGACGGCATGGTGGTCGTGGTGGTCTCCATGTCCGGGGAGGACGGGGCTTTGGTCTCCGGCCCGGACATCATCACCCGGGGCTTTGTGTACGTGAAGGAGTCCGAGGGCCTGATGGACGAGCTGCGCCAGGTGGCGCTGGACGCCATTCTGGACGTGGACACCCGGTACGCCACCGACTGGTCCGCCATCAAGCAGTCCATCAAAGGCGATTTGTCCAACTACCTGTATAAAAAGACCAAGCGCTCCCCCATGATTCTCCCGGTCATTATGGAAGTGTAAGGGAAAACCGTTGCTTCTCTGATTTAATGTGCCGCAGGGCGTGACAGACAGGAAAGGAACGTTTTTTGGCTCGGTTCCAATTTTTGGGCATTGGCCGGTCTTGATTATCATTTAGCCCCAAATCAGAGGAAACCGCCGCTTGTCAGAGCGGCGGTTTCCGTATGTTATGAGGAGCGCTGCCGGAAAGGCTCCGGGGTACAGAGCAATGCGTACTCGTTTGGCCACGTTTTCAGAGAAGCAAAGCCAATGCCGCCTTGACATGAGACGGCGTGTTTTGTAAGGAGCGCCCCGCCGTCTGCGAGCACACACGGCGCATCCCCGCACCGTATTCGCAGACGGTTGGGCCTATACGAAAGGGAACAGGACTGATAATACAGGGGAGAAGCGCGGGTTCAGACAAAGCGCCTTTCCCTGCGCTTCTTCCTGGAAAAGCAAGCGGCCCCGGCAGTGAGCCGGGGCCGCTTGCTTCAGCTTGTCAAAAACCTTTGTTGAGATGAATCCGCTCAAGTTGGGGCGGGGGAGCTCGAGGGGGGCAGCAGCCCGCCTCGAGTGGGATCAAATGCCCCGGAATCCTTGCTATGCAAGGATTCCGGCAAGCGAAGCGCGGACTTTTGCGCCGCGGTGCGGCGTAAAAGTAACGGCATTTTTCAGGCTGTCGGAAAAGTCCAAGGACTTTTCCGACAGCCGAAAGCAAGCGGCCCCGGCAGTGAGCCGGGGCCGCTTGCTTGTGTGTGTTGTAAAGGAGAGGGAGAAATGGGAGATATCGATTTCTTCTGGGTACGGTCTTATCATAACCGGAAAATAAGGCAAAACCGTGTCCGTATTATGAACTTTCTGTAAATCATCTCTCATTTTTGCCCCATCTTTCCCGCAAAAAATCGATGAAACGGGCCGCTTTTCGAACTTTAATGAAATATTAAAACTTTTTTCAGCTTTTCTTAAGATGCTTTCGAAAAGCATCTGCGGCAATACTTGACGGAACAAAGGGAGGCGTGCCATAATAAAATGATATGAAAATGAAAATCTTGGGGCCGGACCATCCGGCCCAACAGGGGAGGAACTTACCTTTGATCCAAGCATTGATCCAGCGGTGGCTGGCCGGTCAGGACCCCAGCGCGCCGGAGGCGCGGCAGAAATGCGGCGCCCGGGCGGGAATGGTAGGCATTCTGCTCAACACCCTGCTGTGTCTGGGCAAGTTGGCCGCCGGGATGCTCACCGGTTCGGTGGCCATCGTGGCGGACGCTCTGAACAACCTGTCGGATGCGGCCTCATCGGTGATTACGCTGGTGGGATTCCGGCTGGCGGGACAGGCCGCCGACGAGGAGCACCCCTTCGGCCACGGGCGAATGGAGTACCTGACCGGGCTCGTGGTGTCCATGGCCATTCTGCTCATGGGCTTTGAACTGGGAAAGAGCTCCGTGGAAAAGCTGATCCACCCGGAGGAACTGGACTTCTCCTGGCTGGCCGCGGCCATTCTGGCGGCGGCCGTCCTGGTCAAGCTGTGGATGTACCACTTCAACCGTGCCGTCGGCCGGGCCATCTCCTCCCAGGCGGTGGAGGCCACCGCCGCTGACAGCCTCTCTGACGCGGCCGCTACGGCAGTTGTGCTGGCGGCCACCCTCATCGGCCACTTTTTTCATCTGCAGATCGACGGCCTTGCGGGGCTGCTGGTAGCGGCCTTCATTTTAAAGACCGGCTGGGAGGCCGCCAAGGATACCCTGGACCCCCTCCTGGGCCGCCCCATGGACCCGGAACTGGCCCGGGACATCGACAAGCTGGTGGTCTCCCACCCCAACATCCTGGGCATCCACGACCTGGTGTACCACGACTACGGCCCTGGCCGGGCCATGATGTCCTTCCACGCGGAGGTGCCTGCCGACGCGGACCTGCTGGAGATGCACGACATCATCGACCACATCGAGCGGGAGCTGAAGGAGAAGCACCACATTGAGACGGTGATCCACATGGACCCGGTGGTCAACGACGAGCGCACCGCCGCCCTGCGGGCCCAGGTGGAGCAGCTGGCCCACGAGATTGACCCGGTGCTGTCCATCCACGACCTGCGCATCACCGCCGGCCCCCGCCACACCAATGTGCTCTTTGACGTGATGGTGCCCTACGGCTTCCGCCTCACCGACAGCCAGGTAAGGGGCGAGCTGAGCCGGGGCGTGAAGAAGCTCTCGGAGAAATACACCGCGGTCATCGAGGTGGACCACTCCTATGTGGAGCAGCGGGAGCACTCCTGACGCGGATATTTACAAATTATTCACCCCACCCGGGCATAGGACCGGTATAATAACAATTAAGAAACGCTTTACGAAACGGAGGGGTTTTTATGGCCCAGAAGGTACTGATCGTAGAGGACGACGGAAATATCGCCGAACTGCTCCACCTCTACCTGGAAAAAGAGGGCTTTGAGACCAAGGTGGCCAAGGACGGCGGCAAGGGCGTGGAGTATTTCCGCTCCTTTCAGCCCGATCTGGTGCTGCTGGACATTATGCTGCCCATCATGGACGGCTGGACGGTCCTGAAAAAAATCCGGGAGGAGGGCAGCACCCCGGTTATCATGCTCACCGCCAAGGGGGAGACCGAGGACAAGGTCACCGGCCTGGAGGGGGGCGCCGACGACTATATTGTCAAGCCCTTTGAGATGAAGGAGGTCCTGGCCCGCATCCATGCAGTGCTCCGCCGCACCGGCCAGGAGGAGGAGCAGGGGGAGAAGAAGCTGTCCTTTGACAAGCTGGTCATCAATCTGGACTCCTACGAGCTGCTGGTGGACGGCAAGCGGGTGGACACGCCCCCCAAGGAACTGGAGCTGCTCTACCATCTGGCCGCCTCCCCCAACCGGGTCTTCACCCGCAACCAGCTGCTGGACGAGGTGTGGGGCTTTGACTACTTCGGGGACTCCCGCACGGTGGACGTACACATCAAGCGCCTGCGGGAGAAGCTGGAGGGCGTCAGCGACCAGTGGAGGCTGAAGACGGTGTGGGGCGTGGGCTATAAATTCGAGGTCTCCCCCGCCAATGGCGCAGGCTGACCGCATTGGGAGGTGTTCCCGTGAAAAGTCTGTATAAACGGGAGCTGGCCATGATGGTGGGGATCGTGACCCTGTCCTTTACCCTGCTGTCCACGGCATTCATGCTGCTTTCCTACCGCTATATCATCTCCGAGACCCGGGACCGTCTGGAGCGGAACGCGGGCTATATCGCCTCCGCCACCGGGAACTATCTCCAGAATTTCAACAGCTGGAATATATTTGACAGTCGTGCGGACACCTGGATTCTCTATCAGACAACTATGGAGACGGTGTCCTCTGTCTCCGACGCCTCGGTCATTGTAGCCAGTACCCAGGGTGAGATCCTGTACGCCAGCGACGAGGGGATGTACAGCAAACAGATCCCCCAGCAGATTGTGGACCAGATTTTGGAGGCGGGGAACTATGCCGGCCTCACCAATTTAAACGGCATCTATGGGAGCAACCGGTATATTGCCGGTCTTCCGGTCCAGGTTCAGCTGGACAACCCCAACTTATTGGTCAATGTCGGGGTGGTTCTGGTTTCAGGCGATACCAGCGGACTGTCTGAGATGTGGCGCTCCACGGCTACCATTTTCTTCTTCGCCGCGGTGGTTGTCCTGCTCATTGCCGTCATCGCCAGTTCCATTACCTCCGCCCACCAGACCCGCCCCCTCACCGAGATGGCGGAGGCCGCCCGGAAATTCGGGCGGGGCGAGTTCGACGTGCGGGTGAACAACTACAAGGACCGGTGCGACGAGATCGGGGAGCTGGCCGAGGCCTTCAACTCCATGGCCAACTCCCTGGCCAAGGTGGAGAGCCAGCGGGCGGAGTTTATTGCCAACGTCTCCCACGAGCTGAAAACCCCCATGACCACCATCGCCGGTTTTGCAGAGGGCATTCTGGACGGGACGATTCCGCCGGAGAAGGAGCGGGACGCTCTGAACGTGGTGGTGTCCGAGACCCGGCGTCTCTCCCGCCTGGTGCGGCGGATGCTGGACCTGTCCCGGCTCAATGCCCTGACAGAGACGGTCACCGCCCAGGAACAGTTCGATATTATCGAAATCATGTCCCGGGTGCTGATCAGCCTGGAGGGACGGATCAACGACCGCGGCCTGGATGTGGACGCCCAGTTCCCGGAGGACCCGGTGATGGTCTGGGGCGATCCGGACGCGGTGACACAGGTGTGCTACAACCTGCTGGATAACGCGGCAAAGTTCGCCGCCCAGGGGACGGCCATTACGGTCCAGATCACCAAAAAGGACGGCAAAGCCTATATCGCCGTGCGGAATCTGGGCGCTACCATCCCCTCGGATGAACTGCCTCTGCTGTTCGAACGATTCCACAAGGCGGACTCCTCCCGCAGCGTGGACCGGGACGGCGTGGGGCTTGGCCTGTATATTGTCAAGACGATCCTGGGCAACCTGAAAGAGAATATCACGGTCACAAGCGAGGATGGCGTGACGCAGTTCACCTTCACCCTGACCTTGGCCTGATTGAATTTCCGTCCGGTCCGCCGGACAGAAGGGAGTGCGCTATGCGCGAACCGTCAAACGACCTTTGGACCGGCGGTCCCTGGGAACAGCCGTCCCCCTCGTTTCCAACGCCGCCCGCGGTGGTCATTCCATCCCGCCGCGCTCCGCTTCTGCGGCCCAAACGCCGCTGGAAGCGCAGAAGGCGGCCGCTCTTTCCCTTTCTAACCCTGTTCGTACTGGTGGTGAGCCTGACGGTTGGGACAGTGGCGGTGCGCTACCTGTGGCCCCAGGAATCAGAGACAGATCCCGGAATCATTGCCACCAGCAGCCAGCAGGACCCCTTTGCCGCACTGGAGCGGGCGGAGACGGGAACCGGCGTGACCGTAACCATCTCTCCCGCGCCGGAGGAGACGCTGACTGCAACGGAGATCTATCAGAAGTGCGTTCCCTCCATCGTCTCTCTCTGGGCGGAAGGTGACGGCACCTCCAGTACCGGAACCGGAATCGTCATGAGCGCGGACGGCTATCTGCTCACAAATGCCCATGTGGTGGCTAACAGCCTGCGGGTCTACGCCGCCTTTCACGATGACACCATTCTGGAGGCCAAGCTGGTGGGGGCGGACGCAGACGCCGATGTAGCGGTGCTGAAGGTGGACGCTCATGGCCTGAGCCCCGCAGAATTCGGCGACTCGGACCAGCTTCTGTGCGGAGACATGGTGGTGGCCATCGGAGACCCGCTGGGCTACCGGACTTCCATCACCCAGGGCATCGTCTCCGCGCTGAATCGGATCGTCAATGTGGACGGCGTCGATATGGAAGTCATTCAGACCAGCGCGCCCATCAACTTCGGCAACTCCGGCGGCGCCCTTATCAACGACCACGGCCAGGTGGTGGGCATCACCACCATGAAAATTGTGGCCGAAGATAACACTGTGGAGGGGCTTGGATTTGCCATCCCCATGACCAATGTCAAGGAGACGGCGGATTGGCTCATCGCAGGGCAGCCCGCTCTGGGCTTTACCGTGGACTCCAGCGACGGCACGCTCCGGGTGTCCCAGGTGGAGCAAAACAGCAACGCCTATGCCGCCGGCCTCCGCATTGACGACCGGGTAACCGCTTTGAACGGCACTGAAGTCAGCACCATTGCGGAGCTGAAACAGGCCAAAGCTGATGTACTCCCGGGAGATATTGTCTCTCTCCAGATCCTGCGCGGCGGCGAGACGCTTACCATCTCTTTTGAGGTACAAACTGAATCGGACTTTCCAAACCGGGAGCGGTAAAGGCTCAATTCCCCTCCTCTTTCTTCCACAGACGGCCAAATGCATGCCAGGATCACTTTTCGTGGGGGAAAACCTGCGGTTTTCTCCCCCCTGCCTCTTTTTTGCTTTGGACCGTTCCGGCAAAACCGAACAGAGACAAAATCCCCCCTGATGCAGGAAATAAGACTACATCAGGGGGGACTCCATTTGTATTGCCCTGAAAAAGCGGAGTACAGGCTTGCAGAAAGCGCGGGCCCTCCGGAAGGCCCCGCCAAAGGGGGGAGGGGTGGAATGACCTCAGAATGCGGCCGAAATTTCTATTATGTCTGAATTTGACGCATTTTCTCCAGATTTTGTTCAGAAGCAGGGGAAAATATAAAAAATATTTCAAAAACCGGAAGCACACACCCTGGAATTTTTCTCCATTTACGGATAAGATTTTTGTCGAATTTTGTTTTGTAAAGGAGGAAAACATATGACAAGCGCAAGCCGCAATGCTATGAGGAAGTATGTATCAAAAGAGCTGGGCACCCTGCGAAGGGAATTGAACTGTACCATGGAGGAGATGGCCTCCTGTCTGAATATCTCCCCGCGGAGCTACTACGCGCTGGAAAAAGGGGTGAGCCAGTGCAGCGCGCCGGTGCTGATCCGGCTGGTGAATCTGATCCCAGACCCGGAACACAGGCTCCGATTCATGAGCCTGCTGCAAACGCAGATGGATCGATATGAAAACGCCGCACAGCTGTGAGGAGGGGAGACAGACGCCCGATTACCGCCGGGTCTGCCACCTGCTGCGGCGGATGGGAGTGACGCCCAACTATACCGGTTTCCATCAGGCGGCCCGGGCGGCCTGTGAGGCGGCGCGGCGGCCGGAACTGATGTTGTCCCTGTCCAAGTGGCTCTATCCGCTGGTGGCCCGGGAAATGAACACCACAGGGGCCGCAGTGGAACGAAATATCCGCACGGTAATCCTTCGGGCCTGGAGACAAAATCCGGAGCTGCTGCGGCAGTGTGCTAGATTTCCGCTCAAAAAAAGACCTACCTGCGGGGAGTTCCTGGACATGCTGGCCGCCTGTCTGGAGGGGCCGCAGGCATAAAAAAGCCGGACCCGCAGGTCCAGCTTTTGCACTATTCCTTCTCAATATCCATCATCAGGCCCACCCGGCGGGCGTGGCGGCCGCCCTCAAACTGAGTGTTCAGAAATACGTCTACAATGCGCTCGGCCATGTTGGGACCGATGATCCCGGCACCCATGGCCAGCATGTTGGCGTCGTTATGGCGGCGGGTCATCTCGGCGGAGTAGGGATCGCCGCACAGGGCGCACCGGACCCCCTTCACCTTGTTGGCAGAGATAGAGATGCCGATGCCGGTGGTGCAGATGACAATGCCCTTCTCGCACCGGCCGTCCGCCACGGCCTGGGCCGCTGCCTTGCCGAAAACGGGGTAGTCGCAGCTCTCCTCGCTGTCACAGCCGCAGTCCAGAACGCTGAGGCCCTTGGCGGTAAGATAGGCCTTGATGTGCTCTTTCAAACGGTAACCGCCGTGATCCGACGCAATGGAAATCATATGCTATTCCTCCTCCACAAAACAAAACGGGGATCGTGTTCCACTTCATTTTATTTCATTTTTCCCCATTTTGCAAGGGGTTCCGAGAAAATGTCCGCCGCCTCCGGCGGCGGAGCATATCTGTAAACGGCTATTTTGCAAGGGGACGAGACCAGCCGCCTCCGGCGGCGGAGCATATCTGTAAACGGCTATTTTGCAAGGGGATGAGACCAGCCGCCTCCGGCGGCGGAACACGCCTGTAAACGGCTTTTTGCAGGGGGACGGGGACCAGCCGCTTCTGGCGGCGGAACATACCTGCAAGTGAAGCCGCCCCCCTGAAAACGCAGGGAAAAGAAGGCCCGCCGCACGGTGCGCGGCGGGCCTTTGTGTTACAGACGGGTGGGCACGTGCCAAATATCGCTGGCGTAGTCCCGGATGGACCGGTCGGCGGCAAAGATGCCGGAACGGGCGATGTTGATGAGGGACATCTGATTCCAGAGCTTGCGGTCGGCGTAGGTCTCGATGGCCCGGCGGTGGGCCTGGCAGTAGCTGTCAAAGTCGGCCAGGAGCAGGTACTCGTCGGCCGGGCTGCCGCCCGCGCCGATCAGAAGCCGGTCGGCAATGTCGTTGTAGTCTACACCGTCGCCAAAGCCGGCGCGGATCTGATCCAGCACCCGCTTGATGGCCGGGTTGCTGTTGTAGTAGTTGGCGGGGATATAGCCCTGGTTCTTCAGCTGGACCACCTGGTCGGCGGTAAGGCCGAAGAGGAAGATATTCTCGTCGCCCAGCTGCTGGTGCATCTCCACGTTGGCGCCGTCCAGGGTGCCGATGGTCAGTGCGCCGTTCATCATGAACTTCATGTTGCCGGTGCCGCTGGCCTCCTTGCCGGCGGTGGAGATCTGCTCGCTGATCTCAGAGGCGGGCATGAGCTTCTCCGCCAGGGAGACCCGGTAGTTCTCCAAAAAGACCACCTGGAGCTTATCCTTGCAGATGGGGTCGGCGTTGATTTGGGCGGACAGGGAGTTGATGAGCTGGATGATCTTCTTGGCCACGTGGTAGCCGGGGGCCGCCTTGGCGCCGAAGAGGAAGGTCTGGGGGGTGAACTCCATGTTGGGGTTATCCCGCAGCTGGTTGTACAGGTGGATGATGTGCAGCACGTTCAGCAGCTGCCGCTTGTACTCGTGGAGGCGCTTCACCTGCACGTCAAAGACCGCGTCGGTGTTCAGCACCACACCGGACTCCCGGGCCACATAGGCGGCAAAGCGGCGCTTGTTCTCCTTCTTGATGGCCTCCAGCTGGGAGAGGACGCTCTGGTCGTCCTTGTACTTCTCCAGGCCGCGGATGGCCTCCGGGTGGAGCAGGTAGTCGTCCCCGCCGGTGCACTCCTTCACCAGAGCGTCCAGCTTGGGGTTGATCTGGGACAGCCAGCGGCGGTGGTCCACACCGTTGGTCACGTTCTTGAACTGCTCCGGACGCATGGTGTAGGCGTCGTGGAACACGTCCTGCTTCAAAATCTCCGAGTGGAGGGCGGACACGCCGTTCACCGCGTAGCAGGCGCACACGCACAGGTTGGCCATGCGCACCTCGCCGTTCCAGATAATGGCCATCTTGGAGACCTTGCTCTGGTCGCCGTGGAAGTGCTGCTCCAGCGTGCGCTGGTAGCGGGCGGCGATCTCCTTCAAAATCTGCCAGATACGGGGCAGGAGGTTCTCGATGAGCCCCTGGGGCCAGCGCTCCAGAGCCTCGGCCAGGACGGTGTGGTTGGTATAGGCCACCGTGTGGGTGACGATGTTCCAGGCGTCGTTCCAGCTGTACCCCTCCACATCCAGGAGAATCCGCATGAGCTCGGGGATCACCAGGGTGGGGTGGGTGTCGTTGATCTGGATGACATGCTTCTCATGGAAGTTCCGCAGGGTGCCGTACTGGGCCCGGTGCTGGCGCACGATGGACTGGACGGTGGCGGAGACGAAGAAGTACTGCTGCTTGAGACGCAGGGACTTGCCCTCGTAGTGGTTGTCGTCGGGGTAGAGCACCTTGGCGATGACCTCGGCCATGGCCTGCTGCTCCACCGCCTTCAGATACTCGCCCCGGGAGTAGTAGCTCATGTCCACGGGGACAGGGCTCTTGGCGTCCCACAGGCGCAGAGTGTTGGTGTGGCGGGTCTTATAGCCGGCAATCTCCATGTCCCGGGGGATGGCCAGGACAGTGGTGTAGCCCACATGCTCCGGATGGTTGACCCCCCGCTCGTCCCAGTGGTCCACCACCTTGCCGCCGAAGCGGACCTCCTCGGTCTCATCCACTTTGGGGATGAGCCAGGCGTCGCCCAGGCCCAGCCAGTTGTCAGCCTGCTCCACCTGCTTACCGTCCACGATCTTCTGCTTGAAGATACCCAGCTCATAGCAGATGGTGTAGCCGGTGGCGGGGATCTCCAGGGTGGTCATGGAGTCCAGGTAGCAGGCGGCCAGGCGGCCCAGACCGCCGTTGCCCAGACCGGCGTCCGGCTCCTTCTCAAACAGATCGGAAGCGGAGAAACCCAGGTCCTCCAGAGCGTCCTTCAAGGTATCCAGAAGGCCCAGATTGTAGGCGTTCTTTTCCAGAGATCGGCCCATCAGAAATTCCAGGGACAGGTAGTGGACCTGGCGCTGCTGGCCCTCCCACACCTGATTGCCTGTCTCCATCTGGTGGCTGGACATGATGTCACGGAGCACCAGCGCACAGGCCTTGAACATATGGTTGGGGGTGGCGTCATCCACGTCGCGCCCAAAGTTGCGGCGGAGCTTGCCGACGATCATCTCGGTAAGCTGGGCCTTGGTATATTCAGCCATTCGGAATGCCTCCCGTTTCATAAAATCAAATCAAAAGGGATTGGAAAGATTTTTCCCTACCCGGTGATATTGTATCAGATTTTCCAGGGAGCGTCAATGTACAGAAGAGTGCAAAAGCGGGAGGGATTTTCCCGGTTCCATGCTGTTTTGACAAGGACTCCCAGCTGTAAAATAAGGAAGCCCTCCGCCGAAGCGGAGGGCGTTTGAGACCGGCCTCAGCCGGAGATGCGCTGGTAAATATCAATGTATTCCTGGGCGGAGTGGTCCCAGCTGAAGTCGGCGGTCATGCCTTCCTTCTGCAGGCCGCGCCAGGCCTCCTTGTTGTTGTGGTACAGGTCCACAGCCTCCCGGATGACCCAGAGCATATCCCCGGCGTTGATATCCGAGAAGGTGAAGCCGCGGCCGGTGCCCTCGAACTTGTTGTAGGGCAGGACGGTGTCCTTCAGGCCGCCGGTCTCCCGGACCACGGGCACAGTGCCGAAGCGCATGGCGATCATCTGGCTCAGGCCGCAGGGCTCGCTGATGGAGGGCATGAGGAAGATGTCGGCGCCGGCGTAGATCATGTCGGAGAGGGGGGCGGAGTAGGTGATCTGAGCGGAGAAGCGGCCGGGATACTGGCGCTGGGCGTTGCGGAAGGCCTCCTCATACTGCCAGTCGCCGGTACCCAGCACCACCATCTGCACATTCATCTCCATGATCTGGTGGAGCACGTCGGTGACCAGAGAGAAGCCCTTGTGGCCCACCAAGCGGGAGACGCAGGCGATAATGGGGGCGGATTCGTCCTCACGCAGGCCCACCGCCTTCTGGAGGGCCAGCTTGCAGGCGGTCTTGCCCTTGGCGGGGTTCTTGGCGGTGAAGTTGGCCGCCAGGCCGGGCTTCTTGGCCGGGTCATAGAGGGCCATGTCGATGCCGTTGAGGATGCCCTGGAGCTTGCCGCTCTGCTGGTTGATAACCGCGTCCATGCCGTGGGCATAGAAGGGCATGCGCAGCTCCTGAGCGTAGGTGGGCGACACGGTGGTGACATAGGTGGAGGCCATGATGGCGCCCTTCATCAGGTTCACGTCCCCGTGGAAGGCCAGCATCCCCTCGTTGAAGTAGTTGCGGCCCAGGCCGATGACATCCTCCAGCACCTGGTCGCCGTAGCGGCCCTGATACTCGATGTTGTGGATGGTGAACACGCTCTTGGCATTGCCCAGCTGGGGGATGCGGTACTTGTCCTCCAGCAGGTAGACGGGTACCAGAGCGGTCTGCCAGTCGTTGCAGTGGATGACGTCGGGCCACCAGTCCAGCTGTCCCGGCGTCTCGATGACGGCCCGGGAGAAGTAGGCGAACCGCTCGCAGTCGTCGAAGTGGCCGTACATCTGCCAGCGCTTGAAGTAGTACTCGTTGTCCACAAACCAGTAGGTGACCCCGTCCCGCTCCAGCTGGAAGATGCCGCAGTACACCTGCCGCCAGGACAGCGTGACGTTGAAATACTTCAGGAAGGTCATCTGGCTGCGCCACTCCCCGCTGACGCCCTCGTACAGGGGGAGAATGACCTTGACCTCATGGCCGGCCTGGGCCAGAGCTTTGGGCAGGGAGCCGGCCACATCGGCCAGGCCGCCGGTTTTGATGAAGGGCACCGCTTCCGAGGCGGCAAACAGGATTTTCATAGTAAGACCCCTTTCTCCAGACAAATTCACAGACGAGACCGCCGGGGGGACAGGGCAGGAACTGCACCGCCTCCCCGGCGGGAACAAGGTAGGATTACACCACGGAGCCCTTGGCAATGGCCAGAGGATAGGTGAGATGGCCCATCAGCATGCGGTCCTGGTTGACGGTGACGTCCTTGTCGGTGATCACATAGGACAGAGAGGCGCCGCTCTTGACTACGGTGCCCTGCATCAGCACGCAGTTGGACACCTTGGCCCCCTTCTCAATGACCACATGCCGGGAGACGATGGAGTTCTCCACCTCGCCCTCAATGAGGCAGCCGTCGGCCACCAGCGAGTGGATGGACTTGGCGTCGGGGCCGTAGTAGGTGGAGGGGCTGGAGCGGTCCTTGGTGCGGATGGGCCGGGCGGGGTTGAACAGGTCGTCCCGTACGGCGGGGTCCAGCAGGTCCATGGAGCGCTCGAAGTAGCCGCTCACCGACTGGAAGCGGGCCACATAGCCCTGGTGCACATAGGACATGAGCTTCAGGGTCTTGAGCCGGGGCTGGAGCACGCCGCGGCTGAAGTTGATGATGTCATGGGCGGCGCAGTAGTCCACCATGTCCAGCAGCAGCTTCTTGGAGAGGATATAGACCTCCAGGCTCTCCAGCGTCTTGTCCGCGGCCACCGGGTGGACGGACAGGTCGGTGACCCGGCCCTCCTCATCCACCTCCACGTACTCGGAGAAGCGGGGGGCGCCCTTCAGGGTGGGAGTGCACACCATGGTCACATCGGCACCGGTGTCGATGTGCTGCTGGAGCACCTCGGCCACCGGCAGGTTCACCGCCATGTCGCCCCAGGCCAGAATCACATACTCCTGGCGGATGTTTTCCAGATAGTCGGCCACGCCGGCCAGGGCGTCCATGTTGCCCCGGTACTCGCCGCCCCGCTCCGCATAGCCGAAGGGGGGCAGGATGCGCAGGCCGCCGTGGCGGCGGGACAGCTCCCAATCCTTACCGGAGCCCACGTGGTCCAGCAGGGACTGATAGCTCTGATGTACAATGATGCCCACGTCGGTAATGCCGGCGTTGACATAGTTGGAGAGCATGAAGTCCACCAGGCGGTACCGCCCGCCGAAGGGCAGGGAGCAGGTGTTCCGGGGACGGGTCAGCTCCCCCAGGTTGGCGTCGGACCGGTACGCAAAAATGATGCCGTGCAGGTCGTTCATGCCTGCTCACCTCCTTTCACATCTTCCCGGATCATGGCGCTTGGCTTCACAACCGCCTTATCTCCGATGGTAACGCCGCCGCCTACCACGGCGATGCCCCAGTCCGGGTCCTCGCTGGGGGGCGCGCCGATGGTGGCCTCCTCCCCGATGACGGCGTTCTCCGCCACAATGGCGTAGGCCACAACGGCCCCCTTCTTCACCACCGCGCCGGGCATGAGGATGGAGTACTGGACGTCAGCGCCCTCCTCCACCGTGACCGAGTGGAAGAGCACCGAGTTCTCCACCGAGCCGTCCACCTGGCAGCCGCCGGTGACCAGAGAGTGGGAGATCTGGGCGTTGGGGCCGGTGACATGGGGGGGCTTGATGGGGCTGCGGGCGTAGATGGGCCAACTGGAGTCATACAGGTCGATGCCGCTGTGGGGGGCCAGCATGTCCATGTTGGCGTCCCACAGGGAGTTGATGGTGCCCACATCCTTCCAGTAGCCGGAGAAGCGGTAAGTCATCAGCTTCTCGCCGGCGGCGAGCATGTTGGGGATGATGTTCTTGCCGAAGTCGTTGGAGGAGTTGGGGTCGGCCTCGTCGTCGATGAGGTACTGACGCAGCTTGGACCAGGTGAAGACATAGATGCCCATGGAGGCCAGGGTGCTCTTGGGATGCTGAGGCTTCTCCTCAAACTCGTAGACCTGGCCGTCCTCGTTGGCGTTCATAATGCCGAAGCGCTTGGCCTCCTCCAAAGTCACCTCCAGCACGGAGATGGTGCAGGCGGCCTCGGTCTTCTTGTGCTGGGCCACCATGTCGGAGTAGTCCATCTTATAGATGTGGTCGCCGGAGAGGATGACCACATAGTCCGGGTCGTACAGGTCCAGGAAGCCGATGTTCTGATAGATGGCGTTGGCGGTGCCCTTGTACCAGGTGCCCTGATCTCCCTCCCGCATGTAGGGGGGCAGGATGTGCACGCCGCCGTCGGACCGGTCCAGATCCCAGGGCTGGCCGGAGCCGATGTAGCTGTTCAGCTCCAGGGGGCGGTACTGGGTGAGCACGCCCACGGTGTCGATGCCGGAGTTGACGCAGTTGGACAGGGGAAAGTCAATGATGCGGTACTTCCCGCCGAATGGGACGGCGGGCTTGGCCACCTGGCTGGTGAGGGCGTAGAGCCGGCTGCCCTGTCCGCCCGCCAACAGCATGGCCACAACTTCTTTTTTCATATGTCGTTCACCTCTGATGTAGTGTAAACTCCCCCAGATGGGAGGTGCACGCTGGATTCAGGTTTCCGATTTGGCCTTGGGTCCGGGCCGGGCCGCGGCCTTGGACTTCCGAGCGGCCGTTTTGGCGGCGGCGGATTTTCCGCCCTCCCCCGCCTTTTTGGCCTTGGAGGCGGTCTTTTTTTCGGCGGCCTCCTTGCTGGAGTCCTTCTTTTTCCGCACAGGGCTGCGGCGGGTGCAGCGGTAGATGACCGCCGACATGGGGGGCAGGTCGATGGACAGGGCCTGCTCCTGGTCGTGGCAGGGGGTGTTCACCGTCTTGAGGGGGGCGGTGTCCCCCAGGCCGCTGCCGCCGAACTCCTCGGCGTCGGTATTGAAGATCAGGGACCAGGTGCCCGCGAAGGGGGCGCCCACATAGTAGCCCTTCCGGTGGACGGGGGAGAAGTTGCACACCACGATGAGCGGTTTACCCTCCCGGTCCCAGCGCAGGAAGGCCACGGTATCGGCCTTGTTGTCGTCGGCACACAGCCACTGGAAGCCCTGCCAGGAGTCATCCTGCTCCCACAGGGGGGACTCGGCCAGATAGAGGGCATTGGCCGCCTTGAAGAAGGCGTGGAGCTTCTTGTGGGGCTCGTACTGGAGCAGGTGCCAGTCCAGAGAGTACTCATAGTGCCACTCGTTCCACTGGCCGATCTCCGCCCCCATGAAGGAGAGCTTCTTGCCGGGATGGGTGAGCATATAGGTGTAGAAGGCCCGGACGCCGGCGAACTTCTCCGGGTTGTCCCCGGGCATCTTGCCCAGGAAGGAGCCCTTCATGTGGACCACCTCGTCGTGGGACAGAGGCAGGATATAGTTCTCCGAAAAGGCGTACATGAGGGAGAAGGTGATGTCCCGGTGGTTGAACTGCCGGAAGTAGGGGTCCAGCTTGATGTAGTGGCAGATGTCGTTCATCCAGCCCATGTTCCACTTGAAGTTGAAGCCCAGGCCGCCGTCGTCCACCGGGTAGGTCACCTTGGGCCAGGCGGTGGACTCCTCGGCGATCATCAGCACGTCCGGGTGGGCGGCGAAGATGGTGGTGTTCAGCTTCTGGAAGAACTCGATGGCCTCCAGGTTCTCCTTGCCGCCGTGGATGTTGGGCATCCAGGCCCCGTCCTGCCGGCCGTAGTCCAGATAGAGCATGGAGGACACCGCGTCCACCCGCAGGCCGTCGGCGTGGTACTCCTCCAGCCAAAACATGGCGTTGGAGAACAGGAAGGAGCGCACCTCGTTCCGGCCCAGATCAAAGACCTGGGTGCCCCAGTCGGGGTGCTCCCCCTTCCGGGGATCGGAGTACTCATAGGTGGGGGTGCCGTCGAAGTGGTACAGGCCGAAGGCGTCCCGGGGGAAGTGGGCGGGGACCCAGTCCAGAATCACGCCCACGCCCGCCTGGTGCAGCTGGTCGATCAGGTATTTGAGATCGTCGGGGGTGCCGAACCGGCTGGTGGCGGCAAAGTAGCCGGTGACCTGGTATCCCCAGGAGGCGTCCAGGGGGTGCTCCATCACGGGGAGCAGCTCCACGTGGGTGTAGCCCATCTCCTTCACATAGGGGACCAGATAGTGGGCGGTGTCCCGGTAGGAGAGGAACTCCCCCTCGCCGGTGCGCCGCCAGGAGCCCAGGTGGCACTCATAGATATTCATGGGCCGGCGGTACGGGGGATTTTTGGCCCGGTACTCCAGCCAGTTCTTGTCCCCCCAGGGGTACTCGTCCAACTCGTAGATCTTGGAGGCGTTGCCCGGACGGGTCTCCGCGTGGAAGGCGTAGGGGTCGGCCTTGGCCACCACCTTGCCGTCGGGGCCCTGGATGGCATACTTATAGGTATCATAGCGCTTCAGGCCGGGAATGAATCCCTGCCAGATCCCGCCCTCCACCTTTTCCAGGGGAGCGGCGGTCTCATCCCATCCGTTGAAATCTCCGAAGACGCACACCTGCTTGGCGTTGGGCGCCCACACCCGGAAGGTGCAGCCGCTCTGGCCGTCCACCTCGTCGGCGTGGGCCCCAAAACACCGCCATGCGTGGCAGCTGCGCCCCTCCGAGAAGGCTTCCAACTCTAAAAACAGGTCATATTCGGATAGTTTTCCATGATAATTGACCAATGAGATCACCTCATTCCTATCAGATCAGCCGATTTTGCGTCTAAAATGACAAGTGCACAAAACCGAGATCGCTGATATTTATATAAATTATACAACACACGTTTCACACCGTCAAGTCAAAAGGGTGTGAAATGGAATTTTATAGGGCTGAATATACAGGGCAATGTCCCGCCGCGGGGTATTCCTTTGGAAAACAGCGCGGCGGGACATATTTCATTTTGACTTATCCGGCCATGAGCATCTGTTCCAGAAGGCGGGAGAAAATTTTGGGGACGGTGAGCCGCTCCACCCCCTGGGCGGAGAGAATGGGGACAGTGTCCCGCACCTGGCCGTCCACGGAGACCTCCATCTCCCCCACGGTCTGGCCCTGCTCCACCGGGGCGGCCAGATCCTGGGCCAGGGTGACCCTGGTGGTGATCTGACCCTCCTGACCCTTGCGGACCAGCAGGCGGCACTCCCGCGCCAGCTGGGGCTGGACCTGTCCCTGCTCGCCCAGCAGCACCGGGATTGGGGCCAGGGGGGAGTCCGGGTACACGCTGACCAGAGAGTAGGAGGCGAAGCCGTAGTCCAGCAGGGCCTTGGCGTCCTCAAAGCGGTCGGCGGAGGTGGGAGATTTCATCACCACGGCAATGAGCTCCATGCCGTCCCGCTCCGCCGTGGCCGACATGCAGTAGAGGGCGGAGTCGGTGGAGCCCGTCTTCAGGCCGGTGGCACCCTGGTAGAAGCGGACTAAGCGGTTGGTGTTGGTCAGGCCGAAGGCTCCGTCCCGGATGGAGTCCATCCAGATGGTGGTGTACTCCCGGACGCCGGGGTGGTGGAGCACCAGCTCCCGGGACATGAGGGCGATGTCATGGGCGGAAGTCACATGGCCCTGGGCGGGCAGGCCGGTGCAGTTGAGAAAGGTGGTGTCCCCCATCCCCAGTTCCTTGGCCCGCCGGTTCATCTGCTCCACAAAGGCGGTCTCGCTCCCCGCCAGGTACTCCGCCATGGCCACGGCGGCGTCGTTGCCCGAGACCACGGTGATGCACTTCACCAGCTCGCCCACCGTCATCTGCTCCCCCTCTTTCAGGTAGACCTGGGAGCCGCCCATGCCGGCGGCGTAGGCGGAGACGGTGACCACATCCTCCTTGGCGACGCGGCCGCTGTCCAGGGCCTCGAAGATGAGCAGCAGAGTCATCACCTTGGTGACGCTGGCCGGTTCCAGCTTTTCATGGGACGCCTTTTCGTAAAGGAGGGTCCCGGTCTCCTTTTCCATCAGCACCGCGGAGGCGGCGGAGAGGTCCAGGGCCGGCTGGGCCGCCTCCGCCGTCTCCCCGGCCGCCGCCGCGGGGCCGGTGAGCAGAGCCGCCGTCAGCAGCAGGGCACAAATTCGCTTCATGGAACAAACGCCTCCCGTTTCTTGGTCTTGTGGATTCAGGATGTGGAGGCGGGGAACCTTCTATACCCGGCGGGCGGCCGGTAAATTTTTGCTTTCCGGCATCACACGTCCTTTACCATAATCCAGGATGTGCGAGTTTTTTGTAAAATCCCGCCGGGGCGGAAGAAAAAATTTTCTTATTGGGACGAAAACGTACAACTTTCTTCTCCTGCCCGCCCGGGGTGAGGAGGGATATGGTGAAGAAAGACAAGAGCCCTTTGGACCGGGAGGCCCTGCTGGAGCAGATGGGAAGGTTGGCCTGCGCCAAGGTCAACGACGCGGTCAAGCTGGCCTACCTTCCGGAGGAGGAGCGGGACGCCATCGGGCGGCTGGATCTGTCCGCCCTGACGGAGTTCCGGCGCAGCGGGGCGGGGACGGTGGAGATGAAATTCACCGACCGGATGCGGGCTTTGGAGCGGCTGCTGGAGCTGAGCGGGCCCAGCGGGGAGGAGCAGCTGGAGCGGTTTTTGCAGAGAATGGAGGAGCCGGAGGCGTGAGACCCCTGAAGTTTTCCAAAAAACAGCGGCGGGTGCTCACCTGGTGGCGGCCCTCCTCCCCGGACAGCGGCTATGACGCCATCTTGTGCGAGGGGGCGGTGCGCAGCGGCAAGACGTTATGCACCGGGTTGTCCTTCTTCTGCTGGGCTATGACCTGCTTCTCTCAAAAGAGCTTCGCCCTGTGCGGCAAGTCCGTGCCGGCGGTGCGGCGGAATCTGTGGCAGGAGCTGAGGCCCATTCTTCGGGAGATGGGGTTCCAGATTCGGGAGCGGCTGTCCCAGAACCGGATCGACGTGTCTCTGGGGCGGCGGCGGAATACCTTCTATCTGTTCGGCGGGCTGGACGAGCGGTCCGCCGCCCTGGTCCAGGGGATCACCCTGGCGGGGGCCCTGCTGGACGAGGCGGCGCTGATGCCCCGCTCCTTTGTGGAGCAGGTGTGCGCCCGGTGTTCGGTGGAGGGGAGCCGGCTGTGGTTCTCCTGCAACCCGGAGAGCCCCGCCCACTGGTTCTATCAGGAGTGGGTTCAGAAGGCACAGGAGAAGAATGTGCTGCGGCTGTCCTTTACCATGAGGGACAACCCCGGACTGTCCCGGGAGACCATCCGGCGGTACGAGGCCATGTTTCAGGGGGCCTTCTACCGCCGGTTTATTCTGGGGGAGTGGGCCCAGGCGGAGGGCCTCATCTACGACTTCTTCGGGCCGGAGCTGGTGCGGGAGGCGCCGGAGGGGCTGGGCGGGCCCTGGTACATCTCCTGTGACTACGGGACGGTGAACCCCACCTCCATGGGGCTTTGGGGCAGAAAAGACGGGATCTGGTACCGGGCGGCGGAGTTTTACTACGACTCCCGGAGGGAGCGGCGGCAGAAGACCGACGGGGAGTACGCCCAGGACTTGGCCGCGCTGGCGGGGGGACGGAACATCCAGGGCGTGGTGGTGGACCCCTCCGCCGCCAGCTTTCTGGAGCTGCTCCGGAGGCAGGGGTGGCCGGTGGTCCGGGCCAAAAACGACGTGCTCTCCGGCATCCGCACCACGGCGGAGCTGCTGCGGGCGGGAAAAATCGTCATCTGCTCCCCCTGCCGGGACGCCATCCGGGAATTCGGGCTGTACTGCTGGGATACCTCCGGCACCGGCGGCGACCGGGTGGTCAAATCCAATGACCACGCCATGGACGACATCCGGTACTTCGCCGCCACGGTGGCGGCGAAGAATGGCGGAAGTTTCTTTGCCGGGAGTGTAGAGCGGGCTTCCATTTAACGAAGATCCGGGAGAGGGAGGAAATTTGATGTGAAGTGGTTTGTGAAGAAAAAACCGGCGGCCCGGGCGCCCCAGGTCCAGCTGCGGGACGTGGAGCACCACCCCTTTGGGATGCTGGACCGGTACGTCCCCCTGCGCCGGGGGGAACTGGACCTGTACCGCTCCATCCGGGAGGCGGTGCCCATTGTGGACGCCGCCCTTTTGAAGCTGGTGCGGCTGTGCGGGGGCGTCATTGTCCGGTGCCCGGACCCGGAGGGCCAGAGAGGGCTGGAGCAGTTTTTGGCACAGGTGGACACCGGGCGGGGCCAGAGGGGCATCCAGTCCTTTCTGGACCAGTATCTGGACTCCATGTTCACCTGCGGCCAGGGGGTGGGAGAGATCGTCCTCTCCCCCGGCGGGCAAGACATTGCCGCCCTGCTGTGCGCCGACCCGGGACAGGTGGAGATCAAGGAGGGGGACACGCCCCTGGACTTCCGGCTGTGCACCCGGGACGGGAGCGGACAGCTGGAGGAGCTGCCCTGGCAGGAGCTGCTGCTGTTCACCCCCTTTCAGCCGGGGACGGACAGCCCCTACGGGGTATCTCTGCTGCGGTCCATGCCCTTTTTGAGCGGAATCCTTCTGAAAATTTACCAGGCCGTCGGCCAGAACTGGGAGCGGGTGGGCAACCTGCGCTTCGCCGTGGTATGTAAGCCCGGCGAGGGGGACGGCCTGTCCGCCCAGGAGCGGGGGGAGATGGTGGCCAGCGAGTGGTCCGCCGCCATGCGCTCCACCCGCCAGGGGGCGGTGCGGGACTTTGTGGCGGTGGGCGACGTGGACATCAAGGTCATCGGCGCGGACAACCAGATTTTGGACAGCGAGGCGCCGGTGCGGCAGATTCTGGAGCAGCTCATCGCCCGGACTGGGATTCCGCCCTTTCTGCTGGGGCTGTCCTGGTCCTCCACCGAGCGCATGAGCGTCCAGCAGGCCGATCTGCTCACCAGTGAGATCACCGCCATCCGCCGGGGGGTGGAGCCGGTGGTCCGGAGGGTGTGCCAGCTGTGGCTGCGCCTCCACGGGATCGCCGGGCCGGTGGAGGTGGACTGGGAGGACATCAACTTGCAGGATCTGGTGGAGGAGGCCAAGGCCGGGCTCTATCAGGCCCAGACGGAACAGATCAGGAGGGAGACAACGTGAAGATCATCAAAACATCCCAGGAGCCCCAGGCGGTCCTTCAGCCGGGGCACCTGGAGGACATCAACCGCCTCAGCCGCACGCCCCTGACGGAGGCGGAGGTGTACGCCTTCTCGGTGCGCCTGTGCGACAACGAGGTGGACCGGGACGGGGAGCGGTTTGCCCCCAGAACTCTGGAGCAGCTGGCTCCCCTGTTTGTGGGCAAGAGCGGCATCTTTGACCACAACTGGAGCGCCCAGGGCCAGGCGGCCCGGCTCTACCGCACCGAGGTGGTGGCGGAGCCCGGGCGGCTCACCCAGGCGGGGGACCCCTACTGCTGGCTGAAGGGGTACGCCTATATGGTGCGCACCCCGGACAACCAGAGCCTCATCGCAGAGATCGAGGGGGGCATCAAGAAGGAGGTCAGCGTGGCCTGCTCGGTGGAGAAGGCGGTGTGCTCCATCTGCGGCGCGCCCCGGGGAGAGGGCTGCGGCCACAAGCCCGGGGAGGTGTACGACGGGAAGCTGTGCTGCATCAGTCTGGAGGAGGCCAGCGACGCGTACGAATTCTCCTTCGTGGCGGTGCCCGCCCAGCCCCATGCCGGGGTGGTCAAAGGATTTTCCAGCCGAAGGGAGGCGGCCTCCCTGAAGGAGCTGGTCCAGGGGAATGCCGGATGCGCCCGGGAGCTGGAGACGCTGGAGCACGAGGCGGCGCTGGGCAGGAAGTGGATCTCCTCCCTCCGCGCCGACGTGGTGCGGCTGGGCGGACTGGCCGACCCCAAGCTGGATCTGAAGGTGCTGAAAGCCATCACCGAAAAGCTGGAGGAGGGGGAGCTCCAGGAGCTGAAGCGGGCCTATGAGGCCCGGGCTCAGGAGCGGTACCCCCTGTCGGTGCAGCTGGGGTACGGAAAGGAGCCGGAGCGGCGTCCCGAGGAGGACGGAGCGTTCCTGATCTGACCGGCAAGTCCGGGTTGGATTCTGAATCTTTGAAAAAATAAAGGAGGAACACACAGTGAGTAAGGTTTCGTTTGAGGACATCGGGGCGGTTATCGCCACCTTTGCCGCCCAGGACAGCGTGAAGCCCGGCCAGGTGGTGAAAATCGCCGCCAACGGCCAGGTGGGGGCGTGCAGCGCCAAGGACGCCTTCGCCGGACAGGCCCAGTCAGTTCGGGGCGGCTTTGCCGGAGTGCAGGTGAAGGGGTTTCTGACCGTATCCACCACCGGCACGGTGAATCTGGGGCGGGTCAGTCTGGAGGCCGACGGCACCGGCGGTGTGCAGGCGGCCACCACCGGCGGCGTGACCGCCCTGGTGGTCAGCGTGGATTCTGCCGCCAAGACTGCGGTCATCTGTCTGTAAGAAAAAGGAGGATTTTGCTATGGCAAATCAGTTTGACACCATCCGCCTGGAGAAGGGGATGTACCAGGAGGCGGGCCGCTCCTTTACCCAGGTGCTGGAGGGGCTGGACCCCTCGGAGCAGTACAAGGGCACCCGACTGGAGGGGCTGGACGCCTTCCAGCGGCAGCTCAAGCGCTTTGACATCAAGGTGAAGGGGGCGGGCTCCGACCCGGTGGAGAAGTTCTTCCGCACCGCCGACTCGGCGGTGCTGTTCCCCGAGTACATCGCCCGCTCGGTGCGCCAGGGCATGGAGGAGGCCAACCTGCTCCCCGCCATCACCGCCGCCACCACCCGCTTTGAGGGGATGGACTACCGCTCCATCACCGCCGAGGCCGGGGGCGACGAGAAGGAACTGAAGGCGGTGGACGAGGGTGCGGCCATCCCCGCCACCACCATCAAGGTCCAGGCCAACCTGGTGAAGCTCCACAAGCGGGGACGCATGCTGGTGGCCTCCTATGAGGCGGTGCGGTACCAGAAGCTGGACCTGTTCTCCGTCACCCTGCGGCAGATCGGCGCACATATCGCCCGGATGCTGCTCTCCGACGGTGTGGATGTGCTGATGAACGGGGACGGCAACGACAACGAGGCGGAAGCGGACGAGACGACCGCCGCCTCCACCCTCACCTATGACGATCTGGTGACCTTCTGGGGCAAATTCGATCCCTATGAGATGAACACCCTGCTGGTGAGCCCCGACGTGATGCTGAAGATGCTAAAGCTCTCTGAGTTCAAGGACCCCCTCACCGGCCTCAACTTCCAGGGCACCGGCAAGCTGACCACTCCCCTGGGCGCCACCCTGCTGCGCACCTCGGCGGTGCCCGCCGATACGGTCATCGGCCTGGACCACCGGTACGCCCTGGAGCTGGTCCAGGGCAGCGACGTGATGGTGGAGTACGACAAGCTCATCGACCGGCAGCTGGAGCGGGCGGCCATCACCACCCTGTGCGGCTTTGCCAAGCTGTTCCCCGACGCCTCCCGGGTGCTGAAGGTCAAAGCGGCGGAAGAGGACTGACGATGACGGAGAAGGTTCTGAAGCTGCTGGCCGCCATGGGGGCGGACACCAGCCAGGAGGAGCTGCTCACCCCCCTGTGTCAGGCGGTGCAGGACTCCCTCGCCCGGCGGCTGAGACCGGGGGTGACGGCGGAGGACTGTGAGAGCGCCTTTATCACCGCCGCGGCCTGGATGGTGCTGGCGGGGCTGCGCACCGGGGACGGTGGGGAGGGCGTCACCGCCTTTACCGCCGGGGATGTGACCATCCGCCGGGAGGGCGGCCGGGAGACGGCCTCCCTCCTGGAGCAGGCGGAGCGGCTGATGGCCCCCTATGTGGTGGACGGCGGCTTCTTTGTCCAGGGGGTGAGGGGATGATGGAGCGGGAGTGGTCCGCCCTGCTGGAGCGGTACGGCCAGCGTGTGGTGCTGCACCGGGGAGAGCGGGAGACCGCCGGGAAAGCGTTTTTGCAGCCCATCCGGGAGACCGGACAGGAGCAGCAGGTCCCCAGCCCCCTGGGATTCCGCCGGGAGGACCGGCTTTTATATCTGGGGGTCCCGGACTGTCCCCTGGGGCAGGAGGACTGGGTGGAGTGGAACGGCGGCGCCTATGAGGTGTGGTCTACCCACCCGGTCCACGCGGGGCAGGAGGTTTTATACACCTGGGCGGTGCTCCGGCCCAGGGATCTGGAGGCGGAGGCGGCGCTATGAGCGATGGACTGGACAAGATCCGGGAGCGGATGGCGGACTATTTGAACGCCCAAGGGGTGGCCGCGGTCACCGCCTGGCCGGCAGAGGAGCGCCTGAGGCGGGAGGGGGCGGTGGCGGCGGTCACCCTGAGAGCCTGTCAGGCGGGACCGGCCGGCTTTCAGTCCTACCTGGGAGAGCGGTATAACCAGGAGACGGAGCAGTGGGAGGAGATCTATGGCCGGAAGGTCCGGCTGACCTTCGGCCTGGACCTGTACGCCCTGCCCCAGGCTGGGGAGGCGGCCCTCCAGACGGCGCTGGATATTCTGACCCAGGCCTGCGCTGGAGCGGGGCCGGAGGGGCTTGCCATCCAGGAGTTTTCCAGCGGAGAGACCGCCTATGACGGGGACAGCCGCCTGCTGCGCAAGCCGGCTCAGGCGGTGTGTACCGCATATCTGTACGCCATTACGGAGGCGGACGGCACGTTCCTGGACTTTGAAATCAGAGGGGAGAGGATTCCATGAGCATTACCACACACGAGCGCCCGGGGGTGTACTCCTCCTACGGCGCGTCATCCCTGATCCGCGGAAGCGGCGGGAGAAAGACCGTGGGACTGGTGGCGGTCAACACCAAGGCCACCGCCAAGACGGTCTACACCATCACCAGCTATGAGGAGGCGGTGACCACCTTCGGCAGCGCCGGCGGCCAGGATATGGCGGAGCTGATCCGGGTGATCCTGCTCAACGGGGCGGCGGCGGTGGCGGCGGTCCCCATCGCCGCCAGCACCGACTATGAGGCCGGGTTTGCGGTCCTGGAGGGGCAGGAGAACGTGAGCGTGGTGGTGTGCGACAGCACCACCCAGACCGACCAGCAGGATCTGCGGGACAGCGTGGCCGCCGCCTCCGCCGCCCGGCGGGAGCGGATCGCCGTGGTGGGCGGGGCGGCCAGCGAGACGGTGACCAATCTCATTTCCAGAGCCGCCGCTCTGAACAGCGAGCGGGTGGTTCTGGTGGCCCCCGGCGGAACCGATGAGGACGGGACCGCACTGTCCGGCATCACCGCCGCGGCGGCGGTGGCCGGGGCCATTGCCGCCCAGAGCGACCCGGCCCTGCCCCTGAGCGGGGCGGAGCTGACGGGCCTGCACGGCCTCTCCCAGCAGTATAACGACAACGACATCGACCTGCTGGTGCGGGGCGGGGTCACCCCCCTGGAGAGCGTGGCGGGGGTGGCCTCCGTGGTTCGGGGCGTCACCACCCGTACCACCTCCGGAGAGTCGCCGGACACAACCTGGCGGGAGCTGTCCACCATTTTGATCGTGGACGACGTGATCCCCGCCATCCGGGAGAGCCTGCGGGCGAAGTTCCGCCGGGCCAAGAATACCGAGCAGAGCCGGGGGGCCATCCGCTCCCAGGTGATTCTGGAGCTGGAGAGCAAGCTGAGCCGGGAGATCATCACCGGCTATGAGCATGTGACCGTGTCGGCGGACACGGAGAACCCCACGGTGTGTCTGGTGGAGTTCTCCTTCACTGTGGCCCACGGCCTCAACCAGATCTGGCTGACGGCCAGCATTACCATTTAAATCTGGGCCGCCCGCGAACAGAAGCAGGCGGCCCCATCCAAATAAAGGAGGGAGCAACCCTTGAGCATCGCAGGATTTCCCACCAGCAGCGACATCTATCTGGAGGTAGACGGCACCAAGGTGGCGGTGGTTCAGAGCTACACCGCCAAGGCGGCCAAGACCAGCCGGGCCGTGGAGGCCTTTGGGGAGGAGGAGCCGGTGGCCACCGTCCCCGGTCAGATCAACCATGTACTGGAGCTCACCCGGCTGTACGCCACCGACGAGGCCATCCGGGACGGCATTGACTTTTACAGCCTCAGCGACTTCTCCCTGGTCATCTGTAAGCCGGACCGGAAGGTCATCTACTCCAACTGCCAGTGGAGCGGCATTCAGGAGACGGGCACCCTGGGGGACATGGTGCTGGAAAAGGTGACCATTGTGGCCGGGAAGCGGCTGGAAACGGAGGTGTAAGCCGGTGGGCGCGTCGATTTTAGCGGGCCGGGACCGGATGGACCTGGACAACGGCATGAGCCTGCGGCTGCTGTCCGCCCTGGAGGTGCTCCAGGCCCGGCGGGAGGCGGAAGAGCTGGCCCAGTCCGAGCGGGAGCGGGCCCTGTGCTCCAACGCCTGCCTGCTCTCCCGGGCTCTGGAGACCCAGGAGGGGGAGCCGGTCTTTTCCAGCGGCCGGGAGGTGCTCTCCGGGCTGCGGGTGGAGGAGATCGCCGCCCTGGCGGGCACCTGGAGCCGCTTTAACCGGGAGGAGAACCCCGGCCTCACCATGGAGGCGGAGCAGGTGGAAGACGTAAAAAAAAACTAGCCCAGGACGGGGCGGAGCGGCTGCGGTGGAGGGTGCTGAGAGCCTTCGGAGCCCTGCCCACCGAGGAGCGGTCCAGGGCCATGCGGGACCGGGACTATGTGTGGTGCCTGACCCACATGGCCCTGGATCAGGAGGAGGAGCTCTCCAGGCTGTGCCCCGGCTGCCGTCTCCAGGCGGAGGAGGAGCGGTGCCCGGTGTGCGGCCGCCCGGCGGAACGCTGGGAGGGGGCGCTCAATCCATCCTTCGACCAGGAGCGCTATGAGCGGCTGAGGAGAGGGGAACAGCCATGAGAGACTATCTGGAGGAACTGCTGGACCTTCTGACCCAGGAGGATGAGGAAGCCGCTGAGGGCTGGGGGGCACAGGCGGCCTCTCTCCTTTTGGACAAGCCTCTGGAGGCGGGGGCACCGGCAGATGCGGCTGGGGAAGAATCGGGCTCCGGCGAAAGTAGGAAGCGGCCTTGGATGGAGCGGGGACCGATGGCAAAAAACGCCCTGGAATTTGAAAAAGCAGAAATTGACCTGGAGCTGGACGCCGCCCTGGACCAGAAGACGGCGGTTCCGGATTTCCCGAAGGAGACGGACGGGGTGTTTACTTCCGGCGGGGGGCGGTCTGTTACAAGGGAGAGCGGACCGGCGCAGGCCGGCGCAGTTCTGCTGGAACAGGTCAGGAGCCGGAAACGGCCCGTTCTGCTCCAGCAGGCGCAGGAGCTGGAGCGGCAGGCGGGCCAGGCGCAGGCCCTGGCGCAGGACCGTCAGAGCCGCTCCCTGGCGCCGGCTCTGACCCGCCCTTCACGGGGGCAGGCCTCTTTTTCCTCCCAGACAGGGGAGGGGAGCGGCGGCGGGCAAAATTCCGGTGGAGCGGTCTGGACGGGCGGAGAGGAGCAGGCCCGTCTGATCGACCGGGCCTTTCAGCGGGACAGCCGCCGGTACGACCGGGGATTTTCCCTGTACTAAAAGGAGGAATGCAGGTTGATCTTGACGCCCATGCGGTATAAAAACTACACCTGGCCCCACAACCCCAGGGTGTACTCCATCGACTACGAGCGGAAGATGGCGGTACACAAGGTGCCCTTTGGCTACTACTACCTCCAGGATCTGGGCCGGACCCGGCGGGTCATGGAGGGCGAGGGGGAGTTTGTGGGCGAGGGGGCTTACAGCCAGTTCGGGCAACTGGCCAACGTCTTTTATGAGGAGGGGCCCGGCCTGCTGATCCACCCTGTGTGGCAGGCGGCCAGCGCCTACTTTGTCTCCCTGCGCCTGGAGCAGGAGCCCCTGCCCGACTATGTGCGCTACTCCTTCACCTTCTGGGAGGACGCGGATTACTACAACGGAGCGGTGCGGGTGGAGACGTCCGCCGGAGCGGCGGGGACCGGCTCGGGCGGTACCGGGGGCGCGGCCTCCTCCGGCTCCTCCAGCCGGTACCAGGTGGTCCAAGGGGACACCCTGTGGGGGATCGCCCAGAAGTTCGGCGTGTCCCTGGAGACCCTGGTCGCCCTGAATCCCCAGATCAAAAACCCCAATCTGATCCGGCCGGGAGACGAGGTGAGGGTGGCGTGACCGGCTATGTGTTTACAGCGGGAGGGGTGTCCACCCGGCTGCCCGCCCCGGTGTCCTGGACCTTTCAGTACACCGCCGGGGTGCCCTGCGACAGCTTTCAGCTGCGGTGCATCTGGGAGGGGGAGAACGCGGTGCGGCCGGCGGAGTGGGCCACCTTTCAGGCGCTGGAAGGCAATGAGGTGAAGTTTACCGGGGTGGTGGATGAGTGTGAGACGGTGCGCACCGCTGAGGGCTCCTACTTCGAGGTGAGCGGCCGGGGGATGGCCGCCCGGCTGCTGGACAATGAGGCCCTGAGCCAGGACTATGAGATCGCCACTCTGGCGGACATTCTGCGGGACCATGTGACCCCGTACGGCGTGGCCGTGGGGGCGCAGGACGCCATGGGGGCGGTGTCCCAGTTCTCGGTGGCCGCGGGCAGCAGCGAGTGGTCGGTACTCTATGACTTTGCCCGGTACTACAACGGGATCTACCCCCGGTTTGACCAGCTGGGGCGGCTGATTCTGACCCCCTGGAGCAATGAGGCCCGGGTGGCGCTGGACAGCACGGTGCCGGTCACCCGGCTGGTGTGCCGGGACCGGCGGTACGGGGTGCTCTCCCAGGTGGTGGTGCGGGACCGGTACCAGAACTGGACGGAGACGGTGAATAACCCCTCCTTCCAGGCGCTGGGCGGACAGCGGCGGCAGGTCATTACCATGCCGGGCAAGGGGCAGTACCAGGCCATGCGGTACAGCGGACAGTTCCAGCTGGAGCAGTCGGCGGCGGAACAGCTGCGCCTGGAGGTGGAGGTGCCCAAACTGTTTTTCGCCAAGCCGGGAGACCTGGTCCAGCTGGCTCAGCCGGACTGGGGGCGCAACGGACAGTACCGGGTGGCCCAGGCTCAGGTGGGCCAGGACGAGCGGGGGGCGTGGACCGTTTTGGAGCTGGCGCCCCCGGATATGGTGTTGTGAGGTGACGGATATGTGGACAGCAAATCGAAAACGGGAGGGGCGCACCGAGGAGTGCGCCGCCGACCAGGGGATCGTGACCCTGGGGGGCGACCCGGCCGCCGTCTATCTGGGGGGTGAGCGGCGCTGGGTCTCTCTCTATACCCCCGGCGGCTATCAGTGGCGGCCCAAGGCCGGGGACAAGGTGCTGGTGGTCAAGGCGGGGGACCACCGGGAGCTCCCCTGTCTGGTGGGGAAGCGGCCGGACGCTCTGTCGGAGGAGGATGAGCTCCCACCCGGCTCGGTGCGCATCCACAGCGGCGCTGGAGTGGTGCTGCTGGACGAGGAGGGGGTAACCGTGAAGGGGGGCAAGGTGGCCCTGAAGGGAGACATCCGCATCAACGGCCAGGAGCTGGAGGCATATATTCAGGACATTGTATATCAGGTGCTGTCCTCTATACTGGGATAGGAGGGAGCAATCATGGAACTGAAATTGGAACAGGGAGACTATGTTCCAGATGGAACGGGAGGATTCGAGTCGCTGGAAGGGGCACAGGCTCTGCTGGCCCGAGTGCTGTTCCGCCTCACCGCCAGAAGAGGGAAGTTCCCCTTCCTGCCGGATATGGGCAGCCGGCTGTACCTGCTGGGACGGGAGAAACCCTCGGCGCGGGAGGCCCTGGCCATGCAGTACGTCACTGAGGCCCTGGCTCAGGAGGCGGACCTGGCGGTGCTGGGGACGGAACTCCGGGAGGACGGAACCGGAGCGGCGGTCCTGACGGCAACTCTGGAGTGGCGGGGGACGCCCCTGGCTGTCCAGGTAGACGTGACACTGTAAAGGAGGGATGGACGTGAAAACGGTGGATGAGATTTTTGAGGAGATGCTCGCCTGCTTCGGGGAAAAGACCGGTGTGGAACTGGAGGCGGGCTGTGACCTGGCGGTGCGGCTGTACGCGGCGGCGGCCCAGGTATACGCGCTGTACGTCCAGGCGGACTGGGTGGCCCGGCAGGCCTTCCCCCAGACGGCGGAGGGGGAGTATCTGGACCTCCACGCCCAGCTGCGCAGCCTGGAGCGCAAGGAGGCCACCCGGGCGGTGGGCGCCCTGCGCTTCACCGCCGGGGAGGCCAGCGAGAACGACCGGGCCATCCCCCTGGGAACGGTGTGTATGACCGCCGGGCTGGTGCGCTTTGAGACCACCCAGGCGGCGGTGCTCTCGGCCGGAGCCACTCAGGTGGACGTGCCCGCCCAGGCGGTCCAGCCCGGAAGCGCGGGCAACGTGTCGGCCGACGCCGTCGTCTCCATGGCGGTGGCCCCCGTGGGCATCCAGAGCTGCGGCAACCCCAGTCCATTTCTGGGGGGCAGCGACGGGGAGAGCGACCAGGAGCTGCGGGCGCGGGTGATGGACACCTTCCAGCGCCTGCCCAACGGAGCAAACGCCGCATTCTATGAGCAGGGGGCCCTGTCCTTTGACGAGGTGGCCGCCGCCTCCGTCCTCCCCCGGAACCGGGGCGTGGGGACGGTGGATGTGGTGGTGGCTGCCGGAAGCGGACAGCCCGACGAGGAGCTGCTGGAGGAGTTGGAGGACTACTTCCAGACGCGGCGGGAGATCGCGGTGGACGTGCAGGTGCTGGCCCCGGAGGAGGTGGGCGTCACCCTGTCCGTCCAGGTGAAGGCCAAGGACGGCTGGGACAGCTCAGAGGTCCGCACCGGGGTGAAGAACGCCTTGCAGTCCTGGTTCTCCGGGGAGCGGCTGGCGCAGGACGTACTGCTGGCCCAGCTGGGTAGCCTGATCTACGGCTGTGAAGGTGTGGCCAACTATAAGATCGTCTCCCCTGCCGCCGACGTGGCCATTGGGGCGGACCAGCTGCCGGTGCTCTCTTCAATCAGTGTGGAGGCGATGACATGAGCTATGCCCAGTATTTGAGGCAGCTGCTGGCCCCGCTGGGGGTCTATCAGCTCAATGCTCCCTTTCAGGGGGGAGAGCTGGAGGCCCTGGGAGACGCCTTTGACCAGGTGGAGGGGGCGCTGGAGGAGCTGAACCGGGAGGCATGTCTGGCCACAGCGGAGGACTGGGGGCTGGAGCAGGCAGCCTCCCTCTTTCGCCGCCGCCCCCCCGCCACGACGGTCAAGACCATGCGGGAGGCCCTGGCAGCCCTGCTGCGCATCGGCGGGGACAGCTTTACCCTGGCGGCCATCAACGACACCATCTCCGGGTGCGGCGTGAACGCCCGGGTGGAGGAGACCGAGCAGGCCGGAACCGTGGAGGTCTCCTTTCCCCAGGTGCCGGGCATCCCGCCCAACTTTGAGGAGATTCGGATCATCATCGAGGACATCATCCCCGCCCACCTGATCATCCAGTACCACTACTGGTACCTGACCTGGCAGCAGCTGGAGCAGAAATTCTCCTGCTGGCAGGACATTGAGGACAAGAACCTGACCTGGTACGGACTGGAGACCTATGTGGAGCCGGAGGACGAGACATAAAATGCCGGAGCGGAACTTGATAGGTTCCGCTCCGGCATTTTTTATAGATCACCGGGCCACCAGGTTCCGAAGGGGTTCTCCGGTCTGATAGCGCCTCAAATTGTCCAGGGCCAGGCCGATGCAGTTCTTCCGGGTGACCTCCAGGCGCATGCCTCCCGCCACGTGGGGGGTGATGAGCAGGCGGGGCACCTCCCACAGGGGGCTGTCCGCCGGAAGGGGCTCCGGCTCGGTCACATCCAGCGCGGCCCCCCACAGCTTGCCCCCCCGCATCAGCTCCGCCAGGGCGTCCTGGTCCAGAACACTGCCCCGGCCCGCGCTGAGGAGGACGGCGTCGTCCTTCAACAGACCCAGGCGCCGGCGGTCCATAAACCGGACGGTGGAGGGGGCGTGGGGCAGCACCAGGGCCGCCACATCTGCCTGTGGGAGCAGTTCGTCGGTGCGCTCCATGGGGAATACCTCGTCAAAGCCGGGGACGGGGCCGCCCACCGTCCGCTTCAGCCCGATGGTGCGCGCGGCCCCCAGGGCCTTGCACAGCTGGGCGAAGGCGGAGCCCACATGGCCCGCGCCCGCCACCAGCACTGTGGCCCCGGCCAGGGACTTCATATCGCCCACGTCGATCCAGGCGTGATCGCGCTGCTGGTCCCGGCACTGGGGGATCTTCCGGTACAGGGACAGGAGGCTGGCCAGCATGTGCTCCGCCACCGACTGGCTGTTGGTGCCGGCGGAGGAGGTCATCAGCACTGAGGGCGGCACCGCGTCGGTGTATTGATCCGTCCCCGCCCACATGCAGTGGAACCAGCGGAGCCGGGGGGCCTGGGCGAGCATCTCCGCCCTGGGCCAGCCCATGACAATGGTGGCCTGGGCAAACTGCTCCGGGGTGGCGGTGCGGCGGCCCGCGTACAGGTGGACCGCGTCTGGAGCGGCGGCCTCAAAGGCGGCTTTTTCCTCCTCGCGGACCGGAAGAAGATTCAAAATCACGTCAGGCATCGAAAACGACCTCCTTACGATATAGTTTTATAGAATGTGTATTTGAGCCCTGTGGGCTGGACTTCAGGATACCACATTCCGGGAGCGGTTTCAACTCTGCGGGGGAGTTCGACGCCTCCCGTCCCTTTACCATGAAAAAAACTTGTGCTACAATAGTGGCTGCTGAACAAACCGCAAAGCGGTTGATTCCCGCGGCACAGACGGCAGAGAGGAGGCGGAGCCCATGGAGATCACGCTGAATACCCCCCTCACGGAGTTTCCCGGCGTGGGCGAAGTGCGGGCCAAGAAGCTGGAGAAGCTTGGCCTGGTCCGGTGCGCCGACCTGATTTCCTACTTTCCAAGGGACTATGAGGACCGGCGGCAGGTGTACTCCATCCGCTCCGCTCCCCTGGGACAGAAGGTGTGCATCTCCGCCATGGCGGCGGAGCACCCCCGCCTCTCCCGCATCCGCAAGGGGCTGGACCTGGTGAAGCTGAAAGTGGTGGACCAGGCGGGGGCCCTGCACATCACCTTCTTCAACCAGGGCTATGTGGAGCGGGCCCTCCGGGCCGGAGAGGAATATATCTTTTACGGCGTGGTGGAGGAGCAGGGCAGCCGCCGCACCATGGTCAACCCCATCTTCGAGCGGGTGGGAAAGCAGAACTTCACCGGCTGCATCGTCCCCGTCTACCCCCTGACGGCGGGGATCACCAACCACCTGCTGTGCACCCTCACCCAGCAGGCGGTGGCCGCCTGTGCCCAGGATATGCCCGAGACCCTGCCCCGGGGGGTGCGGCTGGACCACGAGCTGGCCCAGGCAGAGTTCTCCTATCGGAACATCCACTTCCCAGAGTCCTTCCAGGCTCTGGAGCTGGCCCGGCGGCGGCTGACCTTCGAGGAGCTCTTCTACCTGTCCGCCGGTCTGGCCATGCTGAAGGGGCGGCGGGGAGACGTGCTGGGCTGCGCCATCCCGTCCCGGCCCATGGAGGAATTTCTCGCCCGCCTCCCCTTTCCCCTCACCGGGGCCCAGCGGCGGGTGATGGAGGAGATTTCAAGAGATATGGCCTCGGGCCGGCCCATGAACCGGCTGGTCCAGGGGGACGTGGGCTCCGGCAAGACGGTGGTGGCCGCCTATGCCGCCTGGCTGGCGGCGGGGGCGGGATACCAGTCCGCCCTCATGGCGCCCACGGAGGTACTGGCGGAGCAGCACTTCCGCTCCCTGTCCGCCCTGCTGGAGCCGGCGGGGGTGCGGGTGGGGCTGCTCACCGGCTCCATCACCCCGGCGGGCAAGAAAAAAGTCCGGCAGGCCCTGGCCGCCGGGGAGATCGACCTGATCATCGGCACCCACGCCCTCCTCTCCCAGGGGGTGGAGTTCGCCAAGCTGGGCCTGATGGTGGCCGACGAACAGCACCGGTTCGGAGTGGCCCAGCGGGCCGCCCTGGCCGCCAAGGGGGACTCCCCCCACGTGCTGGTCATGTCCGCCACCCCCATCCCCCGGACCCTGGCCCTTATCATCTACGGGGACCTGGACGTGTCCGTCATCGACGAGCTGCCTCCGGGCCGCACTCCGGTGGAGACCTATGTGGTGCGGGAGGACAAGCGGGCCCGGATGTACAACTTTGTCCGCCGCCTGGTGGGAGAGGGCCGGCAGGTCTACATCATCTGTCCCGCGGTGGAGGAAAATACAGAAGGCACAATGCAGAATGTGGAGTGGGAGGGGGACGGCCCCGCTCTCGATTTGAAGGCGGTGACCACCTACGCCAAAAAGCTCCAGACGGAGGTGTTCCCCGATCTGAGGGTGGACTTTCTCCACGGGAAGATGAAGCCCCGGGAGAAGGAGGCGGTGATGGCCGCCTTCGCCGCCGGGGAGACCCAGGTGCTGGTGTCCACCACCGTCATCGAGGTGGGGGTGGACGTGCCCAACGCCGCCCTCATCATTATTGAGAACGCGGAGCGCTTCGGCCTCAGCCAGCTCCACCAGCTCCGGGGCCGGGTGGGCCGGGGGAAGCACCAGTCCTACTGTGTGCTCATCACCAATACCCGCAGCGTGGAGGCCATGCAGCGGCTCAGGACCCTGGCCTCCACCGCCGACGGCTTCAAGATCTCCGAGGAGGATCTGAAACTCCGGGGGCCGGGGGACTTCTTCGGCAGCCGCCAGCACGGCCTGCCCCAGATGAAGCTGGCCGACCTGGCCGGGGACATGCGCCTGCTCAGCGAGGCCCAGGAGTCCGCCCGGCGGCTGCTGATGGCCGACCCCACCCTCTCCCAGCCGGAGAACCGGCCGGTGCTGGAGCGGGTGCGGACCCTGTTTGCTGACACGCCGGATATTTTTAACTGATGCCGATAAACCATGAGGAGGAATTTACCATGACTCGTTTGGAAGAAGTACAGTATTTGCGCACCGAACCGGACGGCCGCCACTACAACTGCGCCCAGTCCCTGCTGGTCCCCTTCGCTTCAGAGGTGGGGTTCACCAAGGAGCAGGCGGACGCCCTGGGGGCCAACTTTGGTGCCGGAATGAAGATGGGGTCCACCTGCGGCGTACTCACCAGCGCCCTGATGCTGCTGGGGATGAAGGGCTGCACCCCCCAGCAGGCCGCCCAGCTGGTCCAGCGCTTCCGGGAGAAGCACCAGGACACCAACTGCGCCGCCCTGCTCTCCAAGGCCAAGGAGGAGGGGATTCCCAGGAAGGCGCACTGCGACAGTCTGGTGCTGGAGATGGCCAAGATCCTGGACGAGGAGTTTTTCGCCCCGGAGCAGTAACAGTTCCGGAGGCTTCGCCGCTGGTTCCACAAATGCCAAAAGGGGAAGCCCCGCCGGGCTTCCCCTTTTGACTGTTTTGTGAGAAGGAAGGAATGGAAAATCGAGTCGCAAAGGTTATTCGCGAGGAGGCCGGTAAGAGCGGCTGCCGGTCAGCTCGTTAATTTTTTAACCTTTTGCTGGAACCAACTTTACCACCAAACACGCTAAAATACTATCCCCAAATTCATTATGAGCTGCATAAGTAAAAAGCTATAAAACTCTCAGTCTCCCTTGCCCCCGCTGCGGGGATGGGATATAATGAGGTTCCAAAGGCCGGACCCGAATCCGGCGAATGAATTGCACAAGGAGAACACTATGGACGAACTGGAACAGCTCCCCATTCCCCTGCTGGTGTGGTACCGGGAGAACGCCCGGGTGCTGCCCTGGCGGACCCACCCCACCCCCTACCGGGTGTGGGTGTCGGAGATCATGCTCCAGCAGACCCGGGTGGCGGCGGTTTTGGACTACTACCGCCGCTTTCTGGAGTCGGCTCCCACGGTGGCTGATTTGGCTGCGCTGCCGGAGGACGCTCTGATGAAGCTGTGGCAGGGGCTGGGCTATTACAGCCGGGCCCGGAACCTGCAGAAGGCGGCCCGGCAGATCATGGAGCAGTTCGGCGGGGTATTTCCAAACACTTATGAGGACATCCGCTCCCTGGCGGGTGTGGGGGACTACACCGCTGGGGCCATCGCCTCCATTGCCTTCGGCATTCCGGTGCCGGCGGTGGATGGGAATGTGCTGCGGGTGGCGGCCCGGATCACCGGGGACAGCGGGGACATCACCTCTCCCGCCATGAAGAAGAAGGTGACCGCCGCCCTCCAGGCGGTCATTCCCGCAGGGGAGCCGGGGAACTTCAACCAGGCCATGATGGAGCTGGGGGCCACCGTCTGCCTGCCCAACGGCGCGCCCCAGTGTGACAAGTGCCCGGCGGCCTCCTTCTGCCGGGCCCTCGTGGAGGACCGCATCGGGGAGCTGCCGGTGAAGGCCCCCAAGAAGGCGCGCCGCATGGAGGAGCGCCGGGTGTATCTGATTTTCTCCGACGACGGCGTGGCCCTGCGGCGGCGGCCGGGAAAGGGCCTGCTGGCCGGGCTTTGGGAGTACCCCAACGAGCTGGCCGGGGAGGAGACGATTCCCGACGCCCTGGGGCTGTCTCCGGCGGATTTGGAGCTGGTGGGGACGGGCAGGCACATCTTCACCCACATTGAGTGGCGCATGACCGCCTATACCGCCCGGACGGAGGGGCTGGCCCTTCCGGAGGGCTGGGTGTGGGCGGACCGGGAGGCCCTGGCCCGGGAGTACGCTGTGCCCAATGCCTTTCAGGCATTCTCGGAGTATGTCAAAGGGAAGCTGGGGTATTTTTCTTAGGGGGGATTTCGCCGCCCCGGCGGCGAGTGACTTTCTCAGTGATGAGAAAGTCACCAAAGAATCACCGGGGGACGCCGCAGAGGCGAACTTCGTTCGCCAATGACGGCTTTCCCCCGGACCCCCATTACGGGAGAGCTTTTCTGAAAAATGTTGCAGCATTTTCGGCGCGCAAAATCTGAGTGGCGTTTATCAGTTCAATCCGGCCCACTGGGGCCTGGGGTTGCAAAAATTGCCGTTGTTGCGGTTCCGCAACTGCGCCTGGCTTTGCCGAACCAACACCCCTGCTCCATTTCATGCCGTAGGGGCGACCCTTGCGGTCGCCCGAAAGCCTTCCCCTGGGGGAAGGTGGTCCAGTACGCACACTGGACCGGATGAGGGGAACGCCTCTGATTATGCCGCTGTTTCGTTCTGCCCGTAGGGGCGGCACACCGGGCCGCCCGTCCGGCCCTCCCCTAGATAAATGGAAGGCACCCCAGTGCGTACACTGAGGCGGATGAAGGGGCAGGGTCCCATGCCCGGTCTCCTCTGCGGTGCGAATTGTACGGCCCAGCCAAGACCGGACTTCTATGGTAAATACAATTGAGAGGCGGGAATTATTATGGATGCGGAAGATAGAGAAATCATAGCGACTGCGAAACAGTATCTGAAAACCCATAAAGTGGAACTCATTTTAATAGGATTAGGGGCCATTGCCGGCGCAGGAATTGGGTATCACTGGTGGCTGATTGATTTTATTTGACAAAGGAGAGATAGAAAATGCTCTGCAATCTCTGTCCCCGGCGATGCAATGCCCTGCGCACAGATATGGTGGGCGAGGGCTATTGCCGCATGCCCGCCGCGCCGGTGGCGGCCCGGGCCGCCCTCCACATGTGGGAGGAGCCCCCCATCTCCGGCGCCCGTGGGTCCGGGACCATCTTCTTCTCCGGCTGCTCCCTGGGGTGTGTGTTCTGTCAGAATGAGAAGATCAGCCATCAGGACTTCGGCAGGCCGGTCACGGTGGAGCGCCTGCGGGAGATCTGCCTGGAGCTCGTCGCCCAGGGGGCCCATAACATCAACTTTGTCAACCCCACCCACTACGCCCATGTGGTGCGCCAGGTACTGGAGGAGCCCCTCCCGGTGCCGGCGGTGTGGAACTCCGGGGGCTACGACCGGGTGGAGACCCTGAGGGCCCTGGAGGGCCGGGTGTCCATCTACCTCCCGGATTTCAAGTACCTGGACCCAAAGACGGCGGAGCGCTACTCCGCCGCCCCGGACTATCCCCAGGCGGCCCGGGCCGCCATTCGGGAGATGGTCCGGCAGACAGGCCCCTGCCGGTTTGACGAGAGCGGCCTGCTCCTCCAGGGGACGGTGATCCGCCACCTGATCCTCCCGGGGCAGGTGAACCAGGCCAAGGCGGTCATGGACTGGGTTTCCGAGGAATTTCCCCGGGGAACCGTGCTCTTCTCCCTCATGAGCCAGTACACCCCCTGGGGCGATCTGTCCCGCACCCCGGAGCTGAACCGCCGCCTGCGCCGGGGGGAGATGGAGAGCGCCATCGCCTACATGCAGAATCTGGGGCTGCCCGGCTTCTGTCAGGAGCGGACCAGCGCCAGGGAGGAGTACACCCCTCCCTTTGATCTCACAGGCCTGTAAATTGGGCGGTTGGACAAAATCTGTTCACAAACCCGGGAACTGTTTGCAAAAAGTTCATAGGCCCGTCACGAAATTGCCTTAATTATCGGTTACTATATCATCGTACCCAGTAATCATACATATCTCCCATTTCTCCCTCTCCTTTACAACACATACAACACACAGGCAAAAGGCTCCGATTTTCTCGGAGCCTTTTGCCGCAGTTTGTCGAAAAACCTGCGCAGAATAAAATCGGCCCGAGTCAAGGCGGGGGAGCTCGAGGGGGCAGCCGCCCGCCTCGAATGGGATCAAATGCCCCGGAAGCCTTGCTGTGCAAGGATTCCGGCAAGCGAAGCGCGGACTTTTACGCCGCTGTGCGGCGCAAAAGTAACGGCATTTTTTCAGGCTGTCGAAAAAGTTCCTGGACTTTTTTGACAGCCTGAAGGCAAAAGGCTCCGATTTTCTCGGAGCCTTTTGCCGTTTTCCAATGAAGAAGTCAAGTCCATGGTCCTCTCTGTCTTTACGGAGAAAAATTTTCCGTGGCAACGGGCGAGAGAGGACGGTGCAGCCGCTGGAAATTACCAGATTCCAAGCGCATGCTGCATCCCCAAACTGACCGCCGCGATAGCCAGCCAGCAGCACAGTCCCATAAAGATCGGTTTGCCGCCGGTACGGATCAGCTTCACCAAATCAGTGTTCAGGCCGATGGCCCCCATGGCCATGATGATAAAAAACTTGGACAGCTCTTTGAATGGCTGGAACGCGGAGGCGGCCACGCCGGCGGAGGTTGCCGCAGTGGTAATCACCGAGGCCAGGACAAAGAAAAGGATAAAGAAGGGAAAGACCTTTTTCAGGGAGAAGCTGCTCTCCTGAGTCCCTCCGGTCCGTTTGACTTTGGCGGTCCGCCAGACGGCCAGAACCAGCGTAATTGGGATGATGGCCAGAGTGCGGGTGAGCTTCACAATGGTAGCTTGATCCAGGGTGTTGGCTCCGGGGTGCATGCCGTCCCAGGCGGACGCGGCGGCGGTAACAGAGGAGGTGTCGTTCACGGCCGTGCCGGCAAACAAGCCGAAGCCCTCGTTGGACAGGCCCAAAACTCCGCCCAGGGTGGGGAAGATAAGGGCGGCGAGAATGTTAAACAGGAAGATCACGGAGATCGACTGGGCAATCTCCTCGTCGCCGGCGCGGATCACTGGGGCTGTGGCGGCGATGGCGGAGCCGCCGCAGATGGAGGAGCCCACGCCGATCAGGGTAGAGATGTTGGCGGGCATGTTCAGTAGCTTGTAAAGCACAAAGGAGACAATCAAAGAGGTGGAAATCGTTGAGACGATAATGGGCAGTGAGACGGCCCCTACCTTGGCGATCTCGGACAGATTCAGCCCAAAGCCCAGCAGAATCACTGCATATTGCAGGATTTTTTTGGAGGTGTAGGCGATGCCTGCCTGCGTACGTGCTTTGCTGCGGTAGAACATGGTCACTACCATGCCGGCTAAAATGGCGAACACCGGTCCGCCTACGATGGGGAAGGCTTTTCCCAGCATCCAGCAGGGGACCGCCAGCGCCAGACAGAGCAGCAGGCCGGGGCCCAATTGTTTGATCTTTGTCATTCGGAATCGCTCCTTTTCCAATCAGTGGCACCACTATACTCCAAAATTTTCATCATGTAAAATTATACTTCTTTATATTTTAATAAGTTTATATTATAATAGAAATATGAAAACCGCTTGTGGCGTATCCCCACAGGGGGAAGAGCGCCGGCAAGCAGGATAACGCATGAAAAGGGGTGGGACTTATGCTGGATGTTCGTGTGGAGACCTTCCTTACAGTCTGCCGGACGATGAACTATACCAGGGCGGCGGAGCAGCTCCACATCACCCAGCCCGCGGTGTCGCAGCACATCCGCGCTCTGGAGGAGCGGTACGGCGCCACGCTGTTCCGCAGTCAGGGGAAGCGACTTCTGCTTACGGAGAGCGGGCAGCTTTTGTTCCGCACTGCCGCCGCCATGCACCACGACGCCCTCCGGCTGAGAGAAGCGATCCGGAAGGAGAACGCCCGCCGCCATCTGCGCTTTGGCGCCACCCTGACCATTGGGGAGTACATCATGCCTGCTCCTCTGCTCCGGCTGCTGGAGCGGGAACCGGACATTCAGCTGTACATGCTTACCTCCAACACCCGGGAGCTGCTGAAGCTGCTGGACCAGGGGGAACTGGACTTTGCCATTGTGGAGGGCTATTTTGACAAGCAGGCTTACGACAGTCTGGTCTACTGCACCCAGCGGTATTTCCCTGTGTGCGCGCCCGAACACGCCTTCGTCCGTCCGGTCCGCCGGCTGGAGGACCTGCTGGAGGAGCGTCTGCTGGTGCGAGAACCGGGGTCGGGCACCCGAAACGTACTGGAGCGGGCGCTGGAGGTGCGGAACCTGGGGGTTCGGAACTTCCGGCGCGTTACGGAGCTGGGCAGTTTAAATCTCATTAAGTCTCTGGTCTGCGCCGGAGCGGGGATTTCCTTCTTCTACCAGCCTGTGGTGCAGAGAGAGCTGGAGTCCGGGCGGCTGCGGGAGATCCCTCTGGAGGACTGTTCCATTGATCACGACTTCACCTTCCTGTGGCGGCGGGGCAGCCTCTTTGCGGCAGACTACCGGGCGATTTGTTTTCTGCTGCGTCAGGGACTCCCTTTTCCACCGGAAGCGGTTGACAGCGGCGGGGAAAACCTCCATAATGGGGACAGAATATTTTCAGAGAGAAAGAAGGAGTCCCTGTGATTCAGGATATTGCGCCCCACCGCTATGACAACGCCTATCATCCCAGACCGCCTAAGGCCGGGGACCGGGTCTTTTTTTACCAGGACACCATTACGCTTCTGAATGGCGCCACTGGTCTGCCCTTCCTGTGGGAGGAGGCGGAGGCGCTGGCGGATCTGTCTCAGCTTCCCCTTACTTATCTGTTTGCCATTGACGACGTGGCTTTTCACTGGTGTCATGTGGTCCCCCAGGCGGTTTTGGAGGCCGCCGTCCCGGCGAAAAACGGCGGGTTCCGGGACATGGAGCCCGGCTGGCTGGCCTTCGCCTGTATCACCGCCAGCCAGCTCCACGGCTGGTACCACGACCATCAGTTCTGCGGCCGGTGCGGCTTCCCCGCCCAGCCGGACAAGGTGGAGCGGGCCATGCGCTGTCCCGCCTGCGGCAATCTGGTCTATCCCACCATCTCCCCGGCGGTGATTGTGGCGGTGACCCATGGGAACCGGCTGCTGCTCACCAAGTACTCCCGGCCCGGGGCCACCCGGAACTACGCTCTGATCGCGGGCTTTGCGGAGATCGGCGAGCCGCTGGAGGACACGGTGCGCCGGGAGGTCATGGAGGAAGTGGGCCTGCCGGTGAAGAACATCCGCTTCTATAAGAGCCAGCCCTGGAGCTTCTCCAGCAGCCTTCTGTCCGGCTTCTACTGCGACCTGGATACCGACGACGAGACGGTCACCCTCCAGGAGGACGAGCTGGGTGAGGGCACCTGGTTCGACCGGGAGAACCTGCCCCAGGGCGGGTCGGCCATCTCCCTCACCCACGAGATGATCGAGCGCTTCCGCCAGGGCCCCGTGTAACCTACTTTCTTTGAAAAAGAAAGTAGGCAAAGAAATTTCCTGCGAAACTGCGTTTCGCCTCTGTGTTTTAAGGGACAGGTCTAAGACCTGTCCCTTCAGCTTGTCAAAAAACCTCTGTTGAGATAAAGCCGCTCAAGTTGGGGCGGGGGAGCTCGAGGGGGCGGCAGCCCGCCTCGAGTGGGATCAAATGCCCTGAACACCTTGCAGAGCAAGGCGTTCAGCGAGCGCAGCGAGGAC
>NZ_NFKI01000002.1 GCF_002160305.1 Pseudoflavonifractor sp. An184
CCTGCGGCGGGGCCCCGGCGAAGGGGCCGGTCATCCCTTGGCGATGGCCTCGGCCACCCGGATACCATCCACCGCGGCACTAACAATCCCACCGGCATACCCGGCCCCTTCGCCGCAGGGGTAGAGACCCCGGAGGGCGGACTGGAGGGTCTCGTCCCGGAGGATGCGCACCGGTGAGGAGGAGCGGGTCTCCACTCCGGTGAGCACCCCGTCCGGACAGGCAAAGCCCCGGAGCTTCCGGTCCATCAGGGGCAGGGCCCCCCGCAGGGTGTCGGCCACCGCCCGGGGCAGACACCGGTCCAGCTCCGTCCAGGTCACCCCGGGGCGGTAGGTGGGCCGGATGCTCCCCGGCCCCTGGGAGGGCTGTTTCAGGAGGAAGTCCTCCACCCGCTGGGCGGGGGCATAAAAGTTCCCGCCCCCCAGCTGAAAGGCCGCGTGCTCCCACTGCTCCTGGAAGCGCACCCCGGCCAGGGGGTCGGAGCCGAAGGCCGAAAAGTCCTCCGGACCCACCCCCACCAGGAAGCCGCCGTTGATGTTCTTCCCGTCCCGGGCCCGGTAGCTCATGCCGTTGGTCACCACCTGCCCCGGGGCGGAGGCGGCGGCCACCACCTCTCCCCCGGGGCACACGCAGAAGGTGAAGGCGGACCGGCCGGTGGGCAGGTGGCAGGCCAGCTTGTAGTCCGAGGGGGGCAGCTGCTCCCAGGAGGGTCCGTACTGGGCCCGGGAGACGGCGGCCTGGTCCTGCTCAATGCGCACCCCGATGGCGAAGGGCTTCTGCTCCATAGGCACCCCCGCCCCGTGGAGCATGGCAAAGGTGTCCCGGGCGGAGTGTCCCGGGGCCAGCACCAGGGCGTCACAGTCCAGGCGGTACGCCCCCTGGGGGCCCTCCACGCGCACGCCGGTGAGCATCCCCTCCCCGGTCTCCAGGCCGGTGAGCTGATGGCCGAAGCGCACGTCGCACCCCAGGGCGATGAGCTCCTGGCGGATGCGCTTCACCACCTGCCGCAGAATGTCGGTGCCAATGTGGGGCTTGTGGGACCACTTCACGTCCGCCGGGGCCCCCGCCCCCACCAGGGCGTCCATCACCGCCGAGATGCGGGGGTCGTGGGTGCCGGTGGTCAACTTCCCGTCGGAGAAGGTGCCCGCGCCCCCCTCCCCGAACTGTACGTTGGAGGCGGGGTCCAGCGCTCCTCCGGCCCAGAACCCCTCCACCTTGGCGGTGCGGGCGTCCACGTCCTCGCCCCGCTCCAGCACCACGCTGGGGATGCCGTTCCGGGCCAGAAACAGGGCGGCAAACAGCCCCGCCGGCCCCATCCCCACCACCACGGGCATGGTCCCCGAGCGGCGCTTCACCTCCGGGAACACATAGGGCTTGGGGGTTACCAGGGCGATGTTTTTCTTTCCGGTCCGCTCCACCGCCTGCTCCTCCCCGCTTTTCAGGGATACGTCCACGGTGTACACGTAGTGCACGTCCTGCTTCTTCCGGGCGTCGATGGACTGCCGGACCAGGACAAGGTCCTCAATCGCCCCGGGGCGCACCCCAAGGGCCTTGCCCGCCCGCCTGCGTAAAAGCTCCAGATCCCCGCCGATGGGCAGGGGAATATTTTGAATGCGTATCATAATGTAATCACCAGGGGTAAGTGTACCATATCCCCCTCCCCTTGAAAAGGGCGGGGGGCGGAAATTTTTCTCTCCCCTGCCCTTGACAAATGTTTCGCTCCGGTCTACCATAACCCCATCCCAATCATCGTTCCAGGAGGATTTTCTTGATGGACGCACAGACCTGTATTCTCACCCGGCGCAGCGTTCGGAAATTTACCGACGAGCCGGTGAGCCGCGAGCTGCTGGAGAAGGTGGTGGCCCTGGCCGCCTACGCCCCCAGCTGGAAAAACACCCAGATCAGCCGCTATCTGGCCATTGAGGACCCGGCGGTCCAAAACACCATCGCCGAGGAGTACTGTCTGGCCGGAGCCAACAACCCCAACATCATCAAGGGGGCTCCCCTGCTGGTGGCCCAGACCTTTGTAAAAGACCGCTGCGGCTACAACCGGGACGGCACCTTCACCACCGACCGGGAGGACGGCTGGCAGTACTACGACTGCGGCATCGCCGCTCAGACCTTCTGCCTGGCCGCCCACGACCTGGGGCTGGGCACCGTCATCATGGGGGTGTTCGACCGCAAGCGCCTCCAGGCCTACCTGGAGATCCCCCAGGACCAGGAGCTGATGGCCCTCATCGCCGTGGGACACCCGGCGGAGGTGGGCCCCGCCCCCAAGCGCAAGGACGTGGACGTGCTCCTGTCTTGGCGGTGACATGACCGAAAAAAATCCCGGCACCACGCGGTGCCGGGATTTTTCAGCTTGTCAAAAAACCTCTGCTGAGTAGAATGCGCCTCAGTTTTGGCGGGGGAGCTCGAGGGGGCGGCAGCCCGCCTCGAATGGGATCGAATACCCTGAATGCCTTGCTTGGCAAGGCGTTCAGCGAGCGCAGCGAGGACTTTCCCGCCGCTGTGCGGCGGGAAAGTAACGGCATTTTTCAGTTGCGGCTCTTGCCCAGGAAGCGAAGCAGGTACAAAAACAGGTTGATAAAGTCCAGATACAGCTGCAACGCGGAGAAGATGGACGCCTTTTCCATCATATCCGGATAGCCGGCGTAGTAGTGGTAGTACTCCCGGATGCGCTGGGTGTCGTAGGCGGTGTAGCCCAGAAACACCGCGATGCCGATGAGGCACACAATGGTGTCAAAGGCGGTGAGAGCCGGGATGAACAGGCTCACCAGTCCAAACACCACCAGGAAGATCAGGCCGGAGAACAGGATGGGACCGATACCCGCCAGGTTCCGCTTGGTGAAATGTCCATAGGCCGCCAGCACGCCGAAGTACAGGGCAGTGGCCAGGAACACAAGGATGATGCTGTCCAGCCGGTACACATACAGGTAGATGGACAGGGTAAACCCGAACAGGGCGGAGAAGGCCACAAAAATGGACCGGGCCGTCCCCACCGACATCTTCTCAATGCGGGCGGACATGGTATAGGCCATGACCAGGGTGGCAATCAGCACCGCCAGCTGGACAAAGGGCGCGTACACATACACATACAGCGTCAGGTTGGTAATCCATCCCACCACCGCCACGCCAAAGGTAATCATCAGACCCAGCACCATCCACAGGAAGGTCCGGGAGGTATACTCCCCTTCGGTGACCACCCGCCGGTTTGCAGGGTTGGGGGTGTAGTCCCGGTCAAATTCATAGGGATCAAAACTCATTGAAAACACTCCTTTCCAGAGCTTCGAAAGTTCCATTTGCACATCTTTATTATACCCCAGACGGCAAGGAAAGTCAAAGAACTCTTCTGTAAGGAGTTCCACCGCCCGCAGACGGCAGAATATGATGCGATTCCGTCATTCCCGAGGATGCCGCCTGTGGCGGCTTCTCTTGGCCTTCGGTCAACTTATCTTCTGCATCTCGGAAATAAGGCTTTTTCCAAAAATTTTACCAACAATGATTGGTCCTCAAAACTACTCTATGGTTTTCCGGGAGAGGAGATACAGAAAGGACGAGCATCCAGGTTTGCACGGACGCAGACGATCCACAGCTTGCGGTAACGACATCAAGGCAAAGATTCCGTGCAGTTTAACGCAAATGCTACCCCAGGGCCACGTCCAAAATCATCATCAGGGTAAAACCCACGGCGAAGCCGATGGTGCCCAGGTTGGAGTGGTCCCCCTGGCTGGCCTCGGGGATAAGCTCCTCCACCACCACATAGAGCATGGCTCCGGCGGCGAAGGCCAGGAGGTAGGGGAGGGCAGGGGCGATCTGAGAGGCCAGCAGAATGGTAAGCAGGGCGCCCACAGGTTCCACCACTCCGGAGAGCAGACCGTACAGGAAGGCGCGCCCCCGGCTGGCCCCCTCGCTTTTAAGCGGGAGGGAGATGATGGCCCCCTCCGGGAAGTTCTGGATGGCGATGCCAATGGACAGGGCGAAGGCCCCGGTGAGGGTGATCTCGCCTTGTCCGGTGAGCATGCCGGCGAACACCACGCCCACCGCCATCCCCTCGGGGATGTTGTGGAGGGTGACCGCCAGCACCAGCATGGTCAGCCGCTTGAAGCTGCTGTGGGGGCCCTCCGCCTTCTTGCTGCCCAGGTGCAGGTGGGGGACCAGCTGGTCCATCAGCAGCAGAAAGGCCATGCCCAGCAGAAAGCCCACCGCCGCCGGCAGGAAGGCCAGCCGCCCCAGGTGGGCGGACTGGTCCATGGCGGGGATGAGCAGGGACCACACCGCGGCGGCCACCATCACCCCGGAGGCAAAGCCCAAAAGGGCCTTCTGCACCAGGGGATGGATCTGGTGTTTCAGGAAAAAGACGCACCCCGCGCCCAGCGTGGTGCCAAACAGGGGGAGGAGCAGCCCTAAGAGCAGCCCTCCGTCCAAGAGTTGATTCAACATGGGGATTCCTCCATTCCGGCGGCTCCCCCGGAGATAAGATCAGGGGAGCCTGTACTGCTCCAGCCGCAGCCGGAGCTGCTGGTTGACCAGCTTTCGGGCCATCAGCTCCTTAAACTGGACGGTCTTATTCTTCCCCTGAAGACGCAGCTCCTCCAGCTTTTGGGCCAGTTCGGTCTGTTCCCGCTCCAGGTCGGAGAGCAGGTCCTCGCACCGGCCCAGCCGGTCCAGGGCCCGGGAGAGCTCCGCCCCCTCCGCCAGGGCCCAGGTCTCCTCCCGGCGCTGGGTATAGCGCTCCATATCAGATTCCTCCTCTGTGACGGCATCATAAAAAATGGGCCGCGCCGGCAGGCGCGGCCCTGAAACGGTGATCAGTCGGGGCTGATGGTGTAGTTGGGAGCTTCCTTGGTGATATAGATATCGTGGGGGTGGGACTCCCGCAGGCCGGCCGCCGTGATCTGCATGAACTGGGCGTTTTGCTGCAGCTCCTCGATGGTGTGGCAGCCGGTGTAGCCCATACCGGCCCGCAGGCCGCCCATGAGCTGATAGATGGTGTCGCTGGTGGTTCCCTTGTAGGGGACGCGGCCCTCCACGCCCTCGGGGACCAGCTTCTTGTTGTTCTCCTGGAAGTAGCGGTCCTTGGAGCCGTGGTTCATGGCGGCCAGGGAGCCCATGCCGCGGTAGGTCTTGAACTGACGGCCCTGATAGATCTCGGTCTCGCCGGGGGACTCCTCACAGCCGGCCAGCAGAGAGCCGATCATGACCACATTGCCGCCGGCGGCGATGGCCTTCACAATGTCGCCGGAGAACTTCACGCCGCCGTCGGCGATGATGGGCACGCCGTACTCGGCGGCCACCCGGGCGGCGTCATAGATGGCGGTGATCTGGGGCACGCCGATGCCGGCCACCACGCGGGTGGTGCAGATGGAGCCGGGGCCGATGCCCACCTTCACGCAGTCGGCGCCCGCCTCGATGAGGGCGCGGGTGCCCTCGGCGGTGGCCACATTACCGGCGATCAGCTGCACGTCGGGGTAGAGGGCCTTGATGCGCTTGACGGTCTCCAGCACGTTCTGGGTGTGGCCGTGGGCGGAGTCCAGGCCCAGCACGTCCACGCCGGCCTCCACCAGGGCGGCCACCCGGTCCAGCACGTCGGAGGTGGCGCCGATGGCGGCGCCCACCAGCAGGCGGCCCTTCTCGTCACGGGCGGAGTTGGGGTATACCTCGGCCTTCTCAATGTCCTTAATGGTGATGAGGCCCTTCAGGCGGAAGTCCTTGTCCACGATGGGCAGCTTCTCGATCTTGTGCTTGCGGAGGATCTCCTTGGCCTCGGCCAGGGTGGTGCCCTCGGGGGCGGTGACCAGGTTTTCCTTGGTCATCACGTTGTCGATGAGCTGGTTCATGTCGGTCTCGAACTTCATGTCCCGGTTGGTGATGATGCCGATGAGCTTTCCGTTGTCGCAGATGGGCACGCCGGAGATGCGGAACTTGGCCATCAGCTCGTCCGCCTCGGCCAGGGTGTGGCCGGGAGCCAGCCAGAAGGGGTTGGTGATGACCCCGTTCTCGGAGCGCTTCACCATGTCCACCTGCTCGGCCTGCTGGCTGATGGACATATTTTTATGGATGATGCCGATGCCGCCCTCCCGGGCGATGGCGATGGCCATGCGGTACTCGGTGACGGTATCCATGGCAGCGCTGATCAGGGGGATATTCAGCCGGATCTTCTTCGTCAGCTGGGTGTGCAGGTCCACGTCGGCGGGCAACACGTCGCTGGCCGCTGGGATCAGCAGCACATCGTCAAAGGTGAGGCCCTGCTTGACGAACTTCTGGGCGGCGTCCTGATTGACCATAAGCTACAACTCCTTTTCCTTCTCCGCCCCGCGGGAGCCGCGGGGCCTGTCGTCACAAAAATGTGTATTCGATATTTCATTGTACCCCGGGGCACAGGGGTTGTCAAGGAAGCACTTCACCAAAAATCAGGGCCGCCTCAAAGCGGGATTTGCCGCCTTCGTCCATCCCCTGGACGAAGTGGGTACCGTCCTGCTCCTTGGTCCAGAGGAGCAGCTCCTCTCCGGGGCGGCACTCGGCCAGATAGCCGATCTGCATGGAGGACAGGAACCGGTCGGGGCCCAGGCGCTCCATCTCCAGGGCGTCGCAGGCGAAGTCGGCGTACCGGGTGTTGTTCACATGGCCGTTCAGGTCGGTGTCGCTGTAACGCAGCTTCCGCCGCCCGGCCAGCTCCAGGTCCTGAGGCAGGCGGAGCTTGGAGAGCTTCTTGCTTTTGCACAGCTCCCCGCCGCCGGTGCCGTCCAGCTCGTGCACGGTGGCAAGGCGGATGATCTGCCGGGTGTCCATGCTGGCCAGCACCCAGGCGGAGACGCACTCGCCCACCGCCTCCCCGTCCACAAACAGGTCGTAGTCCCGGTACATGGTGGCCCCCTTGTCCTCCCGGTGCCAGGTGCGGATGGTGAGGGGCTCCTCCCACCGCAGGGGGCGGCGGAGCTGATACCACACCCGGGTGAGCATCCAGAAGGCGTGGTAGCCGTCGGTGGTCATGGCCCGGCCGAAGCCCCCGTGCTCGGCGGCCTGGGTGGCCGCCTCCTGGATGTGGCCCAGCAGGGCGGAGGCCTTGCAGTAGCCGTTCCCATCCACGTCCCGGGAGTCGATGGGCAGGGTCATCTCGTAAAAGAGGCTCATTTGGACTCCTTTCCCCGCAGCAGCAGCGTGGTCTTGCAGCAGATGTCGTCCAGATCGTCGGCGGTGGCGGCGGGAATGCGCATCTGGGCCCCGCAGTCCCGGCACTGCAGGTCCACCGAGCTGTAATTCACCTGGAAGGTCCAGTTTTTGGAGCCGCAGGTGCAGGAGATGCCGCCCCGGGCGGCAATGTCCCGGATCTCAGACAAAACCTCCTCCATGATCAGGGGGTCCAGGAAGGGGGGCTTCTCCTCGTCCTCGGTCTGGCCGGAGCCGTCGGGGGACTCCAGCTTGTCAATGGCCCGCTCCAGCCGGGCGGTGGCGGCGTATACCGGGCCCTCCTCGCCCACATAGCAGCAGTCCAGGCCGGAGGCGGCGCAGGAGAAGGCCAGAGCCTTTTCCCACAGAAAGGCGTGGGAGGGGCAGGAGACCAGGTGCTCCCGGCCGCAGGCCACGCAGGGGACGCTTAAGGTGACCCGCTGGGGCATGAACTCCACGGTCAGCTCCGACTTGCCGCAGGGGCACTTGATGTGGGCCGGAGCGGCGGCCAGGGCGAATACGTCCTTCTCCACGATCACCGACTGGCGGCAGCGGGGGCAGATATAGGCAAGAAAGCGCGTCTTCTCATGTGTCATGGGCGTTCCTCCAGTTTCCTTGTGCGCGGTTGGGGCCGGGGCGGCGGGCCGTCCCGGCGCAAGGGATATTATACCGCAGATTTTCGCCGTTGACCAGTGGGTTTTTCGCACCACGGGGCGCTCAGGCGCATAGTCTGGGACAGATTTTGGAACCAATGGAGGGAAGCATCCATGTCTCAGACCTATCAGATCCAATATTTTTTGGGGGCCAACTCGCCCCAGGGCTTTTACTCGCTCTACGACCAGCTGCTGCCCCCGGAGACAGCCAACGCCATTTACATCATCAAGGGCGGTCCGGGCTGCGGCAAGTCCACCCTCATGCGCCAGGTGGCGGCCCAGGCCGCCCAGGCGGGGGAGACGGTGGAGTACATCCTGTGTTCCGGAGACCCGGATTCCCTGGACGGGGTAGTACTGCCCCGGCTGAAGGCGGCCCTGGTGGACGGCACGGCCCCCCACGTCATAGAACCCAAGTATCCCGGCGTGGTGGAGCAGTACGTCAACCTGGGCGTTTGCTATGACCGGGAGGGGCTCCAGGCGGTGCGGGAGGAGCTCCAGGGGTGCATGAGGGGCTACAAGGAGCACTACCAGCGGGCCTACCGCTGCCTGGGGGCGGCCGCCGAGATCCGGGAGGACGTGCGGGACACCCTGATGACGGAGGAGCTGGAGGCGAAGCTGGCCAAGCGGGCCCGGGGCATTTTGAGCCGGGAGCTGAAGCCCAGAAAGACCGGCGAGGCGGGGGCGGTGAAGCAGCGCTTCCTGGGGGCGGTGACCCATAAGGGCGTACTGACCCTCTACGGCACCGCGTCCGCCCAGTGCACCCGGATCTATGAGCTGTCCGACCGGTACGGCCTGGCCCACCCTCTGCTGGCCCGGCTGCTCTCCGGGGCGGTGCTGGGGGGCTATGACGTGGTGGCCTGCCCCGACCCCATGGCACCGGAGCGGCTGGCCCACCTGCTGGTGCCCGAGGCGGGGCTGGCCTTCGTCACCTCCACTCCGGCCCAGCCCTACCCGGGGCGGGCCTGCCGCCGCCTGCGGCTGGAGACTATGGCGGACCAGGACCTGCTCCGCCGATGCCGGCCCCGGCTGCGCTTCGCCCTGAAAGTGTCCGCCGCCCTGGTGGAGGAGGCGGTGGACTCCCTGGCCCAGGCCAAGGCCATGCACGACGAGCTGGAGGGGCTCTACCACCCCTATGTGGACTTCGGTCGGGGCGCGCTGGAGGGGGAGCGGATCGCCGGAGAGATCCTGGTACTGACTTAGGACCAGTTTGTAATGTTGTCATGCTTCGTAGAGGACCTGGGACGAAAAAAACGGAGGTCAGGCATTTCAATGCCAGGCCCCCGTGAGGCTGTGGGAAAAACGGCTTCTTTTGGGCTGCGCCTATGTTGCAAACCTAAGAGCTCTGCCCTTTCGAAAACGAACGCATGCAAGATGGTTTTTTGACATCCATCCCCCCTTCCGGCGGCTTCGCTGTCGGAAGGGGGGATGTTTCTATACATGCCTTCGTGCAATGGCTTCGGCGATGCGCTCCCGGCACTCCACCGCCTGCTCCGGAGCCCGCTGGAACAGCTCGGTGTACAGCAGGTCCAGTACAAACAGCTGAGCCACCCGGGCGGGAACCGACCCGGCCTGGAGGGGTCCCTCGTTGGAGCCGCACTGGAGGACCACATCCGCCTTCAGCCCCCCGGGGGACTTGGGAAAGCGGGTGATCAGGATCACCTTTCCCTTCCGGGCGTGGGCCACCTCCAGGGCGTCCTGGATCTCCCGGGTGGAACCGGAGTAGGAGAAGTACAGGGCCGCGTCCCCCTCCTCCATCAGGGCCAGGGCGGCCATCTGCTGGTGGGAGTCTGGCACCAGGGCAAATTTGGGGGAGATGGAGGACAGCAGGGTCCAGGCCTCCTCCGCCAGCACCATGGAGCTCCCCTGCCCCATACACAGCACCCTCCCCGCCTGGAGCAGCAGGTCGGCCGCCCGCTTCAGGGCCTCCGGGTCCAGCCGCTTCACCGTCTGCTCCAGGGCGGCGGTGCTCTCCTGCATCCGCTCCCGGCACATGGCCTCAAAACCGTCCCGGCCGCCCTCCTCCATTCCCGCCCGGCGGGCGCTGTGGGCGGCCATGGACGCCTTGGCCAGCTCCAGCTTGAAGGTGTTGTAGCCCCCCAGCCCCAGGCGGCGGCAGAACCGGGAGATGGTGGCGTCGGCCACCGCGCACTCCTCCGCCAGTTCGGAGATGGACATGTACTGGGCGTCCATCCGGTGGGCCAGCACATAGTCGGCCACTTTCTTCTCCGAGTTGGTCAGCTGAAAATACTGGCTGCTGATGGTCTCAAAAATATCCTGCGCGCTCATGGTTCCGCGCCTCCTTTCCCAAAAGGCGGCTGTCTCCTTCTTGTTATTCATTATAATCGGTTTTGCAGGGTTCCGCAAGCGGAGGATGCAATTCTTTTCCCGTTTTGGTTTTTTTCCGTCGGAATTTCCCCGGGACAAGCAAGTTTTGCCCTCATTCCGCATATTCTTTTTCCAGTTTGATCTAGGCCTTGTTTGAAGCATGGAAATGTGCCCAACGGCGAGGAATTTTTTCGCCAGACAAGGCGATTTGCCGTGTAAATCCTTTGTGGATTGCAAGGAAAATCAACGCGGTATGGCGGAAAAAGGCCCGCCGTCAGGGCTGATTGACATGCTTTATACAAGGCCTAAAGGAGGGAGCGCTGTGGGGCGGCTGGTGGGAAAGCGGCAATACCGGGAGCTTCTGCTGGCCCTGGGGCTGCTGTGCGCCGCGCTGGCCCTGGTGCTGTGGCCGGGGGAGGCCATGGGGGCCATGAGGGACGGCCTGAAGCTGTGCGGCAATGTGATCGTCCCCTCCCTGTTCCCCTTCTTCGTCCTCTCCTCCCTGGTGGTGGAGCTGGGGATGTCCCGATACCTGGGGCGGCTGTTTCAGCCGGTGATGGCGCCCCTGTTCCGGGTGAACGGGGCCTGCGCCTCCGCCCTGGCCCTGGGCTTTGTGGGGGGCTATCCGGTGGGGGCCCGGACGGCCATCTCCCTCTACCAGAGCGGCCAGTGCTCCAAGACGGAGGCGGAGCGGCTGCTGGCCTTCTGCAACAACTCCGGTCCCGCCTTCATCTTTGGGGTGGTGGGGGCCGGGATCTTCGGCAGCGGGGCCCTGGGGCTGCTCCTCTACCTGGTCCACATGGCCGCCTCCCTGCTGGTGGGGCTGCTGTTCCGCTTCTACCGCCCGGGGGAGGGCCCCCGCAGTGGGCGGCTCCAGGGGGTCCAGTTTCAGACCGCCTCTTTCCCCACCGCCTTCACCCACTCGGTCGCCGGGGCTCTGGCCTCCACCCTGAACATCTGCGCCTTTGTGCTGTTTTTTACCGTTATCATCCGCATGCTCAGCCTCACCGGCGTGCTCACCGGTCTGGCCCGGCTGCTCTCCCTGCTGTTCGGTCCCCTGGGCTTTGACCAGTCCTGGGCCCGGCGGCTGCTCACCGGCGTACTGGAGGTTTCATCAGGGGTGTCCTCCCTCACCGGCGGCTCCCTGTCCGGGCGGCTGTCCATGGCCGCCTTCATGCTGGGGTGGGCGGGTCTGTCCGTCCACTGTCAGGTGCTGGCCTTTCTGGGAGACAGCGGTCTGTCCATGCGCACCTATCTGGTGGGAAAGCTCCTCCACGGGGGACTGTCCGCCGCGCTGCTGGGGCTTCTGGTCCCCCTCCTCCCCCTGGAGGCCCCCGTCTCCGCCTACCTGGCAGAGCAAACGGAGCTCCTGGCCGCTCTGGACTTTCAGCGGGCCCTCACCATCTCCACCGCATCCGCCTGGGGCACCTGGCTGCTGTTGTTTGCCCTGGCCCTCCAGGCGGTGAAAAAAAGCAGTGGAAAAAAGCGGCTCCGGGGAGTATAATAAAAGTTAAGATTTCACATCAGGAAAAGGAGGCCCTTTCATGGCCCTGTTTCAAAAGAACATCGATCCCCGCTGCTCCTACTGCGCCCGCAGCCGCCCCCTGGACGCGGACCAGGTAGTGTGCGACAAGAAAGGCGTCATGTCCGGCGCGTCTCACTGCCGCGCCTTTCGGTATGACCCCCTCAAGCGGGTCCCGCCCCGCCCCGCCAAGGCGGACTTCAGCGGACTCAAAGACGAGGACTTTCAGCTGTAACCAACAAAAACAGCCGCCCAGTTGGGCGGCTGTTCAGCTTGTCAAAAAACTCTGTTGAGATGAATCCCACTCAAATTAGGGTGGGGGAGCTCGAGGGGGCGGCAGCCCGCCTCGAGTGGGATCGAATGCCCTGAATGCCTTGCAGAGCAAGGCGTTCAGCGAGCGCAGCGAGGACTTTTCCGCCGCGCAGCGGTGGGAAAGTATCGGCATTCTTTCAGGCTGTCGAAAAAGTCCAAAGACTTTTCCGACAGCCTGAAAGCCGCCCAGTTGGGCGGCTGTTTTTTTAATCCAGGCAGTACATGGGCCTTGCCTCGTCGAACAGGTCCACCATGCCGCAGTAGTTCAGCGTCTCATAGGTGATGAGCCACTCCTGCTGCTCCTCATCGAGCTCCTCATCGGTGAGGAACTCCCCCTGGGCGGAGATCAGGCCCACCGGGGTGATCACCGGCAGCACCTCATAGAGCTGGGACAGAAAATTCATGTACCCGGTGAGGGGCAGACCGGCCATCTGGGCGGTGAGCACCCCCAGGAAATTGGGGCTGATGACCACGTCCTGCCGCTCCTCTATGTCGTAGTTGGTCCAGATGAAGAAGGGGGTGGCGTACTGCTGCATCACCTCTTCGGTGGTGCGCTCAGACAGCTTTTTGCCATAAAGCTGTTCATAGAAGGCGTTCTTCAGGGGCGGCTGATGGTCGCCGAAAAAGACCACCATGGTGGGCTCCTCACTCTGGCTGTAATGCTCGATCAGATCCCGCAGGGCGTCGTCGCTGGCCCGGATCAGGGACAGGTACTGCTCCGCTGTGGTGTCTGCCGCCTTCTGGACGTCCGGGAGGGTGACGGTTTTCTCCAGGTTGTTCCAGCCCTGGGCGTAGCTGCTGTGGTTCTGCATGGTCACATTGAAGATGAAGGTCTTATCCCCCTGCTTCCCGTCAGTGATCTCATAGAGCTTCTCATAATCCGACTGGTCGGAGATATACCGCCGGATGAGATATGGGTCCTCCACGTCCTCCTGGTACATCTGATGGTCGAAGCGCATGTTGCTGTACACAATGGGCCGGTTCCAGCCGGAGGACTGATAGGGGTGAAAGGCGGTGCTCTCATATCCCTGGCTGCCCGCCAGGGCGGCCAGGGAGGGCATGCCCTCCTCGGTGTAGAGCTGATAGGCCACCGTGTGGGGCGGCTGGAAGATAGTGGCGAAGCCGGTGAGATACTCAAACTCCACGCTGGCCGTCCCGCCGCCGGTGACGGGGGAGTACATCCACCCCTTCACCGTGTTCTCCTCCAGGGAGTGGAGAAAGGGGGTGGGGTCGTCCGAGACCGCCAGGTTTTCAAAGATAGTCATATCCGCAAAGGACTCGTTCATGATGGCGATGATGTTCACCGGCTGGGTGACGGAGCCGTCCCCCTCCACCGCTGGGTACTCCTCCATCAGCTCCAGCACCTTGTCGTGGCTGTAATCCTCCGGCTTGTCCACCGAGCTGTACCGCATGGCCACGGTGAAGTTCAGCAGGAAGCCGTTGGCCTGGGTCACCCACTGCTGGGTGTAGATCCCCAGGGCCGGGAGGGCGCCGGTGCAGAAAAACGCGAAATTGTAGCCCAGGATAAAGAGGATGAGTCCGGCCCCCAGGGGCTTGGGCATCTTGTCCCGCTTTTTCTGGGGGACACAGAAGAACACCATGGCCAGATAGGCCACAAGAAGGATCAGGGCCTGCTGCATCTCCAGGTCGATGGAGAAGTCGAAGGCGTCGGCCACATTGGCCGCCGTCCGCCAGGCGGTCAGGTCGGCGGGAAACAGGATGCGGCCCCGGAACCGGAGCACATAGTGGTTGACCAGTCCCACCAGAAAGCAAACCGCCGCCGCCAGGGCCGCCGCCCGCCTCCGCCGGCCCAGCGCCAGACGGCACACCACGAACCATATGTAGTACCAGATCAGGTTCATCAGCACCTGCCAGGCGTAGAGATCGGAGAACACGTCGTTCTCATTTAGGATCTCCACCATCCAAAAAGAGGCCCAGGGCCCCAGCAAAAATACCAGCCTTGACAGCCACTTGCCCGGCTGCTCCCGAAGATCCGCCGCCAGCCGGGGAAAGGTATCCCGGTACAGCAGGCTCCGCAATCCGCTCAATTTCGTCTCCTCCTATGCTGCAGTCCTCTCTAGCATACCGCTTTTTGTAAAAATTTCAATAGAATTTTCCTTAAATTTTACCATCTGTCTTAATAGACGAACAACGTGCCGGAAGGTTGCACCTTCCGGCACGTTCAGGCTGTCGAAAAAGTCTAAGGACTTTTCCGACAGCCTGTAAAAATGCCGTTACTTTCCCGCCGCTGCGCGGCGGAAAAGTCCTCGCTGCGCTCGCTGAACGCCTTGCCATGCAAGGCATTCAGGGCATTCGATCCCACTCGAGGCGGGCTGCCGCCCCCTCGAGCTCCCCCGCCGACACTCGGGCGGATTCATCTGAACAGAGGTTTTCGACAAGCTGAACGTGCCGGAAGGTTGCACCTTCCGGCACGTTTTTTACCGTTCCTCGTATACCCGGGCCACCCGCCCGCTGAGTAGGGAGGTGAGCCCGCACCCCTCGTCGTCCCCGATGAGGAGGGACACCTCCTGGGCGGAGAGAAAATTTCCCGCCCGGTCGTACCCGTACAGGGTCACCTCGTCGTCCACCCGGCAGTCCAGGCCGGTGACGTCCACAATGGTCTGGTCCATGCAGCAGGCCAGCATGGGGACCCGCCGCCCCCGGATAAGCACCGGGCCATTGGCCCCGACCAGCTCCGGGCTCAGACCGTCCCCGTAGCCCACGGCGATGGTGGCCACCGTCCCGTCCCGCTCCATCCGGACGTGTCCCCCGTATCCCAGGGCATCCCCCGCCTTCAGCTCCCGCAGGTTGGTCACCCAGGTGCGCCAGGAGGCCACCTCCCCGATGGTCCCCAGGGGCTTTGTGGGGTGGTCCATGTACAGCCGCCGGCCGATGCGCACCCCGTCCAGCCGGTACTCCGGGAAATACTCGCTGGCGGCGCTGGCGGAGATGTGCCGGAAGGGGATCTCCATCCCCCCCGCCTCCAACTGGTCCACGCCGGACAGGTAGGTCCTCACCTGCTCCCCGGTCCGCTCCCGGTCCCCCAGGTCGGCAAAGTGGCTGTATGCCCCGGTGACGGTCACCCAGGGGCGGGCGGCCCGCCACTCCTCCAGCAGGGCGGAGAGCTCCGCCCCCGGCGTCAGCCCCACCCGGTGCAGGCCGGTCTCCACCTTCACCTGGACCTTCACCGGCCGTCCCCGCTCCCGGCCCAGCCGGACCAGCTGGGGCAGCACCCCCAGCCGCCACACGGGCAGGGTCAGGTCCAGCTCCGCCGCCGGGGCCAGCAGCCGCTCCGGCACGCCCCCCAGCACCAGGATGTCCTTCTCCACTCCCGCTTCCCGCAGGGCCGCTCCCTCGGACACCTGGGCCACCGCCAGGGTGTGGATCTCGTCAAAGGCGGCCAGCTCCCGGCCGATCCGCTCCAGCCCCAGGCCGTAGGCGTTGCCCTTGAGCACCGGGATGAGCGCCTTCCCCTCCAGCTCACCCAGCAGGGTCCGCACGTTCCGGCGCAGCTGTTCCAAATTGACATGCAAAACTGAATTATGCAAAATTTTATTCATTTTATTCCACTCTCATCCGGGGGCGGCCCGCCCAGCTCCCGCGTGACGCATCCCCATTTTTTCTCCTTCAAAAAACCTTGCAGTGGGGATTATACCCCCTTTCTTTCCCACTTTCAACTGCAAATTCTCCCGTGCTGTCATTTACGCCAAAAAAAATTCCGCAAAACAGGAGAATTCGCATATTTATCTATTGACGATGTATAAATTTTAGGAGTATACTCTTAACAACCTGTTTGGACCGGGCAACCGGTCCAGGCCTGTAAAGGAGATTGAAACGAATGACGAAAAAACTTCTTGCGCTGGGCCTGTCCCTGACCATGGCCCTGAGCTTGGCCGCCTGCGGTGGGGACAGCAGCTCCTCCGCTTCCGGCTCTGCCTCTACCCCTGACAGCTCCTCCCAGACCAATAGCTCCGCCTCCACCGGCGACACCAGTACCGCTGCTGAGGTCACCACCGTAGAGCCCGGCAAGCTGATTCTGGGCACCTCCGCCGACTATCCCCCCTTCGAGTTCCACATCCTTGATGAGAACGGCGAGGACCAGATCGTGGGTCTGGATGTGGCTCTGGGCCGTCAGATCGCCGAGGACCTGGGCCTGGAGTTTGAGGTGGTCCACATGGACTTCGACAACCTGTTCACTCTGATGAACAACGGCCAGTGCGACATGATCATCGCCGCCCTGGAGGATGACGGCGAGCGCAGCCAGAACGCCAACTGCTCTGACGGCTACTACTCCGACCTGCCCCCCAAGATCCTGGTGAAGGCGGGCAACGAGGGCAACTACTCCTCTCTGGAGGACTTTGACGGCATGGTGGTCGGCGCCCAGATGGCCACCACCAAGGCGGACATCGTCACCAATGACATGCCCGGCGCCACCCCCAACTTCATGTCCTCCGTTATCGACCTGGTGAACGCCCTGGTGTATGATCAGGTGGATGCTCTGATCCTGGACGGCGCGGTTGCCGACCAGTACCTGGAATCCAACCCCGATCTGGCCGCTGTTGATATTGATTTGAGCGGCTATGTGGAGCCCTACCGCGTGTGGGTGCCTAAGGATGACCCGGGTAACCTGCTCCCCTCCATCAACGAGACCATCGCCCGCGTGCTGGAGGACGGTACCATGGACAGCTTCATCGCCGAGGCCAACGAGCTCAGCGACCAGGCCCTGGAGGGCTGATCTTCCCCATCTTTTTAAATGACGCGTACCGTGGAAAGCTGGTCTACCCGGCTTTCCACGGTCTCATCTTGTTTCCCTGACAGAAATAAAGGAGTGCCGCCATGTTTGAGAATCTCGCTCAACAGATTGCCACCACGTTTGAACCCTTCATTCATCTGTTTACCGATCCGGGCCCGGCCAGCTTTATCAACTTCCAATTTCTTCCCAAATTCGCCCCCTATTTTGTCGATGGCGTTTTAAACACCTTGGCCCTGTCCGTTGCGGCGGTGCTTCTGGCCGTCATCCCCGCTCTGGTGCTGGCTTTGATGCGGCTGAGCAAAAATAAGCTGATTCATACCATCTCCGGGGCTTATATCGCGGTCTTTCGCTCCACCCCCTTGCTGGTTCAGCTGACCATCATCTACTTTGGCATTTTCTCTTCCATCATTCAGGTGCCCCGCATCACCGTAGGTTTTATCCGTCTGAATATGTTCATCCCCTTCGTGGTGGCTCTGGCTCTGAACAGTTCCGCCTATGTGGCCGAAATCTTCCGGGCCGGCATTCTGGCGGTGGACTCCGGCCAGACTGAGGCCGCCCGCTCCCTGGGACTGTCCCAGTGGCAGGCCATGAAGCTGGTGGTTCTGCCCCAGGCCATCAAGAACGTGCTCCCCGCTCTGGCCAATGAGGTGGTCACCATGGTGAAGGAGTCCTCCATCTGCTCCACCTACGGCATGATGGAGCTCACCTGGGCCGCCCGCAACGTAGCCGGAACCACCACCATCTCGGTGGGCCCCTTCGTCCTGGTAGCGGCCATCTATTTCTGCATCAACTTCCCCGCCAGCAAGGCGATTGAGGCAATCGAAAGGAGGATGCGCCGTGGCGACAAGCGGTAATCTGATCCGTGTGGAGCACGTGGTCAAGTCCTACAACCACGGGGCGGTCATGGCCCTGAACGACTGCTCCCTTACCATTCAAAAGGGCGAGGTGGTGGCCATCATCGGCCCCTCCGGCTCCGGCAAGTCCACCCTGCTCCGGTGTCTGAACCTGCTGGAGGTGCCCACCACGGGACACATCTACTTCAACGACGTGGATATCACCGACAAAAAGGTGGACATCAACCTCCACCGCCGGAAGATGGGCATGGTATTCCAGCACTTCAACCTGTTCCCCCACATGACGGTGCTGAAAAACATCACCCTGGCCCCGGTCCAGCTGAAGCTGAAAACCCAGGCCGAGGCGGAGGCGCAGGCCAAGAAGCTCCTGGAGCGCATTGGCTTGGCGGACAAGGCCGAGGAGTACCCCAACATGCTCTCCGGCGGCCAGAAGCAGCGCATCGCCATTGTCCGGGCCCTGGCCATGGAGCCCGACGTGATGCTCTTTGACGAGCCCACCTCCGCCCTGGACCCTGAGATGGTGGGCGAGGTGCTGGATCTGATGCGTGATCTGGCCCACGAGGGCATGACCATGGCGGTGGTCACCCACGAGATGGGCTTCGCCCGCGAGGTGGCCAGCCGGGTCATCTTCATGGACAGCGGCAAGATCCTGGAGGAGAACTCCCCCAGCGAGCTGTTCGACCACCCCCAGAACCCCCGCACCCAGCTGTTCCTCAGCAAGGTCCTGTAAAATAGGCAAAACCCCGCCCCAGCGCATTTTATCGATGCGCTGGGGCGTTTTTTCGTATAGGACAGCTCCTCCCCCGCATATCCATAAGACAGCCATAGAAAGGGGGCATGCTCCATGGAGACGCGGATCGCGGAGCTGCGCTGGAAAGAGGTAATCGGCCTGCGGGACGGAAGCCGGTTCGGATATGTGGAGGACATGGAGGTGGACCTGGAGAGCGGCCAGGTGCGCTCACTGGTGGTCCCCGGCCGGCGGAGGCTGTTCGGCCTGTTGGGCCGGGAGGAGGACCGGTATATCCCCTGGAGCTCGGTGCGCCGCTTCGGGGAGGACATTATTCTGGTGGAGCAGGAGCCCCAGTCCCGGCCGCCCCGGCGAAGACGCTGAACGCCCGCTCCCCTCCCCCTCTGCCGCCGGAAGCGCCATAAAAACCGCATATTGCAACAAGCGGAGCTGAAAGCCTTGAAATCCAAGGCTTTCAGCTCTCTTCAACTGCTGGGGATTTGGACCGCTTCCGCCCCCCCTGCACTTCCCGCAGAGGCATGTCCATCCTGCCCCAGAAGGGCGCATGGTGCATATTCTCTCACGCCGGGGGTATAGAGATGCGCTTCGTTGCATAAAAAGGCTGGCAGCACTTTGGCTGCCAGCCAGTATTGTTTGAATTATCTCTCCTGTCCTTTTGACGGGACGGTGCACAAAGCCGGTGGATGTGCTCTTTCCCCTTACAGACACTCCTTTAAGATTTCATAAACCTCGTCGTGAGTGAGCTGCCGGGGGCCGTTGGGCAGGAGATTGGTGCTGTCCGCCACCTGCCGCAGCAACTCCGGTGTGACCTCCACCTTGGAGCGGAGCTGAGAGAGTCTGGTGGGCAGGCCACACTCCTGGATGAAGGCGGCCAAAGCATCCACCGCCCCATCAGAGCCGTCCACGTCAAATACAACTTTTCCCAGCTTTGTAAACTTCTCCGGCGCGTCTTTCACGATGTGCCGGTAGTAGGCGGGGTGGAGCACCGCCAGCCCCTGACCGTGGTTGCAGTCGGTGTAGGCCCCCAGCTGATGCTCGATCTGGTGGCACTCGAAGTCGGTGACCCGGCCTACCTTTAAAATGCCGTTCTCCGCCATGGCAGAGGTCCACATGAGATTGCTGCGGGCGGTGTAATCGTTGATGTCCTTCAGTAAAGTGCGCATATTGACCACGGTGCTGTGCATGACGGCCAGGGCCACCTCGTCGGAGACGTTGTCCCGGTCGGAGCGGCCAAAATAGGTCTCCATGGCGTGGCTCAGGGTGTCAAAGGCGCCGGAGAGCACCTGCATCCGGGGCAGGCGCATAGTATACTCCGGGTCCAGAATGGCGAAGCGGGGGGCGGCGGCGAACATGCCGCCCTTGATTTTGGCCTCCTCATTGGTGATGACCGCCCCGCCGTTCATCTCCGCCCCGGTGCCCGAGGCGGTGACCACCGCCCCCAGAGGGATGGGGGGCACGGACGGCGCCTTGTGTTGAACCATCTCCAGATCCCACAGTTCCTCGTCGGTGACTGCCTGAGCGCACACAATCTTACAGCAGTCGATGACGCTGCCGCCGCCCACCGCCAGCACCAGATCGGCCTTACAGTCCCGGGCCAGCTGGGCCCCCTCCTGCACCTTTACCCAGGTGGGGTTGGACATGATGCCGGCAAACTCGGTGACCGTCTTGCCGGCGGCCTTCAATATTTCCAGCAGTTCCTCATAGACCCCGTTTTTCTTGATGGAACCGCCGCCGTAGGCCAGCAGCACATTGGGGCCGCAGGCAGACAGAATGCCGGGCAGGTGGGCCTTGGCCGCCCCTTTTCCAAAACAGACTTTTGTAGGATATTCATAGACAAAGTTTTCCATGATTTAGACTTCCTTTTCTAAAGCTAGCGCTTTCTTTTCCATTCAATTCAGTCCCAGGCTCTCCACCCAGGCAGTTACGTCCTCCTGAGAGGCGCTGGAGCGGAACCGCTGTCCCTCCATCCAGTCGCCGGTGCCGGCCAGCTGGGCCAGCCGCTGCCCGCTCTCCCCAAGGCCGGAACTGGAGGAGGTGCAGAAGGGGATCACCGTCTTGCCGGTGAAGTCATTTTCCGCCACAAAGCCGTCCACCGGCCAGGCGGCGTCATACCACCAGATGGGGTAGCCCACAAAGACCACGTCATAGTCCGCCCAGTTCTCCGGGGTGTAGGCGACCAGCTCCGTATCCCGGGCATCCGGATTTTCGTACTCCTGGACCACCCGGCTGTTTTCGTCGGTCCAGTTCAAATCGTCGTCGGTGTAGGGGTCCGCCGGGGTGATTTCAAACAGGTCGCCTCCGGTGGCCTCCGCGATGGCATTGGCCACCCGCTCCGTGTTGCCGGTGGCGGAGAAGTAGGCCACCAGCACATGGCTCCCCTCCGCCGGGGGCTCCGGGAGCTCGGATGCGCCCATGGTCCGGTAGGCCCGGAGCATCACGGCCACCTCCGCCCGGGTGGCGCTGGCCTGGGGATCGAAGCGGCTGTTCTCCCGGCCGCTGAGGATGCCGCTGCTCTGGGCCCAGTCCACTGCCTGGGCGGCCCAGGAGGCGATGCTCCCCTCATCGGCGAAGGGGGAGCCGGCCTGGGCCTCCGGACTGCCTGCGTCCCGCCAGAGGATGACGGCGATTTGCTCCCGGCTCACCGGGTCGTTGGTACCGAAGAGCCCGCCTCCGTAGCCGCTGATGATCCCCTCCCGGGTGGCCCACAGGACGGCGTCGGCGTACCAGGCGTCCGCCTGGGTGTCGGTGAAGGCGTCGCTACCCGAGACGGTGGGGCTGCCCGCCGCCCGGTACAGGGTCTGGGCCAGCATGACCCGGGTCATGGTGCCGCTGGGGGAAAACTGGGCGTCCGAGGTGCCGCTCATCAGGCCGTTGTCCCGGACGTACTCCACCGCCTGGGCGTACCAGCTCCCGGCGTCCACGTCGGTATAGCCGGTGTCCTCCACCGCGGCCAGGGCGTTAAGATTCAGGCTGGAGATCAGGGCCAGGGACAAAAGCACGGCCCCCATGCGTTTGAGATTGCCCATTGCTTGGTCCTCCTTACGTAACTTTAAATTGATTTTTATGGACTCCGCCCCCGGGGGGACGGGGTTTCCCCTTATACCTTCCGTACCAGGCCGGCCAGCATCTCCACCACGGCGGGGTCCCGGTGGTCAAAGAAGGAGCTGACGCCGGTGTCCAGGGCGGCGATGGCAGCCATGTCCTCCTGGGACAGGGTGAAGTCGAACACATCGAAGTTCTGGGCCATCCGCTCCCGCTTGGTGCTCTTGGGGATGCACACAATACCCCGCTGGAGCTGCCAGCGCAGCACCACCTGGGCCACGCTCTTGTGGTATTTTTCCCCGATGGCGGTCAGGGTTTCGTTGTGGAACAGGTCATTGTGCCCCTCGGCAAAGGGAGCCCAGCTCTGCATCTGGACGCCCTTGGACTTCATGTAGTCCTGGGCCTTGTGCTGCTGGAAGAACACGTTGCACTCCACCTGGTTGACGGCGGGAGGCATCTCGTTGAACGCAATGAGGTCGGCCAGCCGGTCGGGGTAGAAGCTGCACACCCCGATAGCCCGGACGCGGCCCTCCTTGCACAGCTCGGTCATGGCCCGCCAGGCCCCGTAGTAGTCGCCCAAGGGCTGGTGAATCAGGTACAGGTCCAGGTAGTCCAGGCCCAGCCGCTCCATGGAGGCCGCAAATCCCCGCTTGGCCCCCTCATAGCTTGCGTCGGAAATCCACAGCTTGGTGGTGACGAACAGGTCCTCCCGGGCCACGCCGCACTCCCGCACCGCCTTGCCCACCGCCTCCTCATTGCCATAGGAGGCCGCCGTGTCGATGAGGCGGTAGCCCACGTCGATGGCGTCCCGCACCGCCCGCTCACACTCCGCCGGGTCCTTGATCTGATAGGTGCCGAAGCCCAGCTGGGGCATTGTCACCCCATTGTTTAAGGTCACATAGTCCATAAGAATGCCCTCCGCTTCTCGTTACTTCAATTTTTGATAGTCCGCCTCATCCACGGCCTCCAGCCATTCCGCCTGCGAGCCGGGAATGGAGATGGCCACATGGGCGAACCAGCTGTCCGGGGCCGCCCCGTGCCAGTGCTTCACCTCCGGCGGGATGCTCACCACATCGCCGGGGCGCAGCTCCCGGGCGGGCCGACCCCACTCCTGGTAGTAGCCCCGTCCGGCAGTGCACAGGAGGATCTGACCGCCCTTGTGGTGGATGTGCCAGTTGTTCCGGCACCCCGGCTCGAAGGTCACGTTGGAAACGGAGACGCCACCCTCATTGCTCAGAGGATAGAGGTAGCTGGCCCCGCTGAAATACTGGCCCGCCACGGTGTTGGGACCGCCCTGGGGAAAGAGATTCTGAAACCCTTCGCTCATATGTTCCGCCCCCTTAACATACCCGATAGGTCGTAGACGATGCCGGGCAAAAGCTGTACACTTACATCAAGAGGTTAGCAACAACTAATCGAAGAATTGATAAGAAGGTCTTGCATCCATGAAACAAAAATCCGGCGGGATTAAGCGGTTGATGGAGTTCACGGGAAAACACCGTGGGCTGCTCACTGTTTCCCGCATCCTATCCGGCATCAGTTCGGTCTTTATCCTTGGACCGTTCCTCTGCGTTTACTTTGCAGCGCGTGACTTGGTGGGCGTATTTGCCGGGACGCCGTTAAGCAACTGGAAACGGTCTTTGAAGGCTGCCTTCTACACGGCGATTGAGGATGACTGCATCCGCAAAAACCCGTTCAACTTCGCCATAGCCGATGTCCTGGAGGATGACACGGAGGAAAAAGCCGCGTTGACCCAGGAGCAGGAGGACCGCCTCCTGGCCTTCGCCGGCAGCGATCCGGTCTACCGGAAGTATTGTGATGAGATCATCGTTCTGCTGGGGACCGGCCTCCGCATTTCCGAGTTGTGCGGATTGACAACGGACCTGGATTTTGAAAACCGCTGCATCCATGTGGACCACCAGCTCCTGCGGGACAGCGAGCTCGGCTACTATGTGGACGAGCCCAAGACCAAAAAGGGTGCGCGGCAGATCCCCATGAGCGAGAAGGTTTACCAGGCGTTGAAGCGGGCTGTGAAGAACAGAGGCAAGGCCGCCCCGGTCAATATCGGGGGCTACACCAACTTCCTGTTCCTCAACCAGAGCGACCTTCCCAAAACGGCGTCCTGTTACGAGAGTATGTTCCAGGGGCTTGTCAGGAAGTACAACAAGCACCACAAGCCAGAAGAAGCCCTGCCGAACATCACGCCCCATACCATGCGGCATACCTTCTGCACTCGCCTTGCCCACGCTGGGATGAACCCCAAAGACTTGCAGTACATCATGGGACATTCCAACATCACCATGACGCTGAACTATTATGCTCATGCGGATTACGCCTCCGCAAAGGCGGCGATGGACAGGCTGGCGGCGTAGTAGTAAGCCGCCGTTTCTACTACGGTTTTACTACTTTTCAACGCCAAGTGAGGCTCCGAAATGCCATGATATGCGGGGTATCTTCCGAAATGCAAAATGCCGGAAATGCTTGATATTCCAAGCCTTTCCGACATTTGCGGAGATTTGAAAAGATAATCAGAAAATCGGTAAAACTTTTATTATAAAAAAATCGAGACCTCCGCAGAAGTCTCGAAAAGTTATGCTGTATGTACGTCTGTGTTATAACTGATACACCGTCCGGACCGCCTTGAGAAACCGCCGGACCGTGGGCGTGGGGCGGGGGGAGTGGAGCAGGCCGTAGGGGATGGTGTAGCTCCAGTCCACCGGGATGGTCTTGAGCAGGGGGTGGACCTGCCGCCAGTTGTCGATGGTCATGAGGATGTCCTCGGAGTTCTCGCACTGGTTGAACACGTTGATGTTGAACATCTCAAAGTCCACAATGCGGATCTGGGGGTGGTCCCGCCACAGCTCGTCCCGCATCTGGTCCAGATACCGGTTCCAGCCCCGGCGGATCAGCAGGAAGTTCTCCCCGTGCAGATCCTCCACCGTCAGATGGTCCTTGGCCGCCAGGGGGTGGTAGATGGATACCGCGCATCGGATGGGCTCCCGGCTGAGCTCCAGGGCGGCGCACTGCCGGTTCTCCAGGAAATTCTGGTCGAAGAGCCCGGCCACAATGTCGATGTTCTGACCCAGGTTGCGCAGGATCTCCACCGAGTTCTCCGGGGTGTTCTCATAGGGGACCATCTTGAATTTGATGTTGGGACACTGGGTCTTGATGGCCGGCCAGAGATCCAGCAGGAACTGCCCCGGCGTCATGGGGGAGACTCCGATGCGGATGATCTTGTCCCCCTCCTCGGCGGCGTTCTTGGCCCGCACCACCGAGTCCTTGCAGTACTGTACCACATACTGGGCGTCCCGGTAGATGGATTTGCCCGCCTCGGTGAGCTTCAGCCCCCGGGGGCTGCGGATGAACAGCTTCAAATCCAGGCTGGACTCCAGGGAGGTGATCTGCTTGATCACCGCCGGCGGCGTGATGAACAGCTCCTCCGCCGCCTTGTTGAAGCTCCCCGCGTCCGCCACCCGGAGGAAGGTCTCCAGCTGGGGGTTGTACATCATGCGCGCCGCCGCCTCTCTGCCCACGTTCCAGGGCCTGTTTAAGGACTATTTTACTGTTTTCCAGTGGAAATAGCAAGGAAAAATATGCGGGCAGAAGATCGCCTGCCCGCGCGTTGCGGCGGGCTGAGACCTCCTGAATTTCGCTGCGGGCAGGGAAAAAGCCCGCCGCATCTTTTTCAATGCGGCGGGCTGCTGCAAAGTGATTTCTCGCCCTTCAGTTGTCGCTGTTTGGACACGTTGACACCTTTCAAACAGGACCTAGTCTGTCAATTTTCAAATGGGTGTTTGATATTCGTCACGACCAGATGATGTTTCGTCCCTCACCGGCGGGCTCAGGCCACGGTCTGGCAGAAGTTGGCCAGCACTTGAGCCACCTGGGCGCGGGTCGCGGTCCCGGCCGGAGTCAGCAGATGATCCCCGGTGCCGGACAGCAGCTTGGCGTTTACCGCCCAGGCCATGGCCTCCACCGCCCAGTCGGAGATCTTCTCCATGTCCTGGAAGCCCTCCAGGGGCTCGCCGTCCACCTGCACATCATAGCTTTTGTGCTGGGCATAGCGGTACAGGATCAGGGCCATCTGCTCCCGGGTCAGGGCGTCGTTGGGGGCAAAGCGGTCCCCGCCCACGCCGGACACCAGGCCGTTCTCCGCGGCCCAGGCCACGGCGGCGGCGTACCAGTCGCCCTCCTCCACGTCGGAGAAGTCCTCCCCGCCGGATGCCTGGGGTTTGTCCTCCATGGCGTACAGGGTCTGGGCCAGCATGGCGCGGGTCAGCGTGGCGCCGGGCTCAAAGCGGCCCTCCTCCACACCGGACATGATGCCCTGCTCATAGACATACTGCACGGCGGCATAGAACCAGTCGCTCTCGGCCACGTCCCGGAAGACGGGCCCAAAGACCGCGGAGACCGTCACAGGGCTCTCCGGCATGGTAAAGGTGTAGGTCCCGTCCTCCTGCCGGGTGAGCTCCACGGCCTGGTCCTGGCCGTCCCGGGCCTCCAGCTTCTCCAGCCGGTACCCCTTCTCGGGGGTGACGGTGAGGGTGATCACCGCGCCGGACTGGGCCTGGGTGCGGTCAGCGGAGAGACTGCCGTTCTCGCCGGCCTCCAGGGTGACGGCGTGGCGGACAGGGGCAGGGGCGGACACGCTTCCGCTGTCCTTGTCATAGGTCAGGTCCACCCGGTCAGAGCCGCCGATGGAGGCCCGGACCTGCTCCAGAATCTCCTCCATGTCCTCGGTGCTGCCCAAGGTCCCGATCTGCTCCAACGTTTCCGGGCTGATATACAACAGATTCGTCTCCGGGCTGGCATCCACGCTGTTCAAGGTCAGACTGGGCAGCTTGCTGTCCGCCTGGTAGGTGATGCTGGCCCCGGCCCCCTCCTGGGGCTTCAGGGCGCTGTTCTCCAGGGTGACAGAGGCCCCGTTCACCAGAATGGCGGCCGTCTGACCGCCCTGGACGGTGACGCCCTCCAGGCGGGCGTTCTCCGCCCCGGAGAAGGTCAGCACATGCCGGGCCTTGCCCCCGCCGGCAAAGCAGGCGTTCCGGATGGCGCTGTCCGCCCCGTCCACCGCCAGCAGGCTGTCAATCTCCGACTCTCCGGTATAAGTCACTGTGTGGCCCTGGCCGTTCAGGGTGACGCCGGCGGGCAGGGTCAGCGCCCCACCGGAGGACCGGGACTCCGCCTGCTCGCCGGAGCCTACGGATACGTTCTTCAGCAGGGTGACGGTCTTGTCCCCCTCGGACAGCCCGGCGGCCTCCAGGGCCTGGGCCAGCGTCTCATAGGAGGCGCCGTCCATCTGGGCCTCCACCCCCAGGTTGTCCTGGTCCAGGTAGATGTGGTCCTTGCCGGAGGCGTACTCGGTCCAGATGTACAGGGGTTGGCTCTCATTGGCCTGGATGGTCCCCTTTCCGCTGTCGCTCCACAGGGTGGGCTGTTCCTTGGTCTCGCTCTCGTTCACCAGAGCGGCCTGGGTCAGGTCCAGCTGGGCCTCCCGGCACACCTCGATACCGCCGAACTCATTGTTCGACACGTCAATGGTGCCGCTCATGGTCACGGAGCCGCCGCTGACCTGGATTCCGGCGTTGGCCTGCCCCACGGTGACGTTCTGGAGCTGGGCCCCCCGGGCCTCATACAGCTTGATGCCGAACTCGCCGTTATCCCAGCCCTCGGCGTTGGTGTTGGGCCCCTCGACGGTCAGGTCCCGCAGGGTGGCGCCGGCGGTCACCAGAATCCCGGCGTTGTTGGGGAACACATCCTCCCCCTCCCCTTTGGTAATGGTATAGCCGTTGCCGTCCAGAACGATTTCCTTCTCAATCACCAGTTGGCTGGAGAGTTCCACGCTCCCGGTCAGCTCCACAGTGGCCCCGGCCTGGGCCTGCTCCAGGGCGGCAATCAGGTCCTCCTCCGTCATAGAGGCCCCCTGGGCGTAAGACATCATAGGCGCCTGCGCGGCCATCAGAGACAGAGCCATCGCGGCAGAAAGGATTCTCTTGTTCATTCGAATACACTCCTTGTTACAGTGGCTTCCCACCATTGGACAGGTATTTCTTCTTTACATTGCTTGTACTGCAAAGTTTCATTCAACCTATTTCGTTGGTGGGCAATACGGATTTTAGCCCATCCTCCCTCCTTCCGTCAACCGGGAGTGGCTGGAAGTTTCCCTTTCTGACCCTGGCAGTTTTTCCTTTCGGAAATTTTTTTCAAATTTTTTTGAAAAACCCGTTGACAACCCGTCCAACTTCTGCTAGAATAACATCCGTCGCCGCGAGTGTAGCTCATCTGGTAGAGCGCCACCTTGCCAAGGTGGAGGTAGCGAGTTCGAGCCTCGTCACTCGCTCCAAAAAGAAAGGACTTCCTATCGGAAGTCCTTTCTTTTTGGGTTTCAGCCGCCAAAGGCGGCTTTCACCCTTTGGATTAAAATGCTCGGCGGAAGTGAATTCCGCCTGCGCCGAGGTTTTGCCTGCGGCAAAACGCTCGTACGGCGCAAAGGCGCCGCCGGCCAGAAGGCCGGTGGGGTGGTTTCCCCTATACCTTTTTGATATTTCAAAACATCGATTTTAACCGCCCCTTCTGGATTTGAATGCTCGGAGCGGCGGAGCCGCCCCTGCGCATTTCCCGCCCACAGGCCGGGAATTTACGGCGCACCCGCGCCGTCAGCCGCCTGGCTCAGAGAAAACTCACAGAAATATTAGGAGGCCTCTGTTATGACCCAAGTTGTCGCCGCCCTGATCTGGTCGGGGGATAAATTTATGATCTGCCAGCGTCCAGCCCACAAGGCCCGGGGCCTTCTGTGGGAGTTTGTAGGCGGCAAGGTGGAGCCCGGCGAGACCAAGGAGGCCGCCCTCATTCGGGAGTGCCGGGAGGAGCTGGCCGTCACGGTCTCCGTGGGCGGCGTCTTTCTGGAGGTCACCCACACCTACCCCGATCTCACCATCCACCTGACTCTGTTCCACGCCTCCATCTCGGAGGGCGCGCCCCAGAAGCTGGAGCACAACGACATCCGCTGGATCACCGTGGACGAGATCCCCCAGTACGAGTTCTGCCCGGCGGACCAGGTCATCCTGGCCAAGCTGAGGAGCCGGGAGGACAGCGCTGATACAGCCTTCTTCGGGGTTCCATGCGCTTTTTCGGCCGATTATTCCAAAAAATGAAACAGGGCCGCATCCGGGAGGAGGCCGCACAAGCGGCCCGCCATCTCACCGGATGCGGCCCAAAATATTTGGCGCTTTTGAACGGGTTCCCTGCCGGCGGGGAGTGTTTGCCAGGCGCGGCCCAGTTCTGCTCAAACACGGCCTAAAAAAACCGAATCCGCCCCTCGGTCTGATCGGGGATCAGGTCCATCCGGCGCAGGATGGGGAGCAGCGCCTGAAACAGGATGTACAGCGCCGCCGCCTTGGGGAGAATGGTAATCAGGTTCTTGGCCAGGCTGGGAATGAACCAGCCCAGGTATCCCCCGCCCCGGACCATGGTGCTCCACACCGAGCCCATGGCCGCATTCACCAGCAGATTCACCACCGCGTTGGCCAGCACCAGGTTCACCACGGTGATCCGCCGGCGGAAGAAGAACAGGGCGTACACCAGCACTCCCGCCATGGTGGACAGGGTGTAGCCGGGGAAAAAGTCCCCGGTGGGCTGGAGGACAAAGCCCAGAATATCCTCCACAAAGCCAAAGACCAGCCCCAGCACCGGGCCGCACACCAGGGCGCACACCGACCGGGCCAGGAAGCCCCAGGTGAGCTTGGTGTGCCAGATGGGGATGCCGGGGATCAGGGACAGGGCCCGGGTCACCGCAATCATCAGCGCCGCAAAGACCAGCAGTTTGAGGCACTTCATGGCCAGATTGGCCTCGTGCCAATAGGCGGGGGAACAGGGCGTTCGGTACAGGTTCATAGGGATTCGGATTTGCCGCATGATAAAAAACCTCCTTCTGTGTTCGGCAGCCCGTTTTGCGGGAATGCCGCACAGAAGGAGGGAACTTTATCTCCGCTCGGCCCATGCGGCAGCGGGATGCGGACCACCCACTGCCGCGTTTTGGAAACGCTGTTCGTCCGGCGGACAACTCCCCGTCCCGCCGGCACTGAAGGTCCCCCTGGCCCATTCCAGGCCGGGACCAGCACGTGTGGCCCTACTCTGCCAACGGGCAGTATACTCTACTTTTCTGAAAAAAGCAAGGAAATTCTGGAGGGCCCTCCCCCGCCGCCTCCCTCCCTTGTATTTCTCTGCCAAATATGCTATGATGGCATAACCGTTTTCCACTCCAATTTCATGCTATAACGAGGATCAATATGGATTATTTTCATCTGAACGCCAGCCGGGAGGAGCTGCTGAACATGAGCTCCCTGGGGCTGGCCCATCTGGGGGACGGGGTGTTTGAGCTGATGGTCCGCGCCTGGCTGTGCCTCCACGGGAAGGTCAAGGTAAAGGACCTGCACCGGGCCACCGTGGGCTATGTGGCCGCTCCCGCCCAGGCCGCCGCCATGGAGCGGCTGCTCCCCCTTCTCACCGACGAGGAGGCCGACGTGTACCGCCGGGGCCGGAACACCGCTCCCCACTCGGTGCCCCGGGCGGCCACCCGGGCCCAGTACCAGTCGGCCACCGGCCTGGAGGCCCTGTTCGGCTGGCTCTACCTCCAGGGCCGCACCGACCGCCTCAACGAGCTCTTCGACCACATCATGAACCCCCAGTGAGAGATAGGAGTTAGGAGATAGAAGATAGGAGATAAATTCCTAACTCCTAATTCCTAACTTAAAACTCCTATCTCCAAACTCCTATCTCCAAACTCCTATCTCCTATCTCCAAACTCCTATCTCCTATCTCCTATCTCCAAACTCCTATCTCCTATCTCATATCTCCTATCTGAAACCGAGGTGTTTCCCATGCCCTTAGACGCCCTCTGCCTGTCCGGCCTGGTCCACGAGCTGGACCAGACGGTCACCGGCGGAAAAATTGATAAGATCTATCAGCCCGGCCGGGACGAGATCCTGCTGGCGGTGCGCACCCCCGCCCACGGGAACGTGCGCCTGCTGCTGTCCGCCAACCCCAACCACCCCCGGCCCCAGCTCACCCAGATCTCCCGGGAGAACCCGGACACGCCCCCCATGTTCTGCATGCTCCTGCGCAAGCACCTGTCCGGCGCCCGGCTGCTGGCGGTGGAACAGCCACCGCTGGAGCGGGTGGTGATCTTCACCCTGGAGGCCCTCAACGAGCTGGGGGACCGGGTGGAGCGCAGGCTGGTGCTGGAGGCCATCGGCCGCCGGTCCAACCTGATCCTGCTGGACGAGTCCGGCCGCATCCTGGACTGCATGCGGCGGGTGGAGTCCAGCCTGGGGACCGGAAACGCCAATCAGCGCTCCCTGCTGCCCGGCATGTTCTACCGCCTCCCCCCCGCCCAGGAGAAGCTGGACCCCACCGCCCAGAGCCGGGAGGAGCTGGAGCGCCTGCTCTCCGCCGCCCCGGAGGAGGCCCAGGCGGACAAGTGGCTGCTGGACACCTTCAGCGGCCTGTCCCCCCTGGTGTGCCGGGAGCTGGCCTTCCAGGCGGGGGGCGCCACCGACCTGCGCCTGAACGTGCTGGGACCGGCCGGCCGGACACGGCTGCTGGACAGCCTGGAGGGGCTGCTCGCCCTAGTCCGGGAACACCGCCTCTCCCCCACCCTGCTCAGCCGGGACGGGGCCCCCTGGGACTTTACCTTCTTCCCGGTGGCCCAGTACGGAGCCCTGGTGGAGTGCACCCCCTTCCCCTCTTTTTCGGAGCTGCTGGACCGGTTCTATGAGCAGCGGGAGCACCTGGAGCGGGTGAAGCAGCGGGGGCAGGATCTGATCCGCTCGGTGACCACCGCAAGGGACCGCACCGCCCGCAAGATCGCCCACCAGGAGCAGGAGCTCGCCGCCACCCAGGACCGGGAGCGGCTGCGGGAGCTGGGGGACATCCTCACCTCCAACCTCTACCAGATGGAGCGGGGAATGGCCCGGCTGCGCACCGTGGACTTCTACGACCCGGAGGGAAAAGAGGTGGACATCCAGCTGGACCCCCTCCTCACCCCCCAGCAGAACGCCGCCAAGTATTATAAGGAGTACAACAAGGCAAAGACCGCCGAGGTGATGCTCACCCAGCAGCTGGAGAAAAACCGCCGGGAACTGGAGTACCTCAACAGCGTCCTGGACACCATCCCCCTGGCCGAGGGGGAGAAGGACCTCAGTGAGATCCGTCAGGAGCTCACCGACACCGGCTATCTCCGCCGCCCCTCCAAGGTCAAGGGCCGGGAAAAGCGGGTGGTCTCCAAGCCCATGGAGTTCCGCTCCTCCTCCGGCCTGCGCATCTCGGTGGGCAAGAACAACACCCAGAACGACCTGCTCACCTGCAAGCAGGCCTTCAAGAGCGACATCTGGTTCCACACCCAGAAGATCCACGGCTCCCACGTGATCCTGTGGACCGAGGGGCGGGAGCCCGACCTGCAGAGCGTCCAGGAGGCCGCCTGTCTGGCCGCCTGGTTCTCCCAGGCCCGGGACAGCAGCAAGGTGCCGGTGGACTACACCCCGGTGAAGTATGTGAAAAAGCCCGGCGGGGCCCGGCCGGGTATGGTGATCTACACCACCTACGAGACCGCCTGGGTCACTCCGGACGGGGAGCTGGCCAGGCGGCTCCGGGTCCGCTGAACAATCTCACATTTTTCCATTTTAAAGCTGTGGGAGCATCCGGAATCTGGATGTTTCCACAGCTTTTTCCACAGAAAAGAATTTTATGCGTGAAAATTTCCCCGGAAATTCTCGGAGATTCGACGGGGTATGACGAAAAAACACTCTCGCGTCCTCGAAACCAGGCGAAATGTGAGATATTTTTTCGACCAGTTTTTCTTCCTCTTTCCACAGGCACACTATATAATGTGGTCATGTGTTCTAAAGGAGAGGAGAAAACGCTACATGATGGAAATTAAAATTGCATCCCGTACCTGCCCGGACGAGCTGGGCCGCTCCCGAACCTTTCACTATTCCCTTACGGTGGATACCGTGGAGTCGGGAGCTTTTTCCTGCGAAAACTATGGCGTAAAGATCTCCGAGGATGACGGAGACACCGCCGCCGTCCCCGGAATCACCACCAGCGCTCTGCGGATCGACGAGCTGATGACCCTGTTGGTAGAGCACGGCGTGGGTCCCGCCTCTCTGCGGGATGTGGTGGACGACTGGCTGTAATGTTTCTCTGGCCGCTTGGTTTTTCCCGCATGTGCCGGTCTCTCAGCAAAAAAGCTGACCCATCTCACTGGATGGGTCAGCTTTTTTCAGGCTGTCGAAAAAGTCCAAAGACTTTTCCGACAGCCTGAAAAAATGCCAATACTTTCCCGCCGCTGCGCGGCGGAAAAGTCCTCGCTGCGCTCGCTGAATGCCTTGCCTTGCAAGGCATTCAGGGCATTCGTTCCCACTCGAGGCGGGCTGCCGCCCCCTCGAGCTCCCCCGCCCTAACTTGAGCGGATTCACCTATACAGAGGTTTTTTGACAAGCTGAAAAAAGCTGACCCATCCTACTGGATGGGTCAGCTTTTTTATTCTTTCACTTACAGCAACGCTGGCCGGGAGTACACTCAGCCCAGAACCACCAGCAGATCGTCGGTGTTGACGGTGGCGCCGGTGGCCACAGCGATGGACTTGACCGTGCCGTCCACAGGGGCGGACACCTCGATCTCCATCTTCATGGCCTCCAGCACGATGAGCACGTCGCCCGCCTTCACGGACTGGCCCACAGAGCACTCCACCTTGAAGATGCTGCCGGGCATGGGGCTGTTCACCGCAGTCTCACCGGCGGCGGGAGCCGCAGCCGCAGGAGCGGGAGCAGCGGCGGGAGCCGGCGCGGGGGCAGGAGCAGGCGCAGCCGGGGCCGCGGCGGGCGCGGGCGCAGGGGCGGGAGCCGGTGCGGGGGCCGCGACGGGAGCAGCCACAGGAGCGGCAGCCACGGGGGCGGCGGGGCCGTCCGCCTTGGCCACGGAGACCTGGAAGGGCTTGCCGTCAATGGTCACGGTGAAGGAGCCGGTCAGGTCCTCACGCTTGCCCATCTTCAGGTAGGCAGGCTGATAAGAGGCGGCGAACTGAGGAATGGGACGGCTGGTGTAGCCGGGCACCGCGGGGGCGGGCACCTCGGTGTAGTACACGTGGCCCTGCCAGGCGGGGATGGGGGCCATATCCTCCAGCTTGGGGGCGGGAGCAGCCTCCTTCTTGGGCTCCGCCTTCTTAGCCTCCTCCTTGGGCGGGAAGCCGGCCTCGCGGTCCTTGAAGAAGGCCATGGCCACCTGGGGGAAGGCGATGTAGCTCAGGACGTCCTCGTCGCTCTTGGCGGTGGCGCCCAGCTCCTTCTTGGTCTTCTCAAACTCGGGCTCCAGGGAGTCGGCATAGCGGCCCTTCACCACAGGGGTGTCGCCCAGGATCTTCTTCTGAATATCGGGGTCGATGGGGGCGGGAGTACGGCCGTACTCGCCGCGGCAGTAGGCCTTGATCTCCTTGCCCACCACCTTGTAGCGCTCGCCGGCCAGCACGTTCTGCACGGCCTGAGAGCCCACCATCTGGCTGGTGGGGGTGACCAGGGGAGGATAGCCCAGGTCGGCGCGGACCTTGGGGGTCTCGGCCAGGGCCTCGTCCAGCTTGTCCATGGCGTTCATCATCTTCAGCTGGGAGATCAGGTTGGACAGCATGCCGCCGGGGATCTGATAGTTCAGGCACTGGGTGTCGGTGGACATGGAGATGGGGTCCAGAGTGCCGTCCTTCAGGAAGTCGGCGCGGACGCCCTTGAAGAAGTCGGCCATCTCCACCAGAACCTTGTCGTCCAGATCCACCTGGTAGCCCAGCTGACGCAGGGCGTAAGCCAGAGTCTCGGTGGCGGGCTGGGAGGTGCCGCCGGAGAAGGGGGAGATAGCGGTGTCGATCACATCGGCGCCGGCCTCCACCGCCTTCAGGTCGGTCATGAAGGCCAGACCGGTGGTGCAGTGGGTGTGGATGACCAGAGGCAGCTCGGGCACCGCATCCTTGATGGCGGAGACCAGATCATAGGCGTCCTTGGGGCCCATGATACCGGCCATATCCTTGATGCAGATGGACTGCACACCCATGCTCTTCAGGTCCTTCACCATCTGGACGTTCTTCTCCAGGGTGTGAACCGGGCTGGTGGTGAAGCAGATGGTGCCGGAGGCGTGGGCGCCCTGCTTGTTGGTCTCGTCAATGGCCACCTCCAGATTGCGCACGTCGTTGAGTGCGTCAAAAATCCGGATGATGTCGATGCCGTTCTTCACGGAGTACTCCACAAACTTGCGCACCACGTCGTCGGGGTAGTGCTTATAGCCCAGGATGTTCTGGCCGCGGAGCAGCATCTGCAGCTTGGTGTTGGGCATCTTGGCGCGGATCTTGCGCAGCCGCTCCCAGGGGTCCTCCCGCAGATAGCGCAGGCATACGTCAAAGGTGGCGCCGCCCCACACCTCGGCGGAGTAGAAGCCGGCCTTATCCATGGTCTCCAGGATGGGCTCAAACTTGTCGTAGGGGAGGCGGGTTGCGATCAGCGACTGGTTCGCGTCGCGCAGTACCGTCTCCGTAAACTGTACCTTTCTCATGTTGAATCGACCTCCAAATACTCTTTGGTATTCTCAGAAAATTCGGATCTGCCTTCTCACTCAGCATTCCGGTCTGTGGCGCCGGCCCCAAGCTCGCCGGAAAACTCACTGGTATCTATTTTAGTATATCTTCCGCCGCAACGCAACCCCTTAAGTGGAAAACCTTACAATTTTCCCGGGGCAAAAAAAGAAAAACACCGCGGTCAGCCGGGAAGAAAGCTGCCGCGGTGTCTATATGTCCAGAACTGCAGTGCCGGGACTGTTCGTCACCGCTCGCTGCATGTATGGTCCTCCTTGTAGCCGTAGTAGGACTCCTCGCCGAAGATCAGATCGTCGATGTCCCGGTCCTCCCGAACACGGCTCCAGATATTGTTGGGCTCACGCTTCACCATTGTCATGCTTCTCACCTCCTCCTTTCTGTATTTTGGGTATAAAAATACCACCGCCGCCTACCGCAAACGATGGAACAAAGTTTTGAGTTCGTATGAGCCTGTGGGAATTCACTCTTACGCACACACCAATGCTCCAGCACGTCCGCTCTGGTCCTTCCGGGTCCCCTGCTTCTCCATCTGCTGAGCCATTGGTCTTCACTCCATTCTCTCGTGGTAGCGTTCTTCGCCCGCACGCCGGGGCGCGTCCAGTTTCTCTTTGGACGTTCGTTATTGTAAACCCAAACCTGTCATTTTGTCAAGTGCTTTTTTCAAATTTTGCAAAACATTTTTCTTGTTCCTGCAAAACGCCCCATCTTCTGCCGAAAAAGGCGGGGCCCAGGCGTGTGAAAATACGCCTGGGCCCCGCACATCCGTCATCAGGATTTTTTTGCGGCTGAACCCTCCAGCAGCTGGAGCAGCAGCTCCTCGTTTCTCAGCGCCGCCTGGGACAGGGCCTGGGACTTGTCCCGGAGGCGGGAGAGAACCACGTCGTAGTCCGCCATCAGGCGGTCGGCGCAGGCGATGGCCTCCCGGGCGTCAAAGCGCTCCACATGGCCGGCGGAGGGCAGCTCCAGCTCCTGGAGGTAACTCTCCACCTTGGGGTCGTACACCAATCCCAAGCAGGGCACCGCCATCCGGGCGGCGAAAATCAGGGTGTGCAGGCGCATCGCTACGCACAGCCGTGCCTGTCCCAGCACCGCCATCAGCTCCTGCGGGGTGCAGGAGGCCTCCAGCAGATAGGAGGGCTCCTCCATAGCCTGGCGCACCTGCTGGGTGGCGGCCCGGTCGTGGCCGGGCTGCATCATTAGAAACAGAATCTCCATGCCGTAGGCCCGGCGCAGGTGGTCGCACAGGGCGGCCAGCTGACGGGGAAACTCCCCCGTCCCAGGCCAGTCCCGCACGGAAACCGCCGCGAAGGGAACCCCCTGGGGCAGCCGGGCTGTTTCCAGCAGCTCCTGTCCCCGCGCCTCCGGGGCGGGGGGCAGATTGAACACCGGGTCCGCCGTCACATACAGGTCGGAGCGGCTCACTCCCATATCCTGGAGTTCCTTGGCGGAGCTGCGGTCCCGGAGGGTAACCAGAGCCGCCCGCTCCACCGCCTTTTTGACCCGCCGGCGGTTGGCCGGCCTGCTCACCGGACCGATGCCGTTGGCGTAGAGCATCACCGGCTTGTGGAACCGCTCCGCCAGCCGGATGATGGACAGATAGTAGAGAAGGGACCGGGTGGAGGTCCGGTCCTGCAGGAGGCTCCCCCCTCCCGACAGAAGCGCGTCACACCGGCGCAGGGCCTGAAGGACTTTCCATACCTGGAATCGGGGTACCGCATCCAGGCCGTACAGCCGCTCGGTCAGCGCCGGGTCGTTGGACAGGACCGTGATGGAGATGTCCTCGCTGGCGGCCACAATCCCCTCTTGAATGGACTGAAGGATGGCGTCGTCTCCCGCGTTGGAGAAGCCGTAGTAACCGCTCATCACCACGTTATACCGGCGCCGGCGCACCTGGTCGTACACCTTCAGGCAGTCCCCCGCCATCCGGCGCACCGAGTAGAAATCAAAGATCACCTGACGGCCGTACTCCCCCAGCTCCGCCTTCTTCTCCGGCGGGAGGGCCAGGGCGGCCAGCACATCCTCCCGCAGCCGCTCCGGGGTGGACATAGGCAGACCCCGGCAGCAGAAATTGCCCGCCTGGGCCTCCTCCAGCTTGTCCGGGCCGAAGAGCCCCTGATAGCCCTCGTTGCCCGCCACGATCACCGGCTTGGCCGCCGACATGGCCTCCAGAGCCGAGCGGGACACCCCCACAAACAGGTCCCCCGCCGCCACGATCTCGTTGATGTCGGTGCGGGGACCGGTCATCACCACGCAGGTGCGGCCCAGATCCGCGTTCACCTGGTCCGCTTGGGCTTTGATTTCGTCAAACACATTGCCCCCGCCGGTGATGATCAGCTGGATACCCGGCACTTCCCGGTCCAGATCCCGGGCAACCTGCACCAGCTGACGGGCCACCAGAGCCCGGTCCTCATCCATCCGGCTCACATAGGAGATCACCGGCTTTTGGGGGTCCAGCCCCAGCTCGGCCATCACCCTGTCCCGGGATACCTCCGGGGAGAACTTGTTGGTGTCGATGCCGTTGACGGTGACGGTGATGTGCTCCTCCGGCACCCCGTACTCCCGCATCAGATATGCCTTGATATCCTCGGACACAGCCACCGTCCGCTGCCCCCAGTTGGTGAGGTAGCGGAGCATCCCCCGGGTCTCAAAGACCCAGTGGGCGGTGGTGACAAAGGGAAAGTGCATGGTGGCATGAAGAGAGCCGCACAGAAAGGCGGGGATGCGGGCGTGGGCGTGGACCACATCGGGCTTCTCCTTTTGGATGATCTCCTTGAGAAGCTTCCGGGAGCGGCGCATATACCTTACGTTCCGCCGGTGCATGGGGACCGAGTAGTGGCGGATGCCCGCCGCCTTGATCTCGGGCACGTACACTCCCCCGTTGGAGGCGATGGCCACGTCATGGCCCTCCGCTTTCAGCTCCTTGGCCAGCTCCACGATGTGAGTCTCCGCTCCGCCGATATCCAGGCCCATGGTGGCCATTAAAATCTTCACGGACGCTTCCCCCTCACTGGGCCGAATCCGCTCCCTGGACCTGGATGTCCGTCACCATCCCCAGGAAGTAGGCGTACTTGGTGTTGAAGTGCCGGTGGGAGTTGACGCCCAGATCATAGATCCGGTTCAGGGCCACTGTGCCGTCCGAACCAATCAGAGCGTCTCCCTCAATGGTCAGCAGGATATCATAGTACCCCTCCGCCGGCACATAGGCCACGGTGCCGTCGTCCAGCTCCCCCTGCTCCGTACCGGGGCTGACCTCAATATCTACAATCGTTCCCAGAGAGCCGCCGGTGCTGCGCTCTTTGTCGTACATCTGGTCTCCCACCTGGATGGCGGAGAGCATATACTCCGGCTGGTTGTTCAGCTTCATCTGATAGACCACCTTGGTGGTGGTCACGCTGGTGCCCGTCTGGGGCATCTGAGTCTTTACATAGATGGCCAGCGCCAATACGGCCACCACCAGAATTACGATCACATCAATAATGCTGATCTTGCCGAACAGGCGGCCGTCCCGATCCAGTATTTTCATCCTTCCGCCTCCCTCACGATCTCCGTCACCGGGCCGCTGCCCATGTAGCCGGGCCCGCGGACATAGGTGGTCTGTCCCACCCGGAAGTCATAGCCCCCGTCCAGCAGGAGGGCCTCTCCGCTGTCGGTGCAGGTGCTCTCCACGGTGACATACACATCCTCAAAGCCCTCCAGCACCGCGTCCACATAGGTCTGGGTCTCCTGGTTGAGCACCTGAACCACGGCGGGCTCCGCCCGCACGGACACCACGCTGCCCATCCGATAGTTTTTCACCGTGTCCACCAGGGGGTCGCCGGGCTGGATCAGCTCGCTGCTCCCCTCAGTCATGCTTTGAAACATTATGGTGTACTGCACCGTCTGGGAGGCGGAGGACGTCTCCCCTCCCCCGGACCGAAGGCCAAACCAGGCCACCGCCGCGCCCGCCGCCAGAACCACCACCAGTACGATGGCGTCGAACAGGTTCAGGCGCAGGCGGAATTTATGGTTATTTTGTTCCATGGGGCACTCCTTTCAGCACGTCAAGATACACTTGCTCCACATTCTTGGCAAAAATTTCTCCGGTAAACCGGCTCTGGAAAATCTCCACCGCCCTCCGGCTCATCCGCGCCAGGGTCTCCGGCTCGTCCATGAGCCGGGCGATGCAGCGGGCCAGGGCGGCGCTGTCCCGGTTGGGGAAGATCAGTCCGTCCTCCCCGTCGTCAATAAGCCAGGGATTGCCCCCGTAACTGCTGACGACGGCGGGCAGGCCCATGCTCATCCCCTCCAGAATGGACAGGCTGGAGGTCTCGGTACCATAGGATGCGTTGAGCTGCACATCCAGCACGGAGAGCACCGGAGCCACGTCGGTCTGGAATCCCAGGAAAAACACCGTGTCCTCCAGCCCCCGGTGGGAGACTTCCCCGCGCAGCTCTTCCTCGTACCCGCCCACGCCGGCAATGAGGATCTGGAGTTTCCGCCCCTCCTCCTTCAGCTGCTGGGCCGCCTCCACAATGTGCAGGTGGCCCTTGTAAGGCTCGATGCGGGCCAGGATACCGGCAGTAAATACGTCCGGACTGAGGCCGTACCGTTCCCGAAAGTCCCGACACGTCTCAGGCGCGCTGCGCGCTACCGGAGCGACTCCGTTCATCATCACTGTGATGCGCTTGGACGAAATGCCGGCGTCGGTAAGATTGGCCGCCGCCGCCGGGCTCACGGCGATGATCCGGTCGGCGTAGTGCTCATTCACCCACTTATTCACCCACCGCCCGGGGGGATACCGCAGCTTGGCAGGCACCGGGAAGGCGGAGTGGCGGGTGTACACCACCTTTTTCCCGCACCGCCGGGCGGCGATGCGGCCGGACAGGGCCCCGTGGGTGTGGACGATGTCCGGGTCCACCCGGCCAATAAGCTCCCGGAGCAGCTTCACATCCTCTTTATCATAGGAGCGGTCGGCGATACCGTCCACCTCATAGACCGTGGTGTTCAGCTCCTCCAGAGGGGCCTTCAGCAGACTCCCCCGGGGAAGGGCCACCGCCGTGTCAAACTGCGCCCGGTCGGCATACTGCAGGTAGTTGATCAGCACCCGTCCGGCGCCCCCAATATTGGTATCGCTGATGATGTTCAGCACGCGGATCATTGGATTCTCCTCCCTTCCTCCGGAAGTTGTCCGCGCCGGGCCAGCAGACCGCCCAGGGCGATGAACACCCAGAACAGGAACATGACCCGGTAATTATAAAAAGAGTAGTCTGTCATGGCCTGGACCATAAAGCCGGCCATGCCTGCCACCACCGCCGCCTGGTGCAGACGGCTGTAAGAGTCCTTCTCCCGGCAGAAAGCGGCGCACAAATCCCGGAAAAAGTGGAACAGGAGCAGCACAAAGATCACCAGAGCGATGACCCCCGCGTCACACATGATCTGCAAAAACAGATTGTGGGAGTGGGGGGCGGTAACGCCGCTGTAACTGTACCGGGGATAGACCAGGTTGAAGGCCGCATCTCCGGGGCCGATACCGCACAGCCAATAGTCCTTCAGCATGGCCAGGGTCCCCATCCAGATATATACCCGGTAGGAGGTGGACTGATCTCCCAGGTTTCCGATGCTGGTAAAGCGCTGAATCACCGTCTCGGGAAGGACAAAATACATGGCCACCAGCAGCAGCGGGGAGAGCAGCAGCAGCCGGGGCTGGAGGAACATCAAAAAGACCAGCCCGGCAAACAGCAATCCCAGCCAGGCCCCCCGGGCAAAGGTGAGCAGCATACATACACACATGAGCCCGCAGCAGCAGAAGTAGACCACTCGCATTCCCCACCCCTTGGCAGAGAGCAGTCCTGCTCCGCCCAGAGCGATGACCAGGATCAGATATTGCCCCAGCATGTTGGGATTCTCCAGGGTGGATGTCGCCCGGAAGGTGATGCTGCTGAACATGTCGCTGTCCACCCAGGCGTCCGACTGGTAGCCCCAGCCGAAGATATACTGACAGATGCCGTACAGGGCCACCGCTGTTCCCGCCAGCACCAGCAGGAGGACCAGGGTGTCCAGCTGCCGGCGGGTGGTGATGGAGTTCTCCAGCACCAGAGCAAAAAGGGTGAAGGCCACCGTCAGGCATCCGCCCAGCAGACTGCCCGACCGGGTGACTGAGAACCAGGTCCCCACCAGATAGATGGCCGCATACATCCAGATATAGCGGTTATAGGGGGCGTAGAACAGTTCCAGTTCCCGCCGCTCCATCACCAGAAGCAGCAGGGAGAAGCAGCTCACCAGCATCAGCCCCAGCACCGCCATAGTGGGCAGGATGGGGGCCAGCGCCGCCGCCGCCCCCGCCCAGAGCCAGCACTTTTGAAAGACGCTCCCCGCGAACAGCTTTCGCAGGTGGAGGGCCTCATAGATCCGGCACAGGCCCCGGTGGACACACCGCCACAGGCGGGTAAAGACGCTGCTCTCCGACTCCGCCCGCTCCAGCCGGATGGGTGGGTGGAGGAACCACTGGATAACGCCGCTCCCCTGCCACTGCCGCCCGAACCACAGGCACAGGGCGAAAAGCGCCCGGTACAGGACGCTCGCTTTCACGATCCGCTGCATTCGTTCCATCGCTCAACCTCGTTTTCTCAGTTTGTTCCAAACGCTCCCTGCCAATTTCATTTCCTCCAGCCGCATGAGGCCGGCCAGCAGGAAGTAAACCGCCGCTCCCAAAGCGGCGCAGAGTCCCAGAAGGACCACCTCGCCCAACTTGCCCGAGGGCAGCAGCGATTCCAGCCCGGTCCGGGCCAGCCATACCACCGCAGACATGCCAACGGCAGCCAGGAGCATCTTTCCGAAATCCCCCAAAAATTCCCGGGAGAGCACCCCCTCTCCCCGCGCCTCCAGGGGAATCAGCAGAAGAACTGCGTACAACGTGGAGGATACCGTGGAGGAGATCGCCAGTCCCGCCACCCCCAGGGGCTCTGTGAGTACCATGCACAGGCCCAGGTTGGCCAGAATGGAAATGGCCCCGGCCACCAGGGGGGTGCGCCCGTCCTGCCTGGCAAAGTAGGACCGGCTCAAAATATTCTGAAGGCCATAGCCCACCATCCCCAAAGAGACCCAAACCAGGGCCTGGGAGGTGATGGACACGGAAAATTCGTCAAACTCCCCGCCCCCGTACAGGAAGGACACCAGGGGCCGGGCCAGGAGCATGAGCCCCGCCGCCATGGGGAGGACAAAAAACAGGCTCCCGTGGACCGTCTGGCGCAGAGTGTCCCGGAAGGCCGCCTCCTGGTGCTGGGCCGTAAGCCGGGACAGCTTGGGGAAGATCACATTGGTGATGGACAGAATAAATACCCCGGCAATTACCAGATATAAATTGGTGGAGTACTCCATGGCGGACACCCCCGCCCCGTCGTACAGGTGGGAGCCGAACCGGGAGTTGATGGTCAGATTGATGGGCTGCACCCAGGTGGACACCATCACCGGCCCCATCAGGGCAAAGGCCCGGCGCATCCCATCGGTGCGGAAGGAGAAGTTGGGGTGGTACCGGAAGCCGATCTGTTTTAAGGAGGGCACCTGTACCAGGGCCTGGAGCAACCAGCCCGCCAGATAGGCGGCGGCCAGGCCGTATACCCCATACTCCTCGTCCAGGAAGTAGAAATAGCCGATGATGACCAGATTGGAAACCGTGCTGATGAGGGCGGGGATATTGAACCGGTCCATAGCCTGCAAAATTCCCACAAAGGAGAAGGCTACCCCGGTAAAGAGCACCGTGGGGAACATCACCCGGGTGAGGGAGGCCGCCAAGGCGGCGGTCTGGGCGTCATAGCCGTCGGCAAACAGGGTCACCAGGGGCTCCGCAAAGAGAATGCCCAGCCCCGTCAAAAGGGCGGTAAGCAGGGTCATGACAGACAAAAAGTTGCCTCCAAACCGGAATGCCTCCTGCTTTCCCTTCTTTGTCAGATACTCGCTGAACACAGGGATGAAGCAGGCCGCAATGGCCGAGGCAAACACCACATCAAAAAAGACTCTCGGAATCCGGCTGGCCACATAAAATGCCTTGGCCTCCATCCCGGCGGTGCCGTAGTGGACCGCCATGAGATGGTCCCGATACAGTCCCAGTATCTTTCCAATCAAGGTAATGACCATCACGATACTGATGGTCCGAGTTGCATGTTCGTTTTCTCTTGCCAAACTTTTCGCTCCTCTCCTGCTCCGGTCTGGATTGAGCCGCGCTTTATTGTACACCAACCCCCTCCCTTTTTCAACCATTCTCCGCCAGATTCACGGCTTGTTCATACTTTTCCTCTTTTCTTCGGCGTACCGCAGTTTTTTCCACCGCTGCTCACATTGATTTTATGTAAATTCCCTGCTATAATGAAGGCTGTTATGTCCCGCCCTGGCGGTGCGGTCCGCTGGAGGGTACTCGAATTTTATTCTCGATTGATTAAGGAGTGTATCATGAATCGTTCTGCCATTCCGAAGCTTCCCAAGCGCGTTTTGGCTCTGGTGCTGGCGGCGGCTTTGCTGACCCCATCCGCCTTCGCCTCCGCCGGAACCGCTCAGATCAATACCGCCCAGACTCTGGCCGACGGGCTGGTCTACCGAAACACTGTCTCCAACCACTCCAGCGCCGGAAGGATGGAGAGCTTTGCCCTGGAGCTGGAGCCCGACAGCGAAATCTATCCCATTATGATTCAGGCAGCCGGTACCGTCTACGGGGCGGCTACCATCAACCGGGCCATCCGCACGGCGGAGGAACTGGGCTATACGGTGGTGGGAGGCATCAACAGTGACTTCTTCACCCTGGGAACCGGAATCCCCAACGGCATTTCCATTGAGGACGGGGTCTACAAGTCCAGTCCCGGCGGGGAACACGCCATCTCCATGGTGGACGGAGAGCTCCGCCTGTCCGCCGCCCCACAGGTGGAAATGACTGTGACCAACCAGCGCACCGGAGAGTCCGTCTCCCTGACCAACTTCAACAAGTGGCGCAGCTCTTCCGGCGGGCTCTACCTGTTCAACGAGGACTTCTCCACCGTCTCCACCCATACGGACTCCGCCGGAGGGCGGATGATCCGCATGGTGGTCTCGGAGGAGGATCAGGACACCCCCCTCACCGTCAACAGCACCCTCACCCTGGAGGTGACCGACGTCTTTGAGACCGAAGATGCCCAGCCCATCGGCGAGGACAACTACATACTCACCGCCGCCTATGAGTCCGGATACTGGGAGCTGTTCAACAGCTATCAGGCCGGGGATGAGGTCACCCTGACCACCACCTGTGCGGACGCCAACCTGTCTGAGGCTCAGTGGGCCAGCGGCTGCGGCGACATCATTCTCTCCGACGGCTCTATCACCAACAGCGCCACCTGGAACTACGCCTCCGGCCGGGCTCCCCGCACCGCGGTGGGCGTTCAGGCCGACGGCACCATGATCTTCTACACCGCCGATGGGCGGCAGTCCGGCTACTCCGGCGGCCTGACCGAGATGGACCTGGCTGAGGAGCTCCAGCGCCAGGGCTGCGTCTGGGCGGTCAACCTGGACGGAGGCGGCTCCACCACCTTCGCCCTCCGCGTCCCCGGCTCCAGCGGCCTCACTGTGATCAACTCCCCCTCGGAGGGAAGCCTGCGCTCCTGCGCCGCCTTTATTTTGTTGGTTACCGACTCGGATACCGCCGACGGCGCGGCGGAGCGGCTGGCCCTGAAGGAGGACGGCCTGGTGGTACTGGCCGGCTCCTCCGTCACCCTGGGCGATGTGGCCGCTCTGGACGGGAGTGGCTCCACGGTCTCCAGCCGGGTGTCCGACGCGGTCTTTACCTCGGAGGACGGACTGGGCTCCTTCAACGGCGGCGTCTACACTGCGGGGACCCGGGCCGGCACGGACACCATCTCCATCGAATCCCCCTCCCTGGGCATCTCCGGCACCGCCCAGATCCACGTGGTCACCGCCCTGTCCGACCTGACGGTCACCCGGGCGGGGAGCAGTTCCGCCGTGTCCTCCCTGTCCCTGGAGCCCGGCGAGACGGTCTCCCTGACCGCCACAGGCACCTACTGGTCCCGCAGCGCCCTGCGCACCGGCTCCGCCGGCGTGACCTGGGCCGTCACCGGGAACGTGGGTACCATCACCCAGGACGGCGTGTTCACCGCCTCCAGCGGCGGCACCAGCGGAACCATTACCGCCACCGCCGGCGGCGTCACCAAGACCATCTCGGTGAGCCTGAACAACGTCCACACCGACGTCCCCGCAGACCACTGGGCCTATACGGCGGTGGAGTACTGCTATGACAACGGCATCGTCAGCGGCATCTCCGCCACCGAGTTCGGCACCAACTACTCCATCTCCCGCAAGGACTTCGTCCTCATGCTCTACGGGGCTCTGGACCGTCCCGCCGTGTCCGGCTCCTCCGGCTTCTCCGATGTGGCGGACGACGCCTACTACGCCGACGCCGTCACCTGGGCCAGCTCCAACGGCCTGGTGTCCGGCGTGTCCGAGGGCCGCTTCGCTCCCGACGACCTGGTCACCCGGGAGCAGGCCGCCACCATCCTCCACCAGGCCATGCCCCTGCTGGGCCTGAGCAGCGCGGAGGCTGATCTGTCCGTTTTGGATCAGTTCGCCGACCAGGGACAGATTGCCGACTACGCCCGGCCCCATATGGCCGCCCTGGTGTCCCAGGGGCTGATGAGCGGCACGGGCTCCGGTCTGAATCCCAAGGGCAATCTGACCCGGGCGGAGATGGCTACCCTCCTCTACCGGCTGCTCACCACCTCTCCGGACAGCACGCCGGAGGAGCCCGACTCGGAGCCGGAAGTTAATCTGGACCCGGACGCCGCGCTGACTCTGGATGTGACGGAGTACACCCTGGCCTCTACTCAGACCCTGCAGCTCAACGCCACCCTCACCGGCGGCACCGGAACCGTCACCTGGAGCACCAGTGACGCCACCGTGGCCACCGTCTCCTCGGACGGCACCGTCACCAATGTGTACGCCGGGGTGGGCACTCCCTCGGTGACCATCACCGCCTCCTGCGGCTCCCTGACCGCCAGCGCGGTGATCCAGTGCTCCCCCGCCGACGTGGTGGGGCAGGTCACCGCCACCACCCTGAACGTCCGCTCCGGCCCCGGCACCGACTATACCGCCATCTCCAGCCTGAAATCCGGCGCTCAGGTGGTGGTGCTGGACACCTCCACCCCCGGCTGGTATCAGGTCCTCTTCTCCAGCGGCGGCGCCGCCGTCACCGGCTGGGTGTCCGCCGACTATCTCACACTTCTGTAACCTGTCTCCTCTTTCCGCAGTAAAAGGGCGGAGAACTGCCAGCCAGTTCTCCGCCCTTTTCAATGTTCAAAAATGCGATTCCTCTGAATCCCGGCCGGAAGGAAACCGTGAAGCTGCGCCTTACTCGCTCTTCTGCGGGGCGCGGGAACGCATGGGCTGCCGCCCCCTCCAGATCTGCCGCTTATCGCCCCCCGCCTTCTCCGCTTCTGTTTGCTTTTATGCGTCAAAAGGGAGGAGAACTGCCAGTCAGTTCTCCTCCCCTCTTTTGTCCGCCTCCCCACAAGGAGACAGACCCCGCTGCGGCGCCGCGAAGTGAATTTTGTGGCCGGTTCTGTCCGGCGGGCCCGGATGGGAATTCTCTCCCCCGGCAGTCTGCCCTTCCCGGACCGCTGGTCCCCACGGAATAAAAGACGGGGTCTGAAACCAAAAGGTTCCAGACCCCGCGCAGCGTTTCGATTGGAAAACAGGCTCAGCCTTTCTTCTTGCCGCCTGTCTTGCCCATGAGCAGCACCAGGAGGGCGATGATGCCCAGCACCACGAAGATGCCGATCATGCCCTGAGCCAGCATCTCCAGAGCCAAAAACATATTTTCACTCATCGTATACTCCTCCTCTTAACCCATGTTGGCGAAGAACTGCAGCACCACGCCGCCGGCGACCACGGAAGCGATCTGGCCGGACACGTTGGCGGCAGCCGCGTGCATCAGCAGGTGGTTCTGAGGATCGGCCTCCTGGCCCAGCTTCTCAATGACACGAGAGGACATGGGGAAGGCGGAGATGCCGGCAGCACCCACCATGGGGTTGATCTTGTTGTGGGGGGTGAAGATGTTCAGGATCTTCACGAAGATGACGCCCACCATGGAGTCCAGCACGAAGGCCACCAGGCCCAGGCACATGATCATGATGGTAGCGGGCTGGACGAACTGATCGGCCTTCATGGAGGCGGCGATGGTGATGCCCAGCAGCAGGGTGATCAGGTTGGCCAGATCGTTCTGAGCGGTCTTGGAGAGGGACTCCAGCACACCGCACTCACGGATCAGGTTGCCGAACATGAGGAAGCCCACCAGAGCCACAGAGGAGGGGGCCACCAGGCCGGCAATCACGGAAACGACGATGGGGAACAGGATGCGCATCCGGCGGGTCACGCCCTGGGGCTTGTAGGGCATCCGCATGGCGCGCTCTTTCTTGGTGGTGACCAGCTTAATGGCAAAGGGCTGGATGATGGGAACCAGAGCCATGTAGGAGTAAGCGGCCACGGCGATGGCGCCGATGTAGTTGGAGCCCAGGGTCTGGGACACCAGGATGGAGGTGGGGCCGTCAGCGGCGCCGATGATGCCGATGGAGGCGGCGTCCTTCAGGTCGAAGCCCAGCACGACCGCGATGATGATGGTCAGGAAGATACCGGCCTGAGCGGCGGCGCCGCACAGGAACAGCTTGGGGTTGGACAGCAGAGGCCCGAAGTCGATCATGGCGCCGATGCCGATGAACAGCAGGATGGGCATGGCCTCACTGGCCTCGATGCCGATTTCAAACAGCCACTCAATGATACCGGCGGTCTCACCCAGCGCCTCACTGGTTTGATTGATAACACCGGACAGGGGCAGGTTGACCAGGATGGCGCCGAAGCCCATGGGCATCAGCAGAGAGGGCTCAAACCCCTTCTCGATGGCCAGGTAAATCAGCACCGCGCCCACCACATACATGACAGCCTGCTGCCATGTAATGGAGAGGATGCCGCTTACCAGAAACGAAAAATCCATGTAATTTCCTCCCTTTACGTCTTTCTCTTTTGCAGCCTTTTTAGGGAGCGCCTGCATGCATCCTGTGAGCATGACAAAAAAGACCTGCGTTCCCCCATCAGAACACAGGTCTGGTCATTTCAGGCAAAACCAGGAAGGAAGGACCTTCCAGGATTGTTGGCTCTGCCACACAGCAGATACTGTGCCGACTACTCCCCTTAGCCCGACTATCGTATCAAATTATTCTTCCAATGTCAAGAATTCTTCTTCAAAAATTTATTCCGTCTTAACGGGCGCCAGCCTCTGATACAGCCGCCTCAATAGCGCTCTCCTCGTCCCGCATGGCGGACAGGGTCTGGTTCAGCAGCTCATCCAGGTCCCAGCCCAACAGCTCCGCCCCCTGGGCGATGATCTCCCGGGAACAGCCGGCGGCAAATTTTTTGTCCTTGAACTTCTTTTTGAGAGACTTGAGCTCCATGTCCGCCACGCTCTTGGAGGGGCGCATCAGAGCCGCCGCGCCGATGAGTCCGGTGAGCTCGTCCACGGCGAAGAGTACCTTCTCCATCTGGTGCTCCGGCTTGATGTCCACCCGGTGGCCCCAGCCGTGGCTGGCAGTGGCCCGGATGACGGCCTCGTCCACCCCGGCCTCCCGCATGAGCTCCTGGGACTTCTCGCAGTGCTCTTCGGGCCAGCGCTCAAAGTCCAGGTCGTGGAGCAGGCCCACAATGGACCAGAACTCCTTCTCGTCCCCATAGCCCAGCTTATCCGCAAACCAGCCCATCACATGCTCCACCGTAATGGCGTGGCGGAGGTGAAAGGGCTCCTCATTGTACTGCTTCAGCAGGTCCCAGGCCTGCTCTCTTGTGATGGACATATTCGGTTCCTCCTTATTTTTCTATGTTATTCTTTGGAAGAAAACGGCGGGGGCAAGCCCCCGCCCCAGGCTGTCGAAAAAGTCCAAGGGCTTTTCCAACAGCCTGCAAAATGCCGTTACTTTCGCGCCTCACAGCGGCGCAAAAGTCCTCGCTTCGCCTCCCCCTCAGCGTCAGTAGGCCACCACAATGCCGCCCTCATTGGCGTACACGGTGGTGATGCCCCCCGCCTCCAGAATGAGGATCTTCCCCGCCTGGCAGGTCTCCTCGATCCGGCGCTTCACCTGGAAGGCCCGGTCCAGGCAGCCGCAGTGGCAGATGGCCACGGTGCGCCCCTTGTGGGCGGGGTCGGCGGCGATACGCTCCACCAGCTTGTTCAGGGCCTGCTTCATGGACAGGGCCTGTCCCAGCTTACAGATCTCCCCCTCCGGGGTGGCCCCGCACAGCAGCTTGATTTTCAGGGCGCTGGTGACCACCGCCTGCAGCTTGGTGAGCCGTCCGTTTTTCCGCAGGTTGTCCAGGGACTCCAGCACAAACAGGGTCTGCATCTGGTAGATGAACTGCTCCACCTCCCGGACCACCTTTTTAAAGGGCATGCCGGAGGAGGCCAGCTCCTGGATCTTCAGGGCGGCCAGCACCTCGCCGGAGGAGGCGGAACAGGAGTTGAACACGTGGATATTGCGCTCGGGCTGTTCCTCCTCCAGCAGGACTCGGGCCTGTTCCGCGCTGTTGTGGGAGCCGCTGAGCAGGGCGGACAGGGTGACCACATAGACGTCCTCCCCCTCCTCCCCCTGGTAGGCGTCCAGGTAGGCCTGGGGCGAGGGGCAGGCGGTGGAGGGGGCGTCCTCGCTCTGCCGCATGGACCAGAGCAGGTCTGCCTGGTCCAGGGTGTCGTCGTCCACAAAGACGCTCCCGTTGGCGTGGATGGAGAGCGGAACCTTCACAAAGCAGGGGTCCTTGCGCATCTGGGGCGTCAGGTCACAGCAGCTGTCCACTACGATCTTAAAACTCATGCTCTTCATCTCCAAACATCGTTTTTAAAACGAAATTAACATTATCTTTACCATAACACAGGCCGAAGGAATTGTAAAGAGAATTCCCGTCGATTTTTACAGCGGCTCCCCCGTCTCCTCCCTCAGCTCAGAGAGCAGCTTCTTGTCCTCCTTGGAGGACAGGTCCAGCTTCTCGTACAGGTCGGGCCGGCGGCGGTAGGTGCGCAGGATGGACTGCTTCCGCCGCCACTGGTCCACCTTGGCGTGGTTGCCGGAGAGCAGGATGGACGGCACCGCCCGGTCGTGCCACACCTCGGGCCGGGAGTACTGGGGGGCCTCCAGCATGCCGCTCCAGTGGCTCTCGTTCTCATAGCAGGAGGGGTCGGAGAGCACCCCGGGCACCAGGCGGCACACCGCGTCGGCCACCGCCATGGCGGGGATCTCCCCTCCGGTCATCACAAAGTCCCCCAGGGAGATCTCCTCGTCCACACACTCCTCAATGAAGCGCTCGTCGATCCCCTCGTAGTGGCCGCACACCAGGATGAGCCGGGTGTAGTCGTCCCGCAGCCGCCGGGCGTCCGCCTGACGGAAGGTCTTGCCCGCCGGGGACATGTAAATGGTGTGGACCCGCTCCCCCGCCTCGTCACAGATGTGCTTCCAGCACTGGTAGAGGGGGTCGGCCTGCATCACCGCCCCCCGGCCGCCGCCGTAGGGGTAGTCGTCCACCTGCCTCTGCTTATTCAAGGTGTAATCCCGGATCTGGTGGCACTCAATGCGGATATAGCCCCGCTCCTGCCCCCGGCCCAGAATCGACTCGCACAGCATATCGCCCACCACATCCGGGAAGAGCGTCATAATATCAATCCGGTACATAGTTTCCTCTGATCCCTCACTTATGGTTCTGTCGTTCTCTTGATTATACGCAATCGCCCCCGGCTTTTCAAGCTGGAATTCATCCCGTGCCCGTTACAGCAGCCCGGCCGCCCGCAGCAGGAAAATCCACAGGAACAGCGTGATCATGCTGAAGGCGGAGGTCCACACCACATACTGGCGGGCCAGCTCGGCGTCGCCGCCCATCTCCTCCGCCATCACCGCGCTGGCCGAGGCCACCGGCGAGCCGTACATGCCCACCAGGGCGCTGAGCACCGCCGGCGTCACCGTGAACAGGCCCAGGCCGTCGGCCAAAAAGGCCATGCCGAAGCCCACCGCCGGCGCCACAATCAGCCGCTGGACCACGCCCACCGCCAGCTCCTTTTTCATATCGCCCACAGCGCTGAAATTCACACGGGCCCCCAGCAGAATCAGAATCAGCGGAGAGGCCATGTCCGCCAGACTTTCTATCGGGGCGTAGAGAAACGGCAGATCGCCGGCCAGTGAGAAAACCAGCTCCCCTTGGGCGTCCCGGGGCACGAATTCCCGGACAGCCAGGCAGATCAGCCCGGCCACCTGGCCCAGAATCATGGGGTTGGTGGCGATCTTCTTCAGGATGCCCCCCACATCCACCGCCCGGTTCGGCTGGTCGGAGTAGATGGTCAGGAACAGCACCGCCGCCACGTTGTAGTAAATGATGGCCGGGGCCTGGATGCTTGCGGAGACCGCGCCTCCCGCCGCCCCTCCCAGAGAGAAGGCCAGGGTGGTCCCGATGATGGCAAAGTTGCTGCGGAAGCTGTTTTGGATCATAATGCCCCGCCGCTCCCGGCGGTCTGTAAAGATATGGGCCTCCACCCAGCCCAGCCCCGTCAGCACCAGACAGGTGGCCAGCACGAACCAGATGCTGTCCAGGTGAATCTCCCGCAGGGAGGACAGGCTGTAGATGTTGCGGAACATCATGGCGGAGATCCCAAAGCGGAAGGTGAAGGAGTTCATCCGCTTCAGCAGGTTGTCGTCAAAAAAATGGGCCGCCTTCAGCCCCCACCCCAGCAGCATCAGAAGCAGCATGGGCGTGACCGCATTAAAGGCGTACAGGAAGGTATCAAACATTGCGAAGCCTCTCTCTTTCCATCCGCAGCGCCCGCCGTCTCTCGCACGGCGGGCAAAATCGTATCTCCCGGCCAGACGGCCGGCTTCTTTTTATATTATAGCGAATTTCATAGGCCGGCACAAGATACCCCTTCGCGCAGAAAGGCGGGCACTCCCTACCGGAGCGCCCGCCTTGCGTATCAAATCAATTCAGATGCTGGTTTGTTCCGATTCTTACTTCACCAGAACCGGGTTGACGCCCACCTTCTTGCCCTTCTCATAGACATAGAAGCCGGCGCCGGACTTGCGGCCCAGGTAGCCGGCGGCCACCATCTTCCGCAGCAGGTGGGCAGGACGGTACTTGGTGTCGCCCAGGTCGATGTAGAAGGTCTCCATAACCTCCAGCAGGATGTCCAGGCCGATCATATCCGCCAGAGCCAGGGGGCCCATGGGGTGGTTACAGCCGCGCATCATGCCCTCATCCACGTCCTCCACGCTGCCGATGTCCTCGTCCAGGACCTGCACGGCCTCGTTGAGCATGGGCAGGAGCATACGGTTGACGATGAAGCCGGGCTTGTCCTTGGCCAGGATGGTGCGCTTGCCCATGTGCTGACCAACAGTGGTCACGATGTCAATGGTCTCCTGAGAGGTGCGCAGGCCGTAGACGATCTCCACCAGGCCCATCACCGGCACGGGGGAGAAGAAGTGCAGGCCCACAACCTTCTCCGGACGAGTGGTGGCGGCGGCCAGGCTGGTCATGGAGATAGAGGAGGTGTTGGAGGCAAAAATGGTGCGGTCGTCGCAGATCTTGTCCAGCTGCTGGAAAATGGCGCGCTTGGCGTCCAGATTCTCATAGATGGCCTCGATGACCAGATCCACGTTGGAAGCGGTATGTACGCTGGGGGTGATGGTCAGACGGCTCATGCAGTCTTCCTTCTCCTCGGCGGTCATCTTGCCCTTCTCCACCAGACGGTCCAGACGGGCGCTGATGCCGGCCTGCCCCCGCTCAAGGGCGGCCTTGCTCTGATCGTTCAGGATAACCTCATAGCCGTACTGGAGGGCGGTCTGGGCGATGCCGCTGCCCATCAGACCGGAACCGACAACAAAGATTTTACGGATTTCCATTTTGATCTCCTTCTTTTACTATGAAATTGTACGCCCTGGAGTTTCCTCCAGGCAACCGGCTTCGGCGGAAATCGGTCACAATCATCTTAACACACCGCCCTCTATTTGTCCAGCGGAAATCCGGATTCCACCGGATTTTGTCGCCCGCCTCCCTCCCGGATCTATAAAAAGCCGGCCTGTCGGAGCGGACAGCGCTCAGCAGCAGCCGAAAACCCCTTGCTTTCTTCCTCCAAACCGCCTATCATAACATCTGCCTGGCAGACCGCATCGGGGACGGCCCCATACGCTCAGCACCGCCCCCTGCGCCTCCATGCTTGCGGCTTTGCCCTCCCTGCATTATAATAGGGACACGACCGCGGGCTCCCATACCGGTGAACCCGCCATTTTGATCTGGAAGGAGCACCTGCCATGCAAGGGACAAAAATCTGGCTTCTGGGAGGGCTGACGGCCCTGGTCCTGTCCGGCTGCGGCCTCCTCCCCGGAACGGAGCGCACCGAGACGGAGGAGGTCCATGTGGGGGATACCGTCTCCACCTCCTGGTTTGACTACACCATCACCAGCGCGCAGTCCGCGGACTCCTATCAGGCCCGCGCCGCCGACGAGGGCTGCAAGCTGATCGTGGTGGAGCTCACCATCCAAAACCGCTTCGACGAGCCGGTCCCCATGTATGACTCCGACTTTCAGCTGTACTGGGGCGAATACGCCCAGGACCAGTGGGCCCTCCCACTGGAGACCTACTGCTCTGAGCAGCTGCCCCAGGAGTACAGCCTGGCCGTGGGCGAGACCCGGGAGGGCGCCCTGGTGTACCAGGTCCCCGACAGCGCCTGCGACTTCACCCTGGCCTTTCTGGAGGTCTTTGACAACGGCACCCCCGAGGGCGAGGAGGGAGACGTCTACCTGGCCTACTTTACCACCTCCTGAGTCCGCCAGATCCACCGTTTTGACGCGCATGAACAGGGCCGCCGGTTTTACCGGCGGCCCTCAGTTTTTAGGAAACACTCCAAGGCTTCCGGGGCGATCTATGTTACCCCGTCCGGAACCAGAAACGCCCGGACGTCCCCGGCCAGCTCCTCCGCACGGGACAGGATGAGCGGATGCTCGCCGGTCTCGTACAGTTTATAGTGGATGTTTGGGTTTAAGCCGCACAGCCGCCTGCACTCCCCCTCCATGTCGTTGGCCAGCATCCGGTCCGCCCGGCTGACCGTGATGAGCAGAGGGACCTGGATGGTCTCGATGGGGCGGTGGAACAGCCGGACGCCCTTCCGCTCATAGTTCACCAGGGCCTGGGTGTCCAGATCCACCACCGTCTCCCAGTCCTCCCCCTGGCACCACTCATAAAACCCCCGGGCCTGCTCGTCCCCCTTGGCGGCCTGCCGCTCCCGGAGGATTCCGTCCCCAAAGCCCTGGGGCAGGGCGCTCCCGTCAAAGCTGTCCGCCACCACCCGGCCAAACAGCTCGGGGGCCTCCAGCGCGGCGTTGATGGCGGCGTACGCGCCCCCGCTGGTCCCCACCAGATTTACCTTCCCACAGTCCAGGCGCCGGCACAGCTCCGCCGCCTGGCGGCCCTGGTCGATCCACAGCTCCTCCGGGAAGGCGTCCACCCGCTGGGACTTTCCATTCCCCAGAAAGTCCAGCAAAATCACCCGGAAGTGCCGGGTGTACAGGGGCAGGAGAAAGGTAAACATCCGGGAGGAGGCGGTGTTTCCGTGGAGGAATAGGCAGGGCTCCCCTTGGCCCGCCTCCTGGTAGAAAATCTCCTTTCCCCGATAGGTGAAATACGGCATCCGCGCCGCCTCCCCTCGTCATTTGCCGGAATCCGCCCGGACCCGGCTTGTCTCTGGTCCCACTATACCTGATTTTTCCTCCGGATGCAAGGATGGGCCGCGAGAAAGGCCGCCCGGCTCAAATGGGAGCCGGGCGGCGGGCACTGCGGGCTATCCCGCCGCCGGGGGGCGGGTGCCCAGGATGTGGAGAAACCGGATCTCCTGAAAGTAGTAGGTGCTCAGGGGGCGGAAGTCCGCGTCCTGGCTGTGGGCGGCCACCAGGATGTTGTCCAGGGTGGGCGGGTCCCCCACCTCCACAATGATGGGGGTGTGGCCGAACGTGTCGTAAGCAAACCGGAGCTGCACAAAATCCCCGGGCAGCAGCATATCCGGGGAGGCCGCCACCCCCACCGGTCCCTGGGACGCCTCCCGCCGGGTCATAAAGTTGTAAAAGTATGGCACTCCCGTCCAGGCGGGGGCTTTATGCCCCGCGTCAATGTAGTACCAGCCGAAATCCGGGGTGAAATTCATCACTCCGCTGCCCTGGTACAGGCACTGGGAGGCGAAGTTGGTGCAGTCGCCCCCGATGGTCTCAAAGTCAAAATACCTGGGATTGCGGCTGAAGGCCCACTGGTGGGCGTAGCGCACCGCCGCCTGGCGGTCGTATGGAATCAGCTCGGGCAAGGTATCTCCCCCTCTCCTCCCTCCATGCTATGCCCGCGGCGGCGGCCGGGGAACCCCGCGGCAGACAAAAGGGCCGTCTGCGGCATGTTATTTTGCCGCAGACGGCCCCGTCCAGCTCTATTTAGTTTAGAGGGTAAAGTCCCAGTCCGCCGGGTCGGAGGAGTAGGAACCGCCTGTGCTCCACTCCCCATCCACCACATGCAGATCCGGGTAGGATACCACCATAAAGCTCCGGCCGTACTGGTCGGTGACCTGAGCGGCAAAACACAGGGTATCCCCCTCCTCCAGTTCCACCTCCTGAGGGTCCAGGCGGAAACACCGGCCTCCCTCCTCAGCGTCCCAGCTCTCCGGCTTCTCGCAGCGCTCCATCCACGCCACCAATTTTTGGTTTTGGAACAGCCCCATACGTACTGTCTTGACCCAGCTCCGTCCCACCGTATTGTTGACTTTGGAAGCCTCCGAACTGTTTTCCTCCACCACCAGCCCAAAGCTCTCTGGTATCTCCACCGTCCCCTCCAGGGACTGAGGAAGGGTCATCAGCGCGAACTCCAGGTAGCGGATGCCCACCGAGGGGAAGCTGTTCTGGTATAGATTTTCGTACTGGTCCAGCAGCTGGGTCTGCCGGGTATCCCCGGCGATAAAGACAGCGGAGAGGGCAATCACATCCGTGAGAGGACAGGTGGCCTCCCCGGTAAACGCGCCGCTCTCCTCCTCCTGGGCGGGAAACTCCAGGGTCTCCTCCCCGTTGTCCGCCAGAAAAACCACCGACATTCCGGGGGTATAGGTTTTTGGCACCACCCGCAGAGAGAAGGCGACCGTGTTGGCCGCCAGGTCGGCGGAGCGCAGCTGGGTGCCGTAGTCGGCGGTGAGGTCGTTCTGGGCCTTCAGCACCTCCTCCACCCGGTCGGTAATGGAGCCGATCTGGCGGTTGACCGAGGACGTGACATTCCCCACCGAATTGGCCAGCTCGTAATATCGCCGGTCCATCTGGTCCAGGCGCTGAAAAAGCGTCACACCGCCCACAGCGATCATCAGAGCCGCCAGCCCCGCCGCAGCCCAGGGCCACCAGCGGCGCTTTTTGGTGGACTGCCCCACCAGCTCCTCCACCTGCTTCCGCTGGCCCTCGCTGAGCTCTTCCGGCTCGGTGCGCTGATAGCGGCCCAAAATCTCCTCCAGCAGCTTCAGCTGCTCCGGGGAGAAGTCCACGCTCTGGGGCTCCGGCTCCTCCTCCACCCCCAGCAGCCAGCCCACGGGCACCTGAAAGAGGCGGCTCAGGGCCACCAGCTTGTCGATGTCGGGCAGAGACAGGTCTGTTTCCCATAGTTAAGGATATGGATGCAAGTTAATCAATTTTGCCGATAAATCGGTAGTAAATCTCAATCTCCTGATCTCGCATCCCATCCGCACCTTTAGTAGCCTCATGAATCACAATCTTCTCAATCAGGGTATTGAGAAGTTCAGCGGTCAGTTCTGTGGGATTGGCGTACTGCTTGATGAGAGCGACCCACTTTTCGGCATTCAGGGCAGTTTGCTGCTCTGCGGACAGCTCCGCTTGCAAGCGGCTGATCTTTTCCTCCAGCTCCAGCTGTTCTGCCTGGTACTTTTTCGTCAGCAGATTGAAGTTATACTCGGTGATGCGTCCGGCGGACCAGTCCTCATACATTCGGACAAACTTTCCATCCACTTCTGCCTTGCGCTTTTCCGCCCGTTTCAGTTCGGATTCCTGACGCTTGGCGGCGGTCATGCGTTCCCGGTCACCGTTTTTCAAAATCTGCTGCAAGAGTTTTTCTTCGCTCAGCTGCGCCCGATGGGACCAATACTGGATTCTGGACAGTACATAGACATAGAGCGTGTCATAGCGGATATAATGCGCCGAGCATTGTGTACCCATCTGTCCGTATTGGCTGCAAGTGAAGTGGCTGTACGGCGTTTTATTCTGCCGGTTTGTGCCGAAGCGCATAGACCAGCCACAATCTGCACATTTTACAAGACCGGCGAAAATCTGCGTTGTGGCATCCTTCTGCTGCCGTCTGCGGCTGGCAATCTGCTTTTGCACCTGCTCAAACACATCCCGGCTGATGATCGCCTCATGGGTATTTTCCACCCGAATCCATTCTTCTTTCGGCTTGCGCACCTTTTTCTTGTTTTTATAAGAGATATTGGTCTGCTTATTGTGCACGCTGTTGCCGATATAGGTTTCATCTTGCAGGATACTTTTGACCTGAGCAATCGTCCAGGCATAGGATTTTTCTTCCGGCGCATTGGCATAGATATTGGCGAAAGTTCCATACCGCTGATAATTGAGCCAGCCCGCAGTCGGGACTTTCTCTGCAATCAGGGTCTTGGTGATCTTCGCCGCACCTGCTCCATGAAACGCAAGGTCAAAGATTTTCTCGATGATCCAGCGGGTTTCTTCGTCTATGGCTAAAGTGTTTTTGATTTCTGGATGGCGGATGTATCCCAGCGGCGCATAGGCAAAAGTACGTTCTCCGGCAGCAAATTTGGCACGGAGCGCCGTTTTCACCTTGCGGCTGGTATCCTTTGCAAACCATTCGTTGAAAAGGTTCTTGAACGGCACAAAATCCGAAAGTCCTTTTTCGGTGTCCTCATTTTCGGCCACAGCGATGTATCGAATCTGCTTTTCCGGGAACACAAATTCCAGATAGTAGTCCATCATTACGTGTTCACGGCCAAAGCGACTGAGGTCTTTGGTAATGATGCAGTTGACCTTTCCGGCCTCCACATCATCCATCATCCGCTGAAAACTGGGACGCTCGAAGTTCGTTCCGCTCCATCCGTCATCGACATATTCGCCATACACCGAAAGGCCATGTTCCTTTGCGTACTGCTGCAAAATGGTGCGCTGAGTCTCGATACTCACGCTGTCGCCATAGTTTTCGTCGTCACGGCTGAGACGCATATAGAGTGCGGTATTGTAAGGTTGTTTCACGGTAAAAATCCTCCTTCTAATCGAAACAACCCACGCTTACAATACTTCTGTTTTTATTATACCGTAAGCGTGGGTGTGGTTCAACGACATTTTGTTGTGGAATGGGTTTATCCAGCGTTGCGGGCAGCATACTGGATCACATTTTCAATCAGCCTGTCCATGGGTTTACCTGCTTGGGAGAAATGCTCGGATACTCGAATCCGAGTATTGCCGCAGTAAAAATATTGGATGCCATCCGGCTCTGTGACATAGACCGAGGTGTTCTCCAGTGTCGGTTCGGGTTCATCCTCCCAGCTGCGCCATTCTTCCAGAGTTTCCAACGGCGGTTCAAAAATCGGTTCAAAGCAGGATTCAATGTCGATATAACCATAGTCGGGTTCGCTCATAAAATCTTTGTGTTTTCTCATGCAGTTTCCTCCATCAATTAAAGTTCCATATCCTGCGACTTACGGCGGGAAGGTTGATCGTGCTGCCTCGTTTGTCGGGTTCGGGTCAAAATGGCGTCAAGAAAAGCCCGCACCTTTTCGGGTGCGAGCTTGACAGCGTCCAGATATGGCTGGACTTCCTTTTTCAGTTCTTGGTACTTGTCATAAATCTTTTCATACCGCTGTTTCCAGACAGCGGCACTCTTTTGCGCTTGTTGCAACTTATCTTCCAAGCGGCTGTTTTCTGCCTTGGCAAGAATCCCATTGACCGCATAATCCTTGAGCGTGCTGCACTCAGATGGAGTCAGAGTGATATTGCCGGTGATCGTCTTTTTCCCCATGGAGCGGATTTCCTGTACGGTCAGGGCGGTGGTGCGCTGTTCTTTGGTCTGCTTTTGCAGGGATTGCAGCTCTTTTTGCTTTTTCTCTACAGCAGCCTGTGCGGTGTCCAGCGCCTGCTCCGTCTGAGCGATTTGGGCGGTCACATCTTCCAGCCGCTGCTGTTCCTGTGCTACCTTGAACTGGGTCACCGTCAGATGTTCCTCGGTGCTGCCACGCTCTCCACGCTCCACATCCGTATATCCGGCAGCTTTCATATAGTTGAAGAAATCGTCTTGCAGGACACTGTATGATGTCCGCAGGACTTTCTTGCCCTTGGCGGTCAAAAGCGGATTGCCCTGCTCATCCAGAGCTACCTTGGATTCCCACTTTTTACTGCGGCTGACCTGCATAATGGTCTCCTTGACTGTACCTACAAGGGACTTATCCTTGCACCGCTTCGACCAAAGAATCTGTTTTTCCACCACCGGGACATAGACCACATGAAGGTGGTAGTGGTACACATCCTGCCCCAGAGCTTCCGACATAGCCCGGTTGCGTTCATCGGCGTGCATGACGGCAGAGAGGATATACTGCTCACCGCCCACGATCTCTACGGCAGCTTTGTATGCATCGGTGTAGAATTGCTTGGCATATTCGTAGCCACCGTGGTTGTGGAAGTAGGCGGAGTTCACATCAAAAATCAGTTCCCCGTATTTCACCGCATCGGCTTTCAGACCACGGGTAGAGATAACGCCATCGGCAATCAACTGATCGAACATGGCGGCATAGCTGTCGGTGGGTGCTTTGAAATGGATATTCCGGTAGGTCTGGGTGGTATCAATATCCTGGTTGGAGTAGCTATCCTTTTCTCGTTCATTATGTTCCTGAACTTTCGCCACATCATCAAGTGTGGGCAAGTCCTGGTTACGGGCAAAGGTGCGGTCGATTCCGTCGTTTCTGGCCATAAAAATCAGCTCCTTTCCATTGTGTGGCAGACGGCTGAGGGACGGGGATGCACTTCCTGCGGGAAGTGTAATAACCCACTATGACACTTTCATCCCGAAGGGCTGCAAAGTGCCGTGGGCTCTCCGAGGGGGAATTGCGGTCATTGCGATGACCGCTGCTGAACTGCCCGGAAACCGTCTGCATCGCTTCCTGTTGTTCAGCCCGGACAGCCGATGTTCTGCCAAACATCAGCCATCCGGCAGCAAACAAAGGCGTGCTTTGTCTGCCGTTGGGGTGCGATACGAGAGTCCCATATAGAGACGGTTTTGGGTAAAACGCTGTGTACATACGTACAAGAGCACGGTGTTATTCGTCCTGCCACGGTACGTACGTATCTTCTGAAACAGTGGAAACTCCGTTTATATGAGGTCTGGCAATCGCTTCAATTCCGAAAAATCCCCACACCCTCCGTCCGGCGGTGTTGGTGATCCTGTTGCAGTATTCCAGATTGTACTTGCCTTGATTGGAGATCACAGCATCACTAAAGCTGCGCCGCTTCAGCGCCGTCAGATTGTTTTCCTCACACCACATCTGGTAAATTTCATACAGTTCCTTAGAACTGATGGTACTGTCTGCTTTCAGCCGGATATATCCCTCGGATTCCAGAAAATCAAAGATATTATTATTATCCCGTTTGACAGCCTCCCGGTTATCTTTTGTGCGCTGGCTCTCGGTAAACTTGAAGTTGTTGGCGGCCAGCCGCTGCAACCCCTCAAAAGCCCACAGCAGGATACCCTCCACCTCGGCCTTCATCTTTTCGGCCAAGTCAGGGTCATCCACACGTCCGGCAGGCTTTTCTTTTGTGGTCAGCACCAGTTGGCGACGGTAGAACCCGTTGCTCCGGTCAAACAGTGCCTGCAAATCTCCATTGGAGAAAGCCAGCAGCCGGGCACACATCCATCCCTGATAGCTCTGTTTGCCCTTGCGCTCCAAATCCATCTTGCCCTGGGCGGTGACGATGGATTTCACATAGTTGGTCTGGCGTAGGGCCTCCATCCGCATATCGTCATCTACGCACAGGAGGATATGCTCCAAATCGGCACGGGCAAATCGGTTCTCCGATATTTTCCCAATGCTGCCATCCTTCATGTTGGAGCCGAACAAAGTTCCCAGCACAGCGCCGATCTGCGACTTGCCTTCGCCGCCGTTGCCCTTAATGACCATCATCCGCTGACCTTTGTTGCTGGGAATCAGGCAGTAGCCGATGTATTCCTGCAAGGTGGGAATGTCCTCCGGGTAGAGCAGGCCATCCAGAAATTTCAGCCAGAGAATGGGTTTGGATGCCCCGGGATTGTAGGCCACAGGGAAACGATTACGGACGATTTCGGGTTTTCCCTCCACAAATTTTCCATCCAGAAAAAGCGTCCCGTTGGAGAGGTGAATCCGGTCCGGCTCCGGGGGAAAATCCTCCACCAGCGCCACCAGCTTCATCAGCTCCACAATGTTGCTGATTTTGCGGGGGATATTGCTGACCGCACAGCATTTCAGCTCCTCAAAAATCTCTCCCCGCAGGGGCAGCTCATCGGTCACACGGCCTTCGGACGTGAAAAAAGCCCCGTTTGTGAAGAGGATTTTGTGCGTCTGCAAGAACTCCTCACAAAACAGGGCTTCGTTGATGTTTTTTCCATCGAACCAGACGGGCATTCCGTCAGGCGGATTGTTTTTCTTCATAGGGTGTTTCCTCCTCCTTTTGTCGTTCCAGCCGCGTCTCCAAGCTGGCAATCAGGTCATCTTTGTCCAGCATTTCTACGATTTTTACCCGCTGTTCCAGTTCGGCAGCAATGAGCAAATCCGCCAGATACTCCACATACTCCAGCATCTGACAGGCTTCCACAAACCGGTCATCCAAAGCATCTTCCGGTGTCTTGGGCGCATACTGTACCTTCCAGCGTTCTAAAAGATGCAGATAATCGCACAGCACCCGAAGGCAGCGCATTTCCTCCTGCCGGTATGCCGTCAGCAGGGGGCGTTTCGGCTTGGGCAGAGCAATGGCCGCCGGGGGCTTATCCGGGTCAATCCCGAAATCCTGTGCCAGCTTTTGTGCCGCCTCGAAGCTGCTCAAACCAAAGAGCCTTGCCACAAGGTCGATCACATCGCCGGTGGCCCCGCAGCCGAAGCAGTAAAAATACTTCTCATTCAGCTTCATGCTGGGATGCCGGTCATCGTGGAATGGGCAGCGGCACATCCCACTGCGATTGACCTGCAAGCCGTAATGCTCCGCTGCATCCCGCACATGAATCGTTTGCTTCACCAGCTCAAACAGCGTCATTTTCGCTCCCTCCCCTCTGAAAAATGATCGGATGCCGTTTTTTCCATAGAGCCTCTCTTTCTTGCGCTTCCGGCGCAGCTGTTGTATAATGTTGATACGGTTCCGAAAAAAGTAATCTGCTTTCAGATTACCCTTTCACTAATAGGAGAAATCCCGGGTGTAAAACGGAACCATTTTTTGAAAAATCATAAAAAATTTTTGAAGGGGGTGGAGTCATGGCGTATCTCACAGATGATGAGCTTCTGGATACCGAAGATGGCTTCACCGAATGGGATGAGGACACAGCCGCCGGATCGACGGAGGAAACGCTGGAACAGGCCCTTGCGGGAGAACGCCTGGCAGAACTGGAAAGCGAGCTGGAGCAGGATGAGCATCCCGTTGATTATGATACCGAGCTGGAGACCGAGGAAGAAGAAGCCGCCCCGGTCAGCGAAAAGCGACTGAAACAGGAGATTCGGGCGGAAGCCATGCGCCGGCTGGAGGAAGCGGCCCGTACCGAAAGTGATTTTCGGGTGGTCGTGGACGAATGGAACAAGCTGGACCGGAACCGGGAGCGCCGGGAGCGGGACCACGAAAACCTCCGTGGGGATGTGCCGCTGGAATACCAAGCAGTTCCGGAACCAAAGCTCATCCCCCTGTGGATGAACAACCCGGCATACCGGCAGCTGATGGCCGGGAACTTTCTGGACATCCTGTTTGACTGCCCCTATGAGATGCACTATCTGAGCGCCGACCCATTTATCTCCGGCATGATCGAAAATCTCAGTGAGGAACACAAGGAAGTCCTGTATTTTCTCTCTTTGCGGCTGTACAGCATCACCCGGCTTGCTGCCATTCGTGGACAGTCTGACCGCAATATCCGCAAGCTGCGGAAAACCATCCATAAAAAATTGCAGCGCCAGATGTATGACCATCTGTGCAGCAAGCCGGAAAACGGCCTGACCTTGCGGGAGCGCCGGTTTCTGGAGGAATACTCGAAAATCGCAAAGAAACAGGGCAAGGACGCCGTGATTCGGCGGGAGAACAAGACCAAGCGCAGAAAAAAGAAAAAACGCCCCTGATGGCAGGGGCGATGAAACAGAAAGGGCACGCATAATGAAGAATCTATTTGAACAATCCCGTTCTCATTGGGTGCGCTACGATCATTATGAGCTGAAAACAGCGGAAGATGGCAAACGGTACATCACTCCCGGCAAAAACGCAAAGCCGGATGTCTACAATCCGCTGAAAGAGATCCCGAACATTGTGTTGGATGCACTAAATGTGGGGATGCTGCTGATGGGACGTAAACCGGAGGCAGAAGTGGAAAAGGCTGTGATGGAGTTTGTCACCCGGTACGGCCTACTGGGGCTGATGACCGCTCTGCCCACGACGCCGACTTTTATGGACTACGAGGCGGTGTACCTGCCGAAAAACCACTTTATCAAGGAAGAATCTATGGCGACAGGCCAATATCTGTCCCTTTTTTACCCCTTCGACCAGCTGGACGTGGTGAAAAAGGGCATTGAATCCACATGGAATGTGTCCAGAGACCGGACCATGATTGCCCTGACCATGACTTTCATGGACGAGCCGATGGCAAAGAACATGAGCTTCCAGCGAGAGTATGCTGAACCCTACGACTGGGTTGCCCAGCAGTTCAAGGACTGGGCATTCACCCTATCTACCTCAATCCTGTACTACAATGATTATGACTCCATTGATGAGGACGCACGGGGCCTGTATCGCAAAGCTATGGCTGCGTTCGGCGGAATCGCCCCCAGCTACCACATTGAGCTTCTGGATAAGCCCACCATCTACTGGGATTTTCACTCTCTACTGCTGGGTATCCAGATGATGTTCAGTTTCATGCTGGTGGACGATGACCAGCCCCTGCGCCTGTGCAAGCACTGTCAGAAGGTGTTCCTGGGCAGCCGGTCCAACGCCGCTTTTTGTAGCCCACGGTGCAAGAACCAGTACAATGTCTATAAGAGTCGTGAGAAGTCCAAGGGAGAAGCAGACTAACGAGGGCACTGTTGCTTCTATTGGGCACCAATACGATTGCGATCTCCCGACGCCAACAATTCAAATGGAAATTGTTTATAATGTGGGCTCTCATGACGTGTATAGTTCTCATCTCCAAATCAAAACAGCGCAGACCACCATTTTGGGCGGCCTGCGCTGTTTTGGTATTCAGAATGACTCTTGATAATTATATCCCTATTACAAATTCATAATCAAGTTGTTGCTTGCGATATTGCCAATCGGGCATATGAACGGTGATAAAATCGAAAAATTCCTTGTTGTGATATGGATAAAGGAAGTGAGCCAATTCGTGTAAAACTACGTACTCTATGCAGGGAACACTTGCTTTGTATAAATAGAAGTTTAAATTGATTTTTTGATTAGTTCTACTGCAGCTACCCCATAATGTCCGCATTTTCTTCACGCATATATCCGGACGCTGAACTCCATGTTTCTCAACTATGGGATACAGTCTATTAAGAACATCTTGAAAATACTCCTTTGATGTTTTTTGCCACCAGTTGTTCACTTGCTTGTCGATAATTTGTTGATCTGTTTCTGGTGTGTAAACATTGAGGACGCTGTCTTCCCTTATAATTTGTTTGCGCCGCGCCTGATAAACTTGGATTGTAAGTTGTCTGCCTAAGATACGAGTAGAAGATCCAGACACAAAATGTTTCTCTTTCTCAATTGCTCGAGTTTGAATAAAAAACTCCAGTTTTTCTTCAATCCAACCGGCCTTATCATTCAGGTACTCAGCGATCCATTCCTCTGGTGTCCCTGTTGGTACAGATAGCTTAATTTCACCAGATGGGAATACCTTGAGGCGGACTTGCTTCATCTTCTTTAAGGAAACCGATACCGGCAATACTGATCCTTTTACAGTTACAAAATAGTCCATATATCAGTACCTGCTCATTGCTGTCTTGATTGCATTTTCAATTAGGATATCCATTTTGTCGATGGGTAAGTCCACGCCAAATTCATCACAGAAATCCCACAGTAAATCCTCCACAGCCTGGTTCATTTTCTTGTGGATAGGAGTACTTGTTCTCCAATCCACACGTGCAAGCGACTGTACTGCCTGTTTCATATCCAGTGCGAGCTTACCAATGGCATCATCAAATTCCAGGCTATCCTGGCCATGCTGCTTTAATATGTCGGAAACGACACCGTAAAACGCTTTGGCATCGCTATCATTCGAGATTGCAGTCGGATAGGAGTGGCCGGTGAAACCTTGTCTAAGATCTTCTGCCATTCTCTTCATGCTGGCAAGATAAATATTTTCATCTCTGGATCTCCGGTATTCTGCAATGGTCTCTCTGATTCTTTCAGAAAAGCGTTTGAACAGCATAGGATCTTCATATCTCCGAGATTCGAGTTCAGAGACAATACGAGTATGGATATATGCAGCTTTCGCTTTTTGACCCTCCACTTCTTCAAGTTGCTTATCCATCGCAGCTTTGTCATGAATAGCGACAGGCTCAACAACGATTTCTACGGGCTCAGATGTAACAAAAGTGTTCAGCAGACTTCTGATTCCATCCTCGTATTTGCTGAAATCAACTTTTTCCGCATAAACCATCATCAGGGCAGACCGCAGTTTCTGAAAGAACAAAAGATCTGCTTTATAGTTTTGCATTTGATCAAAACCAATACTCTGGTACAAGGAGTAGTTTCCGACAGCCATGGTCATCATCTTAGAAAAGGCCGCTAACTTCTCATAGAATTCTTTTCTCAGCTTTTCACTTTCAGCGGCATCTTCTTTTTCAAAGAAAGCAACCCATGCTCTGGGATTATTCTGGTCAAAAGTAACATCACCAAAGAAATTCCACAGTGCCTTATGCGCTTCTTTTAATTTTTCCTGGCCTTCAGCCGCTGTTACTATCGATTCAGCAATGTCGGCGGGATCATAGCCAGACAAGCCAGACTGATCATCACTGTACATTTCCATGGCGTTGTTCAGATTTCCAAACAAACCCCAATAATCGACAATCAGACCGAAGTCTTTCCCCGCAGCGATCCGGTTGACACGTGCAATTGCCTGCAAAAGAGAGTGCTCTTTCATAGGCTTGTCAACATACAGCACGCCTAAAGATGGCGCATCAAAGCCTGTTAACAGCATACTTTGAACGATGACGATATCTACATCCTCGCCACCAATAATATTGTTTTTTACGTATTCCTCGTAATCATCGTATTTTGTGCCAAAACGTGGCTCGACTTCATTCTTGAAGAAATCACGGATGATAGCTTTATCGTTTTTGGTGACAGTTCCTTCGTCACCCTCTGAAGATACAGAATCATCGCAGATCAACGCAGCTGCTTTAACTCCTCCAAGTCCATTAATTGCATGCTCCAGTTGGACAGCAAGCGCACGGGTAGATACTGCCACCATGGCCTTAAATCCGCGAGGTTTGCAATAATTTAGGAAATGTTCGTGGATATCAAAAGCAATCATAGAAAGCCGCTGTTCCGTCTGTGCCAAGTGCATGAAGGAACTCCACTTCCTGCGCATATCCTCCTTCTGCGGCTCGGTCAGCGGTGCCAGAATGCTCTTTAGATAGTCATCAATTTTGTCGCTGGTAACTTTCTGCGGAATCACACGCCCATCGTAAACCAGCGGTACAATAACGCCGTCGCGAATACCATCTTCAAACCGATAAGAATGTCCAATTTGTTTACCAAACTTCAGATAAGTATTGCTCTTATCCTTTCTAAGCAGAGGTGTTCCAGTAAAGCCGACCTTAAATGCGTTTGGGAGAACCTCATTCATCATGTTGTGGAATTCACCGGTATGTGAGCGGTGGCTTTCGTCGATCAAAAGGAAGATATTTTCGTTCAGAATCTTGGTGCGGGATTTAGCTGCTGCTTCAAACTTATTAATTGTTGTGGCGATAATGGTATTTCCGTCGTCTTTCAGCAGAGATACCAGGCCACGGCCAGTCGTTGCTTCCACCGGATCCATGCCCGTATGAACGAAGTTATCCCGCAGCTGCTTGATCAGATTCAAACGATCGCAGACCAATACAAATCTTGGATTTGCCACACGCTTGTCAGCGATAATACGCTTTACAAGCATAACCATTGTCAGGGATTTACCGCTTCCCTGTGTATGCCAAATGACACCGCCCCGGCTGAGGCAATCATCCTCACCGTGGATACGACGCATCGTATTTTCAACACCAAAGAACTGCTGATAGCGGGCAACTTTCTTAATGCCACTATCATACAGAATGTAAAAACGAATAATATCAAGCAAGCGCCGTTTGCTGAGCATGGACACAATAGCTCGGTCTTGCTCTGTGATATGGCTGTCATCTACATAGCGTTTGGCAGTATCGGTCTGCCACTGCACATCTTCTTCGTGCCACTTGCAGTAGAACTCCTGCTTTGTTCCGGCAGTTCCGTATTTCACGAATTCCGGATTCATAGCAATGGCCAACTGCGTAAACTTAAACAGTTGCGGAATATAATCGGGTTGCCAGTTGCGGACATTCTGCTTCACGCCCTCTTCCACATCTACACTGGACTTCTTACATTCGATCACAACCAAAGGAATGCCATTGACGAGCAGAACAATATCAGGCCGGGCATATTTGCCATTATTTCTCTCTACAGAGAACTCGTCTGTAACTTGCCAGATGTTCTTATCCGGCTCATCCCAGTTAATATAGGAAATATCGAAGGACTGAGTGTTGCCGTCATACAAATGCACATCGCAGCTCTTACCATAAATCAACCTGTCATAGATCGCTTTGCTGGAAAACATTAAACCACGTTCCAGAGGAGCATCCAGTTCCCGAATCGCCTCGCCAATGGCGTCATCCGGGAATGGGGTCTGCTTTCCCCGGTAAATAAAAGACTGAGAGGCCAAAAATTCCCGCATAACATCAGGAAAAAGAACATGCGAAAGATGGCCGCGCTTCTGCTCGGCCTCCGCTCTGGGAATATACTGGTAGCCCATGGCTTGTAGTTCTTTCAGCGCTCTGTCCTGGGACTCCGGGCGCTCATTAAAAATCTGATGATGCGGCATAGTGAATACCTCCGACCTGTATGATAAAGAGGCACAGCAGGGCGCTAAGGCCCTGCTGGCCTGTTTTGATTACTTCTTGTCCCTCGGCGGACAGGGGTCATTGCCGTGACTGTTGGGGTTCTGAATGGTGCCATCCTTGCGGTGGGGAATCAGTTCCGTTCCCTGGTTGATGCTCATCCTCCTGCCAGCCTCCATAGCCTCTTTCTTAGTCTCGTAATGACCACTGCTGCGCTTTGCGTTTTCACGCTTCACATCCCAACCTCCGTTGGAATTAGGGACAATATGATGTTCTTTTCTTGCCATGTGCTTACCCCCTATGAGCCTTGGGGCAGCACACTGCGCACCCGTCTGCATCAGAATAGTAGACCTTGGCATACCTTACGGCATCTGTCTCGCTGGCGTGCCAACCGAGGTCAATGGACTCTCTGATTTTCAGCGTATTGGCATGTTCGTGCGTATGAACCTCATGGTGTAACCCAGGGTTCAGTGTTTGGTTTTTATTTACACAATAGTAGGGCATTTGAATCCTTTCTCTTGACGATAGTCAAGCCGGCGTGCTATAGTTAGCACATAAGTTGATGTACGAGTCTGCTTATAATCGAGTGATTAAACTGTTGCCGCGGTTTAATCACTCATTTTTTGTGCCCTCATAGGCCTCACCACCTTTCAAGAAATTCACCTATATTTAAGGGATGCCGGTGTGGTTGACGCCACACCGGCGTTTCAAACTAAGCATTAACACGCGCAAGTCCTGTCAACAGTAGTTGCATAATGGCTTTTTTCTTTTGTTGCCATGCTTTAATTTCGGTCTCGATTAGAGTGATTTCTCTATCAGAACTTTCCAGGACATTTGCAATAGTATCCTGTTCATCCCGGGCTGGCAATTCAATAACCATTGCCTTAATTTCTTTGGATGCAATTCCTTTTATGGAAGTGCCTTGTGACATAGACAGAATACGTTGGATTTCCCGTTGCAGCTGGAGCGTGACAAAATACAGATTGCCCTTAACATCAACAAGGTTTATAAAATCTTGGCTTGTACAAAGGGCTGTTGGCGCAATTGCAATTTTACCAACACCCACTCGAGAAACAATTAGTATAGAATTCTCGGGGCAAATTTTTGTTGCGGAATTATTTACCGCCTCTTCTGTAATATAGCGAGTAGCGTTAATGCAACGGATATTTCCTTCTTGCAGATCTGCCGATGAAATCCACGGAATTGTTCCGTGCCAGTATTCATCATTTGAGGTGTCTGGCGTCCCACCTCCTACAAATTCACATAAATCCGACAGCGGTGTCTCAATCCATTCGGAGCGCTCAAACCCCGGCAGTCTTACGCCACTACTGGGATCCAGGAGCTTCTGCATCAGCCACTGCTTCTGACGGCGCTTTTCTTCTAACAGCTTTTTCTTCAGTTCAAGCGCTCGGTCGAACTGGGCAATAATCTCATTAATACGTTCCTGCTCCTGTAATGAAGGCAAAGGAATTCGTCCGAGCAAAACATCTTCATTATTGACCTTCATGTCGTTCTTGGCACCACGTTTTACAAGCGGCTTCAAGTAGTTGTTCAAACAAGTATCAATGCTGAAGTAATTTTCGAGATACTGTCCAGTAATGGGAGAATTACAATGGTAAACAGCATACAGCGTTGATACAATTCCGGGAACGCCATGATTCTGTTTGATGATGCCGTAAGGATTTTCTTTCAGCGGACTTTTGGTATAAACCACATCACCAGTTTCAACGATATGATATGCTGCCACAGACTCTCCAGCATAAGAACGCCCAAGAAGATCAATCTGGTTTATAATGCCTTGCTCACCAGACACGGAAAGAACATCTTCTTTTCCAAAATGTAAATCTTCGTTGCGATCCTTATTCTCGGTTAGTACTGTATTCAACGGCACAGGATCGCCCCATTCGTTCGGGAACAGCATGGCACGCTCCGTACGATATCCCTCCGGCACTTCACCGCGGCGAACGGCATCTATTCTGTTTTTGATTGATTCTCTCATAACTCAATCCTCTATCTGTAAATTGTGCAGCGCAGTAGCGAGGCTTGCATCGCCGGTAGAAAATAATGTGAAAGCGTATGCGGCAAATGATGCCGCCTTGGTAATCGCGGGGATACCGTGGGCATTAACAAACTGTGCCATTGGCATCATCTCCTTTGCTCTCATATAGGTCAGGGCGAGTGGGATGCAAGCTGCTACCGTCTCCACAAACATGTGGTAAATTAATTGTTGTCGCCAGGCTTCAGCTTTCGCTTTTCCTGTTCACGCTCGATCTGAGCAATACTCTTTTCTGGTGTGGGCAGATCTTCTGGCATGGTGCCGCCCAGTTCCTTAATAGTCTGGCGAACCTTCTTTCCGACCTCATAATGAGTGTCATACGCGGCCTGCTTTCCCTGGATATTCTCCCGACGAAGCTTTTCGTCCGTCTGGGTAGCACGGAAAAGGTTGGCTGCCAGCTCGGTGCTGCCCATATGATCCAGAATCTTCTGGCTCTTCTTCAGCCCCTTCCGGGCATGAATCTCCTTGGCACCAAGGCCACCATACAAGCCCTGATAGCCCTTATTCTGGAAAATGGCATAATCTCTGGGGTCCTCCACGCCGGCCATCTGAGCAGCTTCTGCCAGGGACTTGTTATGAGCAATCATTTCGTTGCGGATCGCCAGACGCTTCTGATCCTCAGAAAGCTGCTCGTAGTTATCGATCAACTCCTGCTGGCGGGTCTTGACGGCAAAGTAGGTCTGGCCAATAGCGATAACTTCTTTATTTGGATCGCCATTCATTACGACCAGATAGCACGCATAGCGCGAAAGCATTACATCATCGATTTCACGCTCGGCTCCAGAACCCAACGGCACCATTTTCGTGACCTCACGAAAATGGTCTTCTACGTCAAAGCCAGTATTCGTACAGGCCTTTTTTGCTCTTTCGATGGCTTTGTTGAAATTTTCCCATCTTGCGTATTCGAGAACACCCTGCAATTCACGGGCCAGCCAGTATTCTTCGCCATACTCGTTTACATGCTTGATGCTTTCAAATGTCTGCTCGCTGTATTTTACAAGTTCACTCATAAGCCAAGCTCCTTCAAATACTGTGCCATCTGGGCTTCAACCACTGCGATTTCAGCCTTAATGCGCTCGATATTACCCTGTACCTCCTCAATGTCGATCAATTCTTCCTCCTCGAAGGTGTCCACATAGCGGGGAATGTTCAAGTTAAACTCATTGGCCTGGATTTCCTCGAAAGATGCCACATGTGCAAAGCGCTCTACATCTACACGCTCGGTGTAGGCGCGGAAAATGTCATCAATATGGCTCTTCTCCAGTTTGTTCTGGTTTTTGTCCTTGCGATATCTCGGGTTTCCGTTTGCATCCTTTCCGGAAGCGTCAATGAAGAGGACATCGCTGGTGGCCCGGTTCTTCTTAAACACCAGAATACAGGCAGGGATAGAGGTTCCGTAAAACAGGTTCGCAGGAAGACCAATTACAGCGTCCAGCAGATTTTTCTCAATGACCGTCTGACGGATACGACCCTCTGCAGAGCCACGGAACAAAACACCGTGAGGGACAACTGCTGCCATACGACCGTTGCTGCGCAGAGAGTGAAGCATATGCAGTAGGAATGCCCAGTCGCCTTTGCTGGCAGGAGGCACACCCCAATCGAAGCGATGGAACCGGTCGAGATTGGCAGTCATCTTGAACTTCTTTTCCTTGTCGCTGGAACCATCCTCTTGGCCGCCAGGGTTGAAGCCTTCCGCCCATTTATCCAGCGAGAAGGGCATGTTGGCGACAATTACGTCGAACTGCTTCAGATTTCCGTCGGAATCCAGATGCTGGGGATTGGCCAAGGTATCGCCCCAGGCAATGTCGTTAGGATTAACATGGATACCGTGGATAAAAAGGTTCATTCTGGCCATGGACCAAGAAGATCCATTCATTTCCTGACCGTAGATTGCAACCTGATCCAGATTGCCCGCCTGACGGGCGGTACGAATCAGCAGAGAAGCCGATCCGCAAGTGGGATCGTAGATGGAATCTCCTGCGCGCGGACCGGTTAACATGCCCATCAGTTCGGACACCATGCTCGGGGTGAAGAAGCTGCCCGCTTTCTTTCCAGCCTCGGCGGCAAATTCGCCTACCATGTATTCATAGGCGTCACCGATTACATATGCAGGATCTTCGCCGGGGCCTACCTCGATCTGAGAAGGTTCCAGGCACAGGGGCTTAAAGTCCTCCAACAATGTGCGGAGTTTTGTGACTTTCTGCTGAGGGTTGCCCAGCATGGACTCGCTGTTGAAGTTAATACTGCGGAACACGCCGCGAAGTTCGGTGTTGCTGTCCTGGATGCCCTGCAGTGCGGTATTGATCATCTCGCCGATTTTGGGGTCGAAGCGATTATCATACAGGTAATCAAAGCGCTCTTTTTCACCAAGGACGAACGGAAGGTTCTTCTTAGCGCGGTCGATACGGATCTGATTTCCCTTGTATTTTTCCTCCAGTTCTCTCAAAAACTCCTTATAGGTATCATCCAGATACTTCAGAAACAGCATAGAGAGGACAAAGTCCTTATAGTTCGCAGCATCAATTGTGCCACGGAATGTGCCTGCTGCTTTCCACAGCGTCGCCTGAATATCCTGAGAAGTAGTCTTGCTCATTTTTCTTTTCCTCCACCGCTTATTATTTTCGAAGCCAACATCGACACCAAGCGGTCGTTTTCGGCCATATACTTATTTAAAAGTTGTTTCCGCTGGCGGCTTAGTTTCCAGATTGCGCCAACCTTTTGTTGCTCGACTATTGGAATAATAGGAATCGTAATCCCGGCCAGCTTTTTTACGGACACTGCCTTAATTGCTGCTGCACTACCTGTTACATGTTCTACTTGGCCAAGGATTTCTTTCTGCTCCAGAAGATATCCGAGGTAGTGCGGGTCTACATCGCCACCCGGTCTTACGACAAGCAGATTTTGAGATGCTACCATACCGACGGTTTCAAGATCTACTACATGTACAAATGAGGGATTCAATCGCTTAACAAGAATATCGCCAACCATCAGTTTCTGCTTTTCGGAAACCTCGTCATTCCGCTTTTGCCATTCAACGGCACCAATAGTGCCTGTATCGGAAAAACTGTTTGGCTGAACAACTCCATATCGATAGTTGCCGACATCCCCAAGCCCCGTCATGCCAGCCATAACTTCGGCTACTTCACCAAGGCGTCTTTCAATAGGGCGCATCGGACATCCCTCCTTCCATAAACAATATAGCATCTACCGCCAAAGAAGTCAAGAATATTTTTAGTTAAGCACTAACTTCATGTATTTTGCTGTTGGGAGAATTAATGCAGCCGCTATTGACGTTTAATTCGTTGTTATCGCAAAACAAAAAGCGCCCATCAGTCATCTGGCCGATGAGCGCTGCGGTATATGTTCAATTATTCTGCCATGGCTTCCACTATCAATCGAGATCTAACTGTGGAGTCTCCGTTACGGTTCGCAGATATTCTTCCGGATCGCCATTCAAAATCAATTCTGTATAAGACAGCGGATCGTTGTAGATGAGCCAGTCCAGTTCAGACCGCTGAAAACAACTATTGGCCACCTCATCCTCAACAGCGGCACAGTTAATGGCAATCATGCTGCCGTCAGAATATTTCAGTTCCACACAGGCGGTGTCGATATTAAACTCACAGGAAATCAGTTGTTTCATGGGATGTACCTCCAAAATTTAATGTTCTGGAAGTAATGTAAGCGTGGGTTTGTGGTGTGGTATCCTTAACTATGGGAAACTTCGCTTTCCCACTTGTAAACCGTCTGCCGGGATACCCCCAGCTTGTCCCCCAGAGCCTCCTGGGAGAGCTCCAGCTCTTTCCGCCTGGCGGCGATCTTTTGTCCGGTGGTCATGGTATCATCTCCTCCCCGTCAGCCTAGCAGACGGACGGGCCGCCCGCCACCATCCGGCGGTTTTGGTTTTGCTAACCGTGGGTTTACATGGGAGTGAAAGGGTTGGGAGACAAGGGATTGAAGTTGGTCTTGATCTGTGCGGGAGATTTCGCCGCCCTATGTTGCAGGGTTTCGCCCTGCGGGGCGAGGTACTTTCCCAGCGATGGGAAAGCACCCAAAGGATCGCCGGGGGACGGCTCAGGATGGACACTTCGTGTCCATATTCGCCTACCCTACCCCCTCTGTCGCTTCGCGACATCTCCCCCTGACAGGGGGAGTCGGCCCCCGGTCCCCCATTACGGGGGACGCGTACCTGCTGGATTTTGCAGCATTTCCGGCGCGCAAAATCTGAGTGGTTGGTCTCAATTCCCGCCGGGCCACTGGGCCCTGGCCGGATGGAAAATTGCGTCGGCTGCAATTCCACGGCTGCGCCTAGCCTGGCCGAGCAGGTGATAGCTGGTCCGTCATCGTCGGGCCGGTCTGGGACCGGCCCCTACGAAAGAAGGGACAGCTTCTGTATCCGCCGTAGGGGCGGGTGTCCTCACCCGCCCGTGCCTCCCCCTGAAAGGGACGGCTGGAAAAATCAGGCGGCGAAACGCAGTTTCGCACCAAGTTCTTTTGGTTACTTTTCTTCTAAGAAAAGTAACGCCTCCTCCCGGGTGTAACAGGTGTTGAGCACCTCCAGCAGGGCGTTGGCGGTCATATGCTCGGGCAGCTCCAGCCGCTTCAAGAGGGCCAGCCGCCGCTGGGCGCTGTCCGGGCGGCCGGTGAGGCCGGCGGCGAACAGGTCCGCCTTGGTGAGGGGGGGCTCCTGCTCCCGCGCCTCCCCCTGGTCCAGGAAGGTGGCCCCCGCCCGGCGGAGCACCTGTTCCAGCACGGCGGGGGACATGCCCTCCACCCCCAGCTTGCCCTCTTTCCCCCGCTGGCGCTTGCGCTTCTCCTTGCCGTACACGTCGGGGATATAGGCGTGTTTCAGGTACTGCCCCGGAATGGCGCTCTTGATGCGGTTCCGGATGACGAAGCCCGCCCCGTCCGAGTCGGTGAGGACGATGAGCCCCCGCTTCTCCGCCGCCCGGCGGAGGAGTGCCATCCGCTCCGGGTCCTTGAAAATGCCAAAGCCGTGGGTCTCCAAAATCAGGGTGTCCACCACCTGGGAGAGGGTGTTTTTGTCGTACCGCCCCTCCACGGCGATGGCCTCTCGTATTTTCAGCATGGGAACCCCCTCACCGCCGGGGCAGGGCGGGCTTCCGGGCGGGAGCGGACAGCTCCAGCAGCAGGCTGGTGAGCAGCTGCTGCCCGTCCTGGCCGGTGGACTTCATGGCCAGGTCCGCCTCACCGCACCGGACCACCGCCCGGCGGCACCAGGGCAGGGAAAACCGCCGGGCCGCGGTAAAAATCTTCTCCGCCTGGAAGGATCGCAGGCCCCACAGATCGGCCACGTAGGCGGCCCCTCTCCCCTTCTCCAGGGCCAGACGGGCGGAGTACAGCTGCCGCATGTTCCGCCCCAGGGACCACAGGATCTTGATGGGGGGTTCCTGCATCTGGAAGAGCTCCCCCAGCACCTGGGCCGCCTGGTCGAATTTTCCCGCTCCAATGGCGTCGGTCATGCGGAACACCACCGTGTCCAGCTGGGGGGTGGCCACCGCGTCGACGTCCGCCCGGGTGATCTGCGTGCCCTTGGCGTAGGCCCCGATCTTCTCGATCTCCCCGATCAGGTTGGTCATCAGGTCCCCGCACAGGAAGATGAGCTCCGAGGCCAGATTGCCGTCGATGTCCTTGCCCAGGGCCCGGAACCGGCGGCGCACCCACTTCACCAGTTCCCCGGTCTCCTGGCGGGCGAAATTCACCACCACCCCGCTGCGCTTGATGGCTCCCGCCAGCTTGGTGCGGGCGTCCCCCTTGTAGGGGATCAGGTCGTAGACAAACACCAGACACACGTAGTCGGGCAGCTCCTCGAAGAGCTTGGCGTAGGCCTCCCGGTCCTTCTCCCCCGCCTTGAACAGGTCGAAGTCGGTCACCTGGACCAGGGTGCGCTGGGCCATCATGGGCAGACAGTCCAGGGCCTCCTCCAGGCGGCGGGGGGACATCTCCTTGGCGGGGATCTCATGGAAATTGAAGGTCCCCATTCCCCCGGACAAAATCAGCTCCTTGAGCTGATTCAGGCAGTAGTCCCGCAGATAGGTCTCCTCCCCGTGGAGGATATAGAGTTTTCCCGGAGCCTGGGCGGACAGGTCCTTTTTCAGCTGCTGATAGCCGGCGGTATCGGCTTTTCCTTTGGGCGGCATGTCGTCTCCTCCTGCTCTCTTGGCTTACCGGTTCAATACGCTTAAATACTTCTCGATGCGGATGCCCTTGTTCTTCTCGCTCTCGTCCCGCTCCAGCAGGATCAGGGTCTCCAGCACGTCCATGGCCCGGCGCACCGCCGACTCCAGGGGCTTTCCATTCAGAAGCTCCCCCACCAGCACGGCGGAGAACATGTCCCCGGTGCCCGGGAAGTGGACCTTGATGAACTCATAGGGGATGGTGAAGTAGGAGCCGTTTTTGTGGTTGTAGCCCCACACCACGTGGCTGCCCGTCTCCGACTCCACGCCGCTGGTCACCACCACAGACCGGGGACCGAAGGACAGCAGGCCGTCCACCACCTCCTTGGCCTCCGCCTGGGTCAGGCTCTCCTGCCCCACATACCGGCCGGTGAGGAAGGTGGCCTCCGTGAGGTTGGGGACGATCACGTCGGCCACCCCGATGAGGCGGCGCATGTTGGCCACCGTCTCCTCCGTCACCCCGTTGTAGAGCTTGCCGTCGTCGGCCATGATGGGGTCGGTCATCACCAGCAGGTCCTCCTTCCGCTGGCTGTCGATAAACTCCCGGATGATGTCCACCTGCTCCGCCGAGGCCAGAAATCCGGTGGTGATGCAGTCGAAAGAGAAACTCAGGTCCTTCCACACGGCGATGGACCTCTTCATGTATTCGGTGGTGTCCAAAATCGTGAACTTCCCGTAGTCCAGGGTGTTGGACACCAGGGCGGTGGGCAGGTTGTAGACGCTGTGGCCGAAGTTGGACAAAATGGGCAGCATGGCGGCCAGGGCCACCTTGCCGTAGCCGGGCATGTCGTTGATGATCAAAATATTTTTGCTGTTTTTGCTCTTTTCCATTGGGTTACCCTTCTTTTTCTTTTTTTCACGTGGAGATTTCGCTGCCTGCGGGCAGCGAGTGACTTTGCCCGCGGCGGCTCGTCGTCGCAATGGCCCAGGCCACCTTCTCTTGGCCCTTCGGTCCAATTCACCTTGAGTCCACTCGACTCCGTTTCCGCCTGGTGGCGAAAACTGCGCTCGTTCCCTTGCTCCTCCTCTTCCCGGCGAACCCACTTCGTTGGGCTTCGCCGGGAGGTACGAGAGAGATTACCCAAAACGCCGCCGGGAACGCGGCCGATGGACTACGGCTCCGCTTCGCTCCGCCTAGGTCCATAGGACCGCTTTCCCCGGATCCCATTACGGGGGACGCGTACTTGCTGGATTTTCCTGCGCTTCCGGCGCGCAAAATCTGAGTGGCGGTCTAAATTCCTGCCGGGCCACTTCGTCGTCACGGATTCCGTATCCCTCGCTTCGCCCGGATCGGGCAAAGCTCGCTCACTCCATCGCTCCTCCTCTCCAACGCAAACCCGCTGCGCTGGGCTTTGCGTTGGGGGCCGCCTTCGGCGGCCTATTGGGTGGAAAATTACAGCCGGTGCGGGTTCACGGCTGCGCCTGGCTTCGCCGAGCTAACGGTACCGGTGCGGTTTCCGCCGCAGGAGCGACCCTTGCGGCCGCCAGAAAGCCTTCCCCCTGTCAGGGGGAAGGTGCCCCCGAAGGGGGCGGATGAGGGTGACCTCTTGGCCCGCCCACCTACCGCAGAAGCCCTAAGGACCTCCCCTATCCAAAATCCGAACCGATTTCGTTCATGCCGCAGGGGAGGGACTTGCCCCTCCCGCCGTCCCCTTGAGCCGCACTTGAGCCTCACCGGCTCAAAAGGCGCGCTTCCAACCGGTAGGAGGACCACCCAAAGGTTACCGGAAACTCAGCGGCAGCGGTAATAGTACGGAAACTGTTCAGCTGAGCCGCCCGCGCCTTTGCGATTACGAGCCATGCCGCCTAATTGGCGGCCCCCGTAAAATGGGGTCCGGGGAAAGGCAACTATGAGCACGCAGTGCTCATCGGAGCCGTCCCCGGGGGCGTTTTGCCTACTTTGCCGCCATGGGCAAAGTAGATCGCCGCCCGCAGGCGGCGAAATTCCCCGCACAAAATCACTCCAAAAACTCCAGCACCACCGGATTGAACGCCTCCCAATTCCGCCGGGCCACAAAGTGGTCCCCCGGCAGGATGACCAGCTTACTGTTGGGAAGGGAGGCGGCGATGAGCCGGGTATGCTTCTCGAGAATCATATCGTTCTCCCCTGCGATGACCAGAGTGGGTATGGTCAGCCTCCCCAGTTCCTGGGGCTTGATATGGGGCTGGGTCACCATGAGATTGAGCATCTCCCAGTTGGCCTTCGCCTGCCTGCTGAACAGGCCGCACACCCCGCAGGCGCACCACCCCGCCACAATGGGGAGCTGGGTGGACAGCTTCACCCCCGAGGGGCGGAGATTGGCCCCGTTCAGCACCAGCTTCTCCACGTACTGGGGGTATTTCAGGGCAAACAGCAGGGCGATATTTCCCCCGTCGGAGAATCCCAGCAGGTGACACCTTGTAATTCCCTTCCGGTCCAGAAACTCCTTCAAATCCCCGGCAAACTGGTCCAGGGTAAAGGGCGCGCTCCCCCGGGGACTCCCCCCGTGGCCCCGGGTGTCCAGGGCAATCACCCGGTACCTCTGAGAAAATGGCTCCATCTGCCGCTTGAAATAGGTGTGATCCTCTCCGTTTCCGTGGAGGAGCACCAGGGGGAACCCCTCCCCGGTTTCGATATAGTTTAAGGCAATGTCCATGCTACTCCTCCAGTCCGGTGGCCGCCAGGGGGATCACGTTGATCACCGGCTCCTCATAGGGGTGGGCCGCCCGGACGGCGGCCAGGGTCTCCCGGAGCCGCTCCCCCCGGCAGCAGACCTCGATTTTCAGCTCCTCCGCCTGGCACACCTCCCCCGGCGTACCCAGGAAGGGGTCCGTCCCCTCCAGAGGCCGCCAGCAGCTGTGCACCCGGCTCCAGGACATACAGCGGTCGTAGGCCCCGATGTGCCCGGCGTCCACCGACCACAGGGCCTCCCGCACCGCGTCAAAGCAGCTCTCCGGGCGGAAAATCTCCAGCTTATAGACTTCCTGTCTCATTTGCGCTCCTCCCGCTCCACGTTCTCCCAAAATTCCTCGCTCTTGACCTGGGGCAGCCAGCGGCGGCAGTCGCCCCCCCGCCCCTCCTCAAAGTGGCAGGCGGCGGCGTAGTCGCAGTAGCGGCAGGCGTTCTTCTCCGGCCCCCGCCAGAAGGGGTCGGCGGAGATGTTCCCCTCCGCGATCTCCCGGCAGATGTCCCGCAGGGTGGCCTGGATGTGCCCCCCCAGCTTGCCCAGCCGCTCCGCCGAGGCCAGGGCCTCCCCGGAGATGGCCCCGGTGGTCTTGGACACCTTCAGGGGCAGGAAGCGGTAGCCTTTCTCCCCCGGCGTCTCCATGGCGGCGAGCACCTCTGGGTCGTCCAGCACCAAACCGCTGCGGGTGAGCTCCTTGTCCAGCTGTTTGCGCCATGCCTCGTCGCTCATGGTGCGGCTCCCCCGGATCACCGCGTCCCGGGCGGGGAGGTAGAGCACCCCGGCCCCCTCCACCGGCCGGCCGTAGTACTTCTCGCCCCGGTCCTCCAGGGTGAACAGGTACAGGAGCATTTGCAGCCCCAGGCCGTTCCACACCTCGGTGAGGTCGAAGGATTTTTTGCCCGTCTTATAATCGACCACTCTCAAATAGAGTTTTCCGTCGTGGACCCAGCCGTCCACCCGGTCCACAAAGCCGGTGACGCTCAGGGTCACCCCGTCCACGGTGAACTCCACCGGGGGCAGCTCTCCCCGCTTGCCGAAGCCCAGTTCGAAGGAGATGGGCCGGAATTTGGAGGCGGCCAGCTCCTCGGCCACATTGTCCACCACCGCCTGGACCGACCGGAGCAGGCGGCGGAACAGGTACCGGAACCGCTCGGTCTGGTTCTCCAGCCCCCCCAGTTCCTCACGGACGTACCGCTCCACCGCCGCCTTTGTCAGCTCCCGCAGCCGCCGGCGGTTCTCCGCTCCCCCGATGGGGTCGTCCCAGCCGGGGAGGACGGTCTGCTGAAACATCTCGTCCTGGAGCACGTGCTCCAGCACGTCATGGACGAAGGTGCCGTACTCCGGCGCGGTAAAGCCGGCTGGCTTGCGGGGCTCCGCCTCCAGGCCGTAGCGCATGAAGTAGGAGAAGTGACAGGACTTGTATTTGTCCATCCGGGAGGCGGACATGGGCACCCGCTGGCCATAGAGCCGGTCCACCGCCGTGGGGGACAGGTGTCCCCGCTCCCAGCGGCCCGCCCGGTCCAGCCGCTCCACCGCCGGGGCGTACTGCGGCAGCCGGGCCAGGGCGTCGTGGGCCGCCCGGCTCCGCCCCGCCTGCTCCAGGGCGGGCAGCGGGGCCGCCAGGCGGAAGGCCCCCTGGAGGTCCTCCTCCCGCTGGACCTTCAAATCGGAGAACAGCAGCTTGAGCCGCTCCGCCAGAAAGCTGGGACGGCGCTCCTCCCCCGAGGGGCTCTGGCCGGACCAGCTGACGACGAGGCGCTTTGTGGGCCGGGCGCAGGTGAGGTAGACGGTGGTCATCTCCCGGTAGAGCAGCTCCTCCCCGGACTGGTTCAGCTCCAGGCCGTAGGAGGCCAGCAGAGAGCGGTCGTCGTCGGACAGCAGCCCCGGGGCCTGGGTCACCATGGGGATGGACTGGTCGTCCGCCCCCAGGAGAAAAAGGACCTGTACCGGGTGGCCCGTCTGGCGGGTGGTCTCCCCCGCCGTCACCCGGTCCAGGGAGACGGGGATGGTCCCCACGTCGTACTGGGAGAGGACCAGCCGGAACAGATCGGCGAACTCGTCCAGCTCCATGGGGGCGTCCTCCAACTGGGCGGCGCACTGCTCCAGGCCGCCGCACAGGATGGACCACAGCTGCCGGTACTCCTCCGCCAGGGCGGGCCGCCCCCGGCGGCGCAGCTCCTCCACCCGCTCCTCCAGGCGCTCGGGCAGGCCGATCTTCTCCAAAAAACTGTAAAGGGCAATGGCCTGTCCCCGTCCGGTGTGGTTGGTGTTTTTACGCAGCAGTTCCAGAGGCTCGGCCACCTGGCGGCGGGCCCGGTCCAACCGCTTCACCAGGGCCCGGTCCTCCTTCGTCCAGTCCGCCCCGTAGCCTCCGGGGTGCATGGCCCAGTCCTTCTTCTGGGTCCATCGGCTCCCCCGCAGGTTCCATTTGATCACGTAGTTCTCCAGCAGGTCCTGATCCTCCTGGCTCAGGTCGGTGAGGCCGGTCTTTAAATACCGGAACACGTCGTCGTACCGGTAGCCGTTGGCCACCGTGTCCAGGGCCGCCGTCACCAGGGTGAGGATGGGCTTTTCCAGAATGTCCGTCATGGCCGAGGAAAACACCGGGATCTCATACCGGGGGAACACCGACTCGACGAGAGGCTGATAGGCGGAAAAATCCCGGGCCACCACCCCCATGTCCCGGTAGCGGTACCCCTCCTTCCGCACCAGCTCCCGGATGCGGGCGGCGGTCCGCTCCACCTCGGCGCGGGGGGTGGAGGCCTGGAACAGCTCCACCGCGTCGCCGCATGAGACCGGCTCCGGCCGCTCCTGGGCGAAGAGCTGACGCTCCACTATCTGAAGCTCGGGGGCCTTTGCCGGGTCATGCCCATCAAGTATTTCTACTTCACTTGGAATTCGCTCCTGTTTGGCCAGACGGAGCAGCTGGGCGGCGGTGCGCCGGGCGGGTGAGAAAATCCCCGCCCCCCCTTCGTCCTCCTCCAGATGGTCGCAGGTGAGGGTGACGGTGACCGTGTCCGCCTGTTTCAGCAGCTCCCGCAGCACCTCCTGCTGCTGGGGGGTGAAGTCGGTAAATCCGTCCAGCCACAGGCCGGCCCCCTGGGCCCAGGGGCAGTCCTTTAGCTTCTCCGCCGTCCGGGTGAGCCGGTCCCTGGGGTCCAGGGCGGTGCGGGCGGACAGGGCCTCGTAGGCGGTGCAGATAAGCCCCAGGTCGTGCAGCTTGTCCCCCTCCCCCGCTCCGGCCTCCTCCCCCGCCTGGAGCAGGAGCTCTGGCCGGACGCAGCAGCTTTTCAGCTCGTCCACTGTGGACAGCAGCTCCTCCAGAAAGGCGGGTCGGCGGGAGGGGCGGGCGTACACGGTGAGCCGGCTGGCCACGGACCGCACCGCCCGGTGCATCATCAAAATGCGGCCCCCCGCGTCCAGCTCGGGCTCCCCCATGCCCCCCGCCGCCAGGAACACCCGGTTGCTGAGACGGCTGAAGGAGAGCACCTCGGCGTAGAGTGAGACGCCGTCCCCCCCGAAGCGGCACAGGGCCCGCTCCGCCTCGTGGGACTGCTGCTCGGGCACCATCAGGATTTGGCGCTTGTCCGGCCCTCCCCGGCACAGCCGCTGGAGCACCTGGGTGGTCTTTCCGCTCCCGGCCCGGCCCAGAATCAGTCGCAGCATACGGCACTCCCCCTTTCATGTTTGGTCAGTGCTCTCATCATACCACACTTGGATGTTCAAAAAAAGCCCTTCTTCTCAGAAGAAGGTTTCTCTCTCCATTCCACGCAAGCCCTATGCGGCCCCTGCAAGGCGTTCCTTTTTCACGAACAACGGTGGACCGCCCGCTATACTACCTCCGGCAATCACACCCGCCTCCGGCTCAAAGCCGGAGAGGCGCCGCTGCTGCGGCGCCTCTCCATCAAATCCTCTATATTCTTTCAGTGGCTTTCTGTACCTTCCGCGCGGCCCAGGCAGCTCCGCTCCGATGGACCGCGTCTTCGGATGTCGTGTTCGGTCAGCAGCAGCCGCCGCAGCCGTTGTTGCCGCCGCAGCCATTGCCGCAGCCGTTTCCGCCCCAGCTGTTCCCGCCGCAGCAGCAGCACAGAATGATGATCAGGACGATGATCCACAGGCAGCCTCCGCCGCCAAAACCGTTATTGCAGCACCCCATTGATGAAGTACCTCCCGTTATGAAGTCTGAGACGGCTCTCCGCCGCGCTCAGTCCATCCTATGTACCGGGAGAAAAAGGGTTACAGATAGAGGCTGTCAAATTTCATCAGAATGGCAGCTACCTCTGCCCGGCTGGCCGGGTCCTCCGGCCGGATGGTCCCGTCGCCGGAGGGGACGATGAGCTGGTTGGCCGCCGCCCAGGACACCGCCTCCCGGGCCCAGGAGGCCGTCTGTCCTCCGTCGCTGTATTGGGACAGATCCGCCCCGCCGGTGAGGCTCAGCCCCAGGTACTGCCGGGCGAAGCTGTGGAGCATCACCAGAAGCTGCTGGCGGGTGATACTCTGCTCCGGGCCGAAGGAGCCCTCTCCGGTGCCGGCGGTGACTCCCTGGACATAGCCCCAGCGCACATAAGGGGCGTACCAGCTGTCCGCGGCCACATCCCAGAAGCTGGCCTGGGCGCTGTTCAGCTCCTCCTCCGGCGAGCCCGCCAGGCGGTACAGCACTGTCACCAGCATGGCCCGGTTCATCGTCAGGTTCGGTGAGAAGGCGTCGGCGCTGGTGCCGGAGAACAGGCCGTTGGTATAGGCGTACTCCACCGCGCTCTCATACCAGTCCCCCTGTGCCACGTCCACAAAGGGCAGGGACTGGGTCCCGGAGTCTGTAAAGGTGTAGCTCCCCTGGAGCCCCAGGTACATCACGCCGGAGCGCACCGCCAGGGCGGCGGAGGTGTCCTCCCCCACCAGGTAGCGGTGTCCCGCCGTGAGCTTCGTCCCGGAGGGGACTGCCGTCCCGTCGGTCACGTCGATGACCGCACCGTTGTGGGCCAGCTCCCCGGTCCCCCCATAGATCATCAGGCCGGAGCCGGTGGGCAGGGTGATGATGTCTCCCTGAGAGAGGGTGCGGCTCTGAAAGTCGGCGCTGTACAGCCCGCTTCCCGTTCCCGCTCCGCTCTGGATCTGGGCAGCGGCCTGGTCATAGGCCTCCTGCATGGCGTCGTTCTGAATCTCCTCCAGCTGGCTCTGGGCGCTGGGGAGAAATGTATCGGTGAGATAGCTCAGGGAGATCAGGCTGTCCCCGTTTCCCAGGGCCAGCGCTCCCCCGGCCAGCGCTCCCCCGGCCAGCGCCGCCGCCAGCCCGGCCGCGCACAGGGCCAGGCGGAATTTGGGCCGTCTCATGTGGCGTCTCCCCCCTCTTCCTCGTCCTCCCGCTGGGAGATCATATAGCTCAGCGCCAGCAGGCTGTCGGAGAAGTGGACGCTCTCCACCACCACGTCAGAGCCGGGAAAGGACACCTCGTAGTTGGTAAAGTTCCAGATGCCCCGGACTCCGGCGGCCACCAGCCGCTCCCCCATACACTGGGCGGCGGATTTGGGCACCGTCAGCAGGCCCACATTGACCGGGTGCTCCGCGAGAAAGGCCTCCAGCGTGTCGGCGTGGTACACCGGCACGCCGGCAATCTGGGTGCCCACGGTGCGCTCCTGCACGTCAAAGGCGGCCAGCAGCTGAAAGCCGTTGCTGGAAAATTTGAAGTTTTCAATGAGGGCCCGGCCCAGGTTGCCCGCGCCCAACACCACGATGGTGTGGCCCCGGTTGATCCCCAGGATCTCCCCGATCTGCTCCTTGAGCCCGTCCACCTTATAGCCGTAGCCCTGCTGGCCAAACCCGCCGAAGCAGAACAGGTCCTGCCGGATCTGGGAGGCGGTCAGCCCCATGGATTTGCCCAGGGCGCTGGAGGAGATGCGGACCACCCCCTTGCGCTGCAGCTCGGACAGCTGGCGGTAATAGCGGGGCAGTCGGCGGATGACCGCTGTGGATACCTTGGAATTCCGCTTCATAGGCTCCCCCCTTCTTTCTGATGTATTTTCCATAACAGTAGTTTACTCGAACTCGCCCTCCCTGTCAAACCCCGGATTTTTGGGGGCGGGCCCTGGGGCAATGAGAGGACCGCCGCGGCTGATCCCGTCCGCGGCGGTCCTTTTTCCGATGCCAGTGGTTTATTCCGCTGCGCCCAGATACCGCTCCCGCACCAGGCGCAGCGTCTCCGGGGCGTTGGCCGCCAGGACGGGGGTGCGCCGGTCCAGGGGGAGGAATTCCCCCTCCAGATCGCACAGGCTTCCCCCGGCCTCGGCCAGGATGATCCGGCCGGCGTTGTGATCCCAGGGGCAGGACCGCAGGGTCACGAACAGATCGGCCTCCCCCGCGGCCAGGGCGCACAGCTCCAGAGCCACCGAGCCCAGGCTCCGCACTCCCCGGACCTCCCGGGCCAGCCGGAGCAGGCCCTCCTGCCGGGGGTGGGGATTCAGCAGGGTGCGGGGCACTCCGGGGACGGTCAGCAGCAGTTCCTGCACCTCCCGCCGGCGGGAGGTATGGAGGGGCGTGCCGTCCCGGAAGGCCCCGCTCCCCGCCTGGGCCCAGTAGAGGGCGGGCCGCTCCACGTCCAGCACCAGGCCGAACAGGGGCTCCTCCCCCCTCCAGCACCCCACGGACACGGCGTAGTTCCGGTGCTGGCTGACAAAGTTGGTGGTGCCGTCGATGGGGTCCAGGTACCAGGTGCAGCCCTCCGCCCCCTCGTTGGCGGCGGGGTACTCCTCCCCCACGATAATATCCTGGGGGAACGCCTCTGAAATTCCCCGGCGGAGGAACTGCTCCGTCTCCTTGTCCCACCGGGTCACCAGATCCTGATACCCGCTCTTGTGCTGGATCTCATCCTCCCGCAGGCGGCTCTCCCGCAATGCGGCGCCGGCCTGCAAGACCAGCTCCCGCGCTAAGGCAAATCGCTCCATAACTTGTCCTTCCTCCTCGTTTCGTCCCTCCAGCAAACCACATTTTGGACCGTCTGTCAAGTTTTTTCTCCGTTTTTGCATCATTGTTTCCGCCGCAGAAGCCGAAAAATAAAACCGCAGCCCGCCATTCCTGTTGAGAACGGCGGGCTGCGGTTTCTTTCCTCTCGTTATTCTCTATGTGGGACAGGCGTCTCTCTCCGCGCCGGAGCGATGGAACGCAGCGCCCGCTCCAACTCCTCCGGCCTCTGAATCCGCACCGAGGCCCCGGCCATTTCCTCCCGGCCGCCGTAGCCGTACGCGCATCCCACGCTGGGCAGATGATGCCGCCGGGCAATCTCCAGATCGGAGGAACGGTCCCCCACAACAATGTACTCCCCTGGAAACTCCCGCCGGATGGCGGGAAAGAGCTCCCACTTGGCGGGCCAGCCATAGTCCTCCGTACAATAGAACCCATCGAAGTGCCGGTCCAGGGAAAACCGCCGCCGGTGGACCTCCAGGTAGCGGCGCTGGCAGTTGCTCAGGAGAATGAGAGAGTATCCCTCATTTTTGAGCCGTTCCAGCAGGGCGGGAACACCTGGGTAGAGCTCCGCCCCTCCCTCGGCGGTCCGCCGGAGCATCTCCTGAAAAATGATCTGGCTGCACTGCTCCCGCAGCTTTTCCGGCAGGTCGGGGGCGAATTCCGCCCACATGTCTTTGGGGGACATCCCCAGCCAGCCTGCAAGCTCCTGGGGCCGCCAGTCTTTTGGGGGCCGGAAGCCCCCATCCACCAGGGTCTGATAGGCTCTCTGAAAGGCGGGAGCGTAGATTTTCAGGCAGTCATGGAGAGTACCGTCGTAGTCCAGCAGGACCCGGACCACCTTACGCCTCCAGAGAGCGGATCAAATTCACCATCTCCACCGCTCCCTCGGCACACTCGGAGCCCTTGTTGCCCGCCTTGCTGCCGGAGCGCTCGATGGCCTGCTCGATGTTCTCGGTGGTGATCACCCCGAACATCACCGGCACGCCGGTCTCCAGAGAGACGGCGGCAATGCCCTTGGACACCTCGTTGCACACATAGTCGTAGTGGCTGGTGCTCCCCCGGATCACCGCCCCCAGACAGATGACCGCATCGTATTTCCCGCTCTTTGCCATTTTGGAGGCGATCAGGGGGATCTCAAAGGCCCCGGGCACCCAGGCGGTCTGGATATCCTCCTCCCGCACGCCCCGGCGCTTCAGGCCGTCCAGGGCCCCGCCCAGCAGGCGGGAGGTGATGAACTCGTTGAACCGGGACACGACAATGCCGATTCTGATGTTTTCCGCAACCAAATTTCCCTCAAATGTTTTCATAATTCTCTCTTCCTTTCCGACGTTTCATCTGATTCTTTGAGCTCTGTCTGAGCGGCCTTCTTGCTTCGGCCTGCATTTCCCTCCGCCCTTATTATCCTGCATGGCTCCTCGCTCCACCCAGAGGCGAAACGCAGTTTCGCACAGCGTTCTTTTGCTTACATTTCTTTCAAGAAAAGTAAGTGGCCCATTTTCTCCCGCTTGGTGCGCAGGTACTTCCGGTCGTACTGGGTGGCCTCCATCTGGATGGGGACCCGCTCCACGATCTCCAGGCCGAAGTCGGCAAGCTGATACACCTTGTCCGGGTTGTTGGTCAGAAGGCGCATGGTCCTGACCCCCAGGTCCCGGAGGATCTGTGCCCCGATGTAGTACTCCCGCAGGTCCCCGGCAAAGCCCAGGGCCAGGTTGGCCTCCAGGGTGTCCAGCCCCTGCTCCTGGAGCTCATAGGCCCTCAGCTTGTTGATGAGGCCGATGCCCCGGCCCTCCTGGCGCATGTACAGCAGGACGCCCCGGCCCTCCGCCTCGATCTGCCGCAGGGCGGAGGCCAGCTGCTCCCCGCAGTCGCACCGGAGGGAGCCGAAGGTGTCCCCGGTGAGGCACTCGGAGTGGACCCGGCACAGCAGGTTCTCTCCGTCTCCGATCTCCCCCTTCACCAGGGCCACATGGTGCTCCCCGTTGAGGCGGTTCACATAGCCGAAGGCCCGGAAGTCCCCGTATTTGGTGGGCAGGCGGGTCGCCGCCACCTGGTCCACCAGCTTCTCGTGGCGCTTGCGGTACCGCTGCAGGTCCTGGATGGTGATGATCTTCAGCCCCCAGGTCCTGGCCAGCTCCACCAGCTCCCCGGTGCGCATCATGGTGCCGTCCTCCCGCATGATCTCACAGCACAGCCCGCACTCCTTCAGCCCCGCCAGCCGCAGCAGGTCCACGGTGGCCTCCGTGTGACCGTTTCGCTCCAGCACCCCGTTTTTCCTGGCCAGCAGGGGGAACATGTGCCCCGGACGGCGGAAGTCCTCGGGCCGCACCCCCTCCTCCACACACTTCATGGCGGTGATGGACCGCTCGGCGGCGGAGATTCCGGTGGTGGTGGACACGTGGTCAATGGAGACGGTAAAGGCCGTCTCGTGGTTGTCGGTGTTCTGGGCCACCATCTGGGGTAGCCGGAGCCGCTGGACGTACTCCAGGGACATGGGCATGCAGATAAGCCCCTTGCCGTGGGTGGCCATGAAATTGACGTTCTCGGTGGTGGCAAACTGGGCCGCGCAGATGAAGTCCCCCTCGTTCTCCCGGTCCGGGTCGTCGGTGGCCAAGATCAGCCTGCCCGCCCGCAGATCGTCCAGCGCTTCTTCAATGGTGTTAAAAGAATACATGTCACTCTCGCTCCTCGCTGTTATAAGATTCCGTTTTGGGCCAGAAATTCCAGGGTAATCCCCTCTCCCTCCGGCGACTGGCCCTGAGCGGGCCGGAGGAGCTTCTCCACATATTTCCCGATGATATCGCACTCCAGATTCACCCGGTCCCCCGCCCGGCGCTGTCCCAGGACGGTGGCCGAGGCCGTGTGGGGGATGACGGAGACGGAAAACCAGTCCTGCCCCACCTGGGCCACCGTCAGGCTGATGCCGTCCACGGCGACAGACCCTTTCTCCACCACATAGCGCAGCACCTCCGGCCCCGCCTGGAGGGTGTACCACACGGCGTTGTCGTCCCGCCGGAGCCGGGTGATCCTCCCGGTTCCGTCCACATGGCCGGCCACGATGTGCCCCCCGAAGCGGCCGTTGGCCGCCATGGCCCGCTCCAGATTGACGGCGCTCCCAGGCCTCAGCTCCGACAGGGCGGAGCGGTCCAGGGTCTCGTGCATCACGTCGGCAGAGAAGCCTCCGGGCCGGAGGGCCGTCACGGTCAGGCACACCCCATTCACCGCCACGCTGTCCCCCAGCTTCAGGTCCTCCAGCACAGTCCGGGCCCTCAGGTGGAGGACGGCCGAGCGGGCCCCCCGCTGAATGCGCTCCACAGTCCCTATTTCCTCAATGATTCCCGTAAACACCCGGGACCACCTCACTCTCCAGCAATAAATCACCGCCCAGCCGGGTGACCTCCCAGGCGCCCAGCCGGACAGCCTGGGCGGGGGCCGGGAAGCCCTTCCCCTCCACCGGGGTCTTCGCCCCGGCGCCCCCCAGCAGCATGGGGGCCACATAGGCGTACACCCGCTGGACCAGCCCCTGCTCCAGGGCGGACCAGGCCAGGGCGCCGCCCCCCTCGATCAGGAGGCCGTCCACCTCCCGCCTCCCCAGTTCGTCCAGGAGGGCCCCCAGGTCCACATGTCCCTCCCGCTCCGGGAGGCGCAGGATCTCGCACCCCGCCGCCTGATAGGGAACCCACCGCTCCTCCTCCCCGCAGCAGGTGGCCAGGAGGGTGGGGACCTCGCCCGCCGTGCGGACCACCTGGGCGGTGACCGGGGTGCGCAGTCGGGTGTCACAGACCACTCGCACCGGGCTGCGCCCCTCGGGCAGGCGGCAGGTGAGCTGCGGGTCGTCGGCCAGCACCGTCCCCACCCCCGCCAGGATGCCCCGGTACTGGTGCCGGAGCTGGTGGACATGAGCCCGGGCCGCCTCCCCGGTGATCCACCGGGAGACCCCCGTGCAGGCGGCAATCTTGCCGTCCAGAGTCATGGCATATTTCAGGGCCACATAGGGCCGCTTTTTGGGAATGTAGTGGAAGAAGATGAAATTCAGCCGCCGGCACTCCTCTTCCAGTACGTGCTCAGTCACTTCCACCCCATTTTCCCGAAGCTGGGCAATCCCCTTCCCCGCCACCAGGGGATTGGGGTCCCCGGAGCCCACCACCACCCGGGCGATCCCCGCCTCCAGGATAGCCCGGGTGCAGGGGGGCTGCCGCCCCTGGTGGCAGCAGGGCTCCAGGGTGACATACAGGGTGGCCCCCGCCGGGGACTCGGTACAGCCGGCCAGAGCCTCCCGCTCCGCGTGGGCCTGGCCGCACCGGTGGTGCCACCCCCGGCCGATCACCCGTCCCTCCTTCACGATCACCGCCCCCACCATGGGGTTGGGAGAGGTCCATCCCCTCCCCCGCTCCGCCAGCGCCAGGGCCAGTTTCATGTAGTCTAAATCGTTCAAATACTCGCCTCCCAACAAAAAAGCGCCTGGAAGGAAAACCTTCAAGGCGCAGTATGGCAGGACGGAGGGGCAATCGAATCTCCCGTGAAACAAAAAACTCTGAAACGGCGTACCATTTCAGAGCATACACGAATCACGGGGCATGCAATCTCCCCCGAAACTCAAATCTTCTTCCATCCAGACTATACTGTCGGTTTTGGAATTGCACCAAATCCTGCGCCGGAGCGCTCGCGGACTATACCGCCGATCGGGAATTTCACCCTGCCCTGAAGATCCTCATTCAGTTGTGGCTTTATTATAGTCACACAGCCGTTTGCTTGTCAACCCCTTTATTCCAGGCTTGAGACGCCCCTGTCCCAGTCCGCTGAATCCGCCTGGGGGACAGCTTTGGAAGGGCGCAGGCGAATTGACATCATCAGTGAAATAAGATATGATATGATTCACTGGATTTTTCCGGCAGGCGGACCGGCCGGCCCGCTCTGCCCCGAATCCGGTATGTTTGTAAAAGAGGGAAGGAGTTCTCATCGTGAAAGAACGAGAAACATTTGCCTCCCGCCTGGGATTCGTGCTCATCTCCGCCGGATGCGCCATCGGCCTGGGCAACGTATGGAGGTTCCCCTACATCGTAGGGCAGTATGGCGGCGCCGCTTTTGTGGTCATCTACATCATGTTCCTGCTCATCATGGGTCTGCCCATCATGTCCATGGAGTTCTCCGTGGGCCGGGCCAGCCGCAAGAGCATCACCATGTCCTTTCAGGAGCTGGAGCCCAAAGGGACCAAGTGGCACTGGTACGGCTGGTTCGGCATGGCGGGAAACTATCTTCTGATGATGTTTTACACCACCATCGCCGGATGGCTGCTCCTCTACTTCTTCAAAGTGGCCTCCGGCCAGTTTGAGGGGATGACCACCGCCCAGGTCAGCGAGGCCTTTACCGCCATGCAGACCCAGGACGTGGGAATCCAGCTGCTGTTTATGGCCCTGGTGGTGGTCCTGGGCATGGTGGTGTGCAGCCGCGGCCTGAAAAACGGCGTGGAGAAGGCCAACAAGGCCATGATGCTCTGCCTGCTGGCCCTGCTGGTGGTGCTGGCGGTGCGGGCGCTGAGCCTGCCCGGCGCGGTGGAGGGACTGAAGTTCTACCTGGTCCCCAATTTCCACAATCTGATGTACGACGCCGAGGGAAATTTCCGCCTGTTCCGGGCGGTCTATGACGCCATGGGCCAGGCCTTCTTCACCCTGAGCCTGGGTATCGGCGCCATGGCCATCTTCGGAAGCTACATCGGCCGGGAGCGGAGACTGTTCGGCGAGGCCATCAACGTGGGCATTCTGGACACCTTCGTGGCCTTCACCTCCGGCCTGATCATCTTCCCCGCCGCCTTCGCCTTCGGGGTCAACCCGGACTCCGGCCCCAACCTGATCTTCGTCACCCTGCCCAATGTGTTCAACTCCATGCCCGGCGGGCGGCTGTGGGGGGCGCTGTTCTTCGTGTTCCTGTTTTTTGCCGCCCTGTCCACGGTCACCGCGGTGTTTGAGAACATCCTGGCCTGCTGGATGGACCGGTGGAACATCTCCCGGAACAAGGCGGTGGCCGCCAATCTGGTGCTCATCCTCCTGCTGAGCCTGCCCTGCCTGCTGGGCAACAACCTGTGGAGCGGCGTGCAGGTTCTGGGCATGAGCATCATGGACTTTGAGGACTTCCTGGTGAGCAACAACCTGCTGCCCATCGGTTCGGTAATCTACCTGCTGTTCTGCTGCACCTCCTCCAAGTACGGCTGGGGCTTCGACCGTTTCCTGGCGGAGGTGGACCAGGGCCAGGGCATCCGCTTCCCCGCCCGGTTCCGGATCTACTTTACATATATCCTGCCGGTGATCGTCCTGGTCATCTTTGTTATGGGCTACTGGGACAAGTTCGGCGGCTGAGACGCCTTGCTGCACGCCAGTACGGTGTCATAAAAACGCTCCCCGGGTTCTTCGGTCAAACCGAAGCCCCGGGGAGCGTTTTTCATTCCCGCAGCAGATAGCAGAAGTCGCCGCCGTAGGAAAACTCCAGTTGTATTTCAAAGCACTTTGACCCGTAATTCAGAAATCCGCTGAGCCAGGCCTGATTGTATCCGTACATCTCGTCCATCACGTCCACCGTCCCGCCGGGATAGCGTTCCAAAAACTCCGGGATGGACATTTTCCGCCCGGTGAAGCTGCCGAAGTTGCCGCAGAGGACGTCCTGGTACTCCAGAACATAGGCACGGCAGAACTTCCAGTCCACCCCGGTGATCCGGACGTCGCCGTCCACCTGGCAGGCATCCTCCACCCGCAGGTAGCCCCCCTGAAACCGGAGCCGGACAGAGTCCCCCTCCGGCACAAGCTCCATCAGATACGCGTCGTGCAGGCTGTACGGCGGCTCCGCTGTCCGCTCCTTTCGGACTATGGTCTCCATGGCCCTCTCCCCTTTCCGCGGCTGCGCCGCCCCAATCTTCTGTCCTCAGCATACCGCATTTCCACCGGTATTGCAAGCAGACCACCTATGTCCAAAACATAGAAAAACCCAGACCCAATATGGGTCTGGGTTTTTGTAATCTCTGAGAGAATCTTACATGGCAGCAGGCACATGGATGACCCCCACGGGGCACTCCTTCACGCACAGCTGGCAGCCCACACACTTCTCCTGGTCGATGTAGGCCACGTTGTTCTCCACGGTGATGGCCTCTCTGGGGCAGGCCTTGGCGCACTTCATACAGCCGATGCAGCCCGCGGTACAGGCCTTCCGGGTCTGGGCGCCCTTGTCCTTGTTCTGGCAGAGGACCACAGGCTTGCGCTTGTGCTCGGGCACCACCTCGATGACGTGGTTGGGGCACACGGCGGCGCAGGCGCCGCAGCCGGTGCACTTCTCCCGGTCCACCTTGGCGATGCCGTTCTCAATGTGGATGGCGTCGAAGGCGCAGGCCCGGGTGCAGTCCCCGTAGCCCAGGCAGCCGTAGGCGCAGGCCCCGTCGCCGCCGTACAGGCCCTTGACGGCCTGGCAGCTGGAGATACCCTCGAAGGTGTAGCGCTTGGAGGTCTTCTCACAGGTGCCGGAGCAGGCCACAACGGCCTTCATCGGCACCATGCTTCCCGCTTCCACACCCATGATCTCAGCGATGGCCGCGGCGGTTTTCGCGCCGCCGGGGATGCACTTGTTGATGCCGTTCCCCTCTTCCACGATGCTCTTGGCGTAGTCGGCGCAGCCCGCGCAGCCGCAGGCGCCGCAGTTGGCCCCGGCCAGCACGCCGGTGATCTGCTCCACCCGCTCATCCACAGGGACGTACATGACGATGGAGGCAACCACCAGAATGACCGCACCGATCAGGCCAATCACCGTAACCAGCACCACCGCCATCAGAATCATCTGCATATCCATACTCTATCTCCCCCTCCTATCAGACGCCGAAGATGTTCTCGACGATACCGCCGAAGCCCATGAAGGACAGGGAGACCATCGCCGCGGCAACCAGGGTGATGGGCAGGTCCTTGAAGCACTTGGGAGGCATAGCCTCTTCCACCCGGCGGCGCACGCCGGAGAACAGCACCATGGCCACCAGATAGCCGATGCCGGCGCCGGCGGCGCAGACGATGCTCTCCAGGAAGTCATAGCCGTTGTCGATGTTCAGCACGGTCACACCCAGGATGGTGCAGTTGGTGGTGATCAGAGGCAGATACACGCCCAGAGACTTGTACAGGGCGGGGATGTACTTCTTCAGGATGCTCTCCAGCAGCTGCACCAGCACGGCGATGATCAGGATGAACACGATGGTCTGGAGGTAGCCCATATCCCACGCGCCGCTCTCCGGGGTCAGCAGGAACATCTGAATGGGCCAGGTGGCCGCGGTGGCCAGCACCATGACGAAGGTGACGGCCAGGGACATGCCTACCGCGCTGTCCAGCCGCTTGGACACGCCCAGGAAGGGGCAGATGCCCAGGAACTGGACCAGCACGTAGTTGTCCACCAGGATCATGGAGAAAAAGATAACAGCAAGCTCAACAGCCATTATGCATTCCCTCCTTCCGCAGCCTCAGCGGGGGCGGAGGCCTTCTCCTTCTTGGGGCGGGTGGTCAGCCAGGTGGCCGCCGCCATCATCACGCCGAAGATAAAGAAGCCGCCGGGGGCGCTGGTCATAATGGTGAAGGGGTCGATGGACTCAGGCAGAACCTGAATGGCAAAGCCCTCGGGCAGGAAGGGGAACAGGCCGTCCAAACCGGACATCCAGGTGCCGGAGCCCAGGATCTCACGGATGGTGCCCATGATGGTCAGGGTGAGCATGAAGCCAAGGCCCATGCCCAGTCCGTCCAGAGCGGAGTCCACGATGCCGTTCTTGGAGGCGAACATCTCGGCGCGGCCCAGAATGATGCAGTTCACCACGATCAGGGGCAGGTACACGCCCAGGGCCGTATCCAGTGCGGGCACAAAGGCCTTGACCAGCATCTGCACCACCGACACGAAGCCGGCGATGACGGTGATGTAGCAGGGGATACGCACCTGATTGGGGATGATCTTCCGCAGAGCGGAGATGACGATGTTGGAACACACCAGCACGAAGGTGGCCGCCAGGCCCATGCCGATGCCGTTGGAGGCCATGGTAGACGTGGCCAGAGTGGGACAGGTGCCCAGGACGAGCACCAATACGGGGTTTTCTTTCAGAAAACCGTTGGTAAATACTTTCAGCTTATTGTTGCTGCTCATCTCAACTCACCGCCTTTCAAGGAATCTGATTGTAGGCCTCAATGGCGGCGTTCACCGCATTGATGACCGCAGTGCTGGAGACGGTGGCGCTGGTACGGGCGTCCACGTCCTCGTTGAGCACCAGAGGCTCGGCGGCGGACAGGCCGCTGTACTGGGCCAGATACTCGGGGTTGTCCACCACGTTGCTGCCGATACCCTTGGTCTCGGTCTGCTGGGTGACGGTGATGCCCTCGATGTTGCCGTCGGCGTTGATGCCCACCATGATCACCACGTCGCCGCCGTAGCCCTTGGCGGAGGCGGTGATGGCGGCGCCGGCGCCGTTGTCGGCGGTGTAGACGGCGGACACGCCCTCCACAGTGATGCCCTCCACGGGGCTGAAGCTGTCAGCCTCAGGGAGCACCTCGGCACGGGCGGCGTTCTCCGCGGCGATGGTCGCCTCTTCAATAATAGGAGCGGTCACCTCATTGGTGGCAGCCAGAGCACCGGTCACCACCACGCAGATCAAAGAAAGCACCACGATGGGTTTCCAAATACGATTCCAGTTGTTCATTTCCCGGCACCCTCCTTGTTCTTCTTGACTTTGGCGATGCCCAGGCGGTCCTGACGGGTGAGAACCTCAATGTAGGGGACGGTCAGGTTCATCAGCAGGATGGAGAAGGACACGCCCTCCGCCATGGTGCCCAGGAACCGGATGCCGCAGGTGATGATGCCCAGACCCAGGCCGAAGATCAGCTTGCCCTTGGTGGTGGTGGGCGAGGTCACATAGTCGGTGGCCATGAAGAAGGCGCCCAGCAGCAGGCCGCCGGAGAGCAGCTGATAGATGGGGTCCTCTCCCGCTACCAGGGACAGCACCGCCACGGTGGCCAGATAGGTCACGGGGATGGTGGGGCTGATGACCTTGGTGGCAATGAGGAAGATGCCGCCGATGAGAATGGTGATGGCGCAGGTCTCGCCCAGCACGCCGCCGTGGGTGCCCAGCAGCAGGGTCATGTAGCTCTCAGAGCCCACCTGCCCGGCCACAGCCAGGGGAGTGGCGGAGGCGAAGGCGTCAATGTTATTCACCGGATGGGGGTAGCTGGACATGGCCCCGGCAAAGCCCATGGCCATGGCGATACGGCCCACGATGGCGGGGTTGGCGAAGTTGTAGCCCAGGCCGCCGAAGAGCTGCTTGACCACCACGATGGCGATGAAGGCGCCCACAATGGCCATCCACCAGGGGAGGGTGGCGGGCATATTGAAGGCCAGCAGCATGCCGGTGACCACGGCGGAGAAGTCGCCGGTGGGGTTCTCCCGGTGCATGAGCTTGCAGTAGCCCCACTCAAAGAAGACGCAGGCCACCACGGTCACAGCCACCAGGATCAGGGCGTTGATGCCGAAGATGATCACCGAGGCGATCAGGGTGGGGAGCAGCGCCAGGCACACCCGCTGCATGATCTTCTGGGTGGTGTCGGTGCTGGTGATATGGGGGGCCGCAGTTACGATCAGCTTATTGTTGTCCATCACTTCTTACCTCCATTCTTCATGAGGATCTTTGCCAGGGCAATGGAGGGGGCCAGAGGCCGCTTGGCGGGACAGACGAAGGAGCAGGTGCCGCAGCTCATACACAGGTCCGCGTTGAGCTCCTGGAGCAGCTCCACATCGCCCTTCTCATAGGCCTTGACAATGTCCTTGGCCGCCAGGCCCAGGGGACAGGCGTTGACGCACCGGCCGCAGTGGATGCAGTTGGTCTTCTTGGGCAGATGGGCCCACGCCTCGGAAAAGGCCAGAACAGCGTTGTTGTTCTTCAGAATGGGCTGGTCCAGACTGGCCACACAGGTGCCCATCATGGGGCCGCCGTACAGCACCTTGCCCGGCTGGGCGGTGAGGCCGCCGCAGAAGTCCAGCAACTCCTGGATGGGGGTGCCGATGATGACCTCCACGTTCTTGGGCTCCTTGACAATGTCGCCGTCCACGGTGAGGCGCTTGGTGGTCAGGGGCATGCCGGTCTCTAAGTACTTGCCCACGAAGGCGGTGGAGGTGACGTTCATCACGATCACGCCCACGTCGGAGGGCAGGCCGGGGAAGGGAACCTCCCGGCCGGTGCAGGTCTCAATGAGCACCTTCTCAGCGCCCTGGGGGTAGCGGCAGGGCAGCTGCTTGACCTCGATGCCGGCCACGTCGATGGCGGACTGCATCTTGGCGATGGCGTCGGGCTTGTTGCCCTCGATGCCGATGATGCACTTGGGGATGTTCAGATACTTCATCACGGCCTTGATGCCGCTGAGGATGAAGTGGGTGTCCTCCAGCATGCACCGGTGGTCCGAGGTGATATAGGGCTCACACTCGGCGCCGTTGATGAGAAGGGTGTCGATCTCATCCAGGTTCTTGGGGGACAGCTTCACCGCCGTGGGGAAGCCGGCGCCGCCCAGGCCCACCAGGCCGCTGGCCCGGATGGCGTCCGTGAAGGACTTGAAGTCTGTGACCTGGGGGGGAGCGATGGAGGGGTCCACCTTCTGCTCCCCGTCCGGGGTGATGACCACGGTGGTCTGGGTCGACCCGTTGGACCCCACCATGGTGGAGATCTCAGCAACGGTACCCGACACGCCGGAGTGGATGTCGGAGGACACAAAGCCCCCCGCCTTGCCCACCACGGTACCTACGTACACCTGATCGCCCTTCGCCACCACAGGGGCCGCCGGAGCGCCGATGTGCTGGTTCATAGACAGGACGATCTTTGACGGAAGCGGCATGGCCACCGTCTCAAGGCCGGCGGTCCGCTTCTCATGCGGCACGCCCGCGCCCTGCGCAGAGCGTTTGAGAAATTTGCTCATTCGGATTTCAACCTCCCTATACTGCAATCGCTGGGGAAAAATAGTCGTATCTCTCCTGCCGGCGCTCCACTCTCCCACGGGAGCTCGGTCCGGCCCTTCTTTTCAGCCCTCCCTAGATCCGTTCTCTGCAATTTTGGGCCCCTCCACGGCACAGCAAAACCCGCCGGTCTCTCCCCTTGTGTGAAAAACCGTCGGTTTTCCTGGCGCGCCCCGCCGGTCCTCCCGGAGCGGAGCGCCCTCCAGCCGTCTCGGAGCTGTGCGGCCGCTGACCGCGGATTGCCCCACAGGCGGGGGCAATCATTGGCTTTTATCATACACCCTTTTTGCCGAAAATGCAATCGTTCTTTTCCCAGATTGCATCCTTTTGCTCCAAAAAATTCTCACATTTTTTGAAGAAATTTCAGCGGTTTTCCTCCCGGTTCCGCCGTCCGCAGACAGACGGACCGGCACAGAGGGCGCCTCTGTGCCGGTCCGCATTCTCAACCGTATCCTATCATAATGTCTGACGGAGATTCTCTCAGTCCTCGTCCGCCGCCGCGTCGTACATGGGACGGCCGCCGGAGGGGGCCTGTCCGCCCGCAGTGGAGCTGGCCGCCGCCCGGAACCGGGCCCGGGACTGCTTGATCTCGTTGTAGGCCTCGGCCACCGCCTCCTCGGTGCGGCGCAGGGCGTCCTCACAGTACTCGTTGGCCGAGCGCTTCAGCTCCCGGCTGCGGTCCTCCGCCTGCTGCATGAGCTCGTTGGCCCGCTGTTTGGCCTGGAGGAGGATGGTCTCCTCCGAGAGCACCTGCTTGGCCTTCTCCTCCGCCTGACGGCGGATGGCCTCGGCCTCCCGCTTGGCGGAGGCGATCAGGTCCGCCCGGCTGGCCATCACCTTCTTGGCCTCGGACAGTTCCACCGGGAACTGAGCCCGGATGTCGTCGATCAGGTCCAGGGCACGGTCCCGCTCGATCATGCAGCGGTCGCTGGACAAAGGCACGTTCTTGGCCTCGTCCACCATATCAAATAACATGTCCAGCAGCTCTTCCACTCCGCTTGCCATGGTCAATCCTTCCTTTCCTGCAATTCCTGCATCCGCCGGTTCACATCGTCCACGATCTCCCGGGGCAAAAACTCTCCCAGGTCGGCCCCGTACCGGGCCATCTCCTTGACGATGGTGGAGCTCAGGTATGTATATTTCTCGCTGGAGGCCAGGAACATGGTCTCCAGACCGGGGTTCAGCTTCCGGTTGATGACCGCCATCTGGACCTCCTGCTCAAAGTCGGACACGGCCCGCAGGCCCTTGACCACCACATGGGCCCGGCGGCGCTTGGCGTAGGCGGCCAGCAGCCCCTCGGAGTAGTCCACCTCCACGTTGGGGAACCGGGCAGTGGCCTTTTTCAGCAGCTCCACCCGCTCCTCCGGGGTAAACATCCCCTGCTTTTTGGAGTTGATCATCACACAGACGATCAGGCGGTCAAAGCAGGCGGCGGCCCGCTTGATGATGTTCAGATGACCCAGGGTCACCGGGTCAAAGCTTCCAGGGTAAATGGCAGTCTTCATGGACGGCGCTCCCCTCCGTTTCTCCGGTACACCGTCAGCTTGATCTTTCCGTACCGGTAGTCTTTTCCACGCTCATAGGGCTGAGATAAGTCGGGCAGCACCTGTTCCAGCGGACTTTCGCAAATCATTATACCATGTTCCCGGAGAATGTCAAATGCCGCGATGGTCTCCATGGCCCGCTCCAGAAGGCCGCTCTGATAGGGCGGGTCCAGGAAGATCACATGGAATTTTTCCCGGCAGGACATGAGGTAGGAGATGGAGTCCCCCTGGACCACCTTCCCCTGCCCGGTCAGGCCGGTGAGCTTCAGGTTCTCCCGGACCAGGGCGGCCGCGTCCTTCCGCTGGTCCACAAAGGTGCACCGGGCCGCCCCCCGGGACAGGGCCTCGATGCCCAACTGCCCGGTGCCGGCAAACAGGTCCAGAATGTCCCGGCCGGGGACCTCAAACTGTACGATATTGAACAGGGCCTCTTTCACCCGGTCGGTGGTGGGGCGGGTCTCCATCCCCTGCAATTCGTTCAACCGCCGCCCGCGGGCGGAACCGGAAATCACGCGCATGTCTGATCTTCCTTTCGTGGCATGAATTTCACTCGAGTCTGGTCTCCCAGTGCTCCGCCCCGCGGGCCTCAAAGCACATCCGGAGCTGCTCCGGGGTGGTCTTTTCCAGGTCCAGCTCCGGAAGCTCATTTAAAGAGAACCAGCCGCTCTCGCTGGTCTCCAGGTTCTCCCGGAACTCCCCGCCCAGAAGGGTGCACAGAACGAACACGATGCACACCTTCCAGGGGTAGAGGGTCTCGTGGTGGTTCTCCCCGTCCTGGAGGGCGATGACCCGGTCAGGCCGCACCTCCAGGCCGGCCTCCTCCCGGACTTCTTTTATGACATTTTCTCTCACTGAGACGTCCACGTCCACCCAGCCTCCGGGCAGAGCCCACCCTTTGGGCTCCCGCACCAGCAGGACGTGCTCTCCCTGAAAGACGGCGGCCCTGGTGGCCAGCTTGGGGGTCTGGTAGCCCGTCTCATTGCAGAACCACCCCTTGACCTGCTCCAGGGGCAGGTCCGTCTGCCGGGCCACCATTTCCGCGGCGATCTCCCGGATGCGGGCGTACCGCTCCCGGTCAAACTTGTCCTTTCCATAGTACAGCCCCGCCTGGGCCAGGCTCTGGAGCTCACTGGCCCACTTCAGCCACGGTTCTCCCTGTTTCACGTGCCGCCCATCTCCATTCCTAATTTCTAATTCCTGACCCCTGATCCTCCCGGAAGTAGTGGTACACCGCCTGGGCGGTGTTCTTGGGCACCACCTGTTCCAGCTCCTCCAGGGGGGCCTCCCGCACCGCCTTGACGCTCTTGAAGTGCTTCAAGAGCTGGGCCCGGCGCACCTCCCCCACCCCGGGGATCTTGTCCAGGGTGGAGCCCTGGACCCGGCCCTTCCGCTGCTGGCGGTTGAACTCGATGGCGAAGCGGTGGGTCTCCTCCTGGATCTGCCCGATGAGGGCGAACACCGCCGGGATGGCCTGAATGCCGATCTCCCGGCCGTCGGGGGCCACCAGGGCCCGGGTGCGGTGGCGGTCGTCCTTCACCATACCGAAGGCGGGGATGTCCAGGTTCATGGCCTCCAGCACCCGCTGGGCCACCCGCACGTGGTTTTCACCGCCGTCGATCAACAGCAGATCCGGTTTTGTATTGAACTTCTCGTCTCCGTCCAGGTACCGGCGGAACCGCCGGGTGAGCACCTGCTCCATGGAGGCGTAGTCGTCCGGGCCGTTCATATCCTTGAGCTTGAAGTGCCGGTAATCCCGCTTCAGGGGGCGGCCGTTCTCAAAGACCACCATGGAGGCCACGATGTCGTCGGAGCCGGTGTTGGAGATGTCGTAGGACTCCATCCGGCGGGGCGTCTCGCCGAGGCCCAGCATCTTCCCCAGCGCCTCCAGCAGCTTGTTCTGCCGCTCCTCCCGGGTGGTGGCCCGCTCCACCTCCTCCACGGCGTTCTGGTTGGCCAGCTTGATCAGGTCCATCTTGGCCCCCCGCTGGGGGGTGACCAGCTCCACCCGGTACCCCACCTGCTCGGAGAGCATCCGGGTAAGGGGCACCTGGTCGGACAACTCGCAGGGCAGCAGAATCTGCTTGGGCAGGCGGGTGCGCCCCCCGTAGTACTCCCGGATGAGGGAGGACAGGACCTCCTCCTCGTCCTCCTCCATGGGGGTCTCCAGCAGCTCCATGTCCTTGGCCGCCAGGTCCCCGTCCACATAGTGGAGGACCACAAAGCAGCTCTTGGCCGTTCCCCGGAAGAAGCCCGTCACGTCGGTGTCCGCCAGGGAGCCGGCCACCACCTTCTGCCGGGCCCCCAGCAGTTCGATGGCCCGCAGCCGGTCCCGGATCTCCGCCGCCTTTTCAAAGCGCAGCTCCTCCGCCGCCGTTTCCATCTCGGCGGTGAGGTCCGCCTTCACCTCTTTGAAGCGGCCCTCCAGCAGGGAGACCGCCTGGGCGACGGCCTCGTCGTGCTGCTCCTTCAGATTTTCCGAGCGGCAGTAGCCGTCGCACTTGCCCATGTGGAAGTTGAGGCAGGGCCGCTCCTTACCGATGTCCCGGGGGAACTTCTTCCGGCAGGAGGGCAGGCGCAGGGCGGTGCGCAGAGCGTCCAAAATGTTCTGGGTGCTGTGCCGGCTGGCGTAGGGGCCGAAGTACCGGGCCCCGTCCTCCGCCACCCGGCTGGCCAGGGAAAATCTTGGGTACTCCTCCCTGGACAGGCGGATATAGGGGTAGCCCTTGTCGTCCTTTAAGAGGATGTTGTACCGGGGCTGGTGGCGCTTGATGAGGGAGTTCTCCAGCACCAGGGCCTCAAACTCGCTGTCGGCGATGATGACGTCAAAGTGGTCGATCTGGGATACCATGGCCCGGGTCTTCTCCGTGTGGGAGGCCAGATTGGCAAAATACTGGCTCACCCGGTTTTTCAGGGCCTTGGCCTTGCCCACGTAGATGACCTTGCTCTGGGCGTCCTGCATGATGTATACGCCCGGCTTGAGAGGCAGGCTATGGGCTTTTTCTTTTAATTCGTCAAAGGTCATAGTTGCTTTTCCTGCCTCCTTTTTATGTACTCGCGGGAACTTCGCCCTCTGCTCCATCTAAGCCTTCCCCCTGGGGGAAGGTGGCCCCGAAGGGGCCGAATGAGGGGGCGATGATTGAGCTCCTTCGTCCGTTGCGGAGGAATTTCGCCGCCTGCTCCCTCCCAAGCCTTCCCCCTGGGGGAAGGTGGCACGGCGAAGCCGTGACGGATGAGGGGGCGATGACAGCGCCGTTTCGTTTCTTGCAGGGGGGATTTCGCCGCCTGCGGGCGGCGAGTTTCTTTCCCAGCGATGGGAAAGAAACCAAAGGATCGCCGGGGGACGGCTCAGGATGAGCGCTCCGCGCTCATATTCGCCTTACCCCCAGACCCCCATTACGAGGGACGCGTACCTGTGAGATAGAAAAAATTTTCCGGCGCGCAAAATCTAAGCGGCTTTCCTCAATTCCCTCCGGGCCACTGGGCCCTGGGTTTGCAAAAATGGCAACTGGTGCGGTTCCACTTCTGCGCCTAGGTTTACTGAGCCAGCGGTACTGGTGCTGGATACGCCGTAGGGGCGGCTCAATGTGGCCGCCCGCTTACCCAATCCCGAAAGAGTTTCTTAAGAACCGTAGGGGAGGGGCTGAAGGTGAATCGGCCGAAGGCCGAGAGAAGCCACCCTGGGGTGTGCCCCTCCCGCGGGCCGGTCTGGGACCGGCCCCTACGGCGTGGCCGGACAGTGATAGCCCTCCGTAGGGCACGGCCTCCTGGACGCGCCGCCCCGGCCGCCTGTAACGCCCGTAGGGGCGGCACACCGGGCCGCCCGCTTTTTATCCTGTCCTGCCCAGGCCGAGAAAGAGCATGGAAAAATACCGGATCAAACGTCCCCCCGCCTCCGCTTCTAGTATCAAAAAAGGCGCCGCATGGCGGCGCCTTTTCATGGTGCTTGGGAAATTACTCGGAAAAGTCGGAGGAGATCATCTTGTACAGGGCCTCCACCGCTTCCTTCTCATCGGGGCCATCCGCAATCAGCTTGATGGGGGTGCCCTTCACGATACCCAGGGACAGAACGCCCAACAGGCTCTTTGCATTCACCTTCCGCTCATCCTTCTCCACCCAGATGGCGCTCTTGAACTCGTTGGCCTTCTGGATAAAGAACGTGGCCGGTCTGGCATGCAGCCCAACCTGATTGTTAACGACCGCTTCCTGACTATACATACAACCGTACCTCCGCACTCGTCATATTGTGTCTTTAGCATACCAGATTTATCCCGTTCCCGTCAATGACATTTTTCACAAATCTATGCTTTTCCGCTGCAAAAAATTACAAGCAGAATGGATATTCGTTTTTTTATACGATATACCTGTTTTTATCCCGGTGTTTTACAGTCAAAATGACGGATTATTTTAGGCGCTGAACGGTTTTTCATGCGGAGGCCGCATCTGAATTTAACGCCGCTCCGGTCAGGCCGTTCCAGCTCATCACATACGCCTCACATTATTTCAGTTCCACCACGGTCACGCCGTCCTCACCCTCGCCGTAGCGGCCGGGGCGGAAGGACTTCACATAGCGGCTGCGCTTCAAATAGGTGCGCACCGCATTGCGCACCGCGCCGGTGCCCTTGCCGTGGATGACGGTGACCGTCTCCAGCTTGCCCAGCATGGCGGTGTCCAGGAAGTTCTCCAGGGTCACCAGGGCCTCGTCGGTGGTCATCCCCCGCAGGTCCACCTCCCGGGGGGCGGCGGAGCGGAGGGTGCGCTCGGCCCGCTGGATGATCTTCCGCACATCCTTCTGGCTCTGGGTCTCCCCCTCCACCACCCGGACCTCGCTCTGCTTGGCGGAGATCTTCAGAATACCGGCCTGGAGCTGCAGGCTGCCGTCCTTGTTCACCGACAGCACGGTGGCCTTCGTGCCCATGGACACCAGCTCCACCGTGTCCCCCGCCTTGGCGTCCCGGGTGGGGGGCGGCGCCTCCGGCTCCTGGACCGGGCCGCCGATGTTCTTCTCCGCCTCGTTGAGCAGATGCCTCGCCTGGGCGCGGCCGTCGTTCACCTGCTGCCAGTCCAGGTCCTTCCGCTTCTGGAGCTCCTTGAGCTCGGAAATGGCCAGGTCGCTGGCCGCCCGGGCCTCCTCAATGATGGACCGGGCCTCCGCCTGGGCCTTCTCCACCACCTTGGCCCGCTCGGCCTCCAGCTTGTCCCGGTACTCCTTGGCCTTGGCGGCGGACTGCTCCATCTCCAGTTTCAGCCGTTTGGCCTCGGTGCGCTCCTTCTCCATCTCCTGGCGCTGCTGGTCCAGCTTGGTGAGCACATCCTCAAAGCGCACGTTCTCCGCGTCCAGCCGGGCGGCGGCTTTTTCGATGATATACTCCGGCAGCCCCAGCCGCCGGGAGATGGCGAAGGCGTTGGACTTGCCGGGGATGCCCAGAATCAGCCGGTAGGTGGGGGCCAGGGTCTCCACGTTGAACTCGCAGGAGGCGTTCTCCACCCCGGGGGTGGTCATGGCGTACACCTTCAGCTCGGCGTAGTGGGTGGTGGCCGCCACCAGGGCCCCCAGGTTCCGGGCGCTGTCGATGATGGAAGCGGCCAGAGCGGCGCCCTCCACCGGGTCGGTGCCCGCCCCCAGCTCGTCCAGCAGGATGAGGGAGTGGTCGTCCGCCTCGTTCAGGATGCCCACGATGGTAGTCATGTGGGAGGAGAAGGTGGACAGGGACTGGGCGATGGACTGCTCGTCTCCGATGTCGGCCAGCACCCGGTCAAACACCCGGACGGTGGAGTCCGCCCCGGCGGGGATGTGCAGGCCGCACTGGGCCATAAGGGTCAGCAGACCGATGGTCTTTAACGTCACCGTCTTGCCGCCGGTGTTGGGGCCGGTGATCATCAGGGTGTCGAACTTGTCCCCCAGCTCCAGGTCGTTGGCCACCGCCGTCTTCTTGTCCAGCAGGGGGTGCCGGGCCTTTTGCAGGCGTAAATACTTCTCCGACAGCCGGGGCTGGCTGGCCTCCATGTTCAGGGACAGCCTGCCCCGGGCAAAGATGGTGTCCAGCCAGATGAGCAGGTCGTAGTCCTCGGAGATATCCTCCTTGTGGGCGGCACACTGGGCGGACAGCTCGGCCAGGATGCGCTCGATCTCCTTCTTCTCCCGGGCAGCCAGCTCCCGCAGCTCGTTATTGGCCTTCACCACCCCCATGGGCTCGATGAAGAAGGTGGAGCCCGAGGAGGACACGTCGTGGACCAGGCCGGGGATGGAGTTCTTGAACTCCGACTTCACCGGCACCACGTACCGGTCGGAGCGGATGGTGATGATGGACTCCTGGAGGTACTTGGACTGGTTGGAGGAGATGATCTTCTGCAAAATCTCCCGCACCTTGGCCTCGGTGGAGCGCATGTGCCGGCGGATGGAGGCCAGTTCGCTGCTGGCGGAGTCGGCCAGCTCGTCCTCCCCCACGATGGAGTTGGTGATGGTGTCCTCCAAAAAGCGGTTGGGGGTGAGGGCCCGGAACAGGTGGGAGATGGGGGTCTTCTCCTCGGTGTCCCCGTACTCCTTGGCGGTGCGGGCGCACCGGAGGACGGCGGCGATCTCCAGCAGCTCCCGGGTGTTCAGGCTGCCCCCCATGTCCGCCCGGTGGAGGCTAGCCCCCACCGGCTTCACCCCGGAGAAGCCGGGGCTCCCACGCTGGATGAGCATGTTCACTGCCGCCGTGGTCTCGTCCAGGGCCCGCTGCACGTCGTCCGGGTCGGTCATAGGCCGCAGGGCCAGGGAGCGCTCCTTCCCCTCCTGAGTGGCGGCGCAGGCGGCGAGCTGCTCCAGAACCCGGGGCAGCTCCAGTGTGACGATGGATTTTTCAAACAGGTCCGTCATAGCTTGCCTATCTCCTGTCTTTCCTATATAAGGTTCATTTCCCGGTTATTTTCTCACACTTTTGCCGTTTTGACAAGGGGCGGGGCTTATGGTATGCTGAGGCCGAGAACCCCATTTTGCTTGAGAGGAGGCGCGCCCTTGTTTACTCCCATCGATCTGGAGACCTGGCCCCGCCGGGCGGTCTTTGAAAATTTTTTGGAGCTGGACTGCAGTTATAGTCTCACCGTCCCCCTGTCCATCGCCCCTCTGCTCCGGTATGTGCGGGGACGCGGCCTGCGCCTCTACCCCGCCCTCACCTGGGCGGTGACCACCGCCGTCAACCGGCACAAGGAGTTCCGCATGGCCTATGACCGGGAGGGGCGGCTGGGGTACTACGGCCTGGTGCACCCGGAGTACACGGTGCTGGACCCGGCCACCCACAATATGGACAGCCTGAACACCGCCTATACCCCCTCCTTTCCGGACTTTTATCGGGCCATGACGGAGGACCTGGACCGCTTCCAGCAGGACGGGACCCGCACGGTCAGCCGGGAGAACTCCATCCTCCTCTCCTGCGTGCCCTGGTTCTCCTACACCGGCGTGTCCTTCCACCCCAAGTCCAGCCTGATGTTCCTGCGCCCCATGTTCGTGTGGGGCAGGTACCAGGAGCAGGGGGAGGACGTCACCCTCCCCTTCACCCTCCAGGTCCACCACGCGGCTGCGGACGGGTACCACTGCCACCTGCTGCTGGAGGAGCTGCGCGGCCTGCTGGAGCGGCCGGAGGAGTCATTTGCCCTTTGATTTTCGTCTTTTCTCTTGCTTTTTGGGGAGAAATCGGTATAATAAAGAATATCTACGCCTTCCATTGGCGGGGGCGCGGCATACGGGCGGACTCCGGTGGTCCGCCCGTTTTTTACTCCGCCGCCCCGGGAGGCGGCATCAATCGAGAGGGAGGAATTTTGTTTGGAATTGATTTTACAGATCAACAGTTTCATCAACGGGATCGTCTGGGGTCCTATCATGCTGTTCCTGCTGGTGGGTACGGGAGTCTATCTCACCGTCCGCTGCGGGTGCCTTCAGGCCCGCAAATTCGGCTTTATGCTGCGCAGCACCCTGGGCTCCCTGTTCCGCAAGACGGACAAGGCTTCCGGCGGGCAGAACCTCACCCCCTTCCAGGCGGTGTCCACTGCCCTGGCCGGGACCGTGGGGACGGGCAACATCGCCGGCGTCACCGGGGCCATCTTCGCCGGAGGACCGGGGGCGGTCTTCTGGATGTGGGTGTCCGCCTTCTTCGGCATGATGACCAAGTACGCCGAGATCGTCCTGGCGGTGAAGTACCGCCAGGTGGACGGGGACGGCACCCACTTCGGCGGCCCCATGTACTACATTGAAAAGGGCACCGGCCAAAAGTGGCTGGCGGTACTGTTCGCCCTGCTGGGCGGCGTCGCCTGCTTCGGCATCGGCAACATCGCCCAGTCCACCGAGATCGCCGGGGCCATGCAGTCTCTGGTGGGCCTGCCCCCGCTGTACACCGGCATCCTTCTGGCCATCCTCACCGCCTTTGTGGTCATCGGCGGTGTGAAGCGCATCGGGCAGGTGGCCTCCTACCTGGTCCCCTTTATGGCCATCTTCTACATCGTGGCGGGCGTGGCCGTCATCCTGCTGCGCATCACCGACGTCCCCGCCGTCCTGGCCTCCATCTTCACCGAGGCGTTCAGCTTCCGGGCGGTGGGCGGCGGCGTGTTCGGCTACGCCATTCTGGTGGCTATGCGCCAGGGCTTCGCCCGGGGCGTGTTCTCCAACGAGGCGGGCCTGGGCTCGGCCCCCATGGCCCACGCCGCCTCCAACACCAAGGAGCCGGTGGAGCAGGGCCTGTGGGGCATCTTCGAGGTCTTTGTGGACACCATCATCATCTGCACCCTCACCTCCATGGCGGTGCTCCTGTCCGGGGTGCTGGAGAACGACGTCAACTCCTACGGCTCCAACGGCGCGGCTGCCGCCGCCGCGTTCAACGCCATTCTCCCCGGCACCATCGGCGGCACGGTGCTCCAGATCAGCCTGCTGTTCTTCGCCCTGTCCACCATCCTGGGCTGGAGCTACTACGGGGAGCGGTGCTGGGGCTACCTCACCCACAACAGCAAGATTGCCAACCTGATTTTCAAGGTGGCCTTCGTGCTGGTGTGCGTGGTGGGCGCTGTGGGCTCCGGCAGCCTGATGTGGGACATCTCCGACACCCTCAACGGCATGATGGCCATTCCCAACCTGATCGGACTGCTCCTGCTCTCGGGCACGGTGGTCCAGCTGACCCGCACCTACTTCAAAGACAAATAGCCTTCGTGTAAAACAAGCCCGGCGGACCGTCTCCCCCCTGAGGCGGCCCGCTGTCGTTTTACTCCCGCCCCATAAAGGAAAAAACGGGGAAACGCTCTGTCTCCCCTTGCCATCCGCCCAGAGCTGTGGTAATAATATTACTATAATAATGTATAAAACGAAGCAGGGAGGCAGAAAATCATGGACAGAAGCCGATTTTCCACCCATAAGTGTTTGGCGTTTCTTCTGGCCGGGGTCCTGCTGGTCCTTCTGGGCATTTTGGGGGGCTGGCATGTCCTCTCCCGTCAGGCCCAGTGGACGGTCCTGGACCAGGCCGCGCTGGAGAACGCCGGGGACGTGCACCTGCGCTCCCTCTCCCAGCGGGCGGAGCAGTGCGCCGGCGCCCACGACTTTCTCTGGATCGGAGAGCCGGTGGAGCTCACCAACCGCCTCTCCTCTGAGGCCCACGCCTTCCTGCCGGTGTGCGCCATCGCCCCCGCCGACGTCCCCAAGTACGGCGACGCCGCCTGGGAGGTCGAGTTCTCTCTGCTCACCACCTGGGACGGGGAGGAGCCCCCGGCCTGGGTCCCAAAGCTCTCTGTCTCCCAGTGGGAGCTGGAGCTGGACCCGGGAATCAACACCGGCCTGGCCGCCCCCGACTGGCGCCCCGCCAGCGGGGCGCGGTGGTACTCCCTCACCCAGGCGGACGCCTCCCTCTGGAATGAGGCCCGGAACGGGACCCCCCACATCCGGTACAGCCTCCAGGCCGCCGCCCTGGACTCCGACGGCCCGGACAATGCGCCCGCCTCCGGCGCCCTGTCTCTCTCCTTCACCCTGGAGGGCGGCGGACAGGCCCAGTCCTACCAGTGCCGTCTCCCCTTCGACTATCTCTCCAGCGCCGCGTGACGCCCAGGGCCCGGACGGGTTCTCCCCTGTCCGGGCCCGGAAAAAATATCTGGAAAACCCCTTGCAATCCGGTTTCGGCTATGGTATAGTAGGAAAGTAAATTATGGTAGTATTGGCTAGAGTGGGGTTTCGGCTCCGCTCTTTTTCCTTGACTAAAGGGCCGGGACCGGCACAGGAGGCATGTATGGCAAAGGTAACCGACGCGGTGGCCCAGCTGGCCCTCCCCTATGTGGAGGCGGCGGGCTGCACCCTCTGGGATGTGGAGTATGTAAAGGAGGCCGGGGAGTGGTTCCTGCGGGTCTATATCGACAAGGCGGACGGGGTGTCCATTGAGGACTGCGAGGCGGTCTCCCGCCCCCTGTCCGACAAGCTGGACGAGGCCGACCCCATCGAGGGGAGCTACACCTTCGAGGTGTCCTCCGCCGGGGCCGACCGGGCGCTGAAAAAGCCCGAGCACTTCGCCCAGTTCCAGGGGGCAGAGGTGGAGGTCCGCCTGTACCGCGCCAAGGACGGCCGGAAGGACTTTATCGGGCTGCTCCAGTCCTGGCAGGACGGGGACGTGACCCTGGAAGTGGGCGGCGCGCCCATGGTCTTTACCAAGCAAGAAGTAGCCCAGGTGCGGCTGTACCCCCGCTTCTGAGGCAGTTTAGGAGGAAACATTCGTGGCTAAGAAGACGACCAAGAAAGTCAACAACAACGAGCTGGACGGTCCCGAGTTTTTCGCCGCCATCGCTCAGATCGAGCAGGAGAAGGGGATCAAGCCCGGCTATATGATGGAGAAGATCACCCAGGCCCTGGTCTCCGCCTACCGCCGGGACCATGAGGGCGTGGGCGACAACCTGGTGGTGGACGCCAATCCGGAGACCAACACCGTGCGCATGTTCCTGAAAAAGGACGTGGTGGAGGAGGTAGACAACCCCGCCACCGAGATCAGCCTGGCCGAGGCCCAGGCCGCCCTCCCCCGGGCCCAGCTTGGGGACGTGGTCCGCATTGAGATCAAGCCCAAGAGCTTCGGCCGCATCGCCGCCCAGACCGCCCGTCAGGTCATCATCCAGGGCATTCGGGAGGCGGAGCAGGGCATGGTGTACGACGAGTTCTCCTCCAAGGAGCACGAGCTGCTCACCGGCGAGGTCACCCGCATCGACCCCCGCACCGGGGCGGCCACCCTGCGCATCCGGTCCGGCTCTGAGTTCACCGACGCCTATCTGGGCCCCAACGAGCAGGTGAAGGGCGAGCACTATGTGGAGGGCCAGCGGCTGAAGGTGTACATGGTGGAGGTCCGCAAGGCCACCAAGGGCCCCCAGGTCCTCATCTCCCGCACCCACCCCGGCCTGGTGAAGCGCCTCTTCGAGCTGGAGGTGCCCGAGATCTTCGACGGCACCGTGGAGATCAAGTCGGTGGCCCGTGAGGCGGGCTCCCGCACCAAGCTGGCGGTGTGGTCCGCCGACCCCAACGTGGACCCCATCGGCGCCTGCGTGGGTCCCCGGGGCCAGCGTGTGAACACCATCGTGGAGGAGCTCAAGGGCGAGAAGATGGACATTATCAAGTACTCCGAGGACCCCGCCGAGTACATCGCCGCCGCCCTCTCCCCCGCCGACGTGATCAGCGTGGACCCCCTCCCCGACGGCAAGAGCTGCCGGGTGGTGGTCCCTGACGACCAGCTCTCCCTGGCCATCGGCAAGGAGGGCCAGAACGCCCGGCTGGCCGCCAAGCTCACCGGCTTCAAGATCGACATCAAGCCCGCCTCCGCCCCCCTGGAGCCCATCGAGGAGCCCGAGGAGGACCTGTTCGCGGAGGAGGCCCCGGCTGAGGAGGCGGAAGCGCCCGCCCAGGAAGTTGCGGAGACCGAAAACACGGAAGCTCCGGAAGAAGCCTAATCTTTCACAGATATATAGAGTAGAGTTGAGAGTGGAGAGTGAAGATATCTCCTATCTCCTATCTCCTATCTCAACTCTCTACTCTTCACTCTCAACTCTAACCAAAAGGGTGGTGCGGAACGTGCCTAAGAAAATACCCATGCGCCAGTGCGTCGGCTGCCGGGAGATGAAGCCCAAAAAGGAGCTGATTCGGGTGGTCAAGTCTCCGGAGGGGCAGGTCTCCCTGGACTTCCGGGGCAAGCTGCCCGGCCGGGGGGCCTATGTGTGCCCCGATCCGGCCTGTCTGGCCAAGGCGCGAAAGTCCAGAGCCCTGGAGCGCGCTTTCTCCGCCCCCCTCCCCCCTGAGGTGTGGGAGGCCCTGGAGGAGCAGATGAAGGAGGTGCCCACGGATGCCCAATGACCCCATTCTTCACATGCTGGGACTGGCCCGCAAGGCCGGCCGCCTGGAGATCGGCGAGGAGCCGGTGGGGGCCGTCTGCCGCGCCAGGCAGGCCAAGCTGGTACTGCTGGCCTGTGACGCGGCCTCCAACACCTTCCGCCGGGCCGCCCACTTCGGCGAAGCGGGCAACGTGCTCTGGCTGGAGGTCCCCTTTACCAAGGCGGAGCTGGGCTTCGCCCTGGGCCGGGGCAGCTGCGCTATGCTGGCCCTGACGGACGTGGGCTTTGCCTCCTCCCTGGTGCAGAAGCTCTCCGCCCGGGACCCGGAGAAGTACGGCCCCGCCGCCCAGCAGCTGAAGGCGAAGGCAGACAAGACCCTCCAGCGGCAGAGAGAGAAGCGCCAGCACGAGAAGAACCTGCGGGAGGGCAAACGGAAACCCTGGGCGGTCCCTCCGACGGAGCAGAAGAACCCCTCCGCCCCCAAAAAGCCCAAGGCCGCCCGGAAGTCCTCCGGCCCGGCCCGGGGTACTCCCGGCAAGCGGGAGGAAGGTCCCAAACGCTCTGCCCGCCCCGGCGGTCTTTCCAAGGCCGGTCCCGGCGGCCGTAAGCTGTCCGGCAAGTTCCGGCATCATCCCTAAGAAACGAGGTGGCTCCCCATATGATGATAAAATATCCCATTCACAAGGTTGCCAAGGATTTCAAGCGGGGGTCCAAAGAGCTCCCTTCCAAGGAGATCATGGACATTCTGACCCAGTACGGCCATCCCCCCAAGAACCATATGCAGCCCCTGACCGACCAGGAGCTGTCCATCGTGTTTGAATATCTGACCCAGCACAACCAGGTGGACTCCATCGAGTCCATCTACGCCGACGTGTACCACGAGCCGGCCGCCGCCAAAAGCGCCGCTCCCGCCCCCAAGCAGCCCGCCCAGGGCCAGCAGCAGGCCAAGAGCGCCAACAGCCAGCCGGCCAAGCAGCCCGCTCAGAACCAGAGCGCCGCCAAGCCCGCCGCCCAGGGCGCCAAGCCGCAGGGCCAGACCCAGGCCCCCGCCTCCAACAAGCCCGCCTCCCGCACCCCCGCCAAGAAGGTGGTGGACACCCGGGGCGGCCAGGCGGTGAACCTGGAGAAGTACGACGAGCGTCTGGAGAACTTCACCACCGAGCGCCAGCAGCAGGGCGGCGGCAAGCAGAAGTTCCAGGGCCGCAACGCCCAGCGCCAGCGGGGCCGTCAGCAGGGCCCCGGCAACAAGCGCCGCCAGGAGGAGGCCGAGAAGATGCGCCGCCTCCAGCTGGAGATTGCCAAGAAGGCCCCGGTGAAGGTGATGATCCCCGACGAGATCGGCGTTGGCGAGCTGGCCTCCCGCATGAAGAAGACCGGCGCCGAGGTGGTCAAGACCCTGATGAAGATGGGCGTCATGGCCTCCCTCAGCGAGATCATTGACTACGACACCGCCGCCCTGGTGGCCATGGAGCTGGGCTGCAAGGTGGAGAAGGAAGTGGTAGTCACCATCGAGGAGAAGCTCATCGACACCACCGAGGACAAGGAGGAGGATCTGATCCCCCGCGCCCCCGTGGTGGTGGTCATGGGCCACGTGGACCACGGCAAGACCTCCCTGCTGGACTATATCCGCCACGCCAACGTGGTCTCCGGTGAGGCCGGCGGCATCACCCAGCACATCGGCGCCTATCAGGTGGACGTGAACGGCAAGCCCGTCACCTTCCTGGACACCCCCGGCCACGAGGCCTTTACCGCCATGCGCGCCCGAGGCGCCATGGTCACCGACATCGCCATCCTGGTGGTGGCAGCCGACGACGGCATCATGCCCCAGACCGTGGAGTCCATCAACCACGCCAAGGCCGCCGAGATCCCCATCATCGTGGCCATCAACAAGATGGATAAACCCACCGCCAACCCCGACCGCATCATGCAGCAGCTCACCGAGTACGAGCTGGTGCCCGAGGAGTGGGGCGGCGAGACCATTATCTGCCCCATCTCCGCCAAAACCGGCATGGGCATCGACAACCTGCTGGACATGGTGGTCCTCACCGCCGAGATGCGGGAGCTGAAGGCCAACCCCAACCGCTCCGCTCACGGCGCAGTCATCGAGGCCCGGCTGGACAAGGGCCGCGGCCCCGTGGCCACCCTGCTGGTGCAGAACGGCACCCTGAAGCAGGGCGACGTGATCATCGCCGGCACCGCCGTGGGCCGTGTCCGCGCTATGACCAACGACAAGGGCCAGAAGGTCACCGAGGCCGGCCCCTCCGTCCCCGTGGAGATCATCGGCATGGGCGAGGTGCCCGAGGCGGGCGACGACTTCCACGCCGTGGCCGACGAGCGCATGGCCCGGGAGCTGGCCGAGCAGCGCAAGTCCGAGCAGAAGAACGCCCTGAACAGCAATGTGGGCAAGGTCACCCTGGAGGACCTGTTCAGCCAGATTCAGGCCGGCGAGATGAAGAACCTGAACGTCATCGTCAAGGCCGACGTCCAGGGTTCCGCCGAGGCGGTGAAATCCTCCCTGGAGAAGCTGTCCAACGAGGAGGTTCGGGTGCGGGTCATCCACTGCGCCGTGGGCGCCATCAACGAGTCCGACGTGATGCTGGCCACCACCTCCGGCGCCATCATCGTGGGCTTCAACGTGCGGCCCGACGCCAACGCCAAGGAGAGCGCCGCCCGCAGCCACGTGGATATGCGCATGTACCGGGTCATCTACGACGCCATCAACGAGATCGAGGCGGCCATGAAGGGCATGCTCACCCCCAAATTCAAGGAGGTGGACCTGGGCCGGGCCGAGGTGCGCAACGTGTTCCGCATCACCGGCGTGGGCATGGTGGCCGGCTGCTATGTGCTGGACGGCAAGATGCAGCGGGGCGCCCAGATGCGCCTGCTCCGGGACAACATCGTCATCTACGACGGCGCCATCGCCTCCCTCCAGCGGTTCAAGGACTCCGTCAAGGAGGTCGCCGCCGGCTACGAGTGCGGCATTACCTTTGAGAAGTTCCAGGACATCAAGGAAGGCGATATCGTGGAGGCCTACCTCATGGAGGAAGTAGAGCGGTAATGCCGCACGAGTCCCTCGCGCAGCGAGGGCGCGCCTTTTGGCGCGTAAAATCGCAGCCGCAGGCGAAGATTTGCGCAGGGCGAATTCATTTCGCCCGAGCATTTTAAAAGTCAAAGGGGCCCCCGCGGAATGGAACATTCCGTGGGGAAGTGCGGCATTACCTTTGAGAAGTTCCAGGACATCAAGGAAGGCGATATCGTGGAGGCCTACCTCATGGAGCAGATCGAGGTCTGATTCTAATGCAGAAGGCAGAATGTCCTTCGCCAGACCCCATTTTGATGTTCAATAACCCCAACAGCAGGGCGGGCGGTTTCGCCCGTCCTGTTGTTTTATGATTGTATTTTTGAGAGCCTTTCGGCGTCCAATGAGAGAAACACCAGCGAGACAGCCAGTTTAAATCCTTCCTCAAATGCATATTGACCATAGGCTCGAACCGGGTCTCCACGCATATAATCTGGAAACCGTTCTGGATCAAACGGGCTGCACCAAGCGTTATAAAGCAATTCAAACAGTACAGTCATCAGAGACACCTCCAAATAATTTTACTTATAGTAAAATTATAGTTTACTGAAAGTTAAATGTCAAGGGGGTATTCTATGTTCAGCAAAGAAGAATTTGGGCAGCGGTTGAAAAAACTGCGTTTGGAGCGCCAGGAAAACCAGTCAGTCCTGGCAGAGGTTCTCGGCGTCAGCGTCGCCCAGATCAGCGAGATCGAAAACGGGAATAAAGCTACCACGCTGGAGAAGTTTGCCCTGATTTGTGAACACTATCAAGTGTCTGCCGATTATCTGCTGGGGTTTCAACCCGGTCCGCGGGAGGAGTAGCCCCCTCCCCTGCGGCTGTGCCGCTTCCTTCCTGGTAATGCGAGGTCTGGGACGGGTGTCCACATGGGGCCGCCCCTACAAGAGGTCCGACCCCTGCCCCCTCATCCGTCACGGCTTCGCCGTGCCACCTTCCCCCCAAGGGGAAGGTTTAGGAGGCGCAGAATTCGCACCGGGAGCGTTGGCTCGGCAAAGCCAGGCGCAGTAGTGAAACCGCACCAGCGGCAATTTTTGCAAACCCAGGGCCCAGTGGCCCGGGAGGAATCGCGGAAAGCCACTCCATTTTTGCGCGCCGGAAATGACGCACAGTCTCTCAGGAGCGCGTCCTCCGTAACGGGGGACCGGGGGTAAGGCGAATATGGACACGGAGTGTCCATCCTGAGCCGTCCCCCGGCGATTCTTTGGTGACTTTCTCATCGCTGAGAAAGTCACTCGCCGCCGGAGCGGCGAAATTCTCCCCTCATTCCCTGAAAGGGAACGAAAAGAGGCGGCGGGGGCAAGTCCCCGCCCTACCGCGGATCTGCGCCTTAACCTATCCCCTCATCCGCCCCCTTCGGGGGCACCTTCCCCTCAGGGGGGGAGGCTATCAATATTCGTACGACCATCACCATATAACAAAACCGACTCTCTGACCACAAAGGAAAGGAGAAACCACTATGGCAAGCAATCGCATCGGCCGCATCAACGAGGAGATCCAGCGTGAGCTGTCCTCCCTCATTCCCACGGTGAAGGACCCCCGGGTCACCGGCATGATCTCGGTGACGTCGGTGAACACCACGCCGGACCTGAAATACGCCAAGATCTACGTGAGCGTCCTGGACAAGAGCCAGGAGACTCAGGTGCTCAAGGGCCTGAAGTCCGCCGGAGGCTATCTGCGCCGGGAGCTGGGCCGCACCCTCAACCTGCGCAACACCCCGGAGCTCTCCTTTGTCCCCGACGACTCCATCGACCACGGGGCCCGCATCCTGTCCATGCTCCGGGACCCGGAGGTGGTCAAGCCGGTCAACCCGGACAACCACTACGGCGAGGACCAGGAGGAGGACGAGGAATGAACTTCACCATCGAGCAGACCGGAGAATTTCTCAAAGACCACGACGGCTATCTGATCCTCACCCACGTGCGCCCGGACGGAGACACAGTGGGCTGCGCCGCCGCCCTGTGCCGGGGTCTGCGGGACCTGGGCAAGACCGCCCATGTGCTCCCCAACCCGGAGACCACCTCCCTGTTCTCCCCCTATCTGGAGGGCCTGCTGGCCCCGGAGGATTTTCGTCCGGAGACCGTGGTGTCGGTGGATATGGCCGCCCGGGGGCTCTTCCCGGACAACGCCCAGCAGTATCTGGAGCGTGTGGATCTGGCCATTGACCACCACCCCTCCCAGGAGTTTTTCGCCCAAAACACCTGCCTGGATGCGGAGCGGGCCGCCTGCGGCGAGCTGATGTACGATATTCTCCGGGGAATCACCCCTATCACCCGGGGCATCGCCCTCCCCCTCTATGTGGCTGTGTCCACCGACTGCGGCTGCTTCGTGTACGGGAACACCTCCGCCGGCACCCACCGGGTGGCCGCCGCCCTCATGGACACCGGCATCCCCACGGCGGAGCTGAACAAGCGCCACTTCCGCACCAAGAGCTTCAAGCGGCTGCGGCTGGAGAGCATGCTCACCGAGTCCCTGGAGTTCCACGACGGCGGTGAAATCGCCATCGCCGCCATCAGTCTCCATATGATGGACACCCTCCAGGCGGACGAGCGGGACGCGGAGGACATCGCCGCCTTTGTGGGCCAGGTGGAGGGGGTCAAGACCGGAGTCACCATCCGGGAGCGGAAGGACGGCTCCTGCAAGATCTCCCTGCGCACCGACCCGGACGATCTAAACGCCAGCTCGGTCTGCGCCCTTCTGGGGGGCGGCGGCCACGCCGCCGCCGCCGGGGCCACGGTGGAGGGGGACATCCCTCACACCAAGCAGGTCCTGATGGAGGCCATCCGGACGGTACAGGGCCGGAAGGGCCAATAACCGGGGGGTTTTATGGCAAACGGAATTTTAATCATCGACAAGCCCCAGGACTGGACCTCGTCGGGGCTCGACCTTATGGAACGCGGAACCGCTGGCGCGATTCCGCTTATCCCGGCGGCCGGCCCCTCCTCTTCGCGGCAAACCCGCTGCGCTGGGCTTTGCCGCGAGAAACGGGGGTGTCTCAGTGCCTAACGGAATTTTAATCATCGACAAGCCCCAGGACTGGACCAGTATGGATGTGTGCGCAAAGCTGCGGCGGGTGCTGGGCGAGCGGCGCATCGGCCATGCGGGCACTCTGGACCCCATGGCCACCGGGGTGCTCCCGGTGTTTGTGGGCCGGGCCACCCGGGCGGTGGAGTTCGCCAGCGAGGGGGAGAAGGAGTACCTGGCCGGCCTGCGCCTGGGCCAGGTCACCGACACCCAGGACACCACCGGCACGGTGCTGGAGACCCACCCAGTGGACGTCACCCCGGAGGCGCTGGAGGCCGCTCTGGAGCCCTTCCGGGGGGACATTCAGCAGATCCCCCCCATGTACTCCGCCATCAAGATCCAGGGCAAAAAGCTCTATGAGCTGGCCCGGAAGGGCAGGGAGGTGGAGCGGCCCCCCCGGAACATCACCATCCACTCCCTGACGGTGGAGGAGCAGGTGAGCGGCACCGACTTTCTTCTGCGGGCGCGGTGCTCCAAGGGCACCTATGTGCGCACTCTGTGCCACGACATCGGCCGGGCCCTGGGCTGCGGCGGGACCATGTTCTCCCTGCGCCGGACCATGGCCGCCGGGTTTACTCTGGCGCAGTCCCATCCCCTGCCGGAGGTTCTGGAGCACCCGGACCCGGCCTCCCTGCTCATTCCTGTGGACGCCTACTTTTCCGGGCGGCCAGAGCTGCGCCTCCGCCCTGAGGCGGAAAAAAAGGTGCGCAACGGCGTGTCCTTCCCCCTGCCCGGCACAGAGGACGGGGAGTACCGGGTATACGGCGCCACAGGGGAATTTCTGTCCCTGAGCCGGGTGGAGCGGGGAACCCTGCGGACCATCAAGAGCTTTTTCGAGGTATAAGACCCTGTACGGGCCTGTAAAGGAGAGTAATTGGTTTTGAATAAAAGCAAACGCGTCATTGCTCTGGGCTTCTTCGACGGGGTCCACCGGGGCCACGGGGCCCTGCTGAAGCGGGTCGTGGAGACGTCCAGAGAACTGGGGGCGGTGGCCTCCGCCTTCACCTTCGACCGCAGCCCCACCGCCGCCATCACCGGCCAGGTGGTCCCCCTGCTCAGCTCGGTGGAGGACCGGGCGTGGCTCATGCGCACCTGCTATGGCATTCAGGAGGTCATCGTCTCCAGCTTTGACGGCATGATGCGCATGGACTGGCGGGATTTTATCACCCAGTACCTGGTGAAGGAGCTGGGCGTGGTCCATGTGGTGGCGGGACACGACTTCCACTTCGGCTACATGGGCAAGGGAAATCCTCAGCGGCTCCAGGAGACCTGCGCCCAGCTGGGGATCGGCTGTGACATCATCGGCAAGGTGGAGCTGGAGGACATCACCATCTCCTCCACCTATATCCGAACCCTCATTGCCCAGGGGGAGATGGACCGGGCGGTGGAGTTCTTGGGCCACCCCCACGTGCTCACCAACCGGGTCACCCACGGGAAGAAGATCGGCAGCTCCTCCCTGGGCTTCCCCACGGTGAATCTCCAGATTCCCTCCCCGGTGATCGTCCCCGCCTTCGGGGTGTACGCCACCCAGGTCTCGGTGGCCGGACAGCGCTATACCGCCGTCACCAATGTGGGGGTGCGGCCCACCGTGGAGGATAACGACGGCCGGGTGACCGTGGAGGGATTTATTCTGGACTTCTCCGGAGACCTGTACGGCCAGGAGCTGCGGATGGAGTTCTACCACCGCATCCGGGAGGAGCGCAAATTCTCCTCCTTCCAGGCCCTCTCCGACGAGATCCGCCGCAACGCCCAGCAGACCCGGGACTACTTCCAGGCGGTCCCCCCGCTCCCCATCCCCTGACACAGCGGAAAGGAGACTCCTCTATGCGCCACCATGCGGACTCCATGCGGTATGACCGGATGTATGCACTGCTTTGGATCTACACCGCCGCCCTGGCCCTGTTCGGCCTTTTTCTGGGCCCTCTGGATCAGATCCTCCCCGGTCTGGCGACCATTGTTCTCACCGAGGACGCGCTGATCACCGACTATGTGCTCATCGCCGGACCCGGGGCCGCCCTGATCAACTCCGCCCTGGTGACCGCCGTCACCCTGGTGATGCTGCGCCTCTCCCACGAGCCGTTCAACGGCTTCTCCCTTGTGGTGGTGGGGCTCATGTCCGGCTTCTCCCTGTTTGGCAAAAATCTTGTCAACATCTGGCCCATCCTGCTGGGGGCCTGGCTCTACGCCAAGCTCCGCCGGGAGCCCTTCGGAAAGTATGTCCCCACCGGCCTGCTCTCCACCGCTCTGGCTCCGGTCATCAGCTACATCGCCCTGGACAACGGCTGGGGCACCCCCCTGCTGGGCGGCTTGGCGGGGGTGCTGATCGGCTTTATCCTTCCCCCGCTCTCCGCCTACACCTATAAGATTCAAAACGGCATGAACCTATATAACATGGGTTTTGCCTGCGGCCTGCTGGCTTTTATTCTGATCCCACTGATCAGTTCTATGGGGGCCACTCCAACCACCCGCTATCACTGGGCTGAGGGGTATAACTTGCTCTTCGGTCTTGCCTTGGGCTTCTTCTGCGCCGCGCTTTTTCTCCTGGGACTGCTGTGCTCCGGCAGGCCGGCCTGGGCCTCCTGGGCCGGATACCGCCGCCTGCTGCTCACCAGCGGGCGGGCCCCCAGCGACTATCTGCGCATGTTCGGCGCCGGCCCGGTGCTGATCAACATGGGAATCAACGGCCTCATCGGCATCGCCTTTATCCTGGGCGGAGGCGGCGACCTGAACGGCCCCACGGTGGGGGGCATCCTCACCATCATGGGCTTTTCCGCCTTTGGCAAGCACGCCCGGAATATCATCCCTGTGATGGCCGGAGTCTTTCTGGGGGGCGTGGTGATGCACTGGTCCCTGAGCGACTCTGCTGTCCAGCTGGCCTGTCTGTTCTGCACCACCCTGGCCCCCATCTCGGGCTACTTCGGCTGGCCCTTTGGGGTGCTGGCCGGCTTTCTCCACTCCTCAGTGGTGCTCTATACCGGCACGCCGGTGGCGGGAATGAACCTCTACAACAACGGCTTTTCCGGGGGGCTGGTGGCCATTGTCCTCTACCCCCTGATCATTGACATCTTCCGGCACCGCAGGCCCACCCTCACCGACCGGGACTACTTCGACCCGGTGGAGCACGACGAGCCCCTTCCGCCCCCGGACCGCCAGGAGATGACCGAGGAGCGGGATCACTGACCCCAGTGTCCCCGCTCCCGAATTCTTAACGTTACTTTAGCGTTTCCCTCTCCTTCATTTATACCTGTTTAATCTTTCCGCTGTTATAATAGGAACTGTAAAGAGGATTTCTTACGGGTCCTGGACAGATTTGAGGTTTGTCCCGGGCGCCATTCTCTCCCGCGGCGTGCTGATCACGGTCCTCTCTCTCCTGACCGTATTCAAGTCCTCCACGCCCGGTTTACCGCCTCCCCTCCGCCAAGGGGAGGCGGTTTTTTCTATGCAAAAAACATTAAGATGCGCCGCTGCTCTTGTCTCTGATCCCGGTGCGCCAAGGCCCATGAAGTTTTATTCCGGCGGGTCCAGCATCTGCCGCAGCCGGTCCACCGCCCGCCGCTCCAGCCGGGAGACCTGCACCTGAGACACCCCCAGCACCTTGGCCGACTGGGTCTGGGTCAGTCCCTTGTAGTACCGCAGCAGCAGCACCTGGCGCTCCCGCTCCGGCAGCTCCTCCAGGGCGGAGCGCAGGGAGAGCCGCTCGATGAGCCCCTCCTCCATGCCGCCGCTGGTGAGCATCCCCTCCAGGGTCAGTCCCCCCTCCCCCGTCTCCGTCTGGAGGGAGATCACCGGCTCGGCGGCGGTCTCCGCCGCGGCGATCTCCTCGGGGGTCAGGCCGGTGGCCTCCGCCAGCTCGGACAGGGCGGGCTCCCGCCCCAGCTCTCCGCACAGCCGGGCCCGGACCCCCCGGAGGGAGATGCTCCGCTCCTTCAGCCCCCGGCTCACCTTCACCGCCCCGTCGTCCCGAAGGAATCGGCGGATCTCCCCGGCGATCTTGGGCACCGCGTAGGTGGAGAACTGGGTGCCGAAGGCGGGGTCAAAGCCCCGCACTGCCTTGAGAAAACCCAGGCAGCCCAGCTGGTACAGGTCGTCCGGCTCCACCCCCCGGCCATAGTACCTGCGCACCACGGACCAAATGAGGCCGTTGTTCTCCTCCAGCACCTGCTCACAGGCCCGGTTGTCCCCGTTCCGGGCGGCCTCCAGCAGCTCCGGGGCGGTGGGCGTCCCATTCATCCCGACACCCGGCGGGCGATCTGCCGCCGCATGGTCACCGTGGTCCCCTTTCCCGGGGCGGAGCGCACCTTCAGGGAGTCCATGAAGCTCTCCATAATGGTGAAGCCCATGCCGGAGCGCTCCTCGCTGCCGGTGGTAAACAGGGGGGTGCGGGCCTGCTCCACATCGGCGATGCCCACCCCCCAGTCCCGCACCACGATCTCCAGCACCTGGTTCTCCCGCCGGCGCAGCTTCATCACCACCCGGCCGATGCGGTCGGGATAGGCGTGGACAATGGCGTTGGTCACCGCCTCGCTGACAGCGGTCTTGATGTCGTTGATCTCCTCCAGGGTGGGGTCCAGCTGGGCGGCGAAGCAGGCCGCCGCCGCCCGGGCGAACCCCTCGTTGGCGGAGCGGCTGGGGAACTCCAGGGTGACATAATTTTCCGCGTTCATATGTAAAACCTCCTTGTCTGGGGCACAGCTCTCCAGGCCTTGCTTGAAACATGTCAACATACCCAAACGTGGGTCTTTTCCCGCCATACTGCGTTGATTTTTCTTGCAATCCACCTAAGGATTGCCGCGCCAAACCGCCTTGTCTGGCGAAAAAATCCCTCGCCGTCGGGCACATTTCCATGCTTCAAACAGGACCTAACCGCCAGGGTTTGATTTGACATCGGGCTCAAACGGGACCAGCTTGTCCAGGCCGGCGGCCTGAAACACCCGTCTGGCCTGCTCCGGGGCGTTGACCACCGCCATGCTCCCCTGGAGCTGCCGCATCCTCCGGAAGGTGCGCAGCACCACGGCGATGCCGGAGCTGTCGGTAAAGGTCAGCCCGGCCAGATCCAGGGTCAGCTTCCGGGGCAGGGCGGCGTCGATCTGCCGGTCCAGCTCCTCCATCACCTCCCGGGCCCGGTGGTGGTCCAGCTCCCCGGACAGGGACGCGGTGAGGCAGCGGTTTTCCTCCATACAGGTCACGGACATACGCGCTCTCCCTTCCAGGCGCCTCTCCAGACGGAGGGCGCCCAAATTCTGGATGGACTCATTATAGGACAGGCCCTCCGTCAGATTCGGCTGTTTCCTGTCGGGGCCCCGGATTTCTGTCCCGGGCCACCTATTCCTTTTTGTTTATGAGAAACCGCCGGATCATGCATTTTACAAATGCTGCTTTTTCGGGTATGATAGTAGCATCCGGTCGTTTTTTCCCGCTTCCGGAGCTCAATCCCGAGGAGGTCCTGCCTGTGTCCAAACAAATTCATCTCACCTCCGGCCCCATCACCGGACAGCTGATCCGGCTGTGCCTCCCCCTACTGGCGGCCAACGTGCTCCAGCAGCTGTACAACATCATCAACTCTCTGGTGGTCACCTACTACATCGGCGGGGACGCCTTCGCCGCCCTGGGGGTTGCGGAGAGCGTGATGAATCTGTTTATCTATGTGATCACCGGAGCCTGTATGGGCTCCTCCGTGCTGGTGGCCCGGTTTTTCGGGGAGGAGAACTTCCCCCGCCTGCGCCAGCAGCTCTTTGTCTCCGGCGTGCTCATCGGCGGAACCGTGCTGGCGGCGGTGAGTCTGACCCTTCTGTTTTTAAACCCTCTGCTGGTTTTGATCCAGACTCCCCCCGAGCTGATGGACTATGTCACCGACTACCTGCGGATCATCCTGGTGGGGATGGTCTTTACCTTCGCCTATAACTACCTGGCCGCCACCCTGCGAGCCATCGGCAACACCCAGGCGGCCCTGTTCTTCCTGCTCATCTCCCTGGGGTACAACCTGGGGGCGGCCTGGGTGCTGGTGGCCCAGCTGGGACTGGGCATCCAGGGGACCGCCCTGGCCACCTCCAGCGCCCAGCTCCTATCCGCCCTGCTGTGCCTGGTGTATATCCGAAAAAAGCAGCCCTTCCTGATGATCCAGCGCTCCGACATGCGCATGGACCCGATGCTGATGCGCCTCACCGCCAGCTATGGGGCGGTGGCCGCCCTCCAGCAGTCCAGCCTCTATCTGGGCAAGCTCATCGTCCAGAGCGCCGTCAACGGCATCAGCACCGCCGCCATCTCCGCCTTCACCGCCACCACCCGCGTGGAGAACTTCAGTCAGGCCTTCGGCATCAGCGGCTGCGAGGCCATCGCCATCTTTGTGGCCCAGAACCAGGGGGCCAAAAAACATCGCCGGGCCCTGGACGGCTTCCGGAACGGAGCCGCCATGGTGGTGGGGATCGGCGTGGTGTTCTCCCTCCTGCTGACCTTCGGAGGACACGCCCTGGTGACCCCCTTCCTGGACGGGGACGGGGAGAGCATCGCCCTGGGCGCCTCGTATCTGCTCTGGATGGGCCCCTTCTACTTCCTGTCCTTCATCGGCCACTCCTATGTGGGCCACTACCGGGGTATCGGCCGGATGAACGTCACCTTCATCGGTACCACCCTCCAGATCGCCGTCCGGGTCATCGGGACCTACGCCCTGGTGGGCCTGCTGGGCCTGAACGCGGTGGCCCTGGCTACCGGCCTGGGCTGGGTGGTCATCGTCCTGTTCCACTCCACCGTCTTTATCCTGGAACTCAAAGGGATCGGCTACCGCCTCCCCACCCGGGACGAAGCATAAAAATACGGCTCGGACCTTTTGGGTCCGAGCCGTATTTGCATTTGATTTTGTTATGAAAGGCTGTATCCGCCCCGGACCAGCACCTTTACCGTGCTGCCCCCGGCGGTGATGTAGTGGTCGGTCATGGTAGCCATGTACAGATGGTTCTGCACCAGCCCCTCGCCGCTGTTCAGGTTCCCGCCGGTGGTCACGTCCACCAGAGCCGGGTTCACCGCCGCCCCCGCGGCGGCGCTGCCCACCCGGAGCATCACCTCGGCCCCCAGGTCCAGATTCATCCTCTGTCCCGGGTTGAGGGTGACCACCGTGTAGGAGGCGCTGGTCCCCCCTCCGCCCTGGGCGGCGATCTGATTGAACTGAGTGGTGAGCTCCGCCTGACGGGTCTCGGCGCTGGCCTCCACGTCCTGCTTCAGCTTGGGGAGCACCGTATCGTTGAGATAGCTCAGGGTCACCAGGGGGTCGCTCTCGCTCCCCGCCCCCGCCGCCAAGGCCACCCCGGTGCCCAGGCACAGGGCGGTCAGGCAGAAGGCCCCCACGCGGATCTTCCAGTTGTGTGTTTGTTTCATCCTCTGTACTCCTTCGGGCCGCGCCCCTTTATCGTTATGTAAACCGCCCCAAAAGAGGCGGCCGCCCAGGCCCTGTTTGAAAATGGAAATGTACCCAGCGGCGAGGGATTTTTTCGCCAGACAAGGCGATTTGACGCAGCAATCCTTTGTGGATTGCAAGGAAAATCAACGCAGTATGGCGGAAAAAGACCCGCCGTTTGGGTATATTGACATGTTTCAAACATGGCCTATGTCACACCATGGTCTCCGGGTGGAGGCCAAAGCTGACCGCGATGGCGTTGTCTACTTTTTTCATGACCGCGTCGTCCAGCTTGCCCATGTGCTCCCGCAGGCGGCGCTTATCCAGGGTGCGGATCTGCTCCAGAAGGATGATGGAGTCCTTGGGCAGCCCGCAGCTCAGGGCCGAGAGGGAGATATGGGTGGGGAGCCGGGCCTTTCCGGTCTGGGAGGTGATGGCCGCCGCGATGACGGTGGGACTGTGCCGGTTTCCCGTGTCATTCTGCACGATGAGCACCGGCCGCACGCCCCCCTGCTCACTGCCCACCACCGGGCTGAGGTCGGCGTAAAAAATATCGCCTCGTCTTACGCTGTTGTCCACACACTTTCACACTCCGCTGGAAAATAGTATGCGTTACGAGGCCACAGTGGTCTTATGTAACGCTGTACTAGGATTTTCCCACGGGTCGTCGGGGATTATACGCCGCCGGAGCGGAAAATTCTCCCTGCGCTCCTCCCCTGCCGCAGGCAAACGGCCTGCCGCTCCAGCGCATTCTATGTGCGTTCGACGGAATGTGTGCCGGCCCTTGCCCGCCCTCCTGATGGGGGCCAGGCTTACTGGTTCTCCAGGTACACCCGGGGCACCCGGGGGCTGACGGCGCACAGCAGCTCATAGGGGATGGTGCCCGCCAGCTGGGCGGCCCGCTCCAGCAGGGGGCCGTCATACACCACGGCGGTGTCCCCGGCCTGGACTCCGGGCACGCCGGTCACGTCCACCATGCACATGTCCATGCACACCCGGCCCACGATGGGGCACTCCGCCCCGCGGATTTTCATGGTCATCCGGTTGGACAGGCTTCTGGGGTAACCGTCCCCGTAGCCGATGGGCACCACCGCCAGCAGGGAATCCCGCTCCAGCCGGGCGGTGCGGCCATAGCTCACATAGGTGCCCTTGGGCAGAGCGCGGACGGCGGAGATGCGGCTCTTCACCGTCATCACCGGCTCCAGGCCGGGGCCGTCCAGTCCCTTCAGCTCCTGGGCCGGGTAGTAGCCGTACAGGGCGATCCCCGGCCGCACCATGTCCAGGTGGGTACAGGGATAGTTTAGCACAGCGGCGCTGGAGGCACAATGGCAAATTTGAAAGGTGATCCCCCGGGCCTCCAAAGCGGCCTTGGCGTCCAGGAATTTGGTAAACTGCCCCATGGTGTACTCCTCGCTGCCGTCGGCGTCGGAGAAGTGGGTGAACAGCCCCTCCGCCTCCAGGCCGGGGAGGCGGCACAGCCGGGCCATTTCATCGGCCGTCTCGTCCGCCCGGTCCGCCTCCCAGAAGAAGCCCAGGCGGCTCATGCCCGTATCCAGCTTCACATTGACGGTCAGGGTCTCCCCCGCCCGCTGGGCGGCGGCGGACAGCTTCTCCCCGGTCTCCAGGTCCTCCGCCATCTGGGTGATGTGGTGCTCCAGCAGCAGGGGATAGCACTCCTCCGGGGTCTCCCCCAGGCACAGGATGGGGGCGGTGACGCCGCTGCGGCGCAGCTCGACGGCCTCGCTGACGCAGGCCACCGCCAGCATCTCGGCCCCCAGCTCCTCCAGCTTCTTGCCGATCACCGCCGCCCCGTGGCCGTAGGCGTTGGCCTTGCACAGTCCCAAAAACCGGCAGCCCGGGGCCAGCATGGCCCGGAGGGTCCGGTAGTTGTGCTCCAGGGCGGACAGATCGATCTCCGCCCAGGTCCTCATCTTTGTGGTATCCAAAGCTCCTCGCTTCCTCTCTATGATCCTATGGTAAATTCTGAAATGGCGCACCGGATGACCCGCAGGCCGTCCACGCTGATCTCCCCCTCCACCAGAGCGTGGGTGTCCGGGTCGAACCAGAGGGTGGTCTCCCGCCCCTCCCCCGGCGCCTGGTCCGGGTCGGCATACCGCACCTGTAAAAGGGTCCTCTGCTCCCCCTCCTCCAGGGAGCACCCGGCCATATAGCCGGACCGGGCCGCCTCCAGCAGCTGGGGCAGGGCAGACATGGGGGACAGGTCCTCCCCGTCCAGGGGGCCGGTCTCCAGGATCAGGCTGTCGTACTCCAGCTTGTCCTCCTCCCCGGTGATCCGGGCGGTGAGGCCCGCCGCCCACTCCGGCTTGGTCAGGGTGAGGACGGTCTCCTCCCCGCTGACGGCGGCGGTGAGGGCGAAGTCATAGACCCGCGCCCCGTAGTCCGCGGTGACGTCCATGCTGGCGCTCAGGCTGTCCATGGCCAGGTACTCCCCCCGGATGGTCAGGGCCAGCTCCTCCGCCTGGTTTTGTTCCTCCATCCCGCCGCAGGAGGGGAGCAGCAGGAGGGAGAGTATCATTGGTGCGAAAAATTTTTTGGATTTTCGCACGGGGTTCTTCCTTTCTGAACATAATTGCAGGGGGATTTCGCCGCCTGCGGGCGGCGACCTACTTTGCCCATGGCGGCAAAGTAGGCAAAACGCCCCCGGGGACGGCTCAGATGAGCGCTGGCGCGCTCATATTCGCCTTTCCCCGGACCCCATTGCGGGAGACGCCCTCCTGGTTTGTACTGCAATGATTCCGGCGCGCAGAATCAGGAGTGCTTGCCTGCGTTTCCTTTCGGGCCCACTGGGGCCCTGAGTGAGCAAAATTTGATTTTACTGTGGTTTTCGGACTGCGCCTGAGTTTGACGAGCCAACGCTCCCGGTCCGGTCTCCTCCGTAGGGGCGGCACACTGGCCGCCCGCCTATCGCTCCCGTTCCTTCAACGCCTCTGGGATATAGGCGATCAGATCCTCCGGGGTCATGCCGTATTCCCCAAATTTTCGGGCCGCCTTGTCCCCGGCGGAGCCGTGGAGGTACACCGCCGCGGCGGTTAGGGCCGCCGGAGATCCAAACTCCAACTGCTTCTGACTCAAGAAGGAGGTGATGAGGCCCGCCAAGACGTCCCCGCTGCCCCCCTTGGCCATACCCGGGTTGCCGCTGGTGTTGATCCAGGCCCGGCCGTCCGGGGCGGCGGTGATGGTCCGGTGGCCCTTGAGCACCAGAATGCAGTTGTGGGCCCTGGCAAAGGACTGGGCCGCCGCCAGGCGGTCTTGGACGGGCAGGGCGGTCCCGGTGAGCCGGGCAAACTCCCCGTCGTGGGGGGTGAGCACGGTGAGGGCCTTCCGCCCGTCCAGTATATCCATATGCCCCGCCAGGGCATTTATGCCGTCGGCGTCCAGCACCACGAGAATTTCCAAATCCTCCAGCAGCGCGCGGACCAGCTTCTCCGTCTTGGGCGCTCTCCCCAGGCCGGGGCCGATGAGGGCCGCGTCGCAGGAGCGGGCCTTCTCCAGGATCTCCTCGTACCGCTCCGGGAGGGGGAAGGGCATGGCGGAGGAACACTTCACCGCCACGATGGGGTAGATCTCCCTGGGCACCCCCAAAAAGACCAGCCCCGCCCCGCTGCGCACGGCGGCAGAGGCGGCCAGCACCGGTGCGCCGGTATAACCCTCGCTCCCGGCCAGGAGAAACAGCCTGCCGTAGTCCCCCTTGTGGCTGTTGGGCTTCCGGCGAGGGATGGTGAAGGTCCCCTCCACCGCCTCCACCGGGAAGCGCTCCCGGGCCTCCGGACCGAACAGCAGTTCATCTGGGATGCCAATGTCCCGGATGCGCAGTTCTCCCGTATATTCCACCCCGTCCCCCAGGTAGTGGCCGGGCTTGGCGCAGGTGAAGGTGACGGTGACTCCCGCGTGGACGGCCTCCCCCAGCACCTCCCCGGTGTCCGCGTGGACGCCGGAGGGGATGTCGCAGGACACCACCCGCCGGAAATGGGGCCGGTCCTGCATCTCCCGCACCGCATAGAGGAAGTCCCCTTCCACGGGCCTTGACAGGCCCACTCCGAACAGGGCGTCCACCAGGCAGTCGCACTGGGCCAGCCAGAAGGACTGCTCCCGATCCAGGGGCAGATATGCCTCCAGCGCCCCGCCGGCCTCCTTCAGTTTCTCCTCCATGGCCCGCTCGTCCGGGGTCATCTTGGACCGGTCCCCCACCAGGAAGGCCCTGACCCGGCACCCCATGCCCATGAGAATGCGGGCGGCGGCCACCCCGTCCCCGCCGTTGTTGCCCGGGCCGCACAGCACTCCCACCCAGGGGACCTTGCTCCTGGCCTTCTCCTCCGCCAGGGCGTTGGCCAGGTTCTGGAGCCGCTCCTGCTCCCGCCGGGCCTCCTCCCGGTCCGGGCCGCCCACCAGGACGGCGATGGGCCCGTCGGCTCCGCCAATGACTCCATTGTCCTCGTCCTCCCGGCCCACCAGACTCCAGACCGCGCCGGCCACCCCCAGGGCGGCCCGCTCCATCAGGTCCAGGGACGGGATGCCGTATTCCTCAATGGCCTGCCGGTCCAGCTCCTTCATCTGGGCCGCCGTGGCAACCATCATCGCTCCTCCGCTCCTTTCCAGTCTTTGGGCAGCAGCTCCGACAGGGGTACCAGCTCCACCGCCCGGGCGGCCGCCTCCTTGGAGGGGTAGAGGGCCAGTCCCTGGGCCGGCTCCCACAGTTCCCTCCAGTCCTCCCCCGCCAGCAGGCGGCGGGCAAACTCCTTCATACTGTTAGACACCCGAAAGGGCTCCCCCTCTGGTGTGATATAGTAAACTTCTTCCTCGCCGCAGGTTGACGTTCCAAACCATCCGCCCTCCCGGTCCCGGGCAAAGAGCTCCAGCCGGGGGACGGCAAAAAAGGGAGCTTCCAGCTCATCCCGGTCCGAGAAGAAAAAGAAGATGCCGTACCGCTCCTCCACCTCCCCATACTGGGGCGTCTGCTCCCGCGTGCGGGGGGACATCACACGGAAGGTAGTCCCGGCGGGGACCACATTGACTTCACTGCTGCTAATGCCAAAGATGCCGCTGTTAGGCGAAAGCTCACTCATATCCCAGTAAACCGTTTTCACCCGGAACCACTCCTCCGTCCTCGGCTTCTGTTGTTGGGTATTGTACCACACATTCCGCCTTTATGGTACCACCCAGGGGACAAAAAAGAAAGGGGCGGCGAATGGAGTTTTCTCCTCGCCGCTCCTCTCCTGTTTTTTCGTCCAATGGCGCTTTATTTTTGTTCCAGCAGATCCTCATAAGTCATGGAGTGGTCTGACAATCCTGTAATTCGCACCAACGGTTGGAGATACTCCACCCCGTCTATGCAAAAACCCACCGCAATGGTCTCATCTGCTCCGAGCACTACAGGCACCTGGGCGGAGTAAACACCGCCCGCCCCAGCATCGGCCTGTGTCTCCACCCGTCTGGCGGCCGTATCAGACCCATATACCTGAAAAAAGATCTCCCAGTCCCTGTCTTGCTCCCTGCGGGACAGGGCTACTGTGACCCCTACATTCTGGGTGTACCCTATCTCCGGACTGTACATCTGCACATCGCTGTCCGGGAGACTCAGTTCCCAGCCCCCCACCAGGTCCGCCGGGTCCAGGGTATCCTGCATCACCATCTGCTGAACCACCCGTTCCTCCAGGGCAGTCAGACGCACTTCTGTCCAGACCAGCCCAACAGCCAGCACCAGGCACATGGCAGTCAGAGCACCTAACAGCCACCTGGCTCTGTTTTTACGCGGGCTTCGTCCTGCCCCAGCGCTCCCCCGACTCTCATTGGGTCCGCACCCCATCTCCTGTCCGGATGTAGAAGTCCCCTCCGGCCCCTCTACCTGGAGCAGCTCATTGAGGGTGAGCCCAAACAGTTTCGACAAGGCAATCAACTTGTCAGTATCCGGCACAGCGGCATCCGCCTCCCATTTGCTCACCGCCTGGCGGGACACCCCCAGCCTTTCCCCCAGGGCCTCCTGGGACAACTCCAGCCGGAGGCGGTGCTCTTGAATCCTCTGTCCTAGCGTCATGGCGCTCACTCCCTTCTTCCGTCTCTATCCTACCTCATGGCGGAATATTTGGCAAGCGGCCGGTCCTTACACCCTGTCAACCGGCAGTTGACAGGCGCGCGCACCCCCATTTTTTCGGCTCCGGCCGGTCCGGCGGCGCTTTTCACTCCGATTCAGGGCGGCTCCAACAAAAAGCGGCGCAGCCACAGGCCGGTGTTGGTGTTCCCGCCCTTCATCTGGACCAGCTCTCCGGGGATCAGCACCTGGGAGAAGGGCTTCATCCGGGCCACCTGGCGTACATTGTTCTCATGGCTGTCGGTGGAGCGGTCATACATAATGTAGGAGAACTCCAGGCGCAGGGCCACCACAATCTTTCGGTCGGTGAGACCGTGGTCGTGGTGAAGGACCACCGGAACTGACGCCTCTTTCGCCCCCTTGTAGTCCAGCATGCAATAGCAGCCAAAATTAAGGGATGTGTGGTTATTGTCCCAAACCCATGTTATAAACTGGGTTCCGTGTTCCGTTTGGTGTCCGGCAAGTACGACGTTATTAAATTCTGACAGCAGACAGAAACCGCTCTCCAGTCCCTTAGCCTCTAAAACTGGAGCGAATTCCATTGCCGCTGCGTATTCCTGTACGGCAGCGGCTAAATCTATGGCTTTCGCACAGGCATGCTCGGCTTCAATCGTATTTACATCTTGAGGGACATAACGCACCCCGCCAGTCTCAGTGATTCAACATAGGCGGTGCCCATTCCATGCAACAGGGAGGCGCTGTTCCTGTTCTGGTAAAGGGGTAAATCCCTCTTTCTGCAGTACGATGGCCAGCTCCTTAAAGTATCGTTCTCGTATCATCTCTGAGTACCTCCTTCTGGGCGAGCGCCCTTTTTCATTTGTTGGGAAAACAAAAAAGGCGCCAGTCTGATGGTTTTATAAAACCAACAAACTAGCGCCTGATTTTTTGTATATCTTTTTTTCTTCACACTGCCCTTTTTAACCGTGAAAAAGGGTGCTGGGCGGTTTTAGAGTACACAAACCTACGAAAACACAGAGAAACCGGGGGTTCGAATCACCCCAACTTCCGAAATCACTGAAAAATATCTATGGAACAAACAACAGATTTTGAGCAATAAAAAAGTCGCTACCCCTTGATACTCTAGGCGTTCGGCCCAAAATATCTAGATTGTAGCGACTTTGTGAGAAGTCACTACAATCTGAATATTTTCAAATTCTCTGCAAGCGGACAGAACTGCACCCACCCGGCCTTCTGGCCGGCGGCGCGAGTGCGCCGTACAAGCGTTTTCACCGCAGGTGAAAACCTTGGCGCAGGGGCGGCTTTGCCGACCCCGAGCATTGAAATCCCGAAGGGCGGAGACCGCCTTTGGCGGTCGGAGCCCAAAACGAAAGGACATCCGAAAGGATGTCCTTTTGTTTTGGCAAGTCACTACAATCTAGATATTTCAAATTTTCAATCGGCTTTCTGCATCTTGCCCAACGGCCCTTCTGGGCCGCGCCGCTTTTGCGGCGTTCGAGCGTTTTGCCAAAGGCAAAACCTCGGCGCAGGGCGAATTCACTTCGCCCGAGCAATTTAAAGAACCCCAGGTATCCAAAAAAGAAGCACCTGCATAGCAGGTGCTTCTTTTTTGGAGGTGCCACCCAGATTTGAACTGGGGAGTGGAGCTTTTGCAGAGCTCTGCCTTACCACTTGGCTATGGCACCGAATGGAGCAAAGCTGCTCCAAAAAATGGAGCGAGTGACGAGGCTCGAACTCGCTACCTCCACCTTGGCAAGGTGGCGCTCTACCAGATGAGCTACACTCGCATGTTGCCTGGAAGGAGGGTGCCCTTCCAGGGCTTTGTTTGGTTGGTGCCTCCGGTCGGAATCGAACCAACGACACGAGGATTTTCAGTCCTCTGCTCTACCAACTGAGCTACAGAGGCAAATCTTTCTTTTTAAAAGACTGCAATCAGGAAAACCATCTAAAGCTTTCTTTGCTTACTTTCTTTTTCAAAAGAAAGTAAGTGGCGACTCGGAAGGGGCCTTTGCCTCATCCTTCGGATGGCGCATCAGGCAACTCCAGTCAGGAGAAATAAGTGGCGACTCGGAAGGGACTTGAACCCTCGACCTCCGGCGTGACAGGCCGGCGTTCTAACCAACTGAACTACCGAGCCAGGTAGTTAGGGGGTGGTGGGAACAACAGGGCTCGAACCTGTGACCCCATGCTTGTAAGGCATGTGCTCTACCAGCTGAGCTATGCTCCCTTGTCCGTGGCTTTCAGCGGTTCGCCGCTCTCGCGACGGCTTAGTTAGTATACTAAATCTTTGGCCGCTTGTCAACAGGAAAATCAAATTTTTTTGGAATTATTTTTTTGGAAGTTTTTCCCGGAAAAACTCGGCTTTCTTTCCCCAGAAAAAGGAACTCCAGAAGGAATTTCACTTGACTGGTTTTTGAAAGAGTGACATAATGAAACGGAACCAAACGGCCATCCGGTCCGGATGACAGCAGGCCCCCCTCTGGCAGACAGCCGGGCAAGGTGTGGTTGGATTAGGAGGTACAAGCATATGGAGAACAAGGTAAAGCGGATCGGCGTTCTGACCAGCGGCGGCGACGCCCCGGGCATGAATGCCGCAGTACGCGCGGTGGTCCGCACCGCACTGACCCAGGGGATCGAGTGCGTGGGCATCCGCCGGGGCTGGAACGGCCTGATCAACAGCGATTTCGTCCGGATGGACTCCGCCAGCGTCAGCCATATCATTGACAAGGGCGGCACCATCCTCTATACGGCCCGGAGCAAAGAGTTTATGACCGAGGAGGGCCGCGACCAGGCTCTGGCCACCTGCAAGCTGCTGGGGCTGGACGGGATCGTCGCCATCGGCGGCGACGGCACCTTCCGGGGCGCCCTGGCGCTCTCCCGGCAGGCCGCCGCAGCCGGCTCCTCCCTGAGCGTGGTGGGCATCCCCGCCACCATTGACAACGACATCGGCTGTTCCCACTACACCATCGGCTTTGATACCGCCTGCAACACCGCCATTGAGTGCATCGACAAGCTGCGGGACACCATGCAGTCCCACGAGCGCTGCTCCGTGGTAGAGGTCATGGGCCGCCACGCCGGTTATCTTGCCCTGTATGTGGGCATCGCCGTAGGCGCCACCGCTGTCCTCATCCCCGAGCGTGAGGTGGACTTTGAGAACGACGTGGTGGAGAAGATCCGCCGGGCCCGGCTGGCGGGCACCACCCACTATATGGTAGTGGTGGCCGAGGGCGCTGGCAGCGCCATCGACATCGGCAAGCGCATCCACGCCGAGGTGGGCATTGATCCCCGGGTCACCGTGCTGGGCCACATCCAGCGGGGCGGCTCCCCCACCGCCCGGGACCGGGAGACCGCCAGCCGCATGGGCTACGAGGCGGTCCTGTCCCTGGTGGAGAACCGGGGCAACCGAATCATCGCCATCCGGGACGGCCACACGCTGGATCTGGACATGGAGGAGGCCCTGGCCATGACCAAGACCTTCCAGATGGACCGCTACCAGGTGCTGGAGGCCCTGACCAACAACGGAGGTCCCCGCATCCTGTGAGACTCCTCCCGCCGCTCCCAGCCCTCTGAACCGCCGCTGTGCGCTATTCTGAACAAGGAGGCCGATCCCATGATCCCGTTTCTGCGAGAACCTACCCGGGTGTACGCCCTGGACGGCAGCGGCCGTCTGGTGGCGGAGATCACCTTTCCGGAGACCGCCCCGGGCGTGTACACCATCGACCACACCTTTGTAGACGCCTCCCTGCGGGGACAGGGCGTGGCTGACCAGTTGGTGCGCGCCGCCCTGGAGCAGATCCAGGCCAACGGCGGAACTGCCGCCGCCACCTGCTCCTACGCAGCCGCCTGGCTGGACAAGCACCCCCAGTAATTCTTAAGATGGCCGCCCCGTGGGGGGCGGCCGTCTTTTGTTTGCTCCCAATGGCAGAAAGGCCGTCTCTCCCGATCATACAGCAAAAAGATGGCAGACACTAGCGTGCCTGCCATCTTTTATATGTTTACTGTTTGCTCTTAATGTACGCGTCGATGGACTTGGCGGCGGACTTGCCGGCTCCCATGGCCAGGATGACGGTGGCCGCTCCGGTGGCGGCGTCGCCGCCGGCAAACACGCCGGGCAGGTTGGTGTGTCCGCCCTCGTCGGCGGCCACACAGCCCTTCCGGGTCTTCTCCAGGCCCTCGGTGCCCTTGGTGCTCATGGGGTTGGGGGAGGTGCCCAGGGCCATGATCACCGCGTCCACCTCGAATTGGAACTCGCTGCCCTCCACGGGGACGGGGCGGCGGCGGCCGGAGGCGTCGGGCTCGCCCAGCTCCATGCGGATGCAGGTCATGGACTGGACATGGCCCTTCTCGTCCCCCTCAATGGACACGGGGTTGGTGAGCAGGTCGAAGATGATGCCCTCCTCCTTGGCGTGGTGGACCTCCTCCGCCCGGGCGGGGAGCTCCGCCTCGGAGCGGCGGTAGACGATGTGGACCTCGGCCCCCAGGCGCTTGGCGCACCGGGCGGCGTCCATGGCCACGTTGCCGCCGCCCACCACGGCCACCTTCTGGTTGTGAAGGATGGGGGTGGGGCTGTCCTCCTTGTAGGCCTTCATCAGGTTGATGCGGGTGAGGTACTCGTTGGCGGAGTAGACGCCCACCAGCCCCTCGCCGGGGATCTTCATAAACATGGGCAGGCCGGCGCCGGAGGCGATGAACACCGCCTCATAGCCCCGCTCAAAGAGCTCGGGGATGGTCAGGATCTTGCCGATGACCATATTCAGCTCGATGTCTACGCCCATCTTCTCCAGGTTAGCCACCTCCCGGGCCACGATGGCCTTGGGGAGACGGAACTCGGGGATGCCGTAGGTGAGCACGCCGCCGGCGGTGTGGAAGGCCTCAAACACGGTGACGTCGTAGCCCATGCGGGCCAGCTCCCCGGCGCAGGTCAGGCCGGCGGGGCCGGAACCGATGACGGCCACTTTATGGCCGTTCTTGGGGGCGGTGGCCACATTGGCGATTCCCTGCCCGGCGGCCCAGTCGGCCACGAAGCGCTCCACCCGGCCGATGGCCACGGGCTCGCCCTTCACGCCCCGGACGCACTTGCCCTCGCACTGGTTCTCCTGGGGGCACACCCGGCCGGAGATGGCGGGCAGGGCGTTGGCGTTGGACAAAATCTCATAGGCGGCGGCGATGTCCCCCTCGGCCACCTTGGCCAGGAAGTCGGGGATGGGGATGCCCACGGGGCAGCCGCTGACGCAGGCGGGGTTCTTGCAGTGGATGCACCGCTGCGCCTCGTTCATGGCCTGCTCCAGGGTGTAGCCCTGGGCCACCTCCAGGAAGTTGTGGTTGCGGACCTGGGGGTCCTGCTCGGGCATGGGGGTCTTCGTCATCTGCATATTAGCCATTGAGGGCACCTCCTCCCAGACGGCAGAGGTGGTCCTCTCTCGCCTTGGTCTCAAAATCTCTGTACGTAGCGTTCCGGGCGATCACCTCGTCGAAGTCCACCTGGTGGCCGTCGAAGTCGGGGCCGTCCACGCAGGCGAACTTCACCTCGCCGCCCACGGTGAGGCGGCAGCCGCCGCACATGCCGGTGCCGTCGATCATAATGGGGTTCATGCTCACGGTGGTGGGGATCTCGTACTGCTTGGTCAGCTTGCAGGCAAACTTCATCATCATCAGGGGGCCGATGGCGAACACGTGGTCGAACTTCACCCCGCTCTGGATGAGCTCCTCCAGCTTGCCGGTGACAAAGCCGTGATAGCCGTAGGTGCCGTCGTCGGTGCAGATGTGCAGGTCGGTGCAGGCCTGCCCCATCTCCTCCTCCAGGATCACGATATCCTTGGTCTTAAAGCCGCCGATCAGGTCCACCTGGTTGCCGGCCTCGTGCAGGGCCTTGGCCACCGGCAGGGCGATGGCGCAGCCCAGGCCGCCGCCCAGGACGGCCACACGGCCGTAGCCCTCCACGTGGGTGGGCTCCCCCAGGGGGCCCACAAAATCGTGGAGACAGTCCCCCTCCTGGAGCTGGTCCAGAGCCATGGTGGTGGCCCCCACCTTCTGGAAGATGACGGTGATGGTCCCGTTCTCCGTGTCAGCGCTGGAGATGGTCAGCGGAATGCGCTCTCCATCCGCGTCCACCCGCAGAATGATAAACTGACCCGCCTTGGCCTTGGCGGCCACCAGCGGCGCATGGACGGAGATCTGGCTGATCTCCGGCGTCAGCACCTTCTTTTTCACGATTTGATACTGCTGTTTCACGCTTTCTCCTCCTTATCGGTCCGAAATCCTCAGGGCGCCGGGACATCATTCTGCGGCACCCCGCGGTCCCCCTCCGTCCTTCTCGCTATATCGAAGCGCGGCAGGCCGCGCAGGGATAACTCTATTTGAAAAATCTTCTCCGTCGGTATCCGCCGTACCGCCCGCTGCGCCTCCGGCGCACCAGGGCCCGAACCAAAAGCGCCACCGCCGCGATCAGCGCCGCCGCCAGCAGCAGGACACCGATGGTGAGCAGGCTGGGGCTCTTGATGAGCTCGATGGGGTTCCAGCTGCTGCTCACGTCCTTGCGCCCGTCTGGCCAGGCGTACGAGGTGGGAATCCCGTCCTGCCCAAAGCTCTGGAGATAGGCCGCCAGGGCGTACCACTCCTTCAGCTCGTGCCCGGAGGAATCGTACAGGATGTAGTCCTCCAGATTGGTCGCCGGCTGACCGTTCTCATCCTTCGGCACAATGGAGAGCAGCCCGAAGGAGCGGTCCCGCACTGTGCTGAGCATCTGGCCGCAGTACAGGCTGGTCACCACCCGGTACAGCTTTCCGTTTTCCGGCGCCTCCCCCGTCTGGGTGAGGGACGCCCCCGTCACCTTATTGAAAAACATCCGGTGGGTGTTGAAGGAGTAGTCCACTCCGGACAGGTAGAGCTGGGCCTCCGGCATCAGGGTGGACACGGTGGCGTCAACCTCCAGCACCGCCCGCAGCTCCTTGCCCGTGAGGTAGCAGGAAATCAGCGGAGACCCGGCGGTCCCGTCGGCCCCGGCCCCCACATTCAGCACATCAAAGACCTGGGCCGTGGTGACATTTCCCCGGGGCAGCGGCGCCCGCAGCACCCCGTCCGCCGTGAGGGCGATCAGGGGCTCTCCCTCCGGCAGCCCGGCAATGGTTCGTGCCGCCCAGGCAAAGGAGTCCGCCGTCAGCTCTCCCAGGCCGTTTCCGTCCTGAACCCCCGCCTGGGGCAGCGGGAGGAAAAAGTCGCTTCGGGTCAGCACCTGGTCATAGGTGAGGCCATAGGAGCCCAGATAGCCGATGTCCACCTGCTCCTTCCAGTCCTGGGCCAGAGCGGAAATCTCCGGGTCCTCCCCCGCCGTCCCGTCAATGGGGATCAGGCGGTACTCCTCCAGGGTCTTCTCCCCCGCCCCGTTCCAGGACAGGGTGATGCTCCCCAGGTTTTCACAGTTGGACCCGGCGGAGACAATGTAGGTGTCCCCCACCACAATGGGTTCCGGCAGGGTGGTGTGGGTATGTCCCGATACGATCAGGTCGATCTCCGGCACCGCCCGGGCCAGCTCCTCATCCTCCGAGACGGAGGTCTGGCTGGTGCCGCTGTGGGACAGGCAGATGATAAACTCCGCCCCCTGCTCCTCCAGCCGGCTCACACAGCGCTGGGCCGCCTGGGCCGGCTCCTCCAGCACAAAACTGGAGGTGGGCGCGCTGGCGTGGGCGTCCTGACCCATCAGCCCAAAAATGCCGTAGGTCACGCCCCCCCGCTCTAAAAGCAGGTACTCCTGCACCCCATACGCGGCCATGGCGCGCTGGAGGTCCAGGCGGTTCGGGTCGTCCTCCGCCGGGCGGTAGTTGGCCATGACCAGGGCGGGCAGGGCGCCGCTCCCTCTCCCGGCGGCGGTGAGCATCTCGCCGAAGCCCAGCGGCCCGTTGTCAAACTCGTGGTTGCCCGCCGTCACCGCGTCATAGCCCATGGCCCCCAGGGTAACCAGCTCCGGGGCGCGGGTGGTGGACAGGGTCTGGACCAGGGAGCCGGAGGAGAAGTCCCCGGCGTCTACCGTCAGGGCGTCCGGATGCCCTGTCCGCTCCTCCGTCAGGGCAGCGGCCAGGCGGGCAAAGCCGCCCCGCTCCTCCCCGCCCTCCTGGACCCTTGGAAAAAAGCAGGAGTGGAGGTCGTGGGTAAAGAGCACCGTGGCTTCCCCGGCCGATTGTCCTTCCGCCGCCCAAATATTCAGCGGCAGCAGGCCCAACAAAAGCACAGCCGTCAGCAGAATCCTGAAAAAATGGCCCTTTCGTCTCATGCCGCCCCTCCTTGCTCCGACGGTTCTTTGGTTCCAGGGTTTATTTTGCCACAAATCCTGCAAATACGCAAGAGGCGATTGCCGGACGGACCAAAATACTTTCAAAATACCGGCGCGGGAGGCGGTTCTCTCCGCCCCCCGCGCCCAAAATTCACAGCTCCTTGCGGATCTGCCGCAGAGCGTTTTTCTCCAGGCGGGAAACCTGGGCCTGGGAGATGCCGATCTCCTCCGACACCTCCATCTGGGTCTTGCTCTGGTAGAAGCGCATGGCCAGGATCTTCTGCTCCCGCTCGGTCAGGTGGGAGACCGCCTCTCTCAGAGCGATATGCTCCAGCCACATCTCGTCGGTGTTCTTGCTGTCCTTCACCTGGTCCATGACACATACCGTGTCCCCGCTGTCGGAGTAGATGGGCTCGTACAGGGACACCGGGTCCAAGATGGCGTCCAGGGCGAACACCACATCCTCCCGCTTGATGCCCAGGATCCGGGCGATCTCCTCCACCGTGGGCTCCTTCTGATGCTTGGCCATATAGGCCTCTTTGGCCTGGAGCACCTTATAGGCGGTGTCCCGCATGGCCCGGGACACCCGGATGGTGCTGTTGTCCCGGAGATAGCGGCGGATCTCCCCCACGATCATGGGGACCCCGTAGGTGGAGAAGCGCACGTCCAGGTCGGTATTGAAATTGTCAATGGCCTTGATAAGGCCGATGCACCCCACCTGGAACAGGTCGTCCACATTCTCTCCCCGGTTGGAAAACTTGTGGATCACCGACAGCACCAGACGCAGATTGCCCTGGATCAGCTCCTCCCGTGCCTGCTTGTCCCCCGCCTTTGAGCGGCGGAGCAGTTCCTGGGTCTCCTCATTCTTCAGCACTTTCAGTTTCGCGGTGTTCACGCCGCACAGCTCCACCTTGTTCTGCATGACCAACAAAACCTCCCGCCCAGGTGATACCGATAGTTCCAGTATCTCCTGAGCGGGTGGTTTCATACTGTTCCCAGGCCTGCAATATTTTTTAACGTCAGACGGACTTCGATTGCTTTTTCACAGCGGCTGCAAGAACGGCACTTTCCCGGCGTCCCGACGGCCGGCGTTATGCTTTACACAGTCAATGCAGCTCCTTTTCTTTGTTCCCTGATCAGACGTGAATGCCATAGAGCAGGATGAACAGCAGCGCAAAGGCCATCCCCAGTCCGGTGAGAATCAGCCCGAACGCCAAGGACTGAACAAAGCCCCCTCCCCGGCGTGGGGCGTCCTCATAGTGGGCAAAGTGCTCGTCGTCCGCCGCCTGCTCCACCGAGGGCTGGGGGGCGTAGCGGCCGCCGGTCAGTCTCCGGACCGCCCCCTCCCAGCACTCCACCCCGCTCTGGTGAATCCGTCCGATCCACCGGGGCAGGGCCTGGAACAGCAGCCGGGGCAGCAGCCGGTCCACCAGAGTGGCCAGCACCACCGCCGTCTTGGCCAGCAGGTCCAGAAGCGGGCGGTACAGCCCGTACTCCAGACTAAGCCCCGGCGGGATGGGGTCAAAATAGCGTTTTTTCCGCACCAGCAGCAGCCGCACCACCAGCACATAGACGACGGCGCCGATGGCCAGGGAGATCCCCGCCCCCTCCAGATTCACCGGGGAGAAGTAGTCCACCGGGTGGTCCGGGGCGTGGCCGTGGAGAAAGCCGCGGGTCATGGCCGCCACCGCGTCCATGGTCATGTTGGGCTCCGAACCCAGTCGGACCATCACCAGCAGGTAGCAGGCGATGGTCCCCAGGGAGGCGGGGGCGATGTAGTGCTCCCCCCTCCGCCGCCACTTTTTGTCCAGCACCTCCTGGGGCAGGGGGTTCTTCTCCACGAACAGACAGACAAACAGCTTGAGCATATAGGCCAGAGTCAGCCCGCCGCTGAGCAGGAACAGCCCCTCCAGGGCGGAGAACAGCAGATCGTACTCCCCCGCCAGCGGAATGTACTCCACAATGCTCTCGTGGAGGAGGGTCTTGCTCACATAGCCGTTGAGGGCGGGCACTCCCGCCAGACTGAGCATGGGCAGCCCCATGAGCAGGGCCAGCATGGGCTTTCCCCGGCCAAAGCCCCGGATCTCATTGAGATCGAAGGAGTGGGTGGACAGATGGATGATCCCCGCCAGGGGAAAGAGCACCATTTTAATGAGGGAGTGGTTCAGGATGTGCAGGATGGTTCCGTCCACCGCCAGGGCGTTGTGCTCCCCCAGCAGGCACACCATGGCCGTCCCCACCAGAATAAAGCCGATCTGGGAGATGGAGGAGCAGGCCAGGGTGCGCTTCAGGTCGATGGAACACACCGCCAGCACCGCCCCCAACACCATGGTCACCGTACCGATGGCGGCCAGCAGCAGCCCCCAGGCCCCGTCATACAGGAAGATGGTGGTGGACAGCACCAGAATGCCGTACACCCCCGTCTTGATGATGATGCCGGACAGCACCGCCGAAGCCGGGGCGGGAGCCGCCGGGTGGGCGGTGGGCAGCCAGATGTGCAGGGGGAAGGCTCCCGCCTTGGCCCCAAAGCCCACCAGCACCAGCAGGGAGCCCGCCCACAGCAGCGTCCGGTCCTCCACCGCCGCCGCGGCCGCCCCCATCCGGTCCAGGTCCAGGGTGCCCAGCTGTCCGTAGAGGAGGAACAGTCCCGCCAACGCCGCCAGGCCGCCGATCACCGCCACCGCCAGATAGGTCTCCCCCGCCTTCAGGGCCTGGTACTCCTCGGTCTGAATCACCAGGACGAAGGAGGTGAAGGACATGACCTCAAAAAACACGAAGGCGGTGAACAGCTCCGCCGACAGGAACACCCCCATGGTGGCCCCCAGGGTGAGCATCCAGAAGAAGTAGAACCGGTTCCGCTTGCGGACATGGACCATATACTCCCGGCAGAACACCGAGGCGGCCAGCCAACCCGCCGCCGTGAGCAGGGCCATCAGGGTGTGGAAGCCCCCCGCCTGGAAGCGGATGCCCAGGGCGCAGAAGCCCTCCACCGCCACCGAGGCCTGGGACAGCTCCGGGTTGGTCCAGATGGTCAGCACCAGCAGCAGCTCCATGGCCGTGGCCGACAGCACGAACATGTCCCGTGCCTTCTCCTGCCAGCGGCCCAGCTGAAAGGCGAACAGACCGGCCAGCATGGGAAAAAACACCGGAAACAGCAAAAATCTGTCCACTCTCTCCCCTCCTTTCCCGCTATTTTTCCGTCATACCCCCAACAGCAGGGAGACGGTGCGCTCCAGAACGCCCGCCCCCAGGCCCAGGACCACCGACCCCGCAGACAGCACGGTCAGGGGAACGGTCATCCGCCAGCAGGGGTCCTGCCGGGCCCGCTTGGGCACCCGGACGGTGAGCTGCCGGTTCTGCCGGGGGAAGAAGGCCAGCAGAACGATCTCCATGAGGTACAGGGCGGTGAGCAGGGCGGACACGATGAGGGCCGCCGCCCCCAGATAGCCGATCCACTCCCCCATGCCCACCGCCGCCGTGGCCAGCAGCCACTTGCTGGCGAAGCCCGCCAGGGGCGGCACCCCCATGAGCCCCAGGGAGGCCACGGCAAAGGTGCCGAACACCACCGGCATGAGCACGCCGCACCCCTCCACATCGGGCACAAAGTCCCGGTGGAGCTTGTAGTGGACGGCGCCCACGCCGAAGAACAGGGTGATCTTCAGCACCGCGTGGACCACCATGTGGACCATGCCGGCAATGAGCCCCGCCGTGGTGAGGGTGGCGATCCCCAGGAGGATGTAGGACAGGTTGCTGACGGTGGACCAGGCCAGACGGCGCTTCAGGTGCTTGGTGCGCAGGGCCTTGGAGGAGGCGTAAACAATGGTGAACACGGCCGCCCCCATGGCCAGATACTGGCACCAGCTCCCCCGGAGCAGGTCGGGGCCGAAGCCGTACCAGGTGATCCGGGCCACCGCGAACACCCCCGCCTTCACCACCGCCACCGCGTGGAGCAGGGCGGTCACCGGCGTGGGGGCCACCGAGGCCCGCAGCAGCCACTTGTGGCCGGGGAACACCGCCGCCTTGACGCCGAAGCCGAAGAATCCCAGAATATAGGCCATCCGCAAGGTATTTTCCTTGCTGGCCGTCACCGTCACGCTGCCCCCGAACTGGAAGAACCAGGCCCCGTGTTCGATCATCAGCACCATGGCAATGAAGCCCAGGGCGGCCCCGCACATGGAGTAGGTCAGATACACCCGCCCGGCATACCGGGCCTTACCGTCCATGTGGTGCATCACCAGGGGCAGGGTGGCCAGGGTGAGCAGCTCATAAAAGAGGTACATGGTCAGCACATTGGCAGAGAAGGCGATGCCCAGGGTCACACCAAAGCTGCTGAGGTAAAAGACAAAGAAGCGGTTCTCGCTCCCCTCCCGGCTCATGTACTCCACCGCATACAGGCTGGCCAGGGGCCACAGCACCGACACCAGGGCGGCAAAGATACAGGACAGGCCGTCCACCTGGAAGGCGATGGTCAGCTTCTCCCCCATGGACAGGAGCACCAGAGGGTCCTCCCCCCGGAGGGTGAACACCGCCGCCAGGGCGCACGCCGCCGTCAGGCAGGCAGACCCCACCACAAAATTCTGACGGGCCGTCCGGTCCTTGGGCCGCCAGGCGGCCAGGGCTCCCCCCGCCAGCATGGGCAGGGCGATGGCCAACAGCATCCACATGGGCTGATTCACTCCTCTCCGGTGGATTTTTATTGGGCGGACCGCTGGTCACCCCTGGAACATGGGGCTCACGATCCCCTCCATCAGCGGGTCCAGCACCCCGGGGAACATCCCCAGCAGCACCACCGCCGCCGTCAGCAGGCACAGGGTGATCCACATGAGCCAGGTGTTCTGCTGGCGGACCACCGACTGCTGGTCAAAGTCTTTTCCCGGGAAAAATGCCCGGACCACGATGGGCAGCAGGTACCCCGCCGTCAGCAGGGCGGACGCCATCAGCACGCCGATACCCCAGAAGGCCATGGGGCCGGTCTCCGCCGCCAGGGCACCCTCCGCCAAAAACCACTTGCTCACAAAGCCGCCGGTGGGCGGGATGCCCACCAGGGACAGGGAGGCCAGGGTGAAGCACCACATGGTGATGCTGTATGGGCCGCCGATGCCCCGCAGCTGGGACACCTGGGTCAGGTGGGTCTGATAGATGATGGCGCCGGTGGCCATGAACAGGGCGTTCTTGGCGATGGCGTGGAACACCGCCTGATAGATGGCCCCCTCCAGGGCCAGAGGGTGAAAGAGCATCAGCCCGAAGATCACATAGGAGACCTGGCTCACCGTGGAGTAGGCCAGACGCTTTTTCAGGGTGTCCTCCCGCAGGGCCAGGGAGGAACCCATGAACACCGTGATGAGGGAGAGCACCAGCACGGCGGCCTGGGCCCAGGAGCCGTCCAGGAAGGACCAGCCGAACAGGTAGTACGCCACCCGGATCAGGGCCAGCACCCCCATCTTGGTGATGAGGCCGGACAGCACCGCCGAGGCGGGGGCGGGCGCCACCGGGTGGGCGATGGGCAGCCAGGCGTGGAGGGGGAACATCCCCGCCTTACAGCCGAAGCCGACCGCCATCACAAAGAACACCAGCAGCAGCAGCTCCCGGTCCTCCCCCGCCCACAGGGCGTCCAGCACCCCCCCGGGGGTAAACAGGTCGGTGGTGCAGTAGCCCTGGAGGACGAACAGGCCCAGCAGGCCCAGCCCGGCCCCTGCCACCGAGAAGCCCAGATAGCGGTAGGCCGCGTCCAGGGCCTTCCGGGTGCCGATGTGGAGCACCAGGGGGACGGAGAGCAGGGTCATCATCTCGTAAAACAGGTACAGGGTGACCAGATTGCCCGCGAAGCACACCCCCATCATGGCCCCCAGGGTCATCAGGTAGAAGCCGAAGAACCGCTCCCGGTGGCCCTCGTGGTTCATGTACTCAAAGGCGAACACCGCCACAGCCAGCCAGACGGCGCAGATGAGCAGGGAGAACAGCCGCCCCAGGGCGTCCGCCTGGAGCACCAGCCGCACCCCTCCCGCCAGGGTCAGGATCTGGGCGGGCTCCGCCGCCCGCGCCCCCAGGACAGCCACCAGCGCCAGCTGGACGGTCAGGAGGAGAAAGATGACCCGGCGGCGGGTCTTTAACGTATGAATGCCCAGCACCCCCAGCCCGCCTAACAGCGGGAACAGGATGGGCAGCAGCAGCCAGCTTCCCGGCATCTTCTCACCTCCTCCCAGCGTATTTTGCCGTTACGTTCAAAACAGGGCGATTCCCTGCTGGAGCAGCTCCCAGACCGGGCCGAAGGCGGTCCCCAGGAACACGTTGCCCGCCAGCAGGACCACCAGGGTCCCCTTCCCCGGCTTGTCGCTCCAGTCCCACACCAAAGGCTGCTCCTCCCCCGCCCGCTTCCGGCCCCAGATGGCCAGGATGGCGGGGATGTAGTACATGGCGTTGAGCACCGAGCTGGCCGCCAGCCCGAACAGGGCGGGGAAGGTCTGCCACTCCGCCTCCAGCGCCGCCCCGGCGATGCAGTATTTGGCGGAAAAGCCCGCCAGCAGGGGCAGTCCGCACAGGGACAGCCCCCCCACGGTGAAGGCCAGCCCCCCCAGAGGGGCCAGCCGGGCCGCTCCCCGCAGCTCCCCCCAGTAGTGGCCGCCGGAGGCCCGGATCATCTCCCCCGCCCCCAGGAAAATCATGGATTTGGTCATGGCGTGGGCCAGGATCTGATAGCAGGCGGCGATCAGCCCCTCCGTGCTCCCCAGCCCTAAGGCCAGGAAGATGTAGGAGATCTGGGCCGAGGAGGAGTAGGCGATCATCCGCTTGACCTCCTCCTGCCGCAGGGCGGCCACCGAGGCGAACAGCATCCCCGCCAGCCCCAGCAGGAACAGCAGGTCGTCCATGCAGATGCTCACCAGCAGGGCCGGGCTGAACACCCGCAGGATCAGCTTTATGATAATCACCAGATAGCCCTTGAGCACCAGGCCGGACAGAATGGCGCTGGACGCGGTGAAGGTGCTGGCGTGGGCGTCGGGCAGCCAGGCGTGAAAGGGGAACTGGGCGCTCTTGATGGACAGACCCAGGGTCATCAGCAGAGCGGAGACCACCAGTGGGATGAAGTAGGTCCGGCTCTCCGCCAGGGCGGCCACCGCCCCCTCCAGGCTGTCAAAGAGCAGGTGCCCGGTGATGCTGTACAAAATGGAGATCCCCAGCAGAATGAGGCCGGACCCCAGACAGCTGAACATCAGGTACCGGATGGCCGAGAGGATGGAGCGGCCGCTCTCCCGGGCGGCCACGGCGATACAGGCGGTCACCGCCGCGATCTCCACGAAGACGTAGGCGGTAAACAGGTCGTCGGTGTACACCATGGCCAGCAGCGCCCCGTACAGCAGCTGCATGAGCAGGCAGTACCACCCCAGCTGGTCGGAGCGCAGGGACTCCCTCAGTTCCCGGGCCCCGCCGGTGAGGGAGAGCACCATCACCAGGCTGAAGGTCAGGGCCAGCGCCGCCTCCAGGGGACCGGCCCGGAGCATGTTTCCCCACGGGGCGGGAAAGTGGCCCATCTGAAAGGTGAAGCTCTCCCCGGCCAGGCTCAGCTCCGCCAGAAGATAGGCCGAAGCCGCCGCCGCGGCCAGCTGCACCCCCCGCACCAGATTCAGGGCCCAGCGCCCATTGCGGAGCAGAGGGACCAGGATGGCGCTGACCATGGCCAGAAGGATGCTGAGAAACGGGATATTATAGGACAAGGACAACGGCTTTCCCCCTCTCTCCTTGCAGCAGGTTTCAGTGATCGTTCTTCTCCCCGCCCTCCCGGGCCAGCATGAGAATCACGTCCAGATTCAAACTGTGGTACTTCCGGTACAGGCGGTGGGTGAGGGCCAGAAACAGGGCCGTGGTGCTCACCGCCACCACGATGCCCGTGAGCACCAGCCCGCCGGGCACCGGGTTGACGTAGGCCTCCGCCGCCGCTCCCGGCTCCACCATGGGGGCCTTCCCCCCGTCCACATAGCCCATGGCCGCCAGGAACAGAAAGACCGCCGTATCCATCAGGTTCATGCCGATAATCTTTTTGATGAGATTGGGGTGCAGGAACAGGGTGACGAAGCCGATGCTGAACAGCACCACCGCCGCCACATAGTACCGCTGCTGCAGCAGCGTCTCTATCATTCCGTCTCCTCCTCTCCCGGCAAAAACAGGGTATAAAAGGTGTACATAGTGCAGGCCACGATGATCCCCACGCAGATGTTCAATGGCAGGATCAGCCCGCCGCTGAGCAGCTCCCCCGGGGTCCCCTTGGGCACGTCCCAGCCCACATGGTTGCCCCCGGTGAAGAAGGAGTACCCCTTCATCACCCCATAGGCCAGCAGGCAGGCCGCCGTCAGAACCGTGGTCCGGCGGCCGGGCAGCAGCTGCTCCATCCGCTCCTCCCCCAGCACCAGGGAGGCCAGGATCAATCCTGCCCCCAGCACCGCGCCCCCGGAGAAGCCGCCCCCGGGGCTCAGGTGGCCGTTGAGGACCACATAGACGCCAAAGAGGAGGATCACCGGCAGCAGGGACCGCCCCAGCAGGCTGGTGAGCTGGTCGGGCCCCCGGTAGGTGCGCAGATGCCGTCTGGGGCTGTTCAGCAGCAGAATGGTGCTGGAGGCCGCGGCAAAGAGCACCGCCGACTCCCCGAAGGTGTCGAAGGCCCGGTAGTCCAGAATCATTCCGGTGACCGCGTTCACCGCCCCGGTCTCCTCCGTCCCCCGCTCCAGGTAGCGCTCCGACACCTCATTGAGGGCGGGAGCGGACGGGTCGCCGAAGGCGGGCAGCTCCAGGGCCACCACCAGAAAGACCGCCGCCAGCACCAGCGTCACCGCCACGCTGAGGACCCAGTACAGCTTGATCTGCTTTTTCAGCCGGCCGGGGCGGTGTCTGAGGGGCTCCTGCCCCGTCAGATCCGGCGGGACCGGGTCCGGGCTGTGGGGCGCCGGGGCGGTGTCCGGGATCAGCCCCTTGGCCCTCCGCTCCTTCCAGCGCATGAGGCGGTAGGCCCCGAAGTCCATCTCCCCGTGGGCGTCCATGTACTCCAGATACTCCTGAAACTCCTGCCGGGCCGGGTCCTCGGGCCCCTCGGGGCCGTCGGCCTCCTCCCCGCCGGCCCAGCGGAGAAAGCGCTCATACAAGCTCTCTCTGGTGGGATCAGTCTTCATCCCGCTCCATCCCCTTCAATCCGTTGATCTTCCGCAGGGTGAGGAAAAACAGCAGGGTGGTCACCCCGGCCCCCACCGCCGCCTCGGTCACCGCCAGGTCGGGGGACTCCAGCAGGAACCACAATAGGGACATCACCGCCGAATAGGCCATAAAAATGATCACCGACGACACCAGCCGCCTGCACAGGATGGCGGCGACGGCGCAGAAGATCAAAAAGGCCAGCAGCAGCACCTCCAGCAAAACCGTCACAGCTCCTGTTCCCCCTCTCCCGGCAGCTGGTCCGGGTCCAGCTCCAGCCCGGTCAGCACCTCCATGCGGGCGATCAGGTGGGCGGCCACCGGGTTCACCGTCCACAAAATCACCGCGGCCAGAATCAGCTTGGCGGAGTGTACCGTGAACCCGCACAGCACTAGCAGCCCCGCCGTAATCAGAAACAGCCCCAGGGTGTCGGCCAGGGCGCTGGCCTGGAGCAGGTCCAGGGTCCGCCGGAAGCGGAACAGCCCCACGGCGGCGATCACCACCACCAGCACCCCCAGGGCCAGCAGAAGCATTCCAATTCCCGTCCGCAGCGTCACGACTTCTTCCCCCTTCTCCTCTCCCGGTGGCGGCGCACTGAGATGCGGCTGAGCACCGCCACCGCCAGCAGATTCAGCAGTCCGTACAGGATAGCCACGTCCACCAGGTAGGACGCGCCCAGCACATAGGACAGGATGCACACCATCAGCACCACCACGGTGCAGATCAAATTGAGGGCCGCCAGCCGGTCAGTGTACCGGGGCCCCCGCACCGCCCGGATCAGACAGAGAAGCATCACCGCCGTGAGGATACACAGCAGCACAATCAGCACGTCCCGCAGGACCGGCGTACATTCCGCCATCTCACTTCTCCTCCCAACGGCGCAGTTTTTGGACGAAGCCGCACTCCGACAGCCCCGCGGCAAATTCCTGATCCATGGCGTAGACGCACAGCCGCCCGTTTTTCAGGGAGACCGTGATGGTCCCCGGGGTCAGAGTGATGGAGTTGGCCAGCAGCATCTGGTGTCCCGGCTCCTTCAGCCCGGACTGGAACCAGGTGAGCTTGGGCGCCCCCTTCCGCCGTTTGGGGAAGAGAATCCGGCCCATCACCTGGAGGTTGGCCCGCAGAATTTCCCAGGCCAGATAGAGGATATAAAAAACCGCCCTGGAGAAGCGGTCGATCCGGCCTGCTCCACCCATGGGCGGCAGCTGTAATAGACGGTAGGAGGCCCAGGACAAGACAGCCGAAATCACCACTCCGGCCGCAATCACCTGCAGATTCAGGCTCCCGTTCAGTACGATCCACACCAAAAGCAGCAGAACAAACAAGGGCCTCGCTCCTCCTCCAGGGTGCTCCGCGCATCAGAATTCAGAGACGCGGGCCTTTTCTTAACGAAATTATTATATCAGGCGCATTTGTAGAATGCAAGTGAAATGCAATTTTTTCATCCCAATAATTCTTTTTCTGACTGACAAAAATATTTTGTGGAGGCGCTCTCCGGCTCAACAAAAAGCGGACCGCGCCCCCTGCTCTGAGCGGCGCGGTCCGCGTTTATGATTATACCTGTTTCTGCTGCTCCGCCTGGCGCAGCAGCTCCTCGGCGCTCTCCAGCAGGGAGGGCGTGATGGAGGCCCCGCCGATGAGGCGGGCCAGCTCCTCCCGGCGCTGGGAGCGGTCCAGCCGCTCCAGCCGGGTGTAGGTGCGCCCCTCCCGCTCCCCCTTCTGGACGGAGAAGTGGGTGTCCGCCATGGCGGCGATCTGGGGCAGGTGGGTGACGCACAGCACCTGCTTGCCCCGGGCCACCTGGGCCATCTTCTCGGCCACCTTCTGGGCGGCCCGGCCGGACACGCCGGTGTCCACCTCGTCAAAGACCAGGGTGCCGATCTGGTCCCCCTCGGCCAGCACATTTTTCAGGGCCAGCATGATCCGGGCCAGCTCGCCGCCGGAGGCCACCTTCTGGATGGGCTTCAGGGCCTCCCCCAGGTTGGCGGACATGAGGAACTGCACCTCGTCCAGACCGGTCTCGTCCATCCCGGCCTCGCCCCCCTTGGGGGTAAACTCCGTCTGGAACTGGACCTTGGGCATGTCCAGCTGGCGCAGCTCCTCCTGGACCCGCGCCTGGAGGGCCCCGGCCGCCTCCCGCCGGGCCTGGGACAGGCTCTCGCCCCGGCGCGCGGCCTCCTTTTGTGCCTTCTTCAGATCTTTCTCCAGCCGGGCCAGGGTGTCGTCGGCGTACTGGATCTGGTCCAGCTCCTTCCGGCACCGGTCCAGGTAGGCCAGCATGTCCTCCACCGTGGGGCCGTACTTCTTCCGCAGGCGGTAGAGCAGGTCCAGCCGCTCCTCCACCTGGTCCAGCTCCCCGGGGGAGAAGTCGAAGGAGCGGCTCAGGTCCCGCAGGGTGTCCGCCGCGTCGTCGGCGGCGCACCGCAGGGCGGTGAGCTTTTCGGACAGTTCCCCCAGCTCCGGGCTGATGGAGGACACCCCCTGGACCTCCCCCTCCGCCTGGGCGATGAGGGAGCAGGCCCCGTCCCGGTCCTCGTCTCCGGACAGGGCAAACTCCGCGCTCTGGACCGCCTCCATGAGCTTGCCCGCGCTGCGCAGCAGGGTCCGCCGGGCGGAGAGCTCCTCGTCCTCCCCAGTCTTCAGCTGGGCCCGCTCCAGCTCCTGAATCTGGTAGTTCAGGGTGTCTACCCGGCGGGAGCGCTCCGCCTCGTCCATCTGGAGCTTGTCCATCTCCCGGCGGATGTCGTGCCACTTGCGGTAGGCCTCCTGATAGTCCTCCAGCAGAGGCTGGCACCCGCCGAACTGGTCCAGATAGCCCAGGTGACTGGCCGGGTCCAGCAGCTGCTGGCCGTCGTGCTGGCCGTGGATGTTCAGCAGCTGCCGCCCCAGCTCCCGCAGCTGGGCCACCGTCACCAGCTTTCCGTCGATGCGGCACACGTTCCGGCCGTCCCCCTGGAGCTCCCGCTGGAGGAGCAGATCCTCCTCCCCGGTGGGGAAGCCGTTCTCCTCCAGCCAGGGCAGGGGGGGCACCTGGGTAAACACCGCCGTCACCAGGGCGGACTTGGCCCCGGTGCGGATGAGCTCCCGGCTGGTGCGCTCCCCCAGCACCGCGCCGATGGAGTCGATGACGATGGATTTGCCCGCACCCGTCTCGCCGGTGAGCACGTTGAACCCCGGCTCGAACCGAATGTCTGCCGACTGGATGAGGGCGATATTTTCAATGTGAAGCAGGGAAAGCAAAGCTGTACTCCTCCTCTCTCCCGGTCACTTTAAGAGCTTGTGGACCTCCTGGTTGAAGCGCTCCGCCGCGTCGTTGTCCCGCATGATGAGGATGCCCGTGTCGTCCCCGGCCAGGCTGCCCACCATGCCGGGAATCTCCATGCTGTCCAGGGCGGAGCAGGCCGCCGAGGCCAGCCCCGGCATGGTGCGCACCACCACGATGTTTTGAGCCCGGTCCACCGAGGTGACTCCCTCTTTGAAGATGTTCCGCAGACGGGCGTCCGAGTCGGCCAGCCCCTTCCGCTCAGAGGAGGCGTAGCGGTACCCGCCGCCGGAGAGTTCCTTCACCAGCCGCAGCTCCTTAATGTCCCGGGAAATGGTGGCCTGGGTGGCGGAAAAGCCCCGAGCCTTCAGCTCGTCCAGCAGCTGCTCCTGGGTCTCCACATCCACCGCCTGAATGATGTTTAAGATCTCCGCTTGACGCGCGCGCTTCATGGGGTGTATCCTCCTAACTTCTGGTTGATGATCTCATAAAAGCTCCGGCCGGACAGCTGCACCAGCTGTGTCTTGTACCGGGACCGGGTGATCTCCACCCGCTCGCCACCTGTCAAGCGGATCGCTTTGCCGCCATCCACCGACAGATACAGGTGTTTCCGGTTCCCCCGTGGCAGCTGAACCACCACCCGGCGGTTCGGTTCCAGCACCAGCGCCCGGGCCGCCAGCTGGTGAGCGCACACCGGCGTGACGATCAGGCACTGGGAGGAGGGCTCCACAATGGGCCCCCCCGCCGACATGGAGTAGGCGGTGGAGCCGGTGGGGGTGGCCACGATCACCCCGTCCCCCATGATCCGCTGGACCATGGTCTGGTCGGCCCAGACCTCCACCTCGGCCACCCGGGCCATGGACCCCTTGGAGAACACCGCGTCGTTGAGGGCCAGGTCCTGGCTCACTGGCCGCCCGCCCCGGAACACCTGCACGTCCAGCATCATCCGCTCCTCGGTGACAAAGTGCCCCTGGGCCAGGGGGACCAGCAGGGAGAGCTCGGTGCGCTCCAGCTCGGCCATAAAGCCCACGCTGCCCATGTTCACCCCCAGGATGGGCACCCCGTGGAGGGTGGCATCCCGGGCGGCGTGGAGGATGGTCCCGTCCCCGCCGAAGCAAACCAACAGGTCGGCCCGGGGCAGCTCCTCCTCCAGCTGGCGGAGGGAGAGGTTCCGGGGCAAATCCAGCCGGTCCCCCTTCCGGGGAACAAAGGGGAGACACAGCACCGTCTCCGCCCCAGCCTTCCGTAAGATCCGGTCGGCCTCCAGGGCGGTGCGCAGCCCCTTGTCCCGGTATGGATTGGAGCTTAAAATGATCCTCATGCCCTGTCCCCCTTGTCCAGCTCGTGGGAGGCCTCCACCAGCGCCTTCAGGTCGCCGCCGTAGGCCGGCCCCGGCTGGGTGGACAGATAGCCCAGGTACTCAATATTGCCCTCCGGCCCGCGAATAGGGGAAAAGGTAATATCCTTTACAGTAAATCCTCCGTGGGCGGCGTGCTCCAGGAAGTGCTCCAGCACCTCCAGGTGGACCGATGCATCCCGGACCACGCCCTTCTTGCCCACCTTGTCCTTTCCGGCCTCAAACTGGGGCTTGATGAGACAGACCCCCTCGCCCCCCTCCTTCATCAGGGGGCGAACCGCCGGAAAGATCAGGTTCAGGGAGATGAAGGACACGTCCACCGAGAAGAAGTCCAGAGGCTCCGGAATCTGTTCCCGGGTGAGGTAGCGGGCGTTGGTGCGCTCCATGCACACCACCTTGGGGTGGGTGCGCAGCCGGTAGTCCAGCTGATTGTAGCCCACGTCCACCGCGTACACCTTTTCCGCCCCGTTCTGGAGCATGCAGTCGGTAAAGCCGCCGGTGGAGGCTCCGATGTCGGCGCACACCGCCCCCTCCAGCCGGATGGGCCACAGCTCCATGGCCTTCTCCAGCTTCAGGCCCCCCCGGCTCACATAGGCCAGGGTCTTGCCCCGGACCTCAATGGCCGCGTTCTCCGCCACAGGGGCGCCCGCCTTATCCACCTTCTGTCCGTTTACATAGACCTGTCCCGCCATAATGACGGCCTGGGCCTTCTGGCGGCTCTCCGTGAGCCCCCGCTCTACCATGGTCACATCCAGCCTCTTTTTACTGCTCACGGCCCAGCACCTCCATGGCCCGGCGGAACAGGCTGTCCCGGTCCAGGCCCAAGCTTTTTTTCAGCAGATCCACCGCCCCGTGGGTCACATAATCCCGTCCGCAGCTGACCAGGGCGGTCCGGGCCTGGACGCCCGCCGCCTCCAGAGCGGCCAGCGTCCGCACACCCACACTCCCCTGCTCCACGCACTCCTCGGCCACCAGGAGATGGCCGGTTCTGCGGACAGACTCCAAAACAACAGATGTTTCAAGAGGTGTAATGATATTCCACTTGACAACCTCAGCCTGGATTCCCTCCTGAGCCAGCCGGTCGGCCGCCCCCAGCAGCTCGTTGAGCTCCGTACCGTAGCCTGCCAGCGTAATGTCAGTTCCGGCGCGGAGGACCACCACCGGCTCCGGCCCCGAGTCCCCCCGGAACTCCCCCTGGCCGCCCCGGGGATAGCGCACCGCCACAGGCCCGGAGACCCGGCACACCGCCTCCTCCAGCATCCGGTCCAGCTCCGCGAAGCTGGCCGGAGCGTAGACGGTAATCCCGGGGATGCTGTCCAGATAGGCCACGTCGAACACCCCCTGGTGGGTCTCTCCGTCCTCCCCCACCAGGCCGGCCCGGTCCACCGCCAGTACCACATGGAGGCGGTCGATGGCCATGTCATGGAGGAGCATGTCGTAGCTGCGCTGCAAAAAGGTGGAGTACACCGCAAAGACGGGCACCGCCCCCTGCTTGGCCATGCCGGCGGCCATGGAGACGGCGCAGCCCTCGGCGATGCCCACATCGAAGAACCGCCCGGGGTAGGTCTGAGCGAAGCCGTCCAGTCCGGTCCCCCCCACCATGGCCGCAGTGAGGGCGCAGATGCGGGGATCATTCCGGGCCAGCCGCACCATGGTCCGGCCAAAGACGCTGGAGAAGGTCTCTCCCGACGCTTTTTTCGGTTCCCCTGTCTCGGGATGGAAGGGGGACACGCCATGGAAGGCGTCGGGGTTTCGCTCCGCAGGTGCAAACCCTTTCCCCTTTACAGTTCTTACATGGAGCAGGACCGGCTCCTTCAGGCTGACGGCGTAGCGGAGAATTTTGGTCAGATAGGCCACGTCGTGGCCGTCCACCGGCCCCAGGTAGGTGAAGCCCATGTTTTCAAACATACTGCAGGGCAGAATACTCTGCTTCAGAGCCTTCTTCACGCTGTGGGTCACCCGGTAGAGCTTCCGTCCCAGCCAGAAGGAGCCCATCACCTTCCGGTACCCCTGCTTGAAGCTCAGGTACTGGGGTTTGAGCCGCTGGCTGGCCAGATGCTGGGCCACCGCCCCCACGTTCTGGGCGATGGACATGCCGTTGTCATTGAGGATGACCAGAAGCTGTCCCCGGTACTGTCCCCCGTTGGACAGGCCCTCATAGGCCAGGCCGCCGGTGAGGGCCCCGTCGCCGATGAGGGCGGCCACTATATTGTCCGCCCCCATCACATCCCGGGCCTGGGCCATTCCCAGGGCCACCGCCACCGAGTTGGAGGCGTGTCCGGCAATAAAGGCGTCATGGACGCTCTCGCTGGGCTTCGGGAATCCGGCGATGCCTCCGAACTGCCGCAGAGTGGTCATCTGCTCCCGCCGGCCGGTAAGCATTTTGTGGAGGTAGCACTGGTGGCCCACATCGAATACCAGCCGGTCCCGGCTGGTATCCAGCACCCGGTGCAGGGCCACCGTCAGCTCCACCGCCCCCAGGTTGGAGGCCAGATGCCCCCCCGTCTGGGACACGTCCCGGATCAGCTCCTCCCGAAGCGTCCGGCACAGCTCCGCCGCCTCCTGGTCACTGACCGCCCCCAGGATGGGACTGCGTTTTGTTTTATCCAACTGTTCCTGCAAGAAAATCCCTCACATCTCTAAAGGCTCCCGGTCCCCCGGCCGGTTCACCAGATCATCGGCCCAATCAGTCCGATGGCGGTGCCCAGCAGGGCCCCCATAATCACCTGAGGCAGGGTGTGCCCCAGGTGCTCGTTGAGCTTCTTTCCCTGAAATTCCTCCGGGAGGTCGGCCCAGTGCTCCCGGACATAGTTGAGGACCTTGGCCTGCTCTCCCGCCGCCCTTCGCACATTGCAGGCGTCGTACATCACCACCAGGGCCACCGCCGCAGACAGGGAGAACAGAGGGTCCCGCCAGCCGCAGATCTGGCCGATGGAGGCGGTGGCGGCACAGATGAAGGCGGAGTGGGAGGAGGGCATGTTGCCGCTTCCCACCATGCGCTTCAGGTCCAGACTGCGGTTGACCACCAGATTGATCAGGGTCTTCAGCAGCTGCGCGATGAACCAGGCAAAAATGGCCAGATCCAAGGTCAGATTTCCCGTTAAAAAGCCGGCGTGATCCATTGTGTCCTCCCTTCGGCGCGCTGTCTCATTTTCTCCGCTGGGCCAGGCTCTGTGCCAGCTGGATCAGAAACTCCGGCTGGTCAAACCCTTCCAAAGCCGCCTCCGCCTGATCGGTGAGCCTGTGCACCAACGCGTGGCTCTCCTCCAGGCCCAGAGCGGTGACAAAGGTGCTCTTTTCGTTGACCTGGTCCGAACCTGTGGGCTTTCCCAGCTCCTCCGCCGTCCCTGTCACATCCAGAATGTCGTCCTGGATCTGAAAGGCCCGCCCCAGGCACTGGGCATAGGTCCGCACTGCCGCCCGCTGTTCCGCCGTTCCTCCGGCGGCGATGCAGCCCAGTTCCGCCGCCGCCGAGATCAGGGCGCCGGTTTTCAGGCTTTGGAGCAGCTCCAGCTCCTTCCGGGTGAGGGCGCGGCCCTCTCCGGCCATGTCCAGGGCCTGTCCTCCCACCATGCCCTCGGGTCCCGCCTCCTTGGCCAGGCAGGCGACCGCCTCCACCACCCGCTCCGCCGGAAGCTTGGCCCCGGCCAGAGCCTGAAAGGCGGCGGTGAGCAGGCCGTCTCCCGCCAGGATGGCGGTGGCCTCTCCATAGACTTTATGGTTGGTGGGCCACCCCCGGCGCAGGTCGTCGTCGTCCATGGCGGGCAGGTCGTCGTGGATCAGGGAGTAGGTATGGATCATCTCCACCCCGCAGGCAAAGTTCAGGGCGGCCTCCGGGTCCCCGCCGCACAGGCGGCAGCACTCCAGAGTGAGCACCGGCCGGATGCGCTTTCCCCCCGCCAGGAGAGAGTACTCCATGGCCTCGGTCAGGTCGGCGTACCGGGCACTGTCCTGAAACTGGGCGTGGAGGGCGGCCTCCACCGCGCTCTGGTCCTGTTTCAGCTGCGTCTCAAACTGTTCCCAGTCCATCGGTTACTCCTCCCCCTGGAAGGGCTGCTCCTGGGGCTGGCCATCGGGGCCGGCGGTGAGCAGCTTCACCTTCTGCTCCGCCTCGTCCAGCTGGGCCGAGCAGGTCCGCAGGATGGCGGCTCCCTCCTCAAAGAGGGCCATGGCCTGCTCCAGCGGGGCGTCGCCCCGCTCCAGCAGACCCACGATCTCCTCCAGGCGGGCCATGGACTGTTCAAAGGTCAGTTTCTTCTTAGTGGGCATGGGGGCCACATCCTTTCTTGGGTTTTTCTCGTTTCTGAGGGGGATTTCGCCGCCTGCGAGCGGCGACCTACTTTGCCCATGGCGGCAAAGTAGGCAAAACGCCACCGGGGACGGCTCCGATGAGCACTTCGTGCTCATAGTCGCCTTTCCCCGGACCCCATTACGGGGGACGCGTACCTGCTGGATTTTGCAGCATTTCCGGCGCGCAAAATCTGAGCGGCTGGTCTGAATTCCCGCCGGGCCACTGGGCCCTGGGCTTGTAAAAATTAGAACTGGTGTGGTTTAAGAACTGCGCCTGACTCTGCCGAGCCAACGCTCCCGGTCCGGTTTCCGCCGTAGGGGCGGCACACTGGGCCGCCCGTTCCGCGGGAACCTCCCCTGCGGGGCGGAGGCTTATCCCCGCTCCCGGTCCAAGCCACTCATACTGCGGCGTTTTCGTATTCGCTTCGGAGCCGCGAAACCACAACTTGTTCTGCCCCAGATGAATACGCTGTCTCCAGTACATCCAGGTTTTCAGAAAACTCATTGGAATCTGCATACCAAGAGGCGGCCGCCAAAGCAGTATGTTCACAAAGGATCTTCTGCTCTTCTTCCGGCAGGAGGGACACATAGGTCACCCAAGTGCGCGGCGCCTCCACAAAACGACAGTATAACTGGTCGAATCCGTCCTCAGCGAAAACCCCGTCCGCACCCAGGCAGTATGCCGCCAGCTTATCCAGAGGATAACCATCTAAATCCGTCAGATCATCATAGGTAATCCCAAAATCCTCTGGAGCAGTGCTCACCATGGACCAAACGGGGGTCTCCTCCCGCCAATCCGGCCCCTCCACCGTGGTCAACGGTTCCTCCGTCCCCTGGCATCCGGCCAGCAACAGGACGGCTCCAAGAAGGCATCCAAACCAGTACCCGTTCCGTCTCATTTCAATACTCCTCCCGTTCCGTCTCTTCCACAGTACATTTCAAACTTCCATCGGAGAGGCGCAGGGAAAACCGCTCGCCGGGCTGAACACTCCTGACAGAGGAGATCACCCTTCCGTCCCCCTTCTGGGCGATGGAGTACCCCCGTCCCAGCACCTTCAGCGGGCTCATGGCGTCCAGGGCGGCGGCCAGGCGGGCAAAGCGCTCCTGCTTCCCGGAGAGGCACTTCTCCAGCCCCCGGTGTAAATCCTTATCCAGGGCGGCAGAGCGGACCCTCAGCTGAAACAGCCGGCCCGTCATGCTGCTCCCCAGGCGCTGGGACAGGTGATCCAAATAGAGGTTTTTGTCCTGAAAATAGGCCTGGGGCTCGGTCATCACCCGGCTCTTGGCCAGACGCTCCAGCCCCTGCCGCTCCCGCAGGAGCCGGTGGCGCATCGCCTGTTCCAGCCGCCGCCCCGCCCCCAGGAGGGAGGCGTACACCTCGTTCTGGTCGGGCACCGCCAGCTCGGCGGCGTTGGAGGGGGTGGCCGCCCGCAGGTCGGCGGCAAAGTCGGCAATGGTCACATCGGGCTCGTGGCCCACGGCGGAGATCACCGGGATATCAGAGTCATAAATGGCCCGGGCCACGACCTCCTCATTGAAAGCCCACAGGTCCTCCATGGAGCCGCCCCCCCGGCCGGTGATAATCAAGTCGGCCGCCTGGTGGAGGTTGGCCCAGCCGATAGCGGCGGCAATCTCCTCCGCCGCCCCCTCCCCCTGGACCCGCACCGGGAGGACATAGACCCGGGCCATGGGCCACCGGGCCCCTAAAATTCGGAGCATGTCCCGCACCGCCGCTCCCGCCGGGGAGGTCACCAGGGCAATCCGTCCCGGCATTCTGGGAATGGGCTTCTTGTGGGCCGGGTCGAAAACTCCCTCCTGGAGCAGGCGGGCCTTCAGCTGTTCAAAGGCCACCGCCAGATCCCCCGCCCCCTCCGGGGTCAGGCGGACGCAGTAGAGCTGGTACTGCCCGTCCCGGGGAAAGACGGTCACCCGCCCGGCGGCGATGACCTGCATGCCGTTCTGGGGCTGGAACCGCAGGGAGGCCGCGTCGCTGCGGAACATGACGCACCGCAGGGCCCCCTCCCCGTCCTTCAGGGTGAAGTAGTGGTGGCCCGAGGGGTAGCGCTTATAGTTGGACAGCTCTCCCCGCACCAGGAGGCCGGACAGCAGCCGGTCCCGGTCCATAAAGCCCTTGATATACTGCCCCACCTGACTGGGGGTGAGGATGGTCTGTTCGCCTCTTGCGTTCACACTCTCCGCCCCCTCTCCAGGGCCCGCCAGGTGAGGACGGCCGTCCCCATGGCGTTGTCGGTGGAGAACTGGGGCTGGGCAAACAGGGCTCCGCAGTTCTGCCGCAGCAGCTCCTTCAGCCGTCCGTTGGAGGCCACCCCCCCGGAGCACAGCACCGGCAGGCCGGGGTACTCCTCCATGGCGGCCTTGGTGCAGGCCTGGACCACCCGGCAGACGGTCTCCTGGGCAAACCAGGCGATCTCCGCCGGCTCTTCCCCTCTCTGGACCATCTGCCGCACCTTGTTCTCCATGCCGGACAGGGAGAAGGTGAGGCCGTTTACCTTCACCTTATAATATTCCCGCTTTTGCGCCTGGCGGCTGAGCTTCTCCACCCCTTTCCCGGCGGGGAAGGACAGGCCCAGCAGCACGCCGGTGCGGTCGATGAGCTGCCCGGCGGAGATGTCGCTGGTCCCCCCCAGGATCTCCGCCCGGACGGCCACTCCGTCCTCCTCCGGCTCCACCCGGAGCAGCTCGGTGGTGCCCCCGGACAGGTGCCAGGCCAGGAAGGGCCGGTCCAGCAGGTCCAGCCGGCCGGCGGACCAGGCCGCCGCCGCCAAATGCCCCTGCTGATGAGAGAATGCGTAAAAGGGCACCCCCAGCACCTGGGAGAGCACCTGGCCCTGGGAGGCTCCCGCCAGGAAGCAGGGCATATAGGAGCCCTCCACCGCCCGGGGGCGGGTGCTGGCCCCCACGGCCTGGACGGTCCCCAGGCCCTCCTCCCCCAGCAGCGCTTCCACCACCTCCGGCAGGTGCTTCACATGCTGAAAGAGGGCGTCGCTCTGGCGCAGGCCCAGCTCCCCCGGACGCACCTCCAGCAGCCGTCCCTGATTCCGGCCCCTCTCCCCGTCAAACACGGCGGCGGAGGTGGTGTAGTTGCTGGTATCCAGCCCCAATACCGGCATGGTTCAGGCCTCCCCGCCGGGGACTTCCTCCCCGCCGGCCTCCGGCTCCGCCTGCTCCCCAGCGGGCTCATCCGGCAGCTCGGTGCGGACAAAGGTGCCCAAAATTCCGTTGACGAAAGAGGCCACCTCCTGGGGCTCGTACTGCTTAGTCAGCTCCACGGCGGCGTCAATGGCCGAGGCGTTGGGCACATCGGGCATATACAGCACCTCATACATGGCGGTGCGCAGGATGGCCCGGGCCATGCGGGGAATCCGGCTCAGGGACCAGCCCACCGCGTAGCGGCTGATGTAGGCGTCCAGCTCCTCTCCGTGGGCGTAGACCCCCTCCACCAGGGCCCGGATATATTCCCGCTGCTTTTCATTGGGGTATTGGGCGTACAGTGGGGATTCCTGTCCCAGGGCCTCAAAGCGCTCCCGGCTGAGCTCACTTTTCAGCACCTCTTCCGCGCTCCGGGTCCCAAATTCCAGCCCAAATACCAGATGTACCGCGATCTCGCGGGCATTGTTTCTTGTCATGTTTTTTCCTCCGTCCACCGGGTCCTGTGATAGTCTTGTCTCTGACATTATACAGCCTGCGCGGTAAATCCGCAAGCCTCGGCCGGCTTCCGCTCCGGCCTCTCGCTCAGCGCCCGCGGGAGATTCCGCCCGGCGCCGCAGATTCAGCAGAGATTATTATATACATGAATATACAAAAAAGAAACCCCTAAAATCCACAGTCCGTGAATTTCAGGGATTTGCTTCTTCGTACCTTATGCCGCGGGAACGGCTCCCGATCAGGCGTAGAACCGGTGCCCGCCGATGACGGCCACGCAGGTCCGATTTCGGGAGGCCCAGCTGTTGGCCGCGGAATCAAAATAGAGGGCGTTCTTTACTTCCTCCACCACGCCGCCGTCCAGCACCAGCTTGGCCGCGATCACGCTCTCAGCGTTGGGGGTGCTGCGGGCGATGTGGCCGCTCCAGTAGGTGGTAAACTGGTTCTTCTGAGCCAGCACTCCCTCAATGGTGCCGGGGAAAGAGGGGTGCTTCACACGGTTCATGACCACGTTGCCCACCGCCATTTTTCCCTCCAGGGGCTGGTTCCCGCTCTCGGTATAGATGACCCGGGAGAGCCAGAACAGGTCGTCGGCGTTGTAATACTGCTCCCCGAACTTGGCCGCGCCGCTCCCGCGGGTCACCGCAGTGATGCCGGTAGACCCATTCCAGGTCAGAGAACCGTCAAACGCCTTTACCAACGCGGAGAGGGGTACCATCACCTGTCCGTTTTCAATCTGGATTCCCTCCGGGGCGTAAAAATACCGGTTGTTGACGGTGAGGTATAAATTTCCGACCGTAGCCTTCAGTACCAGTTTATCATTGTGTACCGTCGCTGTACGCGTTCCTGCGTCCCACTTGCTCAGAATTGTGGAGTCCAGACATTTGGACATGGGAACCAACGCCACATAAGTCGTATCGCCCCGGTAGGTCTTTGCCACATCTGTGGAAACAGGCTGACCATCCACTGTTAAAGCGGGGTCCACCTCCTCTACCTGGGACAACACACTCTCCCCGGACACAGCGGATGCAGGCTCCGCCTGCTCCTCCGCCCCCACCCGGGCAGCTGCTGTCTGCACGGACTCGGAACCGCTCTCATCTACCAGAGCAGCGGAGTCCTCCTCCACGCCGGCTCCCATGAGAAGAAGCACGGCAAAGGAGCTGATCAGCAGCGAACACAGCTTTCGTGTCATTGTCTTCACTCCTATGGTTACAAAATTATGTCAACAAAAGTGACAGCAAAAGCAACTGTTTGTTACTTTTGTTACCACATTGTAACTAATTCACCTCGTCAATACAAGGGCAATTTTCACTATACTTTCTGTGAATTTCTTGTGTATTTTTTCTGACATGTATGAAAATAACCTGTTTATCTCCAAAATTATAACTTTTTCGCGAAGTTTTTGCCATTAAAACTGTACAAAGCATTTTCGCCGCAGAGGCCTCTCCTCCCGTCCTCCCGCTGCGGAAAAACCGCGCCCTGTGACGAAAAGTTTTTCTTGCATTACCTTGGCATTTATGCTATATTAGATAAGCAATCGACACGCAGGTGTAGTTCAATGGCAGAATGTCAGCTTCCCAAGCTGAACACGAGGGTTCGATTCCCTTCACCTGCTCCAAAAAGAAAGACATGACCTTTGGTCATGTCTTTCTTTTTGGGTTCCGGCCGCCGGAGGCGGCCTCCACCCTCTGGGATTTCAATGCTCGGGGCGGCAAAGCCGCCCCTGCGCCAAGGTTTTCGCCTGCGGCGAAAACGCTTGTACGGCGCACCCG
>NZ_NFKI01000020.1 GCF_002160305.1 Pseudoflavonifractor sp. An184
CTTTGTGACGACGAAGGGGCGGCGCCGGAAGGCGCGTACAAGCGTTTTCGCCGCAGGCGAAAACCTTGGCGCAGGGCGAATTCACTTCGCCCGAGCATTTTAAATAACCAGGCCCCCATTGTGTGCCATCGCACACAATGGGAGGCTGGGCGACGTGGCCGAGTATCCCGGCATGAACGCTTTCTTCAACCTGAAGTAAGTTCTCCAATTTTGCAGCACAGCCGCCCGTTGGGCGGCTGTGTTTTTTCCTGCCCCTTCACACCGTGCCGGAGGAGAAATCGGTGACGGGCGGCCCGGTGTGCCGCCCCTACGGCATACCAGGAACCCTCGTGTATTCCGTAGGGGCCGACGGCTCGGCGGCCCGCCTGTTCACGGAAGATTTCCCATTACCGGCGGGAGGGGCAAGCCCCTCCCCTACCGTATCTTCAAAAGGTTCCACATATTTTGTAGGGACCAAGCACAGCGCCGGAGGAGAAATCGGTGACGGGCGGCCCGGTGTGCCGCCCCTACGGCATACCAGAAACCCTCATGCATTTCGTAGGGGCCGACGGCTCGGCGGCCCGCCTGTTCACGGAAGATTTCCTATTACCGGCGGGAGGGGCAAGCCCCTCCCCTACCGTATCTTCAAAAGGTTCCAGATATTTCGCAGGGGTCAGGCACAGCCGCCCAACGGGCGGCTGTGTTTTTCTCCGCCGGAAAAGCATGTTTCCTCTTGACAACAAATTTCTGCAAATGTAGAATATTCTTAGGAGTTCTGCAAATGCAAAAGTTTGGAGGCGACTGCTATGAAGGACTACCCCCGTCTGCCCGAATCGGAGCTGGACATCATGCTGGTCATCTGGGACCTGGGGGACCAGGCCGCCGCTCCGGCTATTCTGGAGCGGCTGGAGCGCCCCCTCACCGCCAGCGCGCTGCACAGCTATCTGAAACGGCTGGAGGACAAGGGCTACCTCGCCTGCACCAAGGAGGGCAAGACCAACCGGTACACCCCTCTGGTGAGCCGGGAGGCGTACCAGCGCCAGGAGGGAAAGACCATCCTGGGCAAGCTGTACGAGGGCTCCCTGAAACGATTTGCCGCCGCCCTCCACGACGGGGGCGCGCTGGACAAGTCGGATGTGGAGGAGCTGCGGGCCTATCTGGAGGAGCTGGAGGGAAAGGAGGGACAGTAAATGGAGGCGCTGTTTCTGCGGGTGGGCTGGATCTCTCTGACCTGCTCGGCGGTGCTGATCCCCCTGCTGGTGGGAAAGGGCTGGCTGCGGCAGCATGTGCGGGCCAGGGCATTGTACGTGGTCTGGCTCATTCTGGCCCTGCGTCTGGTGATCCCGGTGGACCTCTCTCTGCCCGAACCGGCGGTGACGGTGGAGGCCCCCAGCTATCAGGTGTCTCTCCCAGCTCGCGCGCCATCCGCCAATCTGCCCACTGCGCTCCCAACGGAGGAATCTGCGGCTGAGGCCGGCCAGACGGCCCCTGCGGCGGTTTCGGCGGTCCGAACCATCCCCGTCACCGCTTTGCTGTCCGCCCTGTGGCTCTTTGGCGCGCTGGCGGCGGCCCTGGTGCAGGGAGGCGGGTATCTGCTGGCCCGCCGGAGGCTGCTGCGAGACGCCCGGCCCGACTTGGAGGCGGAGGAGCAGGCAGGGCAGACGGCGGCCGGTCTGGGCTTGAAGCGTGCGGTCCCGGTCCGCCGGAGCGGGCAGGTCCGCACCCCCATGGTGCTGGGCCTCATTCGCCCGGTGCTCCTGCTGCCGGAGGGCCAGGCGGTGGACGAGGTGGTGCTGTGCCACGAGCTCACCCACCTGAAACGGCTGGATCTGGCCTACAAGGCCCTGCTGGTGGCCGCCTGCTGGCTCCACTGGTTCAACCCCCTGGTGTGGTGGATGAGCCGGGCGGCCAGCGAAAACCTGGAGCTGTGCTGTGACGACGACGTGGCGGCGGGCCGGGACGCGGCCTTCCGCCGGAAATACGGGGAGCTCCTCCTGTCCACGGCGGAGGAGAAGCCCGGCCCCACCCTGTCCAGCCGTTTCGGCGGGAGCAAACAGGCCATGCGGGACCGGCTGGCAAATCTGTTTGTGAAAAAGAAGCGGGGCCGCCTGCTGGCCTGCGCCGCTTTGGCGGTGCTGGCCCTGGTGGGCGGGCTGGTGGCCTGTGAGGGGCGGCCGGCCATGACTGACCAGGAGGCGGTGGAGGCTCTGAATGAAAGTGTGGATTTCTCCCTGAACGCCGAGGGTATGAACCTCTCCTTCACACTGCCGGAGGGAGAGCGGGATTGGGACATCCGGCTGAGTCAGAATGTTTCTTCAGAAGACCCAGATGTGATCCAGTCCTTTAATGAGACCCAGTGGACTCCCGGGGAGAGTTACTCCTTTTTCCTGCCCCGTGACATTCTGTTGGAGTACCCGCTGTCCTTGGACGTATCTCTCAATGAGGGGGCGGAGGGTTTTTCCATGGGACTTTCCTTCGGCACAGTGACTCTCATTGATCCGCAGACAGCTCTGGAACAGCTGCGCTCCAGCATCATCTACGACGGGGAGCGGGTGAGCTTTACCATCCCCGAGGGGGACCGGGAGTGGAACATCCATATCGCCGGACGGGCGGAGGTGGAGTGGCTGGGGGGAATGAGCCTCCACTTTCTGGACGGCACTGACTGGACGCCTGGGGAGACCTACTCCTTTGAATTGTCCTCGCTGGCCGCCCAGGACGTGACGGAACTGACCATGCATATCTTCCAGGGGACCCAGGAGTGGGAAATCGACCTGCTTCCCTATCTTCCCTATGTGAATTCAGAGTACGGATTCACTCTGACCCTGCCCCAAAGCTGGCGGGGTCAGGTGGAAATTCGGGAGGACGATCCCAACATGCAAAACGTGACCTGTGCGGCCAGTTTTTACATGCGGGACGCAGGGGACCAGGACTACGCCGGCTGGCTGGCGGGCGTTTACCGGTGTACCTCCCAGGAGTGGGAGGAGACCGAGGCGGCAGGGAACCCCTATGGTCTGCCGGTCTTGGCGGAAACTGGAGGATATGTGTTCTATGCCGCTGGTCCTACTGATTTGCCGGTGGATGAGAGCATCCCAGGAGCACTGGAGCGCTATGAGGAATTTTACGCTCAGGTGCCCGACCTGCTGGACAGTTTTTCCCTAATCAACGCCGAAGCCTATGCCGCCGCCCAGTCCTGGCTGGAGGAACAGGTGGCGGATGGAATGCCGGGCATCGCAGATTACCCCTGTCTGGAGGGCCGGGTGGAATCGCTGTACTATGAGGGAGCCTATGGGGACTATGAGGTCTACTCCTTTGTATACAGCCTGCGGACAGACCGCCCGGACCTGGTGGAGGAGGATGTGCTGACCGATGTGGACTCTCAAGGCTGGGTATCCCGCCCGTATTATGCCGCAACAGGGGGCTATCCCTACCTGCTGATGGAAAACGGCGACATCGCGGCAGTGTATTACAGCAACTCGGTTCCCTCCATCCCGGGGTTCTGGTATACATGCAGCGCCATCCCCCAGGAGGAACAGTATCGACTTGCGGCCATAGCGGCCTTTGCTCAGGCGGATGCTCTGGAACAGCTCTACTTGGGAAACCCCGACTGGGACCAGGAGCGCACCTTTACCCGGGAGGAGCTGGAGGCAGCTGGATACCAGGCGGAGACCGTGCCCCAGACCCCTTGGCGTCGGGTGGTGATCGACCCCTGGATCACCCAGGAGGAGTATCTCCGGAACACATTCCAGTCCCGCTTCTCTGCCAGCCTGACCCAGAGGCGGCTGGACACCATGTTTTCCGGACCGGACGCCCCCTATCTCTTTTATGAAGAGGACCTGTACTTCCGGGATGATGTCCCCTGCGGACCGGAGATTGAGTCCTACTCGGTGGACTGGGACAGCTTCTCCGTCACCCGCACCATCGACCAGCCGGACCTCCAGGGATTTGAATTTACCCTCTCTGGAACACGCGCACAAGGTGGCGGGCTGGAGAACGACACATGGACCTTCCTGCTGCAGGTGGATGAGCCAACCGTTCCGCAGTATTTTATGAGTTTTCAGACCTGGTTTGACGAGACGTGAAGGACTCCCTTGCCCTCTCCCCTAAAAACTGGTACAATAACACACAGCGGAACCCCGCTCCGGCGGCCGGCCGGAGCGGGGTCTTTTTCTGTCTTGGGGCAAATGTCCCGGAGGAGGTACTGCCATGTCCAAAGAAGCGCTCCAGCTGCTGCTGGGCTATCTGCTGCTGGTGAATCTCGCCGCCTTTGTCCTCATGGGCCTGGACAAGCGCCGGGCCAGGCGGGACAAATGGCGTATCTCGGAAAAAACGCTGTTTCTCCCGGCGGTGCTGGGCGGGAGCCTTGGGGCCATTCTGGGGATGCGCCTGTTTCACCACAAGACGAAGCACTGGTACTTCCGGTACGGCCTGCCCGCCCTTTTGGCGGTCCAGATCCTCCTGGGGGTTTTTCTGGGAAGGCAGCTTCCATTTTAATAAAAGCACAAATTGATGGCCAGTTTCTCTTGCTTTTTTGGTGATTTCTGCTATACTATAACATATCGCCCGGCGAAGCCGGGTGTGTAACCCCTGAAAGGAGACTGTTTCCCATGTATGATGCCCGTTTCAGCGGCGTGCTGCTGGCCGTCTCCTCCCTGCCGGGGCCCTATGGCATCGGCTCTCTGGGAGCGCCCGCCCGCCGCTTTGTGGATTTTCTGGCCGAGGCCGGCCAGACCTACTGGCAGATCCTGCCCCTGGTCCCCCCGGGGCACGGCAACTCCCCCTACATGTCCCCCTCCGCCTTTGCGGGAAATCCCTTCCTCATCGACCTGGACGAGCTGGCGGCGGAGGGCCTGCTCACCCAGCAGGAGCTGGACTCCGCCCGCCGGGACGCCCCCGACCGGGTGGACTACGCCTTTCTCCATGAGACCCGGATGGACCTGCTGGAGCTGGCCTTCCGGCGCTCCCTCACCCTCATGGAGACCGCCCCAGAGGAGCACCACCTGCCCTGGATCGGGGAGTACGCCCAGTTCGCCGCCCTCCACGACCGGTATGAGGGCAGCCCGGACCAGTGGCCGGAGGACGCCAAGCCCGACCCGGACCGGGTGGCCTTCCACACCTTCCTCCAGGACACCTTCTACCGCCAGTGGTTCCACTTGAAGGAGTACGCCAACCAGAAGCACATCCGCATTATGGGGGACGTCCCCTTCTATCTGTCCGCCGACAGCGCCGAGGTGTACTACCACCCGGAGCTGTTTCAGCTGGATGAGGACGGCCGCCTGGCTGCGGTGGCCGGGGTCCCCCCCGACGCCTTCACCGCCGACGGCCAGTTCTGGGGCAATCCTCTCTACGACTGGGAGGGCAACCGGCCGGCGGTCTTTGCCTTCTGGAAGGAGCGCATCCAGTGGTGCGCCCGTATGTACGACGCCATCCGCATCGACCACTTCCGGGCCTTCCACACCTACTGGTCGGTGCCCGCCGGGGCGGAGAGCGCCAAGGAGGGCCACTGGGAGCCGGGTCCGGGGATGGCCCTGCTCAACCTGCTCCAGGCCGCCGCCCCCAAGCTGGAGCTCATCGCCGAGGACCTGGGCAACCTGGACCTGGACGCCCTGGAGTTTGTCCGCAGCTGCGGCATCCCCGGTATGAAGGTGATGGTTTTTGCCTTCGACCCCAACGGGGAGAGCGCCTATCTGCCCCACAACTGCCAGCCCTTCTCGGTGGTCTACACCGGCACCCACGACACCCAGACCTTTGTCCAGTTCCTCAACGAGGCCTGGCCGGAGGAGTCCGGCTTCGCCCGCCGCTACCTGCGCCTGCGGGAGGACGAGGGGCTGGGCTGGGGGGTCATCTCCGGGGCCTGGGCCTCCGGGAGCTACCTGGCCATCGCCCCCCTCCAGGACGTGCTGGGCCTGGGCGGAGACGCCCGGATGAACACCCCCGGCACTGTGGGGGATCACAACTGGTCCTGGCGGGTGCGCGCCGATGCCCTGAACCCCTATGTGTCCGGCAAGCTGCGGGAAATCACCCGCACCTACCGCCGCTGCCTGTAACCTACTTTCTTTGAAAAAGAAAGTAGGCAAAGAAATTTTCTGCGAAACTTCGTTTCGCCTCTTGCAGTTCTAAAAGTCTCGCCGTTCGCCGGAGGTTTTCGCCGTCTGCACTTCTAAAGCCTTCCCCTTGAGGGCCGACTCCCCTTGTCAAGGGGGAGATAGAGGGGATAGGGCCAGGTACCCCTGAAGGGGGCAGATGAGGGGACAGTCTGAGGAGCTGGCATCGTTAGAAGAATACTGTATGGCGGGGGCTTGCCCCCGCCGCCCCCAGAGATTTTTGCCTCTTCCGTAGGGCGCGGTCTCCCAGACGCGCCACTCCTGGAGGTTCTCGCAGGGGATTTCGCCGCCCCGGCAGAGAGTTGCTGTTTTGGCGGGGAGATTTCGCCGCCTGCGGGCGGCGAGTTTCTTTCCCAGCGATGGGAAAGAAACCAAAGGATCGCCGGGGGACGGCTCAGGATGGACACTCCGTGTCCATATTCGCCCTCCCTATCCCCTCTGGCCTTCGGCCATCTCCCCTTGACAAGGGGAGTCGGCCCCCGGTCCCCCATTACGGGGGAGGCGTACCTGCAAGGTTGTGTAAAATTTCCGGCGCGCAAAATTTGAGTGGCGATTTGCGTTTCCTCCCGGGCCACTGGGCCCTGGCTTCCCCAAAATTTCAGTCTGTGCGGTTTCTGTTCCGCGCCTGGCTTTACCGAGCAAACGCTCCCAGTGCGCATACCGCCGTAGGGGCGACCCTTGCGGTCGCCCTCAGCCTTCCCCTTTAGGGGAAGGTGCCGAGCGAAGCGAGGCGGATGAGGTCCGTAGGGGCGGCACACCTGGGCCGCCCGCGGGCCGGCCGGTGTCCGCCCCCTACGAAAAAGAAGGAACCGCTTTCAGTTTCGCCGTAGGGGCGGGTGTCCTCACCCGCCCGCCCAGGGCTCAAATTCACCCCCGAAAAACTGTATGGGCGGCCCCATGTGGCCGCCCGCTGTACTTGTCCCCGCCGCGTTTGATCCGCAAAAAAACCACGCCGTGGAACTCAGAAGAGCTCCACGGCGCGGTTTTTAATTCGCTTATTCTTTACTCTCGTCCTCGTCGGAGGGCTGACTGTCCTCCGGTCTGGGGGCGTCCTCCGCTGTCGGGGGGGCGTTCTCCTCCGCAGCGTCCGGCTCCGGCTGTCCCTCGTCCGGCTGCTCCTCAGCGGCGGGCTGTCCGCCCTCCGGCTGAGAGCCGTCGGGAGCATGCTCCTCCCCCTCTCCCAGGGGAACGGGGGGCTTGATCTCCTCGCTGACGATGTGGATGTTCTTGGCGGGGGGCTCGATATCCCCGGGCAGCGGCTTCTTTTTCTCCGACTGCCGGGTGGAGGCGTAGGCGTCCTCCACCAGGGCGGGGTCCCGGCCCTCGATGATGGCCACCATCTCGCCGCCGGTGATGGTCTCCTTCTCCAGGAGGTAGGCCACCACCTTGTGCATGTCCTCCAGGTTGTCCTGGATGAGGGCCACAGCGTCCTTGTAGCACTGGTCCAGGATGACCTTGACCTCCTTGTCCATGATGGCCGCCGTCTCCTGGGCGCAGTCCAGGCCGTAGCCGCCGTCCAGATACTGGTTGCGGATGGAGCCCAGGGCCATCATGCCGAACTCGTCGCTCATGCCGAACATGGCAACCATGTTCCGGGCGATGTTGGTGGCCTCCTGGATATCCTGGGAGGCGCCGTTGGTCATGGTGTGCATGACCACCTCCTCGGCGGCCCGGCCGCCCATGGAGACGGTGATCTTGGCCATGAGCTCTTCCTTGGTGCGCAGGTTGGTCTTGTCCTCCTCGGGCATGAGCAGGGTGTAGCCCAGAGAGCCCTCGGTGTGGGGGACAATGGTGATCTTTTGCACCGGCTCGGCGTTTTTCTGCTTGTAGGCCACCATGGCGTGGCCCACCTCGTGATAGGCCACCAGCTTCTTCTCGAACTCGGTGAGCACGGAATTTTTCTTCTCGCTGCCGGCGATGACGAACTCGAAGGAGGCCAGCAGGTCCTCCTGGGTCACCAGCCTCCGGCCGTGGCGCACCGCCCGGAGGGCGGCCTCGTTCACCAGGTTGGCCAGGTCGGCGCCCACGCACCCGGCGGTGGCCAGGGCGATCTTCTTCAGGTCCACGTCCTCGGACAGCTTGATCTTCCGGGTGTGCACCTGGAGGGTGGCCAGGCGGCCGGCCAGGTTGGGCCGGTCGATGGTGATGCGCCGGTCGAAGCGGCCGGGCCGCAGCAGGGCCTTGTCCAGCACCTCGGGCCGGTTGGTGGCGCCCAGGACGATGATGCCCTTGCCGGGGTCAAAGCCGTCCAGCTCGGCCAGCAGCTGGTTCAGGGTCTGCTCCCGCTCGTCGTTGCCGCCCATGCGGTTGTCGCGGGACTTGCCGATGGTATCGATCTCGTCGATGAAGATGATGCAGGGGGCCATCTTGGCGGCCTCTTTGAACAGATCCCGGACCCGGGCCGCGCCCATGCCCACGAACATCTCCACGAAATCGGAGCCGCTGATGGAGAAGAAGGGCACTCCCGCCTCTCCGGCCACCGCCTTGGCCAGCAGGGTCTTGCCGGTGCCCGGCGGGCCCACCAGCAGAGCGCCCTTGGGCAGCTTGGCGCCGATCTCGGTGTACTTCTGGGGGTTGTGCAGGATGTCGATGATCTCCTGGAGGGACTCCTTGGCCTCGTCCTGACCGGCCACGTCCAGGAAGGTGACGCCGGTCTTTTTCTCCACGTAGACCTTGGCGTTGGACTTGCCCAGGTTGCCCATGCCGCCGATGCCGCCCTTGCCGCCCACGCCCCGGAACAGGAACCAGAACAGGCCCACCATAATGAGAACGGGCAGCACATAGGCCAGGAACAGGTTCAGCAGGTACAGCGAGCTGTCCACCGGCTGAGAATAGTAGGACTCGCCGTCCTGATAGTTCAGGTGCTCGTCCAGCAGGTCATTCAGACTATCGTCCGTGAGGCTGTCCGGGCGAATGGTCACATACTGGACGGGCTCACTGGGGTCCTGCTGGCGGGTGGGGATGAGAGACTGCATCAGCTCCTGAGTCTGGCTGCTGGTGTCGGACTGTTCACTCTGGGGCAGCTCCACCTCCACGCCCTCCTTCAGGGTAAAGGTGATCTGACTGCTTTCAATCAGTACAGTTTGAATCTTGTCCTCCACCAGCCACTCCCGAAAGGCGTTGTAAGGGACCGTGATGGTGTTGGCGTTCTCATAGGAGGACATGCAGCCCCGGAACAGCAGCGTCAGGAACAGGGCCCACAGGACAATGCTCACCAGTCCGAACGCGTTGCGCCGGTTGTTGCTGCCGCCTCCTCTGTTGGGATTGTTGTTGTTTCTTTTGTCTGGCTTCAAGGGAGAATACCTCCGTCAAATCTGCAAAACAGAAATTCCATGGACCCGGGCACGGGAAAATCCCTGTGCCGCCGCGTCTTTGCGGGCGGGTCCAAGTCTTTTATACTATAACACACTATCCCTTTAAAAACAAGAAATCGGGCTGTAAACTTTCTGTGAAAGTGAAGGGGTAAACGATTGGGCGTACCTTTGTGCAGGGACAGTGGGGCCCGGAGAGGGGCAAAACAGCTCCTCTCCGGGCCCGGTTGGCACTGATTTTGATGGGTGCTCCCCCGCTCAGGGCTTGCACGTCCCGCAGGGGGAGTACCCCTGGTCCAGGAGGGACTGGCGGGAGCCGGTGTAGTCCTGGCGGTTGGCGGGGTTCATGTTCTCCACCCCGGAGCAGTCGGGCAGGTGGAATTTTTTCGAGTTGGTATTGAGCACGTAGTGCTGCTCCGTCTCCCCGCCGGCCTGCCCGCCGGAGGAGGCGGTACCGGAGCTCTGGGGCTCCTCCCCGTCCAGCCAGCTCTCCCCGGTGGCGTAGTCGATGGCAATACCCGGCTGGTTGTTGTAGCAGTAGACATGGAAGCACACGCCCTCGCCGCCGTCCTCCACCGAGAGGGCCTCCAGTTCCACCCCACGGGCCACCAGCTCCGTGCCGGAGAACACCGGGGTCACCCGGTAGAGCACGTGGTTCCCCGTCTCCTTCACGTAGTCGGCCACCAGATTTTCAAAGGGGAGCATCCCCTCCACATTCAGGTACCGGGTGCCGGTAATCAGGTTCTCCTCGTTGGCGTTCTCCCCGGTGAGCTGGAACCCGATGAGGTGGCAGCGGTTGTAGAGGTAGCCCCCGTCCACCAGCTCGGTGTCGTACTTGGCGGTCTGCCAGCCGGAGGGTTTTACGCTGCTGATGGACTCCCGGTCCTCAGTGGGCATGGTGTCCAGCCCCACGCTGGCCCAGGCCGTGCCGCACCGGCCCAGGGCGTCCAGGGGGCTGTACTCCTCAAAGCCCTGGGCGGCCTGGTCCAGCTCCTCCTGGGTAAAGTCGGGCTGGTTGTCGCTGAGTACCACATAGGGCTCGCCGGAGAAGGCCGGCAGGTCCTCCAGAGAGAAGGAGGTCTGGGTCCCCCCGGGCGCAGCCCCGCAGGCGGACAGGAGCAGGCACAGGAGCAGAAACAGGGACAGGGAAACTTGCTGGATACGCTTCATCGCTGGTAAATCTCCTTTGTAATCACGTCGTGGGAAGATCCGGGAAATTCCGTCCGGCCGGTCAGGGTCCAGCCCTCCGGGGGCAGAGCGATCCTCCGGTCGGAGGGGTAGTGCCGGTTCCACCGGTAGAGGATGAGCCTCTCCGCCCGCTCCAGGGCGGGGCTTGGGCCGGTGAGCTCCAGAAAGCACAGGTCCTCCGGACCCGCCTGGGTCCAGGGCTCCTCCGCCGTGCGGATGTGTCCGGCCTCCTGGGGGAACAGGGGGCGGGAGTAGGGCTCCACCCAGAGGGTGCATTCCCTGGCCTGCGTCAGCAGGTCGGCGGACACCGCCCGGTCCCGGCTCTGCCGGCGGCGGTTGAAGGACAGGCCGCCCCGGTCGTCCACACAGAATGCGAGGGTCACGGTCATCCCTCCTGGTACAAATGTTTGAGTGGTATCAGTATACCATCCCCGGGGCGGATTGGCAAGGTTTTCTTGGGGCGGTCTCGTCCGCCTCCCCTTGACGGGAGGGTCCGGGACCGGTATGCTCAAAAAAACGGAATCTGTTTGCAGCACCGCCCTCCCCCGGTGCGTATATAGGGGCAGAGAGACACAAAGGAGGGATCGAGATGGACGACCAGGCGTTGATCCGGGCGCTTCAGGCCGGAGAGCGCGCCGCCCTGCGCCGGACCATGGAGGTCTACGCCGGCTACACGTCGGCGGTGCTGGGCAACACCCTGCGGGGGCAGGCCAGCCGGGAGGACCTGGAGGAGCTGCTGTCCGACGTGTTCCTGTCCCTGTGGCGGAGCCGGGAGGGGCTGGACCCGGAGAAGTCCCTGAAATCCTGGCTGGCGGCGGTGGCCCGGAACCGGGCGGTGGACTTTCTCCGCCGGAAAAGGGAGACCCACCCGGTGCCCGACGGCCTCCCCGACCCCGCCCCCGGCCCGGAGGAGCAGGCGGAGCGGCGGGAGGCGGAGGAGCGGCTGCGGGCCCTGGTGGAGGACATGGAGGAGCCCGACCGCACATTGTTTCTCCGGTACTACTATGAGGAGGAGCCGCTGGACCAGGTGTGCCGGGACCTGAAGATGCGCCCGTCCACCGCCCGGTCCCGGCTGTGCCGGGGGCGCAGGAAGCTGAAGGAGCGTCTGACCCAGGAAGGAGGGATGCTGGATGCGCAGTCACATCCATGAGCTGTGGGAGGACCTGGAGCTGTCCCCCCAGTACCCGGAGCCCGGCCTGGACCGGGTCATGGACCGGGTGATGGACCAGATTAAGGCGGAGGAGCCGGAACTCCCGGCCAGCCAGACCAGAAGGAGGAGACCCATGCACAAGAAGAAACTATTGCTGTCCCTGGCGGCCGCCCTGGTGGTGCTCACCGGGTCGGCGGTGGCGGTGGGGAACCATCTGGGTCTTCTGGATGTGTTTTTTAAAGGGGACACCAGCGGACTGGAGCCCTATGTCCAGACGGAACTGGGCAGTGCGGAAAACGAGGACTTCCGCTTTACCGTGGACAGCGCCTACTACGACGGTATGAACGTGTACGCCACCGTCACCATTGAAGGCCTGAATGAGGAAGCGGTGGACGATTTGATGCACAGCCGCTCCGACGGGGAGTTCCACCGGGAGATGTGGGGGGACGAGATGGCGGAGCACCTGATGGAGACAGGCGGCACCGGGCCGGACACCATTATGTGCAACCAGCGGGAAGTTGTCGAGACCGCCGGTGTATACAACGGCGGCAGCATGGGCGCCAATCAAATCTCCAGCACGCAGACTGCCCGCTGCTTGAAGGTGGATGTGGGCTTCCGGGAGTGGATGGGAGCCATGGATACTCCCCTGGAGCTGTGGGTGGGCTTCATGGGCCGGGAGTATTCCGTGGAAATCCCCCTGGATACCGTGGTGGGCTCCGCACATCTGGAACCAAACCAGGAATTTTTGTTCAATCCCCTTACGGATCAACGGGCCATTTTGACCGAGGTCACCCTCACCCCCACCCAGCTGTACTATGAAATCCAGACCGTGGGGGAGATGAAAACGGATACGGGCTGGGACGTGATGGATGGCCGCTTTGTGCTGAAAATGAAGGACGGCTCCCTGATTACCTCATCCCAGCTGCACGGTCTTCCTAGCGGAGGAAAAAATGGCTGGGATGACGGAGAATTTGCCTACGGAGTGGAGTTCCACAAGGTGCGGTTCTCCGACGTGAGCGAGGTGGAGGCCATCATTTTCGGGGACACAGAATTTCCCCTGGATGGCTCCGAGCCCACCCTTGCGGATGAGAGCCAACGCTTCTACCCCTTCTATGTCCCCCGGTACGACGAGAACGGGCCGTGGTGCACCGATGTGGAGGCCTTGTGCCGGGGCCTGGGGGCGGAGTATATCTGGGATGAGGACACCCAGACTGCCACCGCCACCTACCGGGACGTGACTATTCAGATGACTGTGGGCAGCAGCCAAGTCCTGGTGAACGGGAAACCCGTTGAGCTGACCGGCAGCATATGGGACGAGGAACTCCAGGATTGGATCGATGATGTTCCCCTGCCCATCGCGCGGGAGGACGGGATGCTCCTTGCCCCCACCTACTTGTTCTACAACTGGAGCGCTATCGGAGATACATGGGACGTCAGTATCAGCTATCTCCATGTGGACGGTCAAGTCAACCAAGACCCCGACCGGTTAGTGGTCCTCCCCTAACTGTATACAGACGAAGCCCCCGGGCCGCTGGCCCGGGGGCAGTTTTATGTGGCGGAGGCGGTTTTCCAGTGCTTCTTCCAGAAGCGCAGGAGCAGGAGCCCGGCCAGAATCCCCGCCAGCAGAGAGCTCCCCGCGAAGTTCAGCCAGATGCCGGTGAGCCCGAAGGGGGACAGGGCGGCCAGCAGCAGAACCGGGAAGATCAGGGCGGTGGAGATGGAGATGAGGGAGGCCTCCCCCGCCCGCTCCAGGGCGGTCATAAAGCTCTGACAGGCGAAGGAGAACCACCGGGTCACATAGGTGAAGGCAAACAGCTGGATGGCCAGCCGGGCGGTGGCCAGGAAGCCCTCGTCCATCCCGGACAGGAACAGGGCGGTGATCTGATCGGGGAACAGGAACATGACCACCGCGGACAGCAGAGAGATGACGGCGGCGGCGGAGAAGCAGTACTTCTCAATGGCCAGGATGCGGCCCTTGCTGCCCGCCCCCCAGTTGTAGCTGACGGCGGGCTGGAGGGAGTCGCAGCAGCCGTACATGAGGGGCTGAATGAGGCCGTCCACATACATGAGGATGCCGTAAATGGACACGGCGTTCTGTCCCCCCACCCGCAGCAGCACCGCGTTCATGATGATGGAGGTGACACGGCCGGAGATATTGTTCAGGAAGTTGGGGCTGCCGCAGGCCACGATCTGCTTCACCATGGGCACGGAGAATCTGGGCCGGCAGAACTTCAGCTGCAGCTTCCCCCGGGCAAAGGGGTACAGGGCGATGGCCACGCAGGCGATCATGCCCAGGGAGGAGGCCAGGGCCGCCGCCCAGATGCCCCATTTCAGCACCGCCAGCAGGAAAAACTCCAGCACGGCGGTGAGAATGGACATGAGGATGTTCAGCCACATGCTCATGCGGATCTTGCCGCAGATGCGCAGATAGTTGTCCGAGGCAAAGATAATGGTGGTAAGGGGGGAGAGCAGGGCGTACACCCGCAGGTACTGCACCGCCAGCGCGGCCAGCTCCGGCTCCGCCCCCAGCAGCTGAAAGAGGAGGGGTGCGGCGAAGAACAGCACCGCCCCGATGAGGGCCCCCGTCCCCACGATCATCAGACAGGCGCAGGTAAAAATATTGTTGGCCGCCTTCTCCTCCTTCTGACCCAGCCGCACCGAGATGGGCACGGCGGAGCCCACGCCGATGAGGTCGGCCAGGGCAAAGTTGATGATGACAAAGGGCATGGCCAGGTTGATGGCGGCGAAGGCGGTGTCCCCCAGCACCTGGCCCACCAGAATGCCGTCAATGAGCTGATAGAGGGCGGAGGCCAGCATGCCGATGGCCCCCGGCAGGGCCGCGAGCACAAAGAGTTTGCCGGGCGGGGTTTTGGCAAATAGCGTGTTGTGGTCCATATTGCGTCTATTTCAACTCCGTTCGATCAAAAATTTCCCGTTGAAATTCCTGGGTCATGTTCCGGGTCAGCACCTCAACGGCCTTTACAAATTCCGAGGAGTACTCCCCCAGGGTGCGGGATATGGCCCGCTCCTCCGCCTGATAGATGGGCCGGAGCACCTTTTGGGCATAGGCCCGCCCGGCGGCGGTGAGGGTGATGTTTTTCTCCCGGGAGTGCCCGCTGGGGACCAGAGAGAGGTAGCCCGCGTCTGTGTACTCCTTGACAATGGTGTTGATGGTGGTCTTTGGGATCAGAAGCTCCTCAGCCAGCTGCTTCTGGGAACAGGGCGGGCCGTTGTCCAGGGTGTACAGCAGCGAGAGGGCGTTCTCCTTCACCCCCAGGCGGCGGGCCGCCAGATAGTACAGGCCGTCTATCTTGTTGCAGCAGACGTAAAAGCGGTCCAAAAACGACCGGCTGGATTCCATCGCCATCCCTCCTCAGACAGATAATTCGGATTCGTACCAGTACAGGATTATAGTACGGATTCGGATTAAAGTCAAGAGGGATTTTCAAACCGGTTGCGCCCTCCCCGCCTCCCGTGCTATACTGGGAGGCAGAAACTGACATTGGCAAGGAGCGCGTATCCATGAAGTATTTGATCTATGGGGCCGGGGGCATCGGGGGCTGTCTGGCCGCCTTCCTGGCCCAGGGTGGAAAGGACGTGTCCCTCATCGCCCGGGGCGCCCACCTGGAGGCCATTCAGAAAAACGGACTGGTGCTGGAGACCGGCCACGGCGCCTTCGCCGTCCCGGTGCGGGCCTGTGAGCAGGAGCAGGTGACCGACAAGCCGGACGTGATCTTTGTGTGCGTGAAGGGCTACTCCCTGGAGGGGACCCTCCCCACCCTGAAGCGGCTCTCGGACGGGCACACCATCGTCATTCCCCTGCTGAACATCTACGGCACCGGCGCCCGGCTCCAGCCGGAGCTCTCCCCCGCCCTGGTCACCGACGGGTGCATCTACATCGCCGCCGAGATCAAGGCCCCCGGCACCGTCCACATGAGCGGAGACATCTTCCGGGTGGTGTTCGGCCCCCGCACGCCGGAGGAGTACCGCCCGGAGCTGGAGGAGGCCGCCCGGGACCTGAACGACTGCGGAATCGAGGGCATTTTGTCCCAAAACATCCAGCGGGACGCGCTGATGAAGTTCTCGGTGGTGTCCCCCATGGCGGCCTGCGGCATCTACCACAACATCCAGGTGGGGGGCATGCAGGCGCCGGGGCAGCCCCGGGAGGACTTTAAGGCGCTGGTGGCGGAGGTCGGGGCCCTGGCCCAGGCCATGGGCTTCCCCTTCCCCGAGGACCCGGTGGCCCGGAATCTGGCCATCCAGGACGCCCTGGACCCGGACGCCTCCACCTCCCTGAAGCGGGACCTGGACGCGGGAAAACCCTCCGAGGTGGACGGGCTCATCTTTGAGGTGGTCCGCCTGGGCCGGAAGTACCACGTCCCCACCCCCATGTACGACAGGGTGGCCGCCAAGCTGGGCTTCAACTTGGAGGAGTAACCATGCTCAATACAACGCTCTGTTATATCCGTCGGGGTGATGACTACCTGATGCTCCACCGGATCAAGAAGAAAAACGACCTGAATCAGGACAAGTGGATCGGCATCGGCGGCAAGTTCGAGGACAAGGAGAGCCCGGAGGACTGCCTCCTCCGGGAGGCCCGCGAGGAGACCGGCCTCACCCTCACCGACTACCGCTACCGGGGGATCGTCACCTTTGTCTCCGACCGCTGGCCCACCGAGTATATGCACCTGTTCACCGCCGACGGCTTCACCGGGGAGCTGAAGGAGTGCGCCGAGGGGGTGCTGGAGTGGATTCCCCGGGACCGCCTGCTGGAGATCCCCCACTGGGAGGGGGACGCCATCTTCCTGGACCTGATCGCCCGGGAGGACCAGCCCTTCTTCTCCCTGAAGCTGTGCTATGAGGGGGACGCCCTGGTGGAGGCGGTGCTGGACGGCAGACATATAAAAGGAGGTTCCGCGCCATGATCTATACCATTCAGAATGAATTTCTCACCGTCCGGGTGGAGGACCTGGGGGCCCAGCTCTCCTCCATCCAGGCCCCCGACGGCACCGAGTACCTGTGGCAGGGCGACCCGGACATCTGGGCCCGCCGGGCCCCCATCCTGTTCCCCTTCATCGCCCGGCTGCGGGAGAACACCTACTGTCTGGACGGACAGCCCTACGCCATCTCCACCCACGGCTTTGCCCGGGACATGGTGTTCTCCCTGGTAGAGCAGGGGGAGGACCACATCTCCCTCCAGCTCGCCGACACCCCGGAGACCCGGAAGGTCTACCCCTTCTCCTTCTCCCTGACGGTGACCTACACCCTGGAGGGGAACCGCCTGAAAAAGTGCCACCGGGTGGAGAACCGCTCGGACAAGGACATGTACTACGAGCTGGGGGCCCACGACGGCTTCCGGGCCCCGGTGGAGCCCGGCGTCCCCATGTCCAGCTGGTCCATCCGCCTGCCCGGCGTGGAGCGCGTCCAATTTTACGGCATGGATGAGAGCTGCACCCTCACCCCCAAGGGGGAGGCCATCCCCCTTGAGAACGGGAAGCTCCCCCTCACCCCCTCCACTTACGGGCTGGACACCATGGTGCTGGACCGCCCGCCTCGGGCCACGGCCCAGCTGGTGGACGGCTGGGGCCACCCCCGGGTGACGGTGGAGTTCCCCGACTTCGACTATCTGGGGCTTTGGACGGCGGATAAACCCTTCGACACGGGGTATGTGTGCATCGAGCCCTGGTCCTCCCTCCCCGACGCAACTTTCGTGGGGCGGGAGCTGTCCCAAAAGGCTGGGGTGCGCCGCTTGGCCCCCGGTGAGAACGAGGAGCTGTCCTATCTCACCACCATCAACCATCGAGACAAGGAGGAAGATGGATGAAACCGGAATATGTGAATACCTTTGCTCTGCGCAAAGTGGTCAATAAGGACGGTGAGGCGCTGGAGATCACCCTGGACGCCTCCCACAAGTATATGGAAAACAATGTCACTGTCACCTCCAACGGTCTGGAGAACGTAGCCACCCCCGCCTCCGACCAAGTGGCCTCACTGGTAATGAACCGGCAAACCGCCATCTCCCTGCGAAATCTGCTGGTCCAGACTTTGGATGGAGAGACCTGAAAAAAATTCACCACTCTCGGGTGAATGCCGGCGAGGCAGTGTCAAACGCGAATTAAACTGAACGGCTGACGAATTGGTACGGTTAAAAGAACCGGCGTGCTATTTCATTGCGAAATAACACGCCGGTTTTCCACGCACCTGTGCCAGCTTTGGATGGGACGACTAAAATCAGTCTTTGTTATTGATAGAATCGTTGCAGGAGAACTGCCCGACCGGCCTTCTGGCCGGCGGCGCTTTTGCGCCGTACGAGTGTTTTGCCGCAGGCAAAACCTCGGCGCAGGCGGAATCCACTTCCGCCGAGCATTTGAATCACCGAAGGGTGGAGGCCGCCTATAAACGCCGATATTCATACGTTTTAACCTCCGTATCTGTTTGATTGTTTCTGCTGTGTCCCGCCCAAACCGACTGAGGGACTTCACTAAAATTAGGTTACCAGGGGCTTTTTTGTGCTGTCCGTATAATCTGGGGCTGTTCAACAATGTCGTGCGGGGCTTTGCATCAAAGCAGCTCCTTCGTTTTTCTGGCGAGGTAAAGCGGTATATTCGTGATCTCGCCGTCCTTGCGATACCCCCGCTTTGAAAAGCGAATAGCGTGTTCAGGATGACGGTTAGCAATAAACCGCTTGAAAGACGGCGAGGACTTGTCTTCGCCGCCCTTCGCCTCAATTGGAATGATTTCTGTGCCGTTTTGCAATAAAAAGTCAATTTCTCCTGCTTTGTCTGAGTAATAGCGAGGCTCCACCGCAAACTGCCCGCGAAGCTGCTGCAAGACATAGTTTTCGGTCAGAGGCCCTTTGAACTGATAATCAGCTTTCAACAGAATCGCGCTGTTGTCGATACCCGCCATGTGTTTGAGAAGCCCTGTGTCAAATAGGAACAGCTTGAATTGATCGAGCTTATCAAAGGCGGAAAGAGGATGCTCCATCTTGGAGACATTGTAGATACGGTTGAGCATACCGGCTGAGACAAGCCATTCAATCGCTTCCTCAAAGTCCCGTGCTCTGCCACCCTGCCGGACAGCGCCATAGACAAACTTCTCGTTGGATTTGGCAAGCTGAGAGACAATGCTGCGGAACACCATCAGAATGCGCCCACTGTTCACCTTCCCGTTGTGCTTGGAAAAATCGTTCTCGTAGATTTCCACGAGTTCTCGCTGGATTTGGGAAACTGCCGCAGGGTCTTTGTGGTTGACCCAAGAGACAACGCATTCCGGCATCCCACCGATGATCAGATAGTTGTTGTAGGCTTCCAGCAGACGGTTATGGAAGATTTTCTCAATGTGCTGGTCCTTCTGGATGCTTTCATAGTAAGTAAAGAGAGCAGGATCAATCGCTTCCAAAAATTCATCAAAGTAAAGCGGATACAGGTCGATTAGATTGACCATGCCAACCGGGTAGGACTTCGACCGGGCATGTAGTGTACCGAGTAGACTTCCAGCAGCGATGATATGATATTCGTTCGCTTTTTCTTTGAAATATTTGAGAGTATTCAGTGCCTCCGGGCATTCCTGCACTTCGTCGAAGATTACAAGAGTCTCCCCGGGCAAGATTTTTCTCCCTGCAATCATAGACAGCAACTCAATAATCCGTTGCGGATTCTTGTTCATCCCAAAAATAGATTTCAGCTCATCTTCCTCATCGAAATTGAAGTAGACAAAGCTGTCATAGTAACTTTGCCCGAACTCCTTCATGAGCCAAGTCTTGCCCACCTGCCGAGCGCCGCGAATGATCAGTGGCTTCCGTTCTGGGGCTTCCTTCCATTTTATGAGCTGTGAGAATGCGCTTCGTTTCATGCGAATCACCACCTTTATTTCATCCGAAAACAGTTTAACACATTTTTCCGGGTTTTACAACGAATATTACGCACATTTTTCCGACATTTTTCGATTGGAGAAACACATTTTTCTGAAATCGAGGTTTTATATGATATTGTCATCTATGTGGGGCCGTATCTGTCATCGAACAGGATACGACCCCTCTTTTTTGTTTTCAAAGCAGAAAATCAACAGGAGGAGGTGCTCCGTGTGATTCCGAGGAATCTGAATAGTTATGTCGGGGTGGTCAACCAACCACCTCTGCAGTGGGGTGGTGCGGGGAAACGGCTACTTCACACTAACTTTGCCCCGGGCTATGCTCCAGAGCCGGAACAAAAGCCAGTGTGCCGGCAGTTCTCCCGCTGCGAGGATTGCCCTTACCCTTCTCACGGCTTTCTCTGCTGGAGCAGCGAGGATGACTGTATGCGAACCAGAATGAAAAAACTGAACAGAAAGGGGGCAAGGCATCTGCTTAACAGCGGAGAAAATATCACAATGAAACAGATCCAAATATGGCTGGGACATAGTACCTATTCTACTACAGCAGACATCTACGCTCACCTGGATCACAATGCGCAGCAAGCTCCTGCAAATACAATGAATGGTATGTTCACTCGCAGTGCCAAAGACCGTGCAGAGCAAGAAATATAAAAAGCTGGCAGTGTAACGTCACTGCCAGCTCTGGCGGAGACGGTGGGATTCGAACCCACGTGCGGTTGCCCGCAAACTGATTTCGAGTCAGCCCCGTTATGACCACTTCGATACGTCTCCATGCTGTATTTCCAATGCTTTCCGGTTCCACGGAACGGCGAGAGCCGTGCGTAGAAAACGTTAGAAAGTGTTAGAAAAACCGTAGATATTGAGTTGTGAAAAAGCGTAGATAAACCGGAATCCCAGTAAAATCAATGGGTTGCGGGGTCAGGCGGAGAAATGACCTACACGTTTTCGAGTCAGCCCCGTTATAACCACTTCGATACCGCTGCAGATATGAGTACGCGCATGTGCGATGTGCGCCTGATAAGGATACCAGATTTTCAGCCAAAAATCAAGCGGCAGCCGGAGATTTCCTCCGGCCGCCGCCATTTTTCTTATTTCATTTCGTGGCTGAGCAGCAGGGACTGCTTGATGTCCCACAGCTTTTGAGACAGGTCCACATAGTAGTTGTGGGGGTTCTCGAACCGCTTCACCTCGTCCCACAGGGAGTCCACCTGCCGCTGGCAGTAGGCCCGGCTGGCCTGGAGGTTGGGGACCTGATAGACCAGCTTGCCCTGCTGGAAGATGGGCACCATGAGCTCCTTGGCTTCGATGTTGGTATACACCTTCCGCTTCCAGGTGGCGTCCGGATCAAAGAGCTCCAGGGGCTGCTCAAAGTCGATCTCCTCGTCGTGGAGGCAAATCAAATCGGCCTCCGCCTTGCCCGTGGCCTTGGAGAAAATGCGGTAGATCTTCTTGAAGTGGGGGGTGGTAATCTTGGCGGCGTTCTCGCTGATTTTGATTTTGGGGATGATGTTCCCGTTGTCGTCCTCGATGGCCACCAGCTTGTACACCCCGCCGAACACCGGCTCGCTGCGGGAAGTGATCAGCCGCTCGCCCACGCCGAAGGAGTCGATGCGGGCCCCCTGGCGCACCAGGTCCCGGATAATATACTCGTCCAGGGCGTTGGAGGCGATGATCTTACAGCCGGTCAGCCCCGCCTCGTCCAGCATCTCCCGGGCCTTCCGGGACAGGTAGGCCAGGTCGCCGGAGTCCAGGCGGATGCCGCACTTGGTGATGCCCTTGGGCTCCAGCACCTCCTTGAACACCCGGATGGCGTTGGGGACGCCGGATTTTAAGACGTTGTAGGTGTCCACCAGCAGGGTGGCGTTGTTGGGGTAGAGCTCGCAGTAGGTCTTGAAGGCGGTGTACTCGTCGGGGAACATCTGGACCCAGGAGTGGGCCATGGTGCCGGTGGCGGGAGAGCCGTAGTGCTGGTCGGCCATGGTGCAGGCGGTGGCCGAACAGCCGGCGATATAGCTGGCCCGGGCGCCCAGCAGAGCGCCGTCGGGGCCGTGGGCCCGGCGGGAGCCAAATTCCGCCACCGGGCGGCCCTCGGCGGCCCGGACGATGCGGTTGGACTTGGTGGCGATCAGGCACTGGTGGTTCAGGCACAGGAGCACGAAGGTCTCAATAAACTGGGCCTGGATGGCGGGGGCCCGGACGGTGAGGATGGGCTCCCCCGGGAAGATGGGCGTTCCCTCCGGAACCGCCCAGATGTCGCCGGTGAAGGAGAAATTTTTCAGATAGTCCAGAAACTCCTCCGAAAAGCAGTCCTTGGACCGCAGATAGGCGATATCCTCCTCGTCAAAGTGCAGGTTCTCAATATACTCCACCACCTGGGCCAGGCCCGCCGCAATGGCAAAGCCGCCCTGGTCGGGGACTGAGCGGTAGAACACATCAAAATAGCAGATGCGGTCGGTCAAACCGGTTTGGAAATATCCGTTGCCCATGGTCAGCTCATAAAAATCACAGAGCATGGTCATATTTGTTTTTGCTTTCATTCCGGGGCTGCCTCCTCATTTGAAGGGTGACATGACACCCTAGGTTGGCTTTATTATACTCGTTTCCCAAGGAAAAGGCAAGGAAAAGCGGCTGCTTTTGTAAATTCCCCGTTAAGAAGGATACCCGGAACAAATTGGGGCATACTGGAAGCGGACCCAAATAATCTGAGGAGGGACTGTTCCATGCCAGAGAAAACCGAAGCCTTTGCCCACAGTCAGACCCGGGAAAACCTGATGCGGGCCTTTGCGGGGGAGAGCCAGGCCCGCAACCGCTACACTATTGCCGCCGGAATCGCCCATAAGAGCGGCCTGGAGGTCATTCAGGGGCTGTTTCTGTTCACCGCCGGCCAGGAGAAGGCCCACGCCAAACAGTTCTACCGGCAGCTCCACGACCTGGGCGGACAGACCATCCGGGTGGACGGCACCTATCCGGTGGACCTGTACGCCGACCTGCTGGACTATCTGCGGGCGGCCCAACACAACGAATACGGGGAGTGGGAGCACGACTACGCCAGCTTCGCCCGCACCGCCATGGAGGAGGGATTTCCCCTGGTGGGCAAACTCTTTGAGAATATCGCCAACGTGGAGAAGATCCACGGGGACCGGTTCGGCCGGTATGCGGACATGCTGGAGCAGGGCCAGCTGTTTGCCAGCGACACAAAGGTGGAGTGGATGTGCCTGAACTGCGGCTATGTGGTGGATGCCACCGCCGCTCCGGCCCACTGCCCGGTGTGCCGCCACCCCCAGGGCTACTTCGTCCGGGTGGAGCTGGCGCCCTACCACAGCGGGCCGGTGAAATAGACAAAACAACGGGCTGTATGTGTACAAAAACACATACAGCCCGTATCTTTATTTTAGAAAAAAACAAAAAGTTATCACTTCTCGACCGCACGGTCGAAAAAGTCCAGCATCCGCCGGTTGGTCTCCCGGCTCTCCGGCCAGTCCCACCAGCCCACCTCAAACACGTGGGTGAGCTGCTCCCCCTGCTCCCGCTTCCAGAGAATCACCTCGTGCTCCCAGGGGGAGCGGTCCAGGTAGTCTATCAGCCGCCGGCTCTGCCGGTAGTAGCGGTCGGGCTCGCTGGCAATGACCAGAATGGGGGGCAGGTCCAGACCAGGGGCGGTGTCCTCAAAGCTGGCGTGGCCGTAGAGGGGAGACAGCTTCCACCGGGGACCGAACAGCAGCTTCTGGTACTCCCGGCTCACCGCCTGGTCAAAGGGCGGACGGAGGAAGGCGAAGCGGTACACGTCGCACACCCCGTGGGCGATGGCCAGGGCGGTGAAGCCGCGCTTCAGGGGCTGAACCCCATAGAGGGCCTGGAGGGCGGGGCTCTTTTGAATGCAGGCGGCGAGGCCGGCCAGATGCCCTCCGGCGGAATCTCCCGTGAGCAGAACCCGGGACAGGTCAAAGCCGTGCTCCGCCCCGTGCTCCTCCAGCCAGCGGAGGCTGGCAAACACGTCCTGTACCTGTCCCCGGAGGTCCACCTGGGGCAGCAGGCGGTAGCTCATCCCCATCACGGCGTACCCCTGGGCGGCCAGGGCCATGCAGTAGTTCCGGTTCAGCTCCCGGTCCCCGTACATCCAGCCGCCCCCGTGGATATCCACCACCGTGGGCAGAGGGCCCTGGGCCCCCTCCGGGCGGTACAGGTTCAGGGTGTGCATGGGGTCCCCGTCCGGCAGATAGGCCAGTCCGGCCTCCGCCGCCACCCCCTCCGGGCGGGGCTGGCGGGCCAGGCGGAGGGCGTCCTTCCGGCCGTTCTCCCGCCACTTCTTCTCAATCAGCATCCGGGTCAAATATCCCATTCAAAACTCCTTCTTTCGGCCCTCCCCAAGAGGAAAAAACAGCCCCGGCTTTCGGCCGGAGCTGTTTTTCTTCCTGTGGAACTTAGCCCTCAGAGATAGCGCCCATGGGGCAGGTACCAGCGCAGGAACCGCAGTCCAGGCAGGCACCGGCGTCGATCACATAATGAGCGTCGCCCTGAGAAATGGCGCCCACGGGGCAGGCATCCGCGCAGGAACCACAGCTGATGCAAGCATCGCTAATAACATAAGCCATTGGAATACACCTCCCTTAAATGTACACCTTATTCTATCACATCTTTTTAAAATTGCAATGCTAATTTTTGCAAAAAGCGGGCATAGTTAAAAAAGAATTCCCGGTCAGGCGTCCAACATTCCGCCGGTCAGGTGTTGGGATGGTCTCTTTGGCGCCATGGCCGAATCCATGCAGACTGCGAGGCGATCCACAATGGCGGACAACCGCTTTACATCCACCGCCCTGGGGGCCATCCGGCTGGCCCAGGAAAACGCCGCCCGGCTGGGGCACAGCTATGTGGGCAGCGAACACCTCCTGCTGGGTCTGGCCAGTCAGGAGTACAGCTTGGCCGCCCGTCTCCTCCGGGAGGCGGGAGCGGACAGCCAGACCCTCCGGGCGGCCATCGCCCAGCTGGTGGGCACCGGGGTCCCCAACCGCACCCTGCACCAGGGGCTGACCCCCCAGTGCTGCCAGGTCATCCAGCGGGCGGCGGCGGAATGCCGCCGCCTCCAACAGCCCTCCGTCAGCGCAGAGCATCTGCTGCTGGGGCTGCTGCGGGAGCCAAACTGCTCGGCGGTGCGGCTGCTGGCCGACTGCCAGGTGGACAGCCAGGGCCTCTACCGGGCGGTGTGCGCCTCCCTGGGCGGGGAGGAGAACCCCCTCCGGTCCATCCGCCGGGAGCCGGAACGGGTCTCCGGGGACACCCGGCAGCTGGACCAGTGCGCCCGGGACTTGACGCGGATGGCCGCCGACGGCCGCCTGGACCCGGTGATCGGCCGGGAGGAGGAGCTCCAGCGGGTCATTCAGATCCTGTCCCGCCGCACCAAGAACAACCCCGCCCTCATCGGGGAGCCCGGCGTGGGCAAGACGGCGGTGGCGGAGGGGCTGGCTCTGGCCATCGCCGACGGCACCGCCCCCGCCCACCTGCTGGGCAGGCGGGTGTGCGCCCTGGACCTGTCCGCCATGGTGGCGGGCACCAAGTACCGGGGGGAGTTTGAGGAGAAGCTCAAGCACGTCCTTCAGGAGGTGCGCCGGGCGGGCAACATCATCCTGTTTATCGACGAGCTCCACACCATTGTGGGGGCGGGCTCCGCCGAGGGGGCCATCGACGCGGCCAACATTCTGAAACCCGCCCTCTCCCGGGGGGAGATCCAGGTCATTGGGGCCACCACCCTGGACGAGTACCGGAAGTATATCGAGAAGGACTCCGCCCTGGAGCGGCGGTTTCAGCCCATCACCGTCCGGGAGCCCACCCGGGAGCAGACCCTGGCCATTTTGAAGGGCCTCCGGGGGCGGTACGAGTCTCACCACCACCTGACCATCACCGACCGCGCCCTGGAGGCGGCGGTGGACCTGTCCATCCGCTACCTGCCCCAGCGGTTTCTGCCCGACAAGGCCATCGACCTGGTGGACGAGGCGGCCGCCCAGGCCCGGCTGTCCGCCCGGACCCTCCCGCCCGAGCTGCGGCAGCTGGAGGAGCGGGCGGTCCAGGCGGGACGGCAGCTGGCCCAGGCCATCCGCAAGCAGGACTTTGAGGAGGCGGCCATGCTCCGGGACGCGGAGGGGGACTTCCGGCGGGAGCTGGAGGCGGGCCGCCGCCGCTGGCAGAAGCAGCAGGCCCCCCGGTCCGTGGGGGAGGCGCACATCCGGGCGGTGCTGTCTCAGTGGACCGGGGTCCCGGTGTGCGACCCGGACGAGGCCGACCGGAAGGCCCTGGCCGGGCTGGAGACCGCCCTGTGCCGGGACCTGCTGGGCCAGGACCAGGCGGCCCAGACGGTGGCGAGGGCCATCCGCCGGGGGCGGCTGGGGCTGAAGGACCCCCGGCGGCCGGTGGGCTGCTTCCTCCTGCTGGGCCCCACCGGGGTGGGCAAGACCCAGCTGTGCCGCTCCCTGGCCCGCACCCTGTTCGGCAGCGAGGAGGCCCTCCTCCGCTTCGACATGTCCGAGTATATGGAGTCCCACAGCGTCTCCCGCCTCATCGGCTCCCCGCCGGGCTATGTGGGCCACGAGGAGGGGGGACAGCTCACCGAGCGGGTGCGCCGGAAGCCCTGGTCGGTGGTGCTGCTGGACGAGCTGGAGAAGGCCCACCGGGATGTGTGGTCCATCCTCCTCCAGGTGATGGAGGAGGGGGTGCTCACCGACGCCCAGGGGCGGAAAACCGACTTCCGAAATACTGTGCTGGTGATGACCTCCAACCTGGGGGCCCGTCATTTTCACCAAAAGGCCCGGCTGGGCTTCTCCCAGGGGCCGGAGGCCGACCGCTCCGCCCTGGAGCAGGCGGTGCTCCGGGAGGCCCGAAACACCTTTGCCCCGGAGTTTTTCAACCGCCTGGACGCCGCCCTGGTGTTCCACCCCCTGGACAGCCAGACCCTGGCCGCCATTACCCAGCAGATGCTCTCCCAGACGGGGGAACGGCTCTCCGCCCTGGGGATCGGCCTCCAGGTGGAGCCGGAGGCGGTGCGACTCCTGGCCCAGACCGGGGCCGGCCAGGACTACGGCGCCCGGCCCCTCCGCCGGGCCATTGCCGCCCAGGTGGAGGACCCCGCCGCCGACCTGATGCTGGAGGGGTGTCTGAAAAAGGGGGACAGCCTCCAGGTATGGGCGGAGGAGGGGCAAATCAGGGTTGGGCCAACCGGATTTCCCAATTTGCGCCAGTCTTAATATAATATTAAAAATTAGATTTGGTAGTTTTTTATATTGATATTCCCATAGGGCTGGGGTATACTGTATTTGACAAAGGAAATTTCAACCGGAACTCCCCCGCATTCCGCGGGCCTGTTCCGGCTGTCCAGAAAAGAGAGGAGTGTTCTTGATGCGTGAACCTGCTGTGGCCCTCGGCGCTGCGGTCCCCCGCGTTAAACCCCGCCGCCGGAAAGAGGTGCGGGACCCCTATGACGGCCTGCGGCCCTGGTCGGCCATCACCCACGGCATCGGCGCGGGGCTGGCGGTGATCGGCACTCTGCTGCTGGTGGGACGCTCCCTGTGGGAGGGGAACTGGTTCCACGCCGTGGTGTTTCTGATCTACGGCCTGTCCATGATCTGCCTGTACACCGCCAGCACCCTGTACCACTGCGTCAACACCTCGGTGGCCAAGCGGATCGCCCTGCGGAAGTACGACCACTGCTCCATCTATCTGCTCATCGCCGGGAGCTACACTCCCATCTGCACCACCGTCCTCCGGGAGGACGGCGGAATCCCCCTCCTGTCGGTGATCTGGGCCCTGGCTTTCGCCGGGATCATCCTCACCATCGCCAAGCTGGACATCCCCCGCTGGCTCACCAGCGTCATCTATCTGGTGATGGGCTGGCTGTCCCTGGCGGCCATCGTCCCTCTGGTGCGGCTGCTGCCCACGGCGGGGATGGTGTGGCTGGTGCTGGGCGGCGTGCTGTACACCGTGGGCGGCGTGCTGTACGCGGTGAAGTGGCCGGGCCGGAACAACCCCCGCTTCGGCTGCCACGAGATCTTCCACGTGTTCATCCTCCTGGGTTCTCTGTGCCATTTCTTCCTGATGTACCAGGTAATCGCCCACCTATGAGCCAAATAAAAACCGTCTGAGCTCCACAGGATCTCAGACGGTTTTTTGCACTTATTTTTTAGGCAGGCTCAGGGGCTTGATCTCATGCAGGTACACCCGGCGCAGGAAGATGGTGCACAGGGTCAGGGAGAACAGCTCCGCGATGGGGAAGGCCCACCACACCAGCTCCAGGTTCCCGGTGAGGGAGAGCAGGAAGCCCACCGGCAGGAGGACCACCAGCTGCCGCACCACGGACACCGTGAGGCTCAGCACCCCGTGGCCCAGGGCCTGGAACACGGAGGAGCACACGATGGCGTAACCGGCAAACAGGAAGCTCAGGGAGATGATCCGCAGGGCGGGCACGCCGATGGTGAGCATGTCGCCGCTGTCCCCCTCCGCCCGGAACAGATTCAGCATGACGCCGGGGGCAAACTGGAAGATCAGCAGGCCCACCAGCATGATGCACACCGCGTAGGTGATACTGAGCTTGATAGTCTTCATAATCCGGTCCGGGCGGCGGGCGCCGTAGTTATAGGCCACGATGGGCACCATGCCGTTGTTCAGGCCGAACACGGGCATAAAGATGAAGGACTGGAGCTTGAAGTACACTCCGAAAACCGCCGTGGCGGTGGTGGTGAAGGAGATGAGAATTTTATTCATGCCGAACACCATCACCGATCCGATGGACTGCATGATGATGGAGGGGATGCCCACGCTGTAAATGCGGGCGATGATCCGCCCGTCCGGACGGAAGCCCCGGAACTGGAACTGAATGTCGTGGTTCCGGGTCAGGTTGAAGAAAATGGACAGGCAGGCGGCCAGGATCTGGCCCAGGACGGTGGCCAGGGCGGCTCCCGCCACCTCCATCCGGGGGAAGCCGAACAGGCCAAAGATCAGGATGGGGTCCATGATGATGTTGATAATGGCGCCCACCGCCTGGGTGATCATGGTGTAGAAGGTGCGCCCGGTGGCCTGAAGCACCCGGTCAAAGGTGATCTGTACGAACAGGCCCACCGACAATCCGCAGACGATGGTCATGTACTCCGTGCCGTAATCCACAATGGCCTGCTGGCCGGTCTGCACCTGGAAAAAGAACCGGGAGCATGTCAGGCCGATGGCCATGAACACCAGGCAGCTGAGGATAGCCAGAAACAGGCCGTTCATGGCGGCGGCGTTGGCCCGGCGCTGGCGGCGCTCGCCCAGGCTCTTGGACAGCAGGGCGTTGATGCCCACGCCGGTACCCACGGCCACGGCGATCATCAGATTCTGTACCGGGAAGGCCAGGGAGACGGCATTCAGCGCGTCCTCGCTGATCTGGGCCACAAAGTAGCTGTCCACCACGTTGTAGAGGGCCTGCACCAGCATGGAGATCATCATAGGGATGGCCATGGACAACAGGAGCCGGTTCACCGGCATGGTGCCCATCTTATTTTCCGCAGGGGGCTGACGTTCGCTCATCACACACAACTCCTTTTTCTTTTCATCTCTTTTCTTGGGGGAAAGATGGAGAAAGCCAATATTTTGAGGGGCCAAGCATGTACCTGGAGACTATCCAACCGGCCTTCTGGCCGGCGGCGCTTTTGCGCCGTACAAGCGTTTTCGCCGCAGGCGAAAACCTTGGCCCAGGGCGAATTCATTTCGCCCGAGCATTTTAAATCAACGGGTGGAGCCGCCCTCCGGGCGGCAAAACCCAAAAAGAAAGACATCTGCAAAGCAGATGTCTTTCTTTTTGGTGCGGCTGACGGGAGTCGAACCCGTACGCCCGTCCGGACACAAGCACCTCAAGCTTGCCAGTCTACCAATTCCAGCACAGCCGCAGACAAGCGGTTTTCAAAAACCGCTTTATTATTATACTGTCACAGGACCGGTTTGTCAATGGTTTTTCCAGCCGAATCCCTCACTTTTTCTGCTGCCGCTGGGCCTGCATGGCCTCGTGCTCCCGGCGCAGCTCAGTCCACAGCTGTTGAGAGGTCCAGGTGCGGTTGGTGGGAGTGAGCATGGCCTTCAGGGCGATGCGGGGCAGGCCAGCCCGGCCCATGGCGGTGAGCAGGTGGTCCAGTTTCTCATGGGGGAGATTACAGAACACCAGCATGGGGTCGGAGAATTCCTCCTCCACCGGCGCCTTCTCCTCACTGCGGCCCAGCAGGTCCTCCAGCGTCAGACCGTACTGGTCCGCCTCCACCGGGCGGATGCGCACCCGGAGCATGAGGAAAATCTGGCGCAGCTTGGCCCACTGCTCGCCGCTGCAGTTGTACATCAGGACGGTTTCTACTGCCATAATGGATCTTCTCCTTTTGAGATGGGCTCGGGGGTATTTCGCCGCCCGCGGGCGAGTCTCTGTTTCTGCTTCGCAGAGGAGTTCCGCCGTCTGCGGACGGCGGGTTACTTTGCCCGCGGCGGCAAAGTAACCAAAACGCCGCCGGGGACGCGGCCGATGGACTACGGCTCCGCTCTGCTCCGCCTAGGTCCATAGGTCCGCTTTCCCCGGACCCCATTTACGGGGGTTATCCCTTGAGCCGGGCAGAATATTTCCGGCGCGCAAAATTTGAGTGGTTGGTCTGAATTCCTGCCGGGCCGCTGGGCCCTGGGTTTGCAAAAATTGATACCGGTGCGATTCCACCGCCGCGCCTGGATTTGCCGAACCATCGCTCCCGGTGCGTTTTCGCCGTAGGGGCGGTCCTGCGGTCGTCCGCGAAGGCCGCCTCTACACTCTTCACTCTTAACTCTCCACTCTAAAAGCTCAGACGTTGGCCAGTGCCTGCTCCAGGTCGGCGATAATATCTTTGGCGTCTTCAATGCCCACGGAGAAGCGCACCAGGTCGGGGGACACCCCGGCGGCGGCAAGCTCCTCGTCGTTCATCTGCCGGTGGGTGGAGGAGGCGGGGTGGAGCACACAGGTCTTTGCGTCGGCCACATGGGTGGCGATGGAGGCCAGCTTCAGCCCGGCCATGAACTTCTCCGCCGCAGCCCGGCCGCCCTTCACGCCGAAGACCACCACGCCGCAGGTGCCGTTGGGCAGGTACTTTTTGGCGCGCTCGTAGTATTTGTCCCCGGGCAGGCCGGCATACTCCACCCAGGCGATCTTCTCGTGGCCCTGGAGGTACTCGGCCACCGCCTGGGCGTTCTCACAGTGCTTCTTCATCCGCAGGGGCAGAGTCTCCAGGCCCACATTCAGCAGGAAGCAGTTGTGGGGGGAGGGGATGGACCCCAGGTCCCGCATGAGCTGGACGGTGGCCTTGGTGATGTAGGCCCCGCCCAGGCCGAAGCGCTCGGTATAGGTCACCCCGTGGTAGCTCTCGTCGGGGGTGGTGAGGCCGGGGAACTTGTCCTTGTGGGCGTTCCAGTCAAAGTTGCCGCTGTCCACAATGGCGCCGCCCACAGTGAGGGCGTGGCCGTCCATATACTTGGTGGTGGAGTGGGTGACGATGTCGCAGCCCCACTGGAAGGGACGGCAGTTCACCGGGGTAGCGAAGGTGTTGTCCATGATGAGGGGCACCCCGTGGGCGTGGGCCGCCTTGGCGAACTTCTCAATATCCAGGATGGTGAGGGCGGGGTTGGCAATGGTCTCGCCGAACACCGCCTTGGTGTTGGGCCGGAAGGCGGCGTTCAGCTCCTCCTCGGAGCACTCCGGGTCCACGAAGGTGAACTCGATGCCCATGCGCTTCATGGTGACGGCGAACAGGTTGAAGGTGCCGCCGTAGATGGAGGTGGAGGAGATCACATGGTCCCCGCAGCCGGCAATGTTGAAGATGGCGTAGAAGTTGGCCGCCTGTCCGGAGGACAGGAGCATGGCTGCGGTGCCCCCCTCCAGGGCGCAGATCTTGGCCGCCACCATGTCGTTGGTGGGGTTCTGCAGGCGGGTGTAGAAGTAGCCGCTGGCCTCCAAGTCGAACAGCTTGCCCATCTCCTCGCTGGTCTCATAGCGGAAGGTGGTGGACTGGATGATGGGGATGTTCCGGGGCTCCCCGTTTCCGGGGCGGTAGCCCGCGTGGAGGCAGTCGGTGGAGATCTGATAATCGGACATGGGAATTCCTTCTTTCTGAATGATCCGGCGGAGAAAAAACCGCTCCGGGAATTTTTGATAAAAAAATGGTAGCGTGCTTTTCCCCGTTTGTCAAGCGGTTCCGGAAAAAACCAGTGCGGAGAGGCCGCCCTCTCCGCACGAAGCTCTATTTATGGTAACTGGACCCCTCGTTGATCTTAAAGGCCCGATAGAGCTGCTCCAGGAGCATCACCCTTGCCAGGTGGTGGGGAAATGTCATGGGGGACATGGACAGCTTCAGCCAGGCCTCCCCCTTGATGGCGGGGTCCAGGCCGTAGGAGCCGCCGATGACAAAGACCAGATGCTTGGCCGGGCTGTGCTCCCAGGTGGAGAGCAGCTTGGCAAAGTCCTCGCTGGAGCGCTCCTTGCCCTCCACGCACATGGCGATCACGCTGGCGCTGGGGGGCAGCTTGGCCCGGATGGCCTGTGCCTCTTTGGAAAGGGCCTGGTCGATCTGCCCCTGGGTGGGATTCTGGGGCAGCTTCTCCTCGGGCAGCTCCACCAGAGTCAGCTTACAGTAGGCGGACAGGCGCTTCTGGTACTCCGCCGCCGCCTCCAGATAAAATTTCTCCTTCAGCTTGCCCACGCAGATGAGATGGACGCTCAGCATAGGGCCGCCCCCTCCCGCAGCGGAAAGGAGACCATGTCCCGGCCCCGCTCCAGACGGAACACCGGGCCGCACTCCTTCCGGGGAGCCACGGTGAGGGAGATATCCCGCTCCGGGTCGATCCCCCCGGCGGACAGGCGGCGGGACACCACATCCCGGGCCCGGGCGGGGGTGTTGTTCTCCGAGGACAGATGGGCCAGAACCACCGTGCGGGCCCCGGACTCCACCGCCAAGGCGGCCAACTCCGCCCCCATTTCGTTGGACAGATGGCCCTGATCCCCCAGAATGCGCTGCTTTAAATAGTAGGGGTAGGGGCCGGACTTCACCCAGTCCTCGTCGTGGTTGGCCTCGCACACCAGCAGGTCGCAGCCCTGGACCGCCTGGAGCACCGCCGTGGTAAGGCACCCCAGGTCGGTGGCCACCGCCGCCTTGCAGCCCTCTCCGGTGAGGGTATAGCCCACGCTGCAAGCCGCGTCGTGGGAGGTGGGGAAGGAACCCACCCACAGCTCGCCCACCGGAAACCCGTCCCCCGGGTCAAACTCCCGGCACAGCCCATCCAGAAAGGGGATGCGGTAGCACAGCTGCCGCAGGGTGGGGGCGGTGGCGTACACGGGCAGCTTCAGCTGCTTAGTGAGGGTGGTCAGACCGGAGATGTGGTCGCTGTGCTCGTGGGTGACCAACACGCCGCTGAGGGAGGCGGGGTCCACCCCCAGGCTCTTCAGCGCGGTGGTGATCCGCCGGGCGGAGATGCCCGCGTCCACCAGCAGGCGGGTGGCGCCGCAGCTCACCAGCGCGCAGTTCCCGCTGGAACCGCTGGCCAAAGTTATGTATGTAAGCACAAAATCCCCCCACAATATCATTCAGATAAGAATTAGGAGATAGGAGATAGGAGTTTTACGGAAGACGACCGCACCGCGTCAACTCCTATCTCCTATCTTCTATCTCCTAACTCCTATCTCGTATCTCAGTATCAGCCCGCCTGGGACTTCGCGTCCTCGTCGGGAACGGTGATGGTACGGATGTCGGCCCCCACGCCGGCCAGCTTGCCCACCAGATTCTCATAGCCCCGCTCGATGTGGTAGATGCCGTCCACCTCGGTGACGCCCTGGGCGGCCAAGCCGGCGATAACCATAGCCGCTCCGGCCCGCAGGTCGCAGGCGTGGACCGGGGCCCCGGTGAGGGCGGGCACGCCCTCGATGACGGCCACCTTGCCGTCTACCTGGATGTGGGCCCCCATGCGGCGGAATTCATCTACATAGCGGTAGCGGCTGTCCCACACCCCCTCGGTGAGGACGCTGGTGCCGTTGGCCAGACACAGAACGGCGGCGATCTGGGGCTGCATATCAGTGGGGAAACCCGGATAGGGCATGGTCTTTACATTGGTGCGGCTGATCGGGCCGCTGCGGCGGACCCGGACGGCGTCGTCCAGCTCCTCCACCTCCACCCCCATCTCCACCAGCTTGGCAGTGATGCAGTCCAGATGCTTGGGGATGACGTTCTGGATGAGCACGTCCCCGCCGGCGGCGGCCACGGCGGCCATATAGGTACCGGCTTCGATCTGGTCGGGGATGATGGAGTAGGCTCCGCCCCGGAGCTGCTTCACGCCCCGGATCTTGATGACGTCGGTGCCCGCCCCCATGATGTTGGCCCCCATGGAGTTGAGGAAGTTGGCCAGGTCCACGATGTGAGGCTCCTTGGCGGCGTTCTCAATGATGGTCATGCCGTCGGCCAGCACGGCGGCCAGCATGATGTTCATGGTAGCCCCCACGGACACCATGTCCAGATATACCTGTCCGCCGGCCAGACGGCCGCCGGGCACTTTGGCGCAGATGAGGCCGCTGCGCACATCCACGTCGGCCCCCATGGACACAAAGCCCTTCACATGCTGGTCAATGGGCCGTCCGCCCAGGTCGCAGCCCCCGGGCAGGGGGACCTCCGCCCAGCCGAAGCGTCCCAGCAGAGCGCCCACCAGGTAGTAGCTGGCGCGGATCTTCCGGGCCAGCTCGTAGGGGACCTGCCGGTTGCGGATGTGGGAACAGTCGATGTCCACGGTGGTGCGGTTGACGGTGCGGATGTCCGCCCCCAGCTCCTGGAGGATCTGGAGAATCAAAGTCACGTCGCTGATCTGGGGAATATTTTCAATGCGGCATACCCCGTCCACCAAAAGGGCGGCGGGGATGATGGCGACAGCGGCGTTTTTGGCGCCGCTGATGGTGATGCTTCCACGAAGAGGCTTTCCGCCCTGAATGTGATATTTTGTCAAATCTGGCACCCTCTCGATCCATATTCATTAGATTGGGGTCTATATAAGATCATACGGCCAAAGCCATAACATATCGAAATCAAGCATGCGCGCAACACAGGCGGCGCATGGAAACAAGTATATTATAGCATCAGTATGTCCAAAAGGCAATGAAATTTACAGAGTAGACATAAAATTGTGAAAAAAGTAAGAACAAATGAGGTTTTTTGAGGTGCCTTGGGCAAGATGCAAAGTTTTCTTCTCCTGCCATTCTCCGGCTCTCCGGCTGGAAGGGCCGCCCGCCCGGACCCGGCCTGTTTTTTCAGGGCTGGTCCTGTCTGGGGCGGATCAGATCCTCCCAGCTGGCCTGCTCCTGCCGGTCCAGCAGGTCGCCGATGAGCTGGTTGGACACCAGGAAGCCCCTGGGGGTGAGCCGCCATCGCCCGTCCGCCTCCTCCGCCCAGCCCTGGGCGGCAAACTCCCTCAGGCGGGCCTCCAGGGGGGCGAAGTCCATGAAATAGGTGTGGCGGTACTCCCGGCCGTCCACACCCCGAACGGTGCGCAGGCGGAGCATCAGGTACTCCCCGCACCGCTCCCGCTGGGGGATGAGCTCGGAGGAGTCGATGATGTCGCCCCCCTCCAGCACGCCCCGGATATAGGCGTCCAGGTCCCGGACAAAGGAGTAGCGCCGCCCCCCAAAGTCCGAGTGGGCCCCGGGCCCGAAGCCGATATAGGGCCGGGTGAGCCAGTAGCGCAGGTTGTGCCGGGACTCGTACCCCGGCTTGGCGAAGTTGGAGATCTCATACTGGGGGAGCCCGGCCCGCTCCAGCCGGCCCACCGTCCACAGGTACAGGTCGGCCTGCTGGTCGTCGTCGGGCAGCACCTCCCCCTCCGCCACCCGGCGGGCCAGGGGGGTGCCCTCCTCCACCTTCAGTCCGTAGCAGGACAGATGCTGGGGGATGAGGGACAGGGCGTGCTCCACCGTGGCCTTCCAGCTCTCCATGGTCTGCCCGGGCAGGCCATAGATCAGGTCCAGAGACAGGTTGGTGAACTTGGCCTTCCGGGCCGCCTCCACCGCCTGATTGGTCTGCTGGGGGGTGTGGATGCGGTGGATGGCCCGCAGCTCCCCCTCCTGGGCGGACTGCATCCCTATGGACAGGCGGTTCACCCCCGCCTTGCGCAGAATGCGCAGGGACTTCAGATCCACACTGTCCGGGTTGCACTCCACGGTGATCTCCGCGTCCTTTTCCACCTGAAACAGCTTGGACAGGTGGGCGAGCAGCTCCTTGATGCGCTTGGCCCCGTAGTAGCTGGGGGTGCCGCCGCCAAAGTAGATGGAGTCCACCGGGTAGCCCTGGGCCAGGGGAGCGGTCTCCTTCAGATGGGCCAGCAGGGCCTTCTGGTACCGGTCCATCTGGTCCTCCCGCCCCGCCAGGGAGTAGAAGTCACAGTAGTCGCATTTACTGCGGCAGAAGGGAATATGGATGTAAATACCCAGCTTGTCCGCCATGGAGACACACCTCGACAAAAAAGTTTCACCGTATTATATCCCATCCGGAGCGGGAGCGCAAGCGGAGAAACGCCGGCCGTCCCGTTTTCCCGGATGACAACCGGCTCTTTTTTTGCTACAATGCTCCTTGTAAGCCGGCCCTGCTGCGGCCGGGAACCATCTGAGGAAGAGGGGCGCAACGCCATGCTGGACATTCGGGATGTGTTTTCCAATCTGTTTGGGCTGTTTCTGCTCATTGGGGTGGGCTATGGGACTGTCCGGCTCCGCGTACTGCCCGCCTCCGCCTCCAAGATGCTCAGCAGCCTGCTGATGAATGTCACCATGCCCGCCACCATCTTCACCTCCCTGGTGCGGCCCTACGATCCCGCCTTTCTCCGCACCGGGCTGCTGGAGGTGGTCCTGGGCCTGGCCCTCTACATCCTGTACGGAGTCATCAGCGCCCTGCTGGCCCGGCCGTTCCGCGTCACCAGGGAGCGGCGGGGACTGTGGACCTTCGCCTGCGCCTTTAACAACAACGGCTTTATGGGCTTTCCCATCGCCCTGGCCCTCTTTGGGGAGGAGGGGCTGGCCCTGGCCGTCTTTTTGGGCATCCCCTTCAACCTGCTGGCCTACACCACCGGGGCCACCCTCATCTGCATGGACCGCAGCGCCTCCGGGGATGCGCCCCCGGTCTCCTGGCGGTCCATCCTGCTCACGGTGGTCAACGGGGCCACCCTGCTGGGGCTCATCCTCTATGCCGCCCAGATTCCCATTCCCGAGGTGATCGACACCCCGCTCACCTATCTGGCCGACGTGACCACTCCGCTGTCCATGCTGATCATCGGCATGAACCTCACCGGCGGAAGCGTCTCCGCCCTGCTCCGGAACCGGGACGTCCTCTCCTCCGCCTTTCTGCGCCTGCTGTTCCTGCCGCTGCTCACCTGGTTGATTCTGATGCTTCTCCCGGTGGAGGACCCTCTGGTCATCGGCGTCACCCTGATCATCATGGCCACGCCCTCCCCCGCCGTCACCTCCATTCTGGCGGAGACCTACGGGGGCGACACCCAGTTTGCCTCTGAGGCGGTATTTCTGTCCAGCCTGCTGTGTCTGGTCACCATCCCGCTGATCTCCCTGCTGCTGTGAGGCCGCCCCTAGTTTAGACCGTCCCCGCAGGGTTTCATCCCACCCCAATTCCATACTGTTCCGCCCAATTCAACCGCTGGTTGAGCGGCCGGCGCCCGCGGACAGACGGAGCTCAACCGATGGTATGTGGTGATTCGGTTCTGGAAATCGTATGCTCAGGTCAGAAAGGAGGGGCGCCCATGGATCAGGAAAAAATCGGCGCGTTCATCGCCGCATGCCGGAAAGAGGCCGGCTACACCCAGGCCGCCCTGGGGGAGAAGCTGGGGATCACAGACCGGGCGGTCTCCAAATGGGAGACTGGAAAAAATATGCCGGACCCATCCCTGATGCTGGAGCTGTGCGGGCTTCTCCATATCAATGTCAATGAGCTCCTGACCGGGGCGCGGATGGACATGGAGCGGTATCAGGAACAAGCGGAAAAGCACCTGCTGGAGCTGCAGCGCCAGGAGGCGGAGCAGAACAAAAAGCTCCTCTCTCTGGAGACGGTGATCGCCGCCTCGGCCACGGTCAACTATCTGGTTATGATATTTGCCGCTGTCTTCGCGGTGGAGATGCTGGCATGGCGGCTGGCGCTGGTGCTCACCGGGCTGGCGATCCTGGTAGCGGCCATCGCCTATGCCCTGCGCATCGAGCACGACGCGGGCTACTATGAGTGTCCCCACTGCGGCGCCCGGTATATCCCCACCATGCGGGCGGTGGTGCTGGCCCCGCACATCGGACGGAGCCGGAGCATGAAATGTCCCCGCTGCGGACAGCGGGGATATCACAAAAAGGTATTGACCAAATGATGCTTTCCCGGGGCTGCCGCAAAGGGGCGGCCCCGGGTTTTTCCGGAGCCGGCGCACTTCCGCCGCATCCCAAGAGGCAAAAGAAATAACCCCTGATCGTCTTCCGTGGTTCTGACAATCAGGGGTTATTTCTGGTGCTTCTTGTTATCTAACATCATATGGTTACCTCTCTTTCTGCAGATTCTCCAATTCCACACGTTCCGCCTGCAAGTTTCCATCCTGCGTTCAACTCGTTCTTCTGCGCTCCTCTGAGCTGCACCCCTCACACATGAGGTCCTGTTCTGTTGCGCGATTTCGTCCTTCTTGCGGCATTCTGTGGAGTTTTGGAGTGGGGTCCAGATGTTCTTCTCCGGCCGGCGCGCGTTGCTTGGAACTGAATGGGACAGTTACTTCTTGGTGCCTGGGAACCTTGAATTTCCTTTGGTCTGCTTCCGTGTTTTCTGCGTTCCAGGGGTCTTTCAGGATTCTTGGGTTACACTTAGGAAATCACTGCTTGGGTTCCGAAAATTTTCTTTCCTTTCCGCGCCTTTCTCAATCGAACTTCTTTATTTCAATCTCAGCCGCCGAATCCGGTGACATCTGGGGTCCAGGTTTCTTACCACATTGGTATCACCCTTTCTGGCTATAATATAGCACTCGACCCCGGATTTGTCAACTGGTTTTAGAGGAAATTACAAATCTTTTTGCAGGATTTTTGAAAATCACTTGCAGGCGTCTCCCTGGCCCGCTCCGCCGGAACAGCCTGGGCAGGCGGGTGGAACCGCCTGTCTCTTCCTCCGGCGGCCCGCCAGCAGGTCCGCCGCGATCAGAACCGCACACCAGAATACCAGCAGGACCAGAATCAGAATGGCACAGTTGCGGAAAAAGTCCTCCGGAAGCAGGAGGATAATGGGGTCGGTGCGCCAATCGAAGATCCAGTTGGTCTTACCCGGGAAGAAAATGGAGTGGAAGATCACGAAGGCCCGGTCAAAATCCGTGGCGGCCAGGGCGCCCACCGCCAGAAAGACGGCGGCCAATCCCGCCGCGGCCCAGAATCCCGGCCCGCGGCCCAGCAGGCGGGCGGGAGTGAGCCGGCGCTTCCGGGCAAAGAGAAACAGGAGCACAAGGGCCGCCGCCGACAGAACCAGCAGCACCAGGTCCAGCTGGAACAGCACACGCACGTCGGCAAAGTGGTCCCGGCCCGACTCCGACCAGGGGAGCACCCCCACGGAGAAGTCCTGCCGCAGGCCCAGGCAGAAGTCCAGCATCTCATCAAAGGCCTGCTTGATCTGGTCCACCGTCAGTCCGGTGTACTCGGGCATGGACATGGCCTCAATGTGGGCGTAGTAGAAGGGCCGGCACAGGATGGGCACGGCGATGGACCCGGACAGCACCAGCACGGCGGTGGCCAGGGCGGTCAGCAGAGAGAGCGGTTTGCTGGATTTCAAGATCAGTCACCTCAGGTCAAAGATTCCGGCAGCCCGGACAGGGCGATAAGCACCTGTCCCGGCAGATAAAACAGCCACATCCCCACCCGGGCAGCCTGGAAAACCGCGTCCGGAAGGGAACCTGGAAATTGATAGGCGGCCACGCACAGGTCACAGCACAGGAACAGGCACAGGCCGGCGGAGAAGATCCGCGCCCGCCGCCCCGGGCAGCCCAGGCTGAGCAGGGCGTTGCACAAGAAGTTGGAGAAGTAAAAGAGGGCCAGGACGTTCAGAGCAGTGAGCAGCCCCAGGAATCGCAGCGCCGCCAGAGACAGCAGGAACAGCCCCAGCCGGGCCCCCCACAGACTCCGCCGCTTCTTGGGATACAGCCGGAGAAAGTAGCACAGCTGCACCCCGCAGAACAGCAGCACGCCCGCGGCGTAGTGGGCGTCCAGCTCCAGCAGAAAAGTGTCCGCCGCCCCGGTGAGGACCAGGGCCAGGGCCGTCAGCCGGTCCCCGCCCCCAAACAAGGCCCACAGCAGGGAGAACAGGGCGCACGACAGAATGGCCGCATATTTGACCGGTGTGGAGCCGGGGCCGCCGGGGGACAGATCCCGCCACAGAAACGTCCCGTAGAGGACTGCCTCCGCCAGGAGAAAGGGCAGCACGCCGGGACGGCGCAGATCGTTCATACCAGAACCTCTTTCCGCCTGGCACATCCCAGGCATACGGTCATGATAGCACAGGTTTCGGGGAAAAACAAGGCGAGGCGGCGTGGAAAGGCGGTCTTGGCGGAAAAGCCAGGGAGCTTCTCCACCCCCAGAGCCCCACTGCATGGAATGCGTGCCTGAGAGACAATCGAGGAGGACTTCCGGGCGCCGCTTGAGATGATTACAAAAATGCCGTAGGGCAGCACAATCTTTCTCTTTATTACCTATTGACCGAATTGGTTTTTGGTGGTATACTGCCGGAAACACACCGCCGCGGCGTTCCGCTATCTTCCGAACACAGAAAGGATGCTTCCCATGGCTCACAACTTCTCCTATCGCTTCGAAACCCTCCAGCTCCACGCCGGACAGGAGAACCCCGACCCGGCCACCGGCGCCCGGGCGGTCCCCATCTATCAGACCGCCGCCTACGTCTTCCCGGACGCCGCCCACGCCGCCGCCCGCTTTGCCCTGGAGGAGCCGGGCAACATCTACGGCCGCCTCACCAATCCCACCCAGGAGGTGCTGGAGCGGCGGATGGCCGCCCTGGAGGGGGGAAGCGCCGCCCTGGCGGTGGCCTCCGGCGCCGCCGCCATCACCTATACCATCCAGGCTCTGGCCCAGGCGGGGGACCACATCGTGGCCCAGAAGACCATCTACGGCGGCACCTATAACCTGCTGGCCAACACCCTGCCCCCCTTCGGGATCACTGCCTCCTTTGTGGACGCCCACAACCTGGCGGAGGTGGAAGGGGCCATCCGGCCCAACACCAAGGCGGTCTACCTGGAGACCCTGGGCAACCCCAACAGCGACCTCCCCGACCTGGACGCCATCGCCGCCATCGCCCACCGCCGCGGCGTCCCCCTGGTGGTGGACAACACCTTCGGCACCCCCTACTTCATCCGGCCCATCGAACACGGGGCCGACGTGGTGGTTCACTCCGCCACCAAATTTTTAGGGGGCCACGGCACCACCCTGGGTGGAATCATTGTGGACGGGGGAATCTTTGACTGGAAGGCCTCCGGCCGCTTTTCCCCCATCGGTTCCCCCAACCCCAGCTACCACGGGGTCTGCTTCGCGGACGCCGCCGGTCCCGCCGCCCTGACCGCCTACATCCGGGCCATCCTGCTGCGGGACACCGGGGCGGCCATCTCCCCCTTCAACGCCTTTCTCCTCCTCCAGGGGATCGAGACCCTGTCCCTCCGCCTGGACCGCCACGCCGGGAACACCCGGAAGGTGGTGGAGTATCTCTCCCACCACCCCAAGGTGGAGCGAGTCAACCACCCCTCCCTCCCGGACCACCCGGACCACGGCCTGTACCGGCGGTACTTCCCCCGGGGCGGCGGCTCCATCTTCACTGTGGACCTGAAGGGGGGACAGGAGGGGGCCTTCCGCTTCATTGACCACCTGAAGCTGTTCTCCCTGCTGGCCAACGTGGCCGACTCCAAGAGCCTGGTCATCCACCCGGCCACCACCACCCACGCCCAGCTGCCCCCGGAGGAGCAGGCGGAGCAGGGGATTCTCCCCGGCACCGTCCGGCTGTCCATCGGCACCGAGCACGGGGACGACCTGCTGGCCGACCTGGCGCAGGCCCTGGAATCCGTGTAAATACATGCGGCGCCGCACTGCGGCGCAAAAGTCCTCGCTTCGCTTGCCGGAAGCCTTGCACAGCAAGGCTTCCGGGGCATTTGATCCCATCCGAGGCGGGCGGCTGCCCCCTCGAGCTCCCCCGCCCTGTCTCAGGCGGGTTTTATTCCGCGCAGGTTTTCCGACAAATTGCGGCGCGGCCCATCCGGGCCGCGCCGATCTTGTTTTATGCACGAAAAACCGTTTTTCCGTTGAGCACCGTCTCCACGACCTTCACCTTTGGGAAGTCCGCCGGGTCCATGTGGAACAGGTCCCCGTCCAGCACCACCAGGTCGGCCAGCCTGCCCACCTCCAGGGTGCCCCGGACCTCCTCGTCCCGGCAGGCCCAGGCGGCGTCCGAGGTGAACAGCCGCAGCCCCTCCTCCACGGTAAGGGCCTGCTCAGGCAGATAGGTCTTGGTCCCCGCCCGGTTCTGCCGGGTCACCGCCGCGCGCAGGTTGTCCAGGATGTCAAAGGGCTCCACGGGGCAGTCGGAGCCGCCGCTGGCGTGCAGCCCCAGCTCCAGCATGGACTTCCAGTTGTAGCACTCCCGGGCGTGGGCCTCGCCCACCCGCTGGGCAATGACCTCCATGTCCGCCTCAATGAAGATGGGCTGGATGTAGGCTTGAAGGTTTAATTTCTGCATCCGCTCCAGCAGGGCGGGGGAGGTGGTCTGGGCGTGGACCACCCCGTGGCGGGCCTGGGGCCAGGGGTCCTCCCGCTGGACCCGCTCCACCGCGTCGCACACCTTTTGCAGGGCCAGGTCCCCGATGGCGTGGACGGCCACGTCCATCCGCTGCCGGTGTGCCGCCCGGATCAGCTGATACAGCTCCTCTTCCGTGTGGATGGGGATACCGTGGTTGTCCGGCTCGTCCACATAGCCGGCAATCATCTCCGCCGATTTGGCCCCCAGGGAGCCGTCCTGGAGCAGTTTTCTGGGCCCGGTGCGGAACAGGCTGGTCCGGTCCTCCGGGGAGCTGCGCAGGACCTGGAAGGCCTCAAAGTCCTCCGGCTCCACCAGGCACTGCTCGTACACCCGGACGGTGAGCTCCCCGTCCCGCTCCAGCGCCCGGAACAGCTCCACCAGGTGGGCGGGGCTGGTCCCGGAGAGCACCTGCAGGTCGTCGGAGTGGACGCAGGTAATCCCGGCGGCGTTCAGGTCGGCCGCCCCTCTCCGGATCATGTCCCGGATCTCCTGGTCGCTCTCCGGGGGGATGATCTCCATGTAGAGGCGCATGGCCTCCTCCCGGAGGAGGCCGTGCGCCACGTCCACCTTCTCCCACACCGCCGGGGGCACCTGGTCCCGGATCTCCGTCAGCCGCTCCACCATGGCGGTGTTGCAGGCGGCGATGTGGGCGCACACCCGCAGCAGGCAGATGGGGATTTCGGTGGAGATGCGGTCCAGATCCCGCCGCTCGGGCATGCGGCCCTCCGCCAGGTGCTCCTGGTTCCAGCCCATGCCCAGCAGGCAGGGGGGATGGTTTTGGGCGATCCGCTCCCGGCCCATGCGGACGATGGACTCGATGGAGTCCACCCCGAACAGGGCCAGATTTTTCTGAAACAGCACATAGTGGAGCAGGTGCATGTGGGTGTCCGAGAAGCCGGGGAGCACCTGCCTCCCCTCCAGGTCAATGATCTCATCCCAGTTCTGGGTCAGGGCCTCCTGGTCGGTCCCCAGAAATACAATCGTCTCGTTCTCCACCCCAACGGCCTCACAGCGGCGCGTGGGGCGGGCCATAGAGTCCACCTTGCCGTGGCACCAAAGTCTGCGCATGTCGCTCTCCTCCTGCATCTTGGTAGTTCCCATTATACAGGATTCTTGAAAAAAGGCCAGAGAAATTCAAAAACGCGGACCGCATAAAAACGGTCCGCGTTTTGTCTGGCCGTCAATTTTCGGAGTACCGGGACAGGAACTGACGGGTGCGCTCCTGCTGGGGGTTCTCGATCACCTGCCGGGCGTCGCCCTGCTCCACGATGACCCCGCCGTCCATGAAGATTACCTGGTCGGCCACGTCCCGGGCGAAGGCCATCTCGTGGGTGACGATGATCATGGTGGTCTTCTGCTCCGCCAGACCCCGGATGACCTTCAGCACCTCGCCGGTGAGCTCCGGGTCCAGGGCGGAGGTGGGCTCGTCAAAGCAGAGGATATCCGGATGGAGGGCCAGAGCCCGGGCGATGGCCACCCGCTGCTGCTGCCCGCCGGAGAGCTGGTGGGGGTAGTGCCCCGCCCGGTCGGCCAGCCCCATTTTGGCCAATAATTCCCGGCCCTCCGCCTCGATCTCCGCCAGAATTTCTTTCTTCCGGCTCTTATAGTCGGGCTGCTCCTGGGCCAGCAGTTCCTTGGCCAGGGTGACGTTTTTCAGGGCGGTGTACTGGGGGAACAGGTTGAAGGACTGGAACACCAGGCCGAAGTGGAGGCGCTTCTTTCGCACCTCACTCTCCTTCTGGGTGGCCGGGTCCTCTGCATCGAAGATAACCTCACCATTTACCGCGATGCGGCCCTGGTTTGGAGTCTCCAAAAAGTTCAGGCACCGGAGCAGGGTGGTCTTGCCGCTGCCGGAGGAGCCGATAATCGCCAGGGCCTGGCCCTGCTCCAAATCAAAGCTAATGTCCTCCAGAACCCGGGTATCACCAAAGTGTTTTTCAATGTTATGTACTTCCAAAATCGGCATATCCGTGTCCCCCTTATACCCGGAAATAGTCCAGCTTCTTTTCCAGCCGTCCCAGCACCATGGTCACAATGGCGCTGAACGCCAGATAGTACACAGCTGTAAACATCAGCGGCCACCATAGGCCGGAGATGCCCTGATTGCCTTTCATAAAGGATTCAGCTGCCCAAATAACCTCCTGCAAGGCAATGGCCCGTGCCAGGGAGGTGTCCTTCACCAGCGTAATAATCTCATTAGACATGGGGGGGACGATCCGCTTGATCATCTGAAGCAGGGTGACCTTGAAGAATATTTGCCTTTTTGTCATTCCCAGGACCAAACCTGCCTCGTTTTGCCCCGCAGGCACGCCTTGGATACCGCCCCGGTAGATTTCAGAGAAATAGAAGGCATAATTCACAACGAAGGCCGCACACACAGCTGTCATCCGCCCGATCTCGCCCCGGGGCCAGGGGCTCCCGCCTTCCAGAACCAAGCCGGGAACATAGTATATGGCAATGATCTGAAGAATCAAAGGCGTGCCCCGGACAATCCAGACCAGCACTCTGGTAACCATACTAATAGGCCGAAATGAAATAAGTGCAAGGGCCACTTTGCCAGGCTCCCGCCCATGACGGAACAACACCCAACGGGTGGGGCGCGCCAGCGGTGCCCAGCGATTCATGGAACCGAAGGCAATGACCAACCCTAAAGGCAATGCCCCAATCAGAGTAACAAAAAACAGCTCCAAAGTAACTACAAAACCTTGGTTCAGCGCCGCCAGTACAGTCTGGGTCACCGATGATTGAAAAAACTCGACCATTGGGAGTCGTCCTCTCTGTCTTTAATAGTGGGACCAATACCGCTCAAAAGCAGAGAGCGAATACGCTCTCTGCTTTCTGAGGGTTCAGTTGCATCAGTAGCTTACTCCAGGATAACGGCATCCTGAAGGCCGTAGGTGGTGGCCACCTCCAGCACAGTGCCGTCGGCTACAGCCTGGGTCCAGAAATTGTTAAACGCGTCCACCAAATCAGAGCCCTTGCGGAAACCCACACCATAGTTTTCGGATTCCAGACCCTGCGCCTCGTTAAGGTTCATGCTGTAAACCAGGTCGGCGTAACTGGTGCCCTCGCCAGTCATCTCGGCAGCCATAAGTACATCAATAACAGCGGCATCAGAGTTGCCAGACTGTACCTCCATGAGGGTGTTGGCCTGGGACTGAACCGGAACAGTGGTAGCACCCAGGGCCTCTGCAGCATCCTCGCCGGCAGAGCCGGACTCTACGGCCACATACAGCCCCTCCAGAGAAGTCAAATTCTCAAACTCAGCAGCTCTGTCCGCAGGATAGACCAACACTTGATAGTTGGTGCAGTAGGGATTGGAGACACTCATCGCAGCAGTGACCTCATCGTTGATGGTCATGCCATTCCAAACGCAGTCAATGGTCTTGGATTCCAACTCCTGAACCTTATAGTCCCAGGTGATCTCCTGGAATTCCACATTTACGCCCAAGCTCTCAGCAAAGGCCTTGGCCATATCAGCATCAAAACCAATCCACTCATCGCTTCCTTCTTCCTTATAGTCCATTGGCGCAAAGTTGGTAATACCAACGTACAGGGTTCCCTGCTCCTGAACATAAGCCAGGTCGCTCTCGGTGTTGGCGGAACTGCTGGAAGTGCTGCTGTTCGCCTGGCTGGAGCTGCCGGAGGCGTCTGCGGGAGCAGAGGAAGAAGAACCGCCGCTGTTGCCGCAGGCGGCGAGGGAGAGTGCCATTGTCAAAGCAAGTGCAAGAGACAGAGTCTTTTTCATCGTTCAAACCTCCAAATCATGTGGTAAGGTCGGGGAATACCCCCTTCTTGCTTTCACATTTTAGCACGCTAATGTAATATTGTAAAGAATTATTTCCGGCCCCCAAAAGTCTTTTCTGTTTCCACCAAAAATTTCGTGTGGTTTTTGTGAGAATTAGACGTTTTCATTCATCCGCTTCAAAGCAGAACAAACACTGCTATCCTAGCAGAAAAAGCCGGGCATGTCCATCCCGGACAGAGGAAACCTGTCATGAGAGTTGATCGTCCAGCTCCAAATGACAGCTCTCCCCCTCTTGGGGATGGCATACCCGGCTGCGCTCACCTAGTCATAGGCGGGCTTATGCCCAGCTTGAAGCGCTTACTTCAGGCCGTTCTCGTAGGACTCGATCATCTTCTTGACCATCTGGCCGCCCACAGAGCCGGCCTGCTTGCTGGTCAGATCGCCGTTGTAGCCCTGCTTCAGGGTGACGCCCACCTCATTGGCGGCCTCCATCTTGAACTTGTTCATGGCCTCGCGTGCACTGGGGACAACCAGCTTGTTGCTGCTGTTACCGTTGCTAGACATAATTTTTGTCTCTCCTTTTCTTTTTGTCTTGGTGTTGGATATTGCCTTGGATGGAACATCCGCGTCTATCTTGTCCCCCGCAAACGCTTCTATGCGCCATCCGGATTTCCTGTTTTCGTCATTTTTCCATGCATTAGGGAGCAGCGGCCGTACCACGGCGCGGAATTGGCAGGTTTCAGGTCCTGTCTTTCCGATTTGCTTCACAGCGCGCCTAGTCCCTGTATAAAACATGTCGGCCTGCCTAAGCAGCGAGGTCTGTTCCGCCACCCTGCGTTGATATTCCCCGCAGTCCGCCAAGGCTTGCCGCGTCGAATCACCTTGTCCGGCAAAAAATTCCTCGCAGTTCGACACATCTCCAATTTTCAAACAGGACGCAGAAGTTCCGATCATAGACAAATGTTAAGGAGAAGCACTGAGCGTGCCTGACTGGCATAAACAAAAAGGCCGACACCCGCATAAACCGTGAGCGCCGTCCTGCTCTCACCCTATCATACGCTTCGTCTGTGGCGTAAGTTCGGCAGAGCCATCTTTCCTTACGCTGAGACCTTATCATTCCAAGGGTTTGTGGCATTGATCAATACATGCCGCCCATATCGGGGTTGGCGGAAGCGGCGGGAGCGGGGGGCCGCGTCGTCGCGGATTTCATATCCCTCTCATCGATCCGGCGGGCAAAGCTCACTCACGGCTTCGCCCACAAGCCCCAGCCTGCAAAAAGCCCCACGGCACAGGGCCGTGGGGCTTTGAAAGCGTATTGCTTAGTACATGCCGCCCATATCGGGGTTGGCGGGAGCGGCGGGAGCGGGGGGCTGGGGCTTGTCGGCGACCAGGGCCTCGGTGGTCAGCAGGGTGCTGGCGATGGAGGCGGCGTTCTCCAGAGCGGAACGGGTCACCTTGGTGGGGTCCACGATGCCGGAGGGGATCATGTCGCAGTAGACCTCGTTGTAGGCGTCGAAGCCGTAGCCGGTCTTGCCGGACTCCTTGATCTTCTCCAGAACCACGGAGCCGTCGATGCCGGCGTTGGCGGCGATCTGCTTTACGGGAGCGGTGAGCGCCCGGGCGATGATCTGCATGCCGGTCTTCTCGTCGCCCTCGGCCTCGGCCATCAGCTTCTCCACGGCGGGGATGGCGTTCAGGTAGGCGGTGCCGCCGCCGGCCACAATGCCCTCTTCCACAGCGGCGCGGGTGGCGTTCAAAGCGTCCTCGATGCGCAGCTTCTTCTCCTTCATCTCCACCTCGGTGGCAGCGCCAACCTTGATGACAGCCACGCCGCCGGCCAGCTTGGCCAGGCGCTCCTGGAGCTTCTCACGGTCGTAGTCGGAAGTGGTGACCTCGATCTGGCTCTTGATCTGAGCCACACGGGCCTTGATGTCCTCGGAGCTGCCGGCGCCGTTGACGATGGTGGTGTTCTCCTTGGTGACCTTCACCTGACGGGCCTGGCCCAGCTGAGCCAGAGTGGCCTCCTTCAGCTCCAGGCCCACGTCGGCGGAGATGACCTGGCCGCCGGTGAGGATGGCGATATCCTGAAGCATCTCCTTGCGGCGGTCGCCGAAGCCGGGGGCCTTGACGCACACCACGTTCAGGGTGCCGCGCAGACGGTTGACGATCAGGGTGGACAGGGCGTCGCCCTCCACGTCCTCGGCAATGATCAGCAGCTTCTTGCCGGCCTGAACCACCTGCTCCAGCAGAGGCAGCAGCTCCTGGATGTTGGAGATCTTCTTATCGGTGATGAGGATGAGGGCGTCGTCCAGGTTGGCCTCCATCTTCTCGGTGTCGGTGACCATATAGGGGGTGATGTAGCCCCGGTCGAACTGCATGCCCTCGACCACCTCGGAGTAGGTCTCGGCGGTCTTGGACTCCTCGATGGTGATGACGCCGTCGTGGCCCACCTTCTCCATGGCCTCGGAGATCAGCTGGCCGATGGTCTCGTCGCCGGAGGAGACAGCGCCTACCCGGGCGATGTCGGCGGAACCGTTCACCTTCTGGCTGTTGGCCTTCATGGCCTCAATGGCGGCGGCGGTGGCCTTGGCGATGCCCTTCTTCATGATCATGGGGTTGGCGCCGGCGGCCAGGTTCTTCAGGCCCTCCTTCACAATGGCCTGAGCCAGCAGGGTGGCGGAAGTGGTGCCGTCGCCGGCCACGTCGTTGGTCTTGGTGGAGACCTCCTTCACCAGCTGGGCGCCCATGTTCTCAAAGGGGTCCTCCAGCTCGATCTCCTTGGCGATGGTCACGCCGTCGTTGGTGATGAGGGGAGCGCCGAACTTCTTGTCCAGCACCACGTTGCGGCCCTTGGGACCCAGAGTGATCTTCACGGTGTCGGCCAGCTGGTCCACGCCCTTCTCCAGAGCCTTGCGGGCCTCCTCGCCGTAGCAAATGATTTTAGCCATAACGCATTACCTCCAAATTGAGAGAAATTCAAATACGATCAGGAATGTTCAGATAGGAATGATGAGATAGGAGATAGGAGTTTTGGTGTCCGGCAAAGCCGGACGAGATTCAAATTGGTGCGCCTTTGGCGCACACCACAACTCCTATCTTCTCACTTCTATCTCCTATCTGCTATTGTCGAGTTTACTCGACAATGGCGAGAATATCGTTCTGACGGACGATAGTCACCTCTTCGCCGTCCTTCCCACGAAACAAGGTTTCGTGGGGGCCCCTTGGAATTTGACCTGCGGCCGTCGGAAGTGAATTCCGCCGGCCTCCGGCGCTTACCGCGCCGCCCCATCTGCGATGGGGCCCCAAGGTGGACGGCTTACAGATTCATCTCCGCGGCCTTACTCGACAATGGCCAGAATGTCGTTCTGACGGACGATGGTGACTTCTTCGCCGTCCACCTTGACCTGGGTGCCGGCGTACTTGCTGGTGATGACCTTGTCGCCCACCTTCACGGTCATGGTGACCTCCTTGCCGTCCACCATGCCGCCGGGGCCGACGGCCAGGACCTCGGCCACTTCGGGCTTCTCCTTGGCGGCGCCGGTGAGGATAATGCCGCCCTTGGTGGTCTCCTCGGCCTCTACCAGCTTGACAACAACGCGGTCTGCGAGGGGTTTGAGTTTCATAACAGGTTCCTCCTTATATGATGATTGGAATAAACAAAGTTCATTAGCTTTAGCACTCTTTCGTTCTAAGTGCTAACCACAGTTCTCATAATACCCTTGTCAAAGAAAAAAATCAACCCCCAATTTCAAAAAATTTGAGATCAGCGGGGGAGAATTTACTCTTTGTTCACAAACAAACGTGGCCAGTGCTAATTCCGACGTTTTTCCGGCTGGTAGGACAGGCCGGCCGGGTAGAAAAAGTTCACCCGCTTTTCGGACAGGCGGACGGTAAAGCGGGTGTCCTCCATGACCTCCCCGTCCACCACCACGGTGATGGGCGCTTGGGCGGAGAAGGACACCTCCCGGCCGTGATACGAGTCGATCCACTGGGGGTATTTCCAATAAAGTCCCTTGGCATACTTCCCAACCAGGCGCAGAAAGGTGGGCAGGCCCACATCCCCCGCCCGCAGCGCGTCCAGAATCCCGTCATCCGGCATGGCGTCCCCCACCGGCATGAATCCGCCCCCGTAGTGCCGGCCATTGCAGATGCACAGCACGGCGGTGGGGGCCTCCTCCCAGCGCCGCGCTCCCATCTCCACCGTCATGGGGCGGGTGATCCCCCGGAGGAACACCTGCTCCGCCAGAGAGAGCAGGTAGGCCCACCGGCCGGAGACGCCCCTCAGCCGCTTGTACCGGTGCACACCGGCGGCGATGCGGGCGTCCACCCCGGCGCACACCACGTCCAGCCCCAGCTTCCCGTTGCAGTCCATCAGGTCAAAGGCCGTCTGAGGACCGGCGGCCAGGGCCTCCAGATCGGAGAAGCGCTCCCGGTACCGGGGGCCGAACAGCTTGAGGAAGTCGTTGCCCGTCCCCTTGGGCACGTTGGTCACCGCCAGGAAATCGTGGCCCGCCGCCCCGTTCACCACCTCGTTGAGGGTGCCGTCCCCGCCGCAGGCGTAGAGCCGGGCGGCTACACCCGCCGCGGCGGCCCGCTCCGCGATTTTTCTGGCCTCCCCCGCCTCCCGGGTATAGAAGACCTCGTGGGGAACGCTCAGCCGGGAGAGCTGTTCCTCCAGCCGCCGGGTGGTCTCCCGCTTCCCGGCGGCGGGGTTGATGATAAAAATATGGCGGATGACAGACGCCCCCTTTCCCCGCGTCCGGCCGCCTGCGGCGGCTAGGCGCGCATCGTTACAAATACATAAACAGATCGCACTTGAGCATGCCGTTATAGAGTTTGCGCTTTTTGTCCGCTTTCTTGCCAAAGGTGCGCTCAAACTCGGTGTGGGAGGAGAGCAGGTACAGCTTCCAGCCCTCGGGGAATTTACTCCAGGCCCTGCCGAAGGCCCGGTAGAGCTCCTCGGCCTCCCTCCGCTCCATGATCCGCTCGCCGTAGGGGGGATTGGTGACCACCCGGCCGTACAGCCCGCCCCAGTGGAAGGTGCGGGCGTCGTCCACGTCGAAGCGGACCACGTCGTCCACCTCGGCCAGGGCGGCGTTGTGCCGGGCCAGCTCCACCGCCGCCGGGTCCAGGTCCCCGCCCCAGATCTCATAGTCCCCATGGAACTCCTTATCCATGGCCTCGTCCGCCGCCTGGAGCCACAGCTTCTTGTCCACGAAGGCCCACTTCTGGGCGGAGAAGGTTCGGTTCAGGCCGGGGGCCCGGTTTTTGGCGATGAGGGCGGCCTCGATGGGGATGGTCCCCGACCCGCAGAAGGGGTCGCAGAGGGGGTCCCGCCCCCGGTACCGGGACAGGATCACCATGGCCGCCGCCAGGGTCTCCCGCAGGGGGGCGGCCACCCCCTGGGCCCGGTAGCCCCGCTTGTGGAGCCCCGCCCCGGAGGTGTCCAGCATCAGGACGGCCTCGTCCCCCATGATGGAGAACTGCACCTGATAGAGGGCCCCGGTCTCCGGCAGGGTGTTCAGGCCGTACTTGGCCCCCAGCCGGGCGGCGATGGCCTTCTTGACAATGGACTGGCAGGCGGGCACCGAGTGGAGGGCGGAGTTGAGGCTGTGGCCCTTCACCGGGAACTGGCCCTCCCGGGGAATGAAGCGCTCCCAGGGCAGGGCCCGGGTGCCCTCAAACAGGGCGTCGAAGTCGGCGGCCGGGAAGGAGCCCAGCACCAGCAGCACCCGCTCCCCGGTGCGCAGGTTCAAATTCAGACGGGCGAGGTCCAGGGCGGCGCCCTGGCAGAACACCCGCCCGTTCTCCGCCCGGACCTGGTCCAGGCCCAGGCGGCGCAGTTCATCGGCGGTCAGGCCCTCCACCCCGAACAGGGTGGGGACGGAAAAAGTCAGCTCTTGAGACATGGGGGAAACCTCCTGAAACGCCGGACGAGGGCGTCCTGCCGGCGTATGTTTCTGATTCCCCCTCAGTATACTGGAAAACAGGCCCGTTCGCAATTCCCCCGGGAAACTTTGTCCGGGCTCGAAAACGAAAGCGCGGCCCCGCGCGGATGCGAGCGGATGAGCCGGGGGCCCCGCGGAGGTGCAAAACGGCCAAAATCTTAAAAAAACCTTACAAAACCGCTGTGGAAAAAACACGAATCTTGTGGTATTATAATGGTGCAGCCAGCAAAATAGGACGTGTGGCCGAGACTGGAGCTCCGAAGCGGACCTGGACGGCTGGAGGCAGAGCAAAACAAGTTCCTTCCAATGCAAAATTTTGAAGAAAGGAGCCGCATATGCAACCTATATTTTGGCTGGCCGCCCTGATCCTGTTCGGCGTCGGGGAAGCTGTGACGGTGGGCCTCACCTCCATCTGGTTTGCCCTGGGCTCTCTGGGCGCCCTGATCGTCAGCAGCCTGGGCTTTGGATTCTGGCCGCAGTTCATCACCTTTGTGGTCCTGTCCGCCATCTCCATGGCCCTCCTCCGGCCCATCGCCCAGAAGCTGCTCAAGCCCAACTACTCCGCCACCAACGCGGACCGGGTGCTGGGGACCACCGGACTGGTCACCGAGGAGATCAACAACATCGCCGGCAAGGGCCTGGTCAATCTCTCCGGGCAGGTTTGGAGCGCCCGCAGCAGCCAGGCCGACGGCGTGATCCCTGCCGGTCAAGAGGTCCGGGTCCTGAAAATCCAAGGCGTCAAAGTCATTGTCGAACCTGTGTGAGGCAAAGACTGAATTTCCAAATGTATCACAATCCACAGCATTTTTAAATCATTATTTAAAGTAAGGAGCGGAGATCATGTTAGACAATATTGTTGCCTTTATCGTCCCCGTCGTTGTGATTGTCCTTGTGCTGGCCGTGCTGGCCGCCAACATCCGCGTGGTCCAGCAGTCCCGGGCCTTCGTCATTGAACGGCTGGGCGCGTTCCAGACCGTGTGGGGCGTGGGCCTCCACTTCAAGATCCCCTTCATTGAGCGGGTGGCCAAGAACGTGTCCCTGAAGGAGCAGGTGGTGGATTTCCCGCCCCAGCCCGTCATTACCAAGGATAACGTGACCATGCAGATCGACACCGTCATCTACTTCCAGATCACCGACCCCCGCCTGTATACCTACGGCGTGGAGAACCCCATGGGGGCCATTGAGAACCTCACCGCCACCACCCTGCGGAACATCATCGGCGACCTGGAGCTGGACCAGTCCCTCACCAGCCGTGACCACATCAACACCCAGATGCGGGCCATCCTGGATGAGGCCACCGACAGCTGGGGCATCAAGGTCAACCGGGTGGAGCTGAAGAACATCATGCCTCCCCGGGACATTCAGGAGTCCATGGAGAAGCAGATGCGGGCCGAGCGGGAGCGCCGCGAGGCTATCCTCCAGGCCGAGGGCCAGAAGCAGTCCCAGATCCTGGTGGCCGAGGGCGAGAAGCAGTCCGCCATCCTGCGGGCCGACGCCGAGAAGCAGGCCGCCATTCTCCAGGCCGAGGGCGCCAAGCAGGCCAAAATCCTGGAGGCCGAGGCTCAGGCTGAGGCCATCATGAAGGTGCAGCAGGCCACCGCCGACGCCATCAAGCTCATCAACGAGGCCAACCCCGGCGACGGCGTCCTGAAAATCAAGGCTCTGGAGGCCTTTACCGCCGCCGCCAACGGCAAGGCCACCAAGATCATTGTCCCCAGCGAGATTCAGGGGCTGGCCGGTCTGGCCGCCGCGGCCAAGACGGTGTTTGACACCGAGGACCCCAAGGCCACCATCACCAAGACCGTCCCCAAGCAGTAACTTCCTGACAGAAGCAAGGGCCGCCCCAGCAGAGGCGGCCCTTTTTCAAACCCTGATAGGAGTGAACCACATGAAGAAATGGTGCTTTCTGCTGGCCGCGCTCCTTCTGCTTCCCCTGAGCGCCTGCGGCGGCAGTGAGGATGAGTCCTGCCTCCGGGGCCGGGTGGCGGAGGTCCAGCGGGGGGCGGACGGTCTCCCCTCTGCTCTGATTCTGGACATCGGGGATGGGGAGCAGGAGGGTGTGCTTTGGGACGAGGCAACCCAGTGGGCGCTCCCTCCGGCGGCAGCGGAACTTTCCCCAGCTGAGGTCTGGGAAGACCCCCTGGGCATGGAGGTGACCGTCTACCTCAGTCCGGAGGCGGGGCCGGGTTCCCTTACTGCCCGGAACGGCACGGAGTTTTCCGACGCCGGCACGGCGGATTTTTTGACGGTGGATGAGATCCGTCTTCCGGAGTTCCTCACCCTCTCCGACGGAACGGAGGCGGAAATCTGGGTGGACTTCTGGGGGGACCGGTCCTACCGCCTGTCCGGCGGGACGGAACTACTCCGGGAGCGCCCCCAGGATATGGATTTTCCCACTTACTATGTGGAGGGGGACACCCCGCTCACGGCGCTTCCCTCCGCCCTGCTGGAGGGGGTCGCCGCCTATTACCAGGAGCGGGGCTCCTTATACGACATCCAGGAGGTGGTGGAGCGGGCCTATCAGGCCTTCCGGCAGTCGGAGGACCCGGAACAGTTTTCCAACTTTCTGGTGGAACAGCGGGTGGGGTGGGCCGCCACCGCCCCCGGGGTGTACTACTTTCGCACCACCGTGATCCTTCCGGTCCGGGAGCAGGAGATCACGGAGCACCAGTTTACCGACGCCTTTGACAAGGAGACCGGGGAGCACATTCCCAACCAGGACCTGTTCTCGGTGGGACAGGCGGAGGCCATCGCAGCCATCGTGGCCGGGACTCAGGCCGTCGGGCAGAAGGCCCAGGCTATGGAGGAATATTTTCAGTGGTCCTATCTGTCCTTTGAACCGGATGAGCTGGTGGTGTGTTATCCGGCGGGAGCTCTGCCCGGACAGGAGCCCACCAGTATCTGGGGGGTGGACTACATCGGGCTGGAGGACGTGCTGTACCCCTGGGCCGTGCCTCAGATGCGGGAGCAATGACCAGACACACAACAAACCCGCCCCCTGGGACCGCCTGTCGGAATACCTACAAGGGTCCAGGAATTTTTAAGGAAATCTTTATTTGACTTTCCATGGTCCACTGCTACAATGAAAATATCTTTCCGGAACGATTCCGGAGACCCGGAGAAAGGAAGATGCACGTGAAAAAGAAACTTATCAGCCTGCTGCTGGCCCTGGGTATGCTGGGCGGCACCCAGACCGCCCTGGCGGCGGAGCCCGCCGCTCAGGAGGCGGCCCCCCTGCCCGCCTGGTCCTACGGCATGCTGGCCGACGGCTACTCCCTGGGGCTGTTTGGAGACGAGATCTACACCCAGCACAGCCAGACCGTGACCACAGAACAGCTGGATACCATGACTAAGGTGGTGGCCGGCAAGCTGGCCCTGCTGGAGGTGGAGACCCGCCCTGCCGCTGAGGAGGGCCTGGTCATCGACACCACCCGGGGCGGCGTGGTCAACGCCCTGTACCAGGAGGCGGCCGCCTACGCCTTCCCCGGCATCGAGGCGGGGGCGGAGGAGTTTATGACCTCGGTGGGCGCCCTGGCCGGCGACGGCTCCAGCCTGCGCCTGGAGGAGCCCTGCACCCTGCTGGAGGCCGCCGCCATGGCCGACAGCCTGATTCTCAACCTGTACGACCAGCAGAACGCCGGTTCCCTGGGCCTGCTGTGGAAGGCGGACAACGGGGAGGGCAACACCCTGTACCTGCTGGGAAGCATCCACACCGACGTGAACAACACCTACCCCTTCCACAAGCAGCTGCGGGACATCATCCTGAACGCGGACCAGGTGACCTTTGAGCTGGACTTCAACGACCAGGCCCAGATCGCCGAGTTTGCCGCCATGCAGGTGTACTCCGACGGCACCACTCTGGCCGACCACGTCTCCCCGGAGCTGTACCAGGCCACGGTGAAGGTGGCCGCCCAGCTGGGAATGGACGAGCAGGCCATCGCCCAGTACAAGGCCTGGGCTCTGGCCACCTCCTTCCAGTCCCTGGCCACGGTGGACGAGACCACCAGCTCCAACGCCATGGCGGTGGACCTGTACGTCAACGCCAAGGCGGCCAACGCCGGCATCCCCATCGACGCGGTGGAGACCTACGCCTTCCAGGGCGGCATCTTCGATAACCTGTCCCCCGCGTACCAGGAGACCTATTTAGCCAGCGGCCTGCTGATGGCCGTGGACGTGAACACCGTGGACCAGGAGACCCGGGACGCCCTGGTGGCCGTGCTGGGGGAGGAGGCCCTGGAGCCCGCCACCCAGGAGGCCATCCAGGCCCAGGTCGACCAGATCAGCGCCATGATGGAGACCTGGAAGAACCGGGACGTGGCCGGCTTTGAGAAGATCTATAACAAAGAGGCCATCCTGGAGAGCGACGACGAGCTCAACAGCAAGCTCTTCACCGACCGGGACCCGGGCATGATCCGGTACGCCGCCGACTACCTGAGCCAGGAGGGCTCTCACACCGGACTGATGGTGGTGGGCGCCGGGCACATGGTGGGCGGCACCGGCATCGTCCAGGGCCTCATCGACCAGGGCTATACCGTGGAGGTTGTCCCCAACCCCTGAACTTTCTCAATACATCCCAATCCCGGCCATCTGGCCGGGATTTTTTAACTGCTGGTTAACGTCCGGTCCGGCTTTCTTTCCCAACGCTCCGTTGTGCATTGGCGCAAACTCTGTTAGGATAGGGGCAGAGAGAAGGAGGGAGCGCCATGAAGCTCAACGAGGTGATCCGCACCCGGCGGCAGGCCCTGGGCCTGACCCAGGAGCAGCTGGCCCAGAAGCTGGGGGTGTCCGCCCCGGCGGTAAACGAGTGGGAGCGGAATCTGAACTACCCGGACGTCACCCTGCTGCCCGCCCTGGCCCGGACCCTGGGGGTGGACCTGAACACCCTGCTGTCCTTTCAGGAGGACCTGACCGACCAGGAGATCGGGCTGTTTTTGAACCAGCTGTACGAGGCCAGTCAGGAGGCGGGCTGCGGGGCCGCCTTCCAGATGGCCCGGGACAAGCTGCGGGAGTACCCTAACAGCGACAAGCTGGCCTACAACGTAGCGGGCATGCTGGCGGGCGTCCTGGCCCTCCAGCCGGAGGCCGGCGGCCCGGAGCGGCAGGCGCAGGAGGCGGAGGTCACCGCCCTCTATGAGCGGTGCGTCCGCAGCGCCGACCCCCAGGTGCGGGAGTGGTCCACTTACGCCCTGGCCTCCCGCTGTGTGAAGACCGGGGAGCTGGACCGGGCGGAGGAGCTGCTGGGTCAGCTGTCCGACGCCCACCGGGAGAAACGAGAGCTCAAGGCCCGCCTGCGCTGGGCCCAGGGGCGGCGGGAGGAGGCCTGGGTATTCCTGGAGCAGGAGCTGTTCGACCGGGCCCACAGCATTCAGACCACTTTGCTGTCCATGATCGACTGGGCCCTGGAGGAGGGGGACCGGGAGCGGGCCCACATTCTGGCCGGCGCCGCCGTCCGCTCCGGGGAGGTCTTTGATCTGTCCGACTACGCGGTGCTCTCCACCCCCTTCCAGATGGCGGCGGCGGAACAGGACGGGCCCAGAGCTCTGGAGCTGCTGGACCGGCTGCTCCACAGCCTGACGGTGCCCTGGGACCTGGCCGCCTCCCCCCTCTACCCCCACCTGCCCACCAAGGATGCGGTGGGGGAGGATCAGCGCGCCCTGATCCCGCCCATCCTGGACAGCATGGAGCGGGACCCGGAGTGCGTCTTTCTCCGGGAGACGCCGGGGTACGCGGAGCTGATTCAGCGGTACCGAAACGAGGTCACCTGACGTTCAGACAAAAAGCCGTGGGAGACGCCTTTCCTTGCGTTCCCACGGCTTTTATTGATTCGGGTTTGTTCAGCGGGCGGCGGTTTTCTTCTCCGCCTGGGTATGGCAGTACCACAGGAGCAGACCCACACCCAGACCCCCCGCCAGATTGCCCAGGGTGACCGGGATCAGGTTGGCGGCCGCTCCCGCCAGGGTGAGGGAGGACAGATCCACCCCCGCCTCCACAGCCAGAGCCGCGTACTCCGGCACGGTTGCGGCCATCAGAGCGGCTCCGATGTAGTAGAGGTTGGCGATGCAGTGCTCAAAGCCGCACAGCACAAAGAAGCACACCGGCAGATAGGCCCCCAGCAGCCGTCCGGCGGTGTCCTTGGCGGAGTTGGCGGCCAGCACCCCCAGACACACCAGGAAGTTGCATAGAATCCCCAGGCCGAAGGCGTTTCCAAAGGACATGGCGCACTTGGCGGCCCCCACCCGGATGGTGTACACCGCCAGAGCCCCGGCGGAGTAGTCCAGCTGGCCGCAGAAAACGCACAGCGCCGCCACCAGTCCGGCCCCCAGGATGTTACCCAGGTAGGACAGCGCCCAATTTCGCAGCAGCTGTCCCACTGTCCCGCTCCCGTCCAGCAGGGTGATGGGCAGCATGCAGTTGCCGGTGAACAGCTCCGACCCGGTGACCACCACCAGCCCCAGGCCGAAGGGGAACAGCAGGGCGCAGACCGTCCGGAGAGTCCAGGTGTCCGCAATGCCGTAGGCGGCGGTGTTGGTGGCGGCGCCGGCCACCGCGATGATGGCTCCCGCCAGAATGCCCAGCAGCAGGAGGCTGGCTGTCGGGCGGTTCAGCTTTCCCCGGCCCGCCGCGCTGTAAGCGGCGATCATTTCCCCCGGGGTGAGATAGAGACGCTCCATATTTGTTTCCCTGTTTGAGGCAGGGTACACTCCTTTCCCATCGGATTTTGTGTAAAAGGGAAGGCGGGGAACTGGTTCCCCGCCTCAGCTTGTCGAAAAACCTCTGTTCAGACGAATCCGCCCGAGTGTTGGCGGGGGAGCTCGAGGGGGCGGCAGCCCGCCTCGAGTGGGATCGAATGCCCTGAATGCCTT